>JBGSYT010000123.1:0-50898 GCA_041750855.1 Pyrinomonadaceae bacterium | reverse complement strand
GACAAAGACCACGTCGCCGTTCAGGTTAAGTTGCTCGGCCCGATAATATGCGGCTGATCGCTCCGGGCCGTCGCCCACCATGACGAGCCGCACCTTGGGTTCCTGCTGCTTGACGCGTGCGAATATCTCAACGCAGTCTATCGGCCGTTTTACCGACCTAAAATTGGACACGTGGACAAGCAGTATTTCGCCGTTCGGTGCAAGGTCCGCTCGCAGCGGCGAATCTTCCAGACGCTTATAATGCAGGGCACAAATAAAGTTTGGGATCACTTCGATGTCATCGAAATCAAAAGTCTCGATCGTCGCGCGTTTCAAGAATCTCGAAACGGCTGTCACGCCGTCCGATTGCTGCAGGCCGTAGCGCGTGATGGGCAAATAGCTCCGGTCCGCTCCGACCAACGTGATGTCGGTGCCGTGCAGCGTCGTTATCACCGGGACGTAACGCTTTTGCTTGATCGATTCGCGAGCGAGGATGGCGCTGATCGAATGCGGAATTGCGTAGTGAACATGCAGCAGATCAAGCTTTTCGCTGCGGGCAACGGTAGCCATCTTGGTCGCGAGAGCAAGATCGTATGGCTGATGCTCGAACAGCGGATACGTCATCATTTCCACCTCGTGAAAATGCACGCGGTCGCCGAGCTGCGTGACCCGCGTCGGCAGGACGGAAGAAATGAAATGGACATTGTGCCCGCGTTCGGCAAGATCGCGGCCGAGTTCGGAGCCGACAATGCCGCTGCCGCCGTAGGTCGGATAAACTGTGATGCCGATGTTCACAGTACTAGTCTAACGAGTCTGGCGAGTCTGGCAAGTCCGGAAACTCTCGCTCAACTGCCTCGCTTGCGGACGAGATACACGATTCCTGAGTGGTCGTCTGTAAAAAGGAACGAACTGGGGCTGATCTTTAGAATGTCGCAAGGGCGTCCGACGACACGGCCGGACTGAAGGAAGCCGGTGACCAGGTCCCGCAGCGGCTCGCCTTTCCGCATTATGACGATCCGATATCCACGACCGATGGACTTGTTTGTTGATCCGTGAAGAGCGACGACGAAACTATCCTTGATCGGTGCAGGAGCATCGGCATCGTCGAAATAATCAAATCCGAGGGCAGAGCTTCGCGCAGGAAAGTAGGCATAAGGAGCCGGAACATTCGCACATCCGCCCGGGCGTTTGATCTTCCGGTCGGCGATGATGCGGCCGTTCGCGGAATGACAAAAGGGCCAGCCGTAATCGGCTCCGTCCTTTACCGCATAAAACGTTTCGTCCGGCCGCTGCAAGCCAAGATGGTCCGAGCCCTGGTTCGTCGCAAAAAGAAAATTGCCGAACCATCTCAGCCCGACGGCGTTTCGCAGGCCCTTCGCGAAGACCCGCTGGCCCGTACCGTCCGGGTTCATTTCCAGGATCGTCGCCCGCACCTCGTCCTTTTCGACGCACGAATTACAGCTCGATCCGACCGAAACATACATCTTTCCGTTCGTGCCGAATGCGATCGTCCGCGTCAGGTGCCAGCCGCCGTATTTGTACGAAAGGCCATAGTCAGGAAAGGCCGCAAGCGTCTGCGGGTTAAGGTCGGTTGGCTTTTCCTCACCGGTCTGGAATTTCCGCCGGGTTAGTTTTCCGGTCTCGGCGATGTAGATCCAATCCTGCCCGTCCGTATCGCGATAGAATTGTACGCTGTTCGGATTGTGCAAACCGGTCAGATAGGTCTTGACCGCCGCAAACTTGCCGGTTTTTGCGTCAAATCCGTCGAATATGTAGATCGTGCCGCGTTTGTTGTCGGTCAGGTTGTACATATCAGTAACGAAAATACGGCCGTCAGGAGCCTTTGCGAAAAAGCGAATACGCTTTAATCCCTCGGCAGCTGGGATGATCTCGTAGCCCGCCGGAAGGTTTAGAGCAAACGACCTGCCATTTTTCAGACTGATCTTATTCGGAACCAGCTTTGGCTGGGAAAGGCCGGCTATCGGCAGCGAGACGAGGAAAATTAGCAATAACGATCTCATAAAAATTAAGCGGACGATCAAAGCGTTCGGCGCCTACTATCGACAATTTTGCCGTTCGCTATAAAATACCTCAGACAGAACGCTTATAATCGAACCAATGAATATCGACAGATTCCGTGTGAAACAAGGTAAAGAGTTGGATCTCAAAGATCATCCGACCGATTTCACGGGCAATTATACCGACAAAGATGAGGCTGTGGAAGACCTGGCAAAGAATGTAAGCCGGCTTCGCGAGCTGCAGGAGGTCTTGTATGCGCAGGACACCTACTCACTCCTGGTCATTTTTCAGGCGATGGACGCCGCCGGCAAAGACGGAGCGATCGAACACGTGATGAGCGGCGTAAATCCGCAGGGCTGTCATGTGGTCTCGTTCAAACAGCCTTCGTCTGAAGAGCGGGACCACGATTATCTGTGGCGGCATCAAAAGGCTTTGCCCGAACGCGGAAAGATCGGGATCTTCAACCGCTCGCATTACGAGGAAGTGCTTGTCGTGCGTGTCCACACTGAAATAATTCAGGGCTCGCAATTGCCGCTTTCGGTCAAGAACGACCCGGACATCTGGAAGAAACGCTTCAAGCACATCAGGGATTGGGAAGACCACCTAGCAGAAAACGGCACGCGGATCATCAAGTTCTTCCTGAATGTGTCGAAGGCGGAACAGAAGAAACGCTTCCTCTCACGCATTGACGAACCCGAAAAGAACTGGAAATTTTCCGCCGCCGATGTCCGCGAACGCGGCCACTGGGACGATTATATGAAGGCGTACTCCGAGGCGATAACTGCGACCTCGACCGAAAATGCACCCTGGTACATCATTCCCGCAGATCGAAAATGGTTTACCCGGTTGGCGGTCTCGGAGATAATTATGAAAACGCTTGAGTCGATCGATCTGCACTACCCACGTCCTACCGAGCGACATCTTGCTGAGTTGATCGAAGCCAGGGCGGCATTGGAATCTGAAGCGTGAACATTTTTGGTTGGGGCGACGTAGTTGAAAGGAAAGAGAAGATCGATTTAGAGGACCATGTTTTGTCCAAGCTGCGGAATTGAAGATACTCAGGCGAATCAGTTTTGCCGTTCGTGCGGTGCCGATCTGCAGCCCGTTCGGACGGCATTGGCAAGGCCCGACCAATTGACCGAATCAGGTGCCGTTGCCCGCCACGAGATCGGCCGGGCCGTTGCTGCCAAGATCCGTGAGGTCCGCTCGGCCGCGGAGCTTTCAACCGTTGCCGAAGATGTCTTACCTGAAATAGAAAAATTTCTCGAGTCGCCGGCGGAGAAGCGGCTTCGACGAATGCGTGTCGGAACGATACTTTCATCGATCGGAGCAGGTGCGGCGATCGGGGTCTCCATCGCGGCCGTAGCAATTGGCGATCCTGATTTTCTTTTCTTTGCCGCACTGGGATTTGTCTGTTTCTTTCTAGGATTAGGATTTATTCTGAACGGCGTATTTCTCACAGTGCCTCGTTCCGAACTGCCCGATAGTTCAAAAGATGCCGATAGCCAGCGGAAACTCGACGTCGAACTTTCTTCATCGCCCGCGCTCCCGGCGCCTGAAGACAAGGGCCTTTTCCCAAGCGTAACCGAACATACGACCCGCCAGTTGGAGCGCGATCGCAAGTAATTCCCTGGACTTTTTCATTTAGAGGACGAGAAGGTTCAATTTGGCTCTTCGCTAGATCTTCTGGTGCCTGCTTCGACTGTTGGCTTTGGACTTTTCTTCGGTCGAATTCTGTTATATTGGCAAGATGCAAATCATAAGAAATGAGATATCCTCGACTCACTTTAACTTGAACGCGGTATATCCCTATGAACTTCGCCCCGACGACTTTCGTCTGGCTATTCAGGACGCTTACGATTTCTTTTTCGATGTAAATTCTCACTTGGTTCAGAAAGGCCTACGTCGGCTTGACGACTTTTTGCGACCTGCGATTATGTCCGGCGTTCTTTCTGACATGTTGACGGCGAGTTTGGCTAAGCATTCCAGGACATTGACAGAAAATCTATATTTCAACGGTCACCCCGATCTAGTGGTGCAGGGAGTCTATCCGAACAACTCTGTTAAATCAGGTACCGATGGCATAGAAATAAAGACGACGAGAAAACCGGGAGGCGCGGTTGATACGCATGGCGCTCGGCCCCAATGGATGTGTGTTTTTGTTTATACCGTAGATACGAAATCGGAACCTGCTTTGGCCCGCAAGCCGATGACGATCACCGAGGTGTATCTTGGTAAAGTCGAGATTGAGGACTTCCGAAAAAATGCGAGGGGTGAACTTGGCACCCGAACCGCAACACTTCATCGAGACGGAATTCAGAAATTGAGGAGCAATTGGATATTCAAATTGTCACAGTGAATTTTCCTTTACAATGACTTTTGAGAGTTTTGAGATCGAGTCTTTTGCAATGTCAAAATATGAGCGATCGAGTTCTATGCCATAACTTGCGTAACCTACCGCATTGCAAGCAGCAAGCGTCGAACCCGACCCGGCAAACGTATCGAGCACAACTCCTTTGCCTAGAGGAAGCGATGCACGTACCAGTTTTCGAAGAAAAGACTGAGGCTTTAAACTTGGATGTGGTGCTATCAGTTTTTCAGTCTTTCTTGTCGGGCTCGAAACGATAACATCTCCAAAAGGTTGTTCATCTGAAATTCTCCTAAATCCCCCGGTTCCCCATATTCTTAGATTGTCTTGAACTCGTCCGTCTAAAGGCTTTCGAAACATTAGCCAAGGCTCCCACATTGACCTCGGCATGACGCTCACATCACTAAATTCATCATGGGCATTCTTTGGCCGATCGCCGCCACGCATTGTCATTGTCAAACGCGCGATCTCACCTCGTCGCTCTAAACCGGCATATGACAGGGAGTTAGATATTATGTGAGATAACAACGGGTTTGAAGCTACGATGACATTAGCACCGGGCACGAGCACCGGAAGCAGGTGCCGCGCCCATTCAAGAAAAAAGATAGAAAGATCATCGAGTTGTTTAGGCGTTAACGTGGTAAATCTTGGCAATGGTGACCTTGTATTGCCGTCAAACGACGGCGGGATCCGCCACACTCCGCCTTTGCCGCTTCTTAATTTAGTAATTTGACCCTCTGAGTATTCGTGTAAACCGTAGGGTGGATCGGTCACTACCGCGTGTATAGTATTCCTTTCCCGTTGTGCCAACCAGTCCAGACAGTCGGCATTAACGAGTGTGGCCTTTCCACATTTGATCTCGTCAAATTCCTGCTTCTCTTTTGTCTTTTCAATAAGTGCTGTCGAAATTTGGACGGATTCTTTGTTCCTGTAGATTCCACGGCCCTCGCGGAGGAACAATTTGTTAGTATTCAATCTGAGATACGACCGGATTGACGACCTTGGTGTAGGGCCGAGTACGAGTTCCACATTTCGTTCAATTTCAGCGACTGACATCGGGCTGTCTGACTCAGACAAGATCGAGACGATGGCGTCTCTTACCCTTCCAGGCTGATTCTTGTGGAAAACATTCATCGAATTAGTGACGTCTAGACGTCTTAAATTAAGTTACTGTCCGGAAGTTGTCAATTTCGTAAGCGAACGAAGTTGGCGTTCCAGGAAAATCAGGTCATTGAGATCTCGTTCCAGACCCGGTGTCGGAAGCTGGAGACGGTACGAGCCGCATTATCCGATCATCTTCGCGTGAAGGACTTCCCCGGCCGTCGCGGTTCGAGGTCGAAAAGTAGAGGAAACCGTCCGGACCTTCGCCGACCTCGCGAACTCGTCCGACATTACCCTTGAGAAGATCCTCCTGCCGCACGACCTTTCGCCCGTCTAGAACTACACGGATGATCCGCGCACCGCGGAGGCAGCCAAAGAAAAAATTTCCCTTAAACTGCGGCAGCTTGTCGCCGTTATAAAACGCTCCGCTTGCCGGGGCGCACGCCGGCGAATATTCAAGCAGCGGCGGTTCGAGCCCGGCTTGCTTCTGAGTGCCCCAAATCGTGGGCCAACCGTAATTCTTGCCGGCTTCTACTATGTTCACCTCGTCAGCACCGCCACCGCGGCGTTCAAAGCCGCTCGGCCCGTGTTCCGTCTGGAACATCAAACCCGTTCCGGGCTGCCATGCCAAACCTTGCGCGTTTCGATGGCCTGTCGTCCATATCTCGGGCCGAAATCCTGCCTTTCCGACAAACGGATTGTCCGGTGGAATGGTCCCGTCCGAGTTCAGCCGAAGCGTCTTGCCCGCTAGGGAATTATTGTTCTGTGCAAGGTCCCACTTCGTTGCGTCACCCGTCGTGATATAGAGCTTGCCGTCAGGCCCGAAGCGAGCACGGGTGCCTGCATGGTTAGGCGCGGCAGGGATATTCTCGATGATCGCCTTTGGCTCCGTGAACCTTCCGTCGGCGTATTTGAATCGGACGATCTTCACTTGTTTCCCGTCGCCGCGATAGGCGTAGGCGATATAAACGAATCGGTTCGTCGCAAAGCCGGGATCGAGTGAAATGTCCATCAGCCCGCTTTCGCTCGACGGTTCGACGTCCGGGACAACATAGACCGGCTCAGCTCTTAACTTGCCGCCTTCGAGGATTAGTACACGGCCCGGCCGCTCGGTCACGAGCATGTCGCCGCTCGGCAGCCACGCGAATCCCCACGGCACCTCAAGCCCGGTCGCGACCGTTTCAACGCGAAATTTCACTTCGGTTTGCGTTTCAAACGCCGTGTCAAGACCGCCCGTCGGCGCGGCATTCGCACACCCGAAAGCCGTAGCGATCAAGACCACCATCAACATTCCAAAAATTCGTCTCATAGCTTTAGGATATACGATTCGCCTTCGGCGGCAACTGTTTGCCCCATTCCTTCAGACGATTTCCATGGGAATGGCGGCGCCGCCCAAACTACCGAGATCATACTTTTCTCATTAGTTCGTCAGCGTCGCGAAACACCCTCGTCGCCTAAGGTGCCGGCACTCGCCAGAAATAGACCAATCGTCCACCGACCGTCTCAGTTCTCTCCGGTTTCCAATCGCCCATGTCGAACGCATGCGATACGATCCGCGTCCCTGGTTTTAGCTTCAGCAGCGTCGGGCGGAGCTTCAAATTGATAGCGGGAAGCAGATATAGCGTAATCACCGTCGCTTTGGAGAGGTCCTGCTCGAACAGGTCACCCTCAATGAACGTAACCTTGTCCGCAACTCCCTCCGCCACCGCCGATGCTTTAGCTTGGGCTACGAGATCGGCGTTGATATCGATGCCGACACCGCGCGCGCCGTATTTCTTAGCCGCTGCGATGACGATACGTCCGTCCCCGCTGCCAAGGTCGTAGATAACATCGGTCTTAGTGACGCGTGCGACCGACAACATCGCATCGACAACCTCGGTTGGCGTCGGAACGAATGGCACATCCGGCACTCGAGTCGTCGGAGCGGGCGGTTCTGATGGGAACCGAGTCGGAGCTGGCAGTTTCGGGTTCTGTGCTGCGACAACTAACGAAGCTGAGAAAATTACCGCGAAAGCGGCAAATGATCTTATGATCTTACTAAACATTGCTTTACCTCCCTGTTTTACGTGATCTTTTATTTAATGGCGCTGCTGTCTTCCGGAACCCTCCAGAAATAAACGTATCGGTCAACGCCTCCAACCTTCACAACTTTGGTCTTTTCCGGGGCCCACGTACCCATATCGTAGTTATGGGATACGATCCGTGTGCCGGGTTTCAACTTTAATAATTCGGGCTTCAGCCGAAGGTTAACCTCGGGCAAAAGGTAAAGCGTTATAACGGTAGCTTCGGAGAAATCTTCTTTGAAGATGTCGCCTTCCTTGAAGGTCACCTTGTCTGTCACTTTTTCCTTTTGTGCGTTGGCGTTCGCCTCTTCGACGCGGTCAGGATCCAGGTCGATCCCGACTCCGCGTGTGCCGAACCGCTTCGCGGCCGTGATCGGAATGCGTCCGTCACCCGATCCGAGATCATAAAGGACATCGCTGCCCTTTACTTCCGCCATGGACAGCATCTCAGCGACCACCGCATCGGGTGTTGGCACGTAAGGTACGTCAAGCTGGCGTTCAGTGGGCGACGGCACCGGGGTAGCGACCGCCGGTACCGCATCCCGTTGGGTCTGGCTCGACTCGATACGGTCGTTACCGCAGCCTCCCAGAAATACTGCAGCTAGAACCAAGATCAAGAACTTTGATTGCAAGATTTTCATTTTTATCACTCCTGGTTTATTTCGATCAGAGATCTTTGGGTCGTCGGTAAGAATATCAGGATGACCGCACCGATCGCCAGAACTCCCAAGCCGACGAATGCTCCAAGCCCGGTGTAAGCGATGCTTGAATACAACAAATAAGCGGTCGTGAGACAAAAGAGAATTGGGGTCAGCGGATAGAGTGGGACCTTAAACGGCCGTTCGGCCTCCGGCTCCCTGCGCCTTAGAACGAACAGGGAAATGCCGACCATAAGGAAGAAAAACCAAAAGACAGGTGCCGTGTAGTCGACGATCGCCCTGATGCCGTCGCGGGTCCACAAGCTCAGCCCGACCAATGCCAATGCGACTAATCCCTGAATAATCAGAGCGTTGATCGGCGAATCCGTCTTCGCATTCCATCGGCCAAGTATTCGAAACGCCGGGAAATCCCGGCCGAGCGTGTAGTTTGTTCTTGCGCCGGTGAATATTGTTGCGTTTGCTGAGGTCAATGCGGCAAGTGCGACCAGTGCACCGATCAGCCACGAAGCTCCGTCACCCAGCGTGAGACGCATTAGATCCGCGGCCACGGCACTTGAACCTGCCAGGCCTTCAAGACCTAGAACATTCAGATACGCAAGGTTCACAAGGACATATAGTGTTGTGATGACGAGGATGCCTAGGATCAGGGCATTCGCGATCTGCCGTCGTCCACGGCGCATTTCGGCCGATATATACGCAGCCTCATTCCAGCCGCCGAACGTAAGCAGTACAAAGACCATTGCCAGCCCGTATGCCGGCACATTTGTCGTTGCGGGCGCGGCCGCCGACGCCTGAATTTCAGGCGGAGCGAAAAACAATCCTGCGACTATTATCGTTAACACGCCGAGGATCTGAAGGCTTGTCAGCAGCTTTTGCGTACCCGTGCCAAAGCGTATGCCTATTATGTTTATCGTCGTGAGGAGCGTGATGATAGCAGCGGCATAGATCATCGACGAAAATTGGCCAAGACTATAAAATTGCGAAATATAATCGCCGAATATGAACGCAAGTATCGCGACCGAGCCTGTCTGAATGACGCTCACTCGAGCCCAGGCAAAGAGAAACGCGAGCCGGTCGCCAAATGATCGCCTGAGAAAATGATAATCACCGCCCGTACTCGGAAAGGCCGACGCCAGTTCGGCGTAACAAAGTGCGCCGATCAGCGAAATGGCGCCGCCGATCACCCAGACGAGGATAAAGGCAGATCCACTCCCCGTGTTTGCAGCGACGAGCGACGGGAAACTGAAGATCCCCGCGCCAATAACGATCCCGACGATCAACGCAGCGGCATCCACCAATCCCAAAAGAGGGCGCGGACCGCCTGTATCCGAGGCAGCCTGATCGCTGGGAATTTGAGCCGGCGAGTTACGACCTTTCAACGAATCCATATATAAGAATAAGATCCTCTTCCGGCTTCAAACCTCGGAAACCTCGTGTAAAGAGCAACTTGGATGTTCCGATACGATGCTTCGTAAGCCTGGTTGGTTTATCGAAAACCGACACCTCGATCTTGTGTTCTGTAATGAACTATAACCGTTTGTTATAATTTGACCGAACCGTCAATAGTTTTCAGGGGAGCATTGGCTGAGAGTTGTGTCAGAAGGGTGGCACATTACCCTAAAAACCTGATGCGGATAATACCGACGAAGGGAGAAAAACAATGAAAGAACAGTTGTCAGTTGTCAGCGGCCAGGGGTCAGCAGTCAAATCCAAGAGCGATAGCGACCGGGTTTTTGCTCCACAAAACGAAACGACCCACCTGCCCGCATCGACGAAGGTTTATATAGAAGCCGGCGACCTGCGAGTGCCATTCCGAGAGATCGCACTCTCGCCCTCCAAAGAGATGAACGGCACGTTGGTCGAGAACGAGCCTGTCCGCGTGTATGACACGAGCGGCCCGTGGACCGATCCGCAATTTCGCGGCAATGTACGCGAAGGCCTGCCCGCACTTCGTCGCGATTGGATACTGTCGCGCGACGATGTCGAAGAGTACGAGGGCCGCGAGATATTGCCTCAGGACAATGGTTATCTGACCAAAGGCGCCGAAGAGATCGCAATGCAGAGGCCCGAGCGTGAGCAAGGGCGTACTGCTCATGGCCGCCTCGAAGAATTCCCCGGCCTAAAACGTGCATCGCTCCGAGCCAAACCGGGAATGAATGTCACCCAGATGCACTACGCCCGCCAAGGGATCATCACGCCCGAGATGGAGTACGTTGCGATCCGCGAAAATCTCGGCCGCCAAGCCGCATACGACCATCTTACGCAGAGCGAACGAAGTGACCGCAGCTCGTTGAACCATCAGCACAAGGGCGAATCCTTCGGTGCATCCATTCCTGAATTCGTTACGCCCGAATTCGTCCGTGACGAGGTTGCCCGCGGCCGTGCGATCATACCAAGCAACATCAATCATCCCGAGAGCGAACCGATGGTCATCGGCCGCAACTTCCTCGTAAAGATCAATGCGAACATCGGCAACTCCGCCATTGCTTCGAGCATTGAGGAAGAAGTCGAGAAGATGCGTTGGTCCACGCTTTGGGGCGCCGACACGGTAATGGACCTATCGACCGGCAAGAATATTCACGCGACTCGCGAATGGATATTGCGAAATTCGCCCGTTCCGATTGGCACAGTTCCGATCTATCAGGCGCTCGAAAAGGTGAACGGAAAAGCCGAGGACCTGACCTGGGAAATTTACCGCGACACGCTCATCGAACAGGCGGAACAGGGCGTCGATTATTTTACTATCCACGCCGGAGTTCGCCTGCCGTATATTCCGATGACGGCGAAACGCACCACTGGCATCGTCAGCCGCGGCGGATCCATAATGGCGAAGTGGTGTCTCGCTCATCACGAAGAAAGCTTTCTCTACACACGCTTTCGCGAGATCTGCGAGATCATGCGGACGTACGATGTGGCGTTCTCGCTTGGTGACGGATTGCGGCCGGGTTCGATTGCAGATGCGAATGACGAGGCACAATTTGCCGAGCTCGATACGCTCGGCGAGTTGACGAAGATCGCGTGGGAGATGGATTGTCAGACGATGATCGAAGGGCCCGGACACGTGCCGATGCACCTGATCAAAGAGAACATGGACAAGCAGCTTGAGGTCTGCGGCGAGGCGCCGTTTTACACACTCGGGCCACTGACGACCGACATCGCTCCCGGTTACGACCACATCACAAGCGGCATCGGAGCCGCGATGATCGGCTGGTTCGGCACGGCGATGCTTTGTTATGTCACCCCCAAGGAACACCTCGGTTTGCCAAACAAACAGGACGTAAAAGAAGGCGTCATCACTTACAAACTTGCCGCCCACGCCGCCGACCTCGCAAAAGGACATCCCGGTGCGCAATATCGGGACAACGCACTATCAAAAGCGCGTTTCGAGTTCCGTTGGGAAGATCAATTTAACCTCGGCCTCGACCCGGAAAAGGCGAAAGAATTCCACGACGAAACGCTTCCGGCCGAAGGTGCGAAGCTCGCGCATTTCTGCTCAATGTGCGGCCCGCATTTCTGTTCGATGAAAATAACCCAAGACGTCCGCGAATACGCCGCCGCCCAAAACATCGAAGCCGAAAAAGCCCTCGCCGTCGGCATGAGCGAGAAAGCAAAGGAATTTCTAACCTCAGGCGGTGAAATCTATCGGGGTGCGCCGAACGGTGTGGAGTACGATCACTAGAACGGTGGACGGGCAAATCCGGTCAAACTTTATCGCAATCCCGTTTCTTTTTGTGCCTTCCGTGGCTGGACTTGAATCTCAGGCCACGGAAGACACAGAAAAAGCACTTAACCATTACATATCCGACGACTTCGCAATATTACTTCGGCGCCGAATCCCCTACTCTAAAGCTCAGTTCCGGGCTAAATCTGACGACGTAACGTTCAACATTGACGAGTACGCCGGCGGGAAGTTTCGCGTACATTTTGTCGCCCGCTTCTTTGCTCATCACTCGATAGGCAGGCGGGCCTTTTTCTAGCTCGGCCATATTTGCATGCATGACCAGAGTGATGTATTCATTCGCGTTGCCGCCAAGACCCATTTGCGAAACCAGATAGGCAGGTACCTTTGCCTGACGCATTACGGGTAACAGATCAGCCTTCACCCACGCTTCCAGCTCCGCGTTTCGGCCCTGTGCGACGGTTGCATGCGTCACGACTGCAACACCCGGTGCACGAGTTCCTTCGCCGTCATAACTAAGGTCAGGCCTTGTGTTTATCTGCATTCGCTTTACGCTGGTGATCATACTTCGCGATTTCGCACTCCAGGCGGCGTTGGCCTCCTTGCCGAGAGCACGCTCGATCGGGCCAGGCCCGTCGAACATGGCAAAGTTGTCGATCGGCTCGACATAGACGTATTCGAAGGAGTTTCCGAACATCGCGGTTTTCCAAGCGTCGCGCCATTTTGTGCCGGCCTTCTGCAGCGCGGGGTTTGTTTGGTTTTTCACGAAGTTTTCGTATTCATCGACCTTATCCGGCTTAACGTTGACGATAGTCACCATAAGCCGCTCGCTCTGTCTGGCGGTTTGAGCGAAAAGTGCTTCGAACCCCGCTACAGATATCATGAAGAACACCGCAGAGACAACACCGACCAATTTCACTCTTTTTAGAATTTTTAATCCCATGTCTGTCGTCCTCCAAAAAAGTATTATCGAGCGTGGAAGCCATCACGAGCGGCATGCGCCTTTTATGAAAAGGAGCGCGATCCGTTCGCCTAGTTTGACGAATCCCCGGTTAAGAAGGGGCACATTCTACCTCTAATCCAAATAGAAATCAACCGCTTATTCATAGGGTATCCAAACGGCTGGTGCATTGCCGCTCGCTGAGTAGCAGGTAGGACGTCCGCGTTTACGCCAACGCCCAGAACATCGAAGCCGAAAAAGCCCTAGCCGTCGGCATGAGCGAAAAAGCCGCCGAATTCAAAGCCACCGGTAGCGAGATCTACCAAGGCAACCTGCCTGATGGTTCGACCAAAAACCACTGATCCCTTATGCTCCGATGTGGTAAAATTTGGATTCGATGACCAAAATATCTGCCGAGGAACTTGTAGGTGAAGAGTTGGCTGAGTGGTACTCGCTTACGCCGATGGAGCGTTGGCGGCAATCTTCCAAGTTGTGGGAAACTTATCTAACTTTAGGAGGCAGCCTTGATCCTGAGCCCGATACGCAAAGTCCTTTCTTCGATCGCTCGGCACAAAGTTCGCGTTCTATTGATGGGCGGCCAGGCGTGCATACTTTACGGCGGCGCCGAGTTTTGCCGTGACATCGATTTTGCGATCCTCGCAAGCAAAGAAAATATAGCTCAACTAAGATCGTGTCTCGACGAACTAGAAGCCGAGGTCATCGCGGTTCCTCCGTTTTCCATAGACTATCTCGAGCCGCGGACACGCGATACACTTTCGTTGCGCTACACCCGAGGCGGCAGGCTTAAGAGTGGATATTATGACTAAGCTGCGCAGTGTCGATGAGTTCGAAAAGCTTTGGCAGCGGCGACATACTATTTTGTCGGATGACGGTACCGAGTTTCATTTGTTGTCATTGCCGGACCTGGTCAAGGCAAAAAAGACACAGCGTGACAAAGATTGGCCGATGATCCGACGCCTGCTTGAGGCTGATTACTTTGCGAACCGAGATCATCCGACGCGGGAGCAGTTAGAATTTTGGATGCTGGAATTGCGAACCCCGGAACTTTTGACCGAGGTCGCCGCAGCTAATTCAGAACTTGCTGATTCACTTGAGGCATTTCGACCGCTATTAAGGTTCGCCGCGAAAGCGGATGAGATAGCTCTGGCCGACGCGCTTTTTCAAGAGGAAAAGATCGAGCGCGAAGCTGACAGAGAATATTGGCAGCCGCTAAAGGCTGAGCTGGAGCAGTTGCGACTCGACAAGCTAAGGTCTTAAACAGGAGCGCGATTTCCGCGAATACGCCGCCGCCCGGAACATCGATGCCGAAAAAGCCCTCGCCGTCGGCATGAGCGAAAAAGCCGCCGAATTCAAAGCCACCGGATCAGAGATCTACCACGGCAACAAACCCGAAGGGACGAACCACGACCACTGATGCTTTCTCTTCAGCTAAGAAATTTACTGTTCATCGCTCTCCAGCCGGGCGTCGCGGTATTCCTGATCCCGTTTTTGATTCTCCGTTGGCGTGGATATCAGATCTGGCCTGCGTCGCTCAGCCTTTCACATCTGGTCGGAGGCGTGCTCGTTGCCGCTGGCACGATCGGGGCGTTGATCGTGATCTTTAGGTTCGTGGCCGAGGGAGCTGGCACGATCTCGCCGCTCGATCCGACCAAAAAGCTGGTGGTTCGCGGCATCTACAAATACACGCGCAACCCGATGTATATCGCGGCCATCGTGGTCGTTGTAGGCGGGGCGATATTCTGGTGGTCTTTCGAGCTGCTGATCTATGCGGCTGTGCTGTTTACCGTGTTCTCCCTCTTCGTGATGCTCCACGAGGAGCCTCGGCTGCGGCGCGAGTTTGGTGAAGAATACACGGCCTACTGCTCAAAGGTCCGCCGCTGGCTTTAAGGACGGCTGCGGCCGTAAAAACTCTTCGCAGGGCCGCCTTTTGGCTCTGCTCAGAAATTCGTGTTTTGCAGTTTCAGAAGATCGGAGAACCCGCAATGATAAGCAAAATACTGCAAACAGACTTATCCAAAACGACTATACTTGTCCGACTGATCGTCGGCGCAGTCTTCGTGTCCGAAGGCATTCAGAAATTCCTGTTTCCTGCAAACCGTGGTGCGGTACGTTTTGAGAAGATCGGCCTTCCGGCGCCTGAATTTCTGGGAAGTTTTGTTGGGGCATTCGAGATCGTATGCGGTGTCCTTATCCTTGCGGGATTGTTCACTCGGCTCGCGAGCATTCCGCTGATCGTCATAATGCTCGTCGCGATCTCGACCACGAAGTTCGAGATATTGGCGAATCAGGGATTTTGGGAGATGATGCACGCCGGCAGAACAGATTGGTCGATGCTCCTCGGCAGTATTTTTCTTTTGATAAAGGGCGGCGGATATTGGTCCTTAGATCTCAGGTTCTCAGGGGCAAAGAATTAAGTGGAGTTCGTTGTCATACCTTTGGCGGCTTTCCTGGCGGCCATACTGACGTTCTTTTCGGGTTTCGGATTGGGGACGATCCTGACGCCTGTCTTTATGATCTTCTTTCCGGTCGAGCTGGCGATAGCTCTTACCGGAGTGGTTCATTTCTTCAACAATATCTTCAAGCTGTTCCTGGTCGGCCGCCATGCCGACCGTGATGTTCTGCTGCGGTTCGGTATCCCGGCGGTGATCGCGGCGGTCATCGGTTCGTGGTTTCTGCTGAATATCACCGACCTTCAGCCGCTGTTCACATACACCGCGTTCGGCCGCGAGATCGCGGTCTTTCCCGTAAAATTCATCATCGCGATCCTGCTCATCGGTTTCGCGACGATCGACCTGATCCCATATTTCAGATCGCTTGAGTTTGGCAAAGACAAATTGCCGATCGGCGGGGCACTGAGCGGCTTTTTTGGCGGGCTCTCGGGCAATCAGGGTGCATTGCGAAGCGCGTTTCTGATAAAGGCCGGCCTGTCAAAAGAGGCATTCATCGGCACGGCCGTGGTGGTCTCAGCCTTTGTAGATTTCACCCGGCTGGGCGTGTATGCCGCCGGATTTTCGAGTTCCGGGTTGACCGCAAATCTCACCCTCGTAACCACCGCAACCCTCGCCGCGATCGCCGGAGCATACCTCGGCAACCGACTCCTAAAAAAGGTAACCCTCAGATCGGTGCAGGTCACCGTAGCAATACTGCTGATCGCCATCTCACTCGCCTTGGGCGCAGGGCTGTTATAATTAATGGAGAGCTTCAGGCCCTAAACGAAATGAGTTAGCCGATTATTTGGCTTCGCCGAAGGAATCCTGAAACCGAAATAGAGAATCGAGAGATGCTTTCGCTATTACTCCGAAATCTATTTTTTACAATACTCCAGCCTGGTGTGGCTGCCGGACTGGTGCCCTTTCTGATACTCCGTTGGCAGGGCCGGCCGCTCATTCCCGAGACGATAGGCGTAACCGAGGCAGGGGCGTTATTGATCGGTGCCGTCGGGTTCGTAATAGTGATCGCGTGCATCCTTCGCTTTGCCTATGAGGGCAAGGGCACGCTCTCGCCGCTCGATCCAACACGACGGTTGGTAGTGAGCGGCCTCTATCGCTACAGCCGTAACCCGATGTACATCGGCCTGATGATGATACTTATCGCCGAAGCCGTATTCTGGCGTTCGCTTCCGTTGGCCTTTTACGCCGGTTTGGTATTTCTCGGTTTGAACCTCTTTATTATCCTTAAGGAGGAACGGCGGCTTCGACGTGAATTTCCGGACGAGTACAGAGAATATTGTGATCAAGTAGGACGTTGGTTCTGATCAGGACCGATACCCTAAGCTGACACCGGCCCTGAAAAATGATCACACCTTATTTTGCTGCTGTCGCCGCAGCTCGGAAGCTTAGTTCTCGCGAAAAGCGCACAACGTAGCGGTTGACTTCGGTAAGAGATCCGGCTGCCAATTTTGCGTACAGCCTGTCACCTGCCTCTTTGCTCATCACACGATAAACGGGCGGGCCTTTCTCGAGCTCAGCCATATCGTTGTGAAGCACCAGGGTGATGTATTCATTAGCGTTCCCGCCCAGTTGGACCTGTGAAACGAGATAACCGGGAACCTTCGCCTGCCGCATTGCCGGCAGCAGGTCGGCCGTCACCCATTTCTCGACCTCGGCATTTCGTCCTTGTGCGGCGGTCGCGTGCGTAACGACGGCGACGGCCGGGTCGCCCGTTTGCCCCGGATCGTAGCTGAGGTCCGGCCGCGTGTTAATCACCATCCGCCGAACATTTGTCAGGAACCGTCGCGATTTTGCGTTCCATGCGGCGTTGCCGTCCTTGCCGAGTGCGCGTTCGATCGGGCCGGGCCCGTCAAATTCGCTGAAATTCTCGAGCGGCTGAACATAGATATACTCGAACGAATTCCCGAAAACGGCAGTTTTCCACGCCCGCCGCCATTTCACACCGGCTCGCAGCAGGGCCGGATTGGTCTCGTTTTTGACGAACGCCTCATATTCGTCTGCCAGCTCGGGCTTGACATTAACGATTGTCACCATCAATCGTTCGCTCTTTGCGGATTGTTGCGCTTGTAAGCAAGATACACCGAGAATTGCGCCGAATGCGAACAACACGACAAATTTAACCAAAAAATAAGTTCTCAGGGTTGACATGATTTTCCTCCATCTTCTTGTTCGGAGCGAAAGGATCTTAATAACGCTCTCTACTACCAAAAACGAGATCCGCCCCCAGATCGGGTATAGCGGAGGAAATTTTTTTCGCGTCGGATTGGAGCTTGGCCAAAGACCTTCGTCTTCACGCCCGGCAGGTAATGCATCCACAGGACGTAATGCTCTCGAGAATTTGCTTCGCGGGGTCGAATTGACTGGCTGATCATCGAGAACCGATCGGACATCAGGTTTGACACTTTGCAGGATCGATAAATAAACTTTGCAGGTGATCCTGGAACCCACGCCCGAAGGCACGCCGCCGCAACAGTCCAATCGAGCCGCCGGAATGACCACAAAGGTCGTAAAGGGAACGATCTGGATGATGTTGGGCCTCGCCGTCCCGATCCTCTTCTCGCTGTTTGCGACCGCGCTAAATACACGGCTCCTCGGCGTCGAAGGCTACGGCCTTTTCGTGCTGGTGCTCCTGATACCGGCCTATTTTGCCTTTGGCGACTTTGGGATGAATATAGCGTCGACGAAGTTTGGCTCGGCGGCGTTTGCCGAAGGGTCGCCGGAGAAAGAGGCTCGCATCGTGCGGACTGCAGCAGTGGTCGCGGTACTTTTCTCGCTTCCGTTCGCGGTCGGTATCGCCGTTTTTTCGCCGGAGATCGTCGAATTGTTCAATGTTCCGGAACATCGACTGGCAGAAGCTTCATTCGCACTCAAGTTGGCCTCCGTGACTTACGTCATCAATTTCCTGAACGGAATATTCAACACTCCGGAGCTTTCTCGTCTCAGGATGGACTTGAACGTGATGATCACGTCGGGCTTTCGGCTCGCGGGCATTATCGCAACGCCCCTCGTCATCTATCTCGGAGGCGGCGTAATCGGTGCGGTCGTGGTGGCCCTTTGTGCCTCACTTTTGACGCTGGCCGGGCACCTGATCGCTTCGTCCCGCCTTCTGCCCGAACTCGTCGGGTTCTCGATCGACCGCGGCTCGATCCGCCCGATGCTGCGGTTCGGATGGTCGCTTGTGATTGCGGGCATAGCTGCCGTGCTTCTGGTAAACCTCGAGAAATTCGTTCTGACGCGGGCCACTTCCGTCGAAACCCTTGCGTATTATTCTATCGCCGCTACATTTGCGGCAATGCTCACGCTATTTTCCGCCTCCATGGTGCAATCACTGATGCCGGCGTTCTCTCAGCTCCAGAGCGAACAAGACCGGCCGGCGCTGGTCGCGCTGTATTCACGCGGTATCCGTATGACGCTGATCTTGCTGATGCCGGCAGTTGTGGGCATGGTCCTTGGTGGCGAGCCGTTTTTTACATACTGGTTCGGGCCAGATTTTGGGCGCGAGAGCACCGGCCCTTTTTACATTATAGTCGCGGGCATATTCTTCAACGTCCTTGCTTATTTCCCCTACTCGGCGATAATGGCCTCCGGAAGAAGCGAGATCTTCGCGCGGATTTATTGGATCGAGCTGGTCCCGTATATAGCGGTCGTCTGGTTTCTGTCGAACCGGTATGGAGCCACCGGCGCGGCAATTGCTTGGAGCCTCAGGGTGATTTTCGATGCAGCTCTGCTTTTTTACCTCGCCGGAAGAATGGGTGTAGTTTTTGAGGGCCGAAAGCCTACCGGCATGCTTGCAATGTTCGGACTGATGGCTGTACCCATAGTCTTGCTTGCGGCGTTCGGCGGGCTTGGGGTGATCGTATTTCTTTCTGCTGCCGTCGCCGGTTTGCTCTATGCGTGGCTGATATGGAAGGTGCTGCTGGATGAGGACGAGATTCGGATGATCCGGGGGAAACTGAAACAGCTACTGGATCGGCTCGGGCTGCCCTCGGCCTTGGGTCGTAACAAGCCGGACTGAGAATGGAAATGTGGGCTGTCTCATTGCAGCGGGTTTCGGATTGAACTTCTATGCCTGTTCGGAAGATAAAACAAAGGGCCAGCGACGTCGCGGTTTGGGTGAACTTTCCTCAGCTTCGCGGGCAACTCCACGGTGCGATGAACGAGGGGCTGGAAACGCTTCTGGATTATCCCCGCCTCGCCATGATCGTTGCCGCGCTAGAGGCAACCCGAAATATACCAGGCGATGTTATAGAATTCGGGACGTTTCGCGGCGGGAGCGCGGGTGTTATCCTGCAAAACCTAGCACTGGAAAAGACTCTGCATGTCTGCGACTCGTTTCAGGGTATGCCCGACACGGCGGCCGAGGACAACTTTCACCGCAAAGGTGATTTTGCCGAAACCGGGGCCGAAAGGGTGATCGGCGGGCTGTCGCGGTTAGGCGGCAATTTCCGTCCAAATGTCGGTTTCTTTAACAAAACAATTCCCGAAATGGAGGGCAGCGGCCCTCACAAACTCTCGTTCGCCCATATCGACGCCGACCTATATGAAAGCGTTCGCGACGCCCTCGCGTTTTGTTATCCGCGTATGGGCGAGGGTTCGATAATTATCCTCGACGATTATGAGGCACCGTCCTGTGAGGGTGCAAAACAGGCGGTCGACGAGTTCTTCGCCTCGAGGCCTGAACGGGTCGAAAGGCTGTCGCGGCCTGCCCACGGCTGCCTGATCGGCGGCGGCGACCTAAATCAAATTCTAATTTCCCGGGCGAGATTTCCTCGTGTCGTTTCGTTTCTCGATGCCTTTATTTTTGATAGAGCCAATAATTGATACAATTTTGGGCTATGACAAGGATTTTCGCTCGTATCGGCCAATCGATCAGGTGGCGGTTGGGTATGCCGGTGGCTGCACCCGCGCTTGAGGCCGGGACCAACGAATCGATCAGCGATTTCTATAACAGCAGGGTGACGGGTTGTGAATTTCTCGAAGACCCGGGGCATTACGAACATCCCCGTGCGACCTGGGTTTTGCAGAACGTTTCCGGCGGGACGTTGCTTGAGATCGGCTGCGGCAACGGCGGGATGACGCGGCTTCTGGCCCCGCTGGTCGCCTCGGTCACGGCATTCGATGTATCGGCGCCGTCACTGGCTGAGCTTGAAAAACTGGCCCTTCCGAACGTCAAGACCGTTCAAGGCCTGATCGAGCAATATCGCCCCGACACGTTGTTCGACAGCGTCGTACTGTCAGAGGTCATCGAGCATCTCCGCGATCCGAAGCGCGTGGTCGATCAAGCATTTGAATTCGTATCCCCGGGAGGGAGCCTGTTGATAACCACGCCGAACGGCCATTGGGAATCGGACGAGCATCTGCACGAGTTCAGCCTGAAGACATTTTGCGACCTGCTCTCACAGACTGGCTGCGAAACGCTCAATGCGGGTTATTTAAGGGACCGCGACGGGCGTCGCCGCTGGCTGACGGCGATACTAAAAAAGGCCGAAGTTGCTGCGGCGCCGGATGATTTCTTTGACAGGTCGGCAATTCGAAGGGTGAGAAGGAAGTCGTCGTGAAAGTGGAACGATCCGAAAGATCGCGTTTCGGCGAGGCGCTTCTGCTCCTGCCGCGCGCGCTGCTAAAACGGAAGATGCGAGGCGGAACGCGACTGCTCGAACTTTTTGCAGGTCATGCGTCGGCGTTACAGAGTTATAGAACCCCGGTTCCCGGCGGTTCGCTGTATGTCGACCTTCGCAACGCAAGCGGGCACTCGCAGATCGCGGAGCCGACGTCGATAGGTGCCGAGCACCGGATCATCAAACGATGCGTCAGGCCAGGCGATGTAGCCTATGACATTGGTGCGAACATCGGCATTTTCACCGTTTGGCTGTCATCGCTTGTGGGCGAGCAAGGGCGGGTGATCGCATTCGAGCCGAATCCCGCTTTGCTCGACGGGCTTCAAAGGACCGCGGGAATTCTAGGAAATGTCGATTTGATTGCTAAAGGGCTTGCCGAAAAAGACGGCACCTTCGAGTTTTTTGTTCCCGACGACGATACGATGGGAAGCATGCAAAACTGGACACGCGAAGAGGGAGGAAAGGTCGCGACGTTGCAGTGCGAGGTAACGACGATCGATAAGATTGTCGCCGCAGGCCGAATTCCCATGCCGGACATTATCAAGTGCGACATCGAAGGCGGGGAGTTTCATTGTTTTGCAGGGGCGAAGGAAACACTTGGCTCCGACAATGCTCCGATCGTGTTGTTCGAAGCGAACATTAATTCCACACGGGGTTATGGGCTCGGCATCTCGGCGGCGATGGAATTCCTTGCAGGGCTGGATGGGCCGTGCTACACGTTTTTTAGGGTCTGCGAACCGGACCGGCTCGAGGCGATCAGTTCTATCGATTTCCTCCACGGGAACATCCTCGCGGTGCCGAAACTCCGACTCGACCGGCTCGATCGTCAAGCAGCGGACGGATGGACCTAAGATCTTCAATTTATTCCCGCCAGTGGCGCGTTAGGCAGAAACTCGCGGCAATTAGATTCGGCGGGTCAGGTACTCCGACGAACGTGCCCTTGCCTGCCGGATTTGCTCCGCGAAAGGTGCTTTTTATTCTTGCGGGACTGATCGGCGATTCGGTGATGAGCATGGCCGCCATAAAGGCCGGCCGCGAGCTCTGGCCGGAGGCGGCCGTCACCGTCCTTGGCAAACGACAAACCCGTGAGATCCTTGTCGGAACGGACCATTTCGACGAATTCTACGAGTTTGACCACGACCCATTTTCGCTGCGTCGGTCCGGAGAGGTAAAGCAACTTTTGCAATGGCTCGCGAACGAGAGATTCGACCTCGCTATCATCCTGCTTGGCGATCAGTTTGCCCATCTTCTTGCCCGAGTGGAGGTTCCGATTCGAGTCGGGACCGCGGGCACGCCGCTCGAAAAATGCCTAACTCACACTTACGAGATCGGCAGCCCTAGGACGTGGGGAACCAACGAACGATTGAACGCGATCCGATGTCTGGGTTACACCGTCGATCGAGCTGTGCCTGGATTAGCAGTCGATCCAAACGCTGCCGCCACTGCCCGAGACAAATTAAGGAATTTGGGGTTGGATGAAGAAGATTACATCGTCCTTCATCCGTTCGGCAGCACTCGCAGGCAATGGTGGAACCTCGGAGCCTCCGCGAAATTTGCGGAAGCGGTCCGGGAAAGGCATGATCTCGAGACCGTGCTCGTCGGTGGGCCAGAAGCCGCAGGCTCAATTGGCAGCGAATTGCGCGATCGGGTGCTCGATTCAACAGGCCTGCTTTCCCTGGGCGAGCTGATCGCGGTCATCGCGGACGCGAAGGTGGTGGTCACGACGGACAGCGGCCCGTATCATATAGCCGGGGCACTGGGAAGGCCCATCGTCGGGCTATTCCGGGCGCGGCGTCCCGAACACGCAGGGGCATATCCGACGGCGACAGTACTTTTTGGAAAGAGTGATGAGTGTATGGCCGACTGTGGGTGGGACCAATGTGCGACTGAACCTTGCCGACAGATGTCGGATATTAGTGTTGCCCACGTCTTGAAATCGATCTGGGTAGCCATAGGCCAAATTAGAAATGAAACCGGTATCGAACCCGACAAGTCCAGTTGTTAAAGACGGAAGTACATTTCTGGTAAACTCCTTTGCGGCCAGTGACATCGTTCGTCTTTATAAGGAGCAGACCGGCTTGGACGTTCGCCGGTTTTTCGCGGGCGTGCCGGAAGTTGCGTTGTATGAATGTGCCGTGACCGGTTACAGGTTTTATCATCCCTTTCAGGTCCAGGGTGATGCTGAATTCTACGGAGAACTCTACCGTGGAAATATTGAACAAGGACGCGAATATGACCGTGACTGGTCTGAGGATCACGAGTTTGCTCTAAATCAAATAGCCGCGGATGACAAAGTGCTCGAGATTGGTTGTGGAAGCGGAAAGTTTCTTGAGCGTGCGCAGTCCCGGGCGCATTCGGTAGTTGGGCTCGAGATCGAGCGGTTCGCCGCAAGCAAAGCTCGGGACAAAGGGATCGACATCCGAGTAGAATCCCCGCAGGAACATCATTTGTCTCAGGCCGAGTATAGTGTTGTCTGCGCATTTCAGGTGCTTGAGCACGAGGGCGATGTCGGTGGCTTCATGAGCACGGCGTCCTCGCTTTTGCGCCCCGGCGGACACCTCATACTTAGCGTGCCGAATTCGGACCCATACTACCAGAGATTCAATAAGTACGAGGTAATGAATCTGCCACCTCATCATTTAGGATTATGGAGGTTGGACTCATTGACGCGGCTCGGCGTCGTTTTCGAGTTCGAACTTGTCGGACATTCTCACTTTGCTTGGAGCCGGCTGCTTGTCGATGCTTATCTAAGGGCAAAGCTTTGGACGGGCGTAAAGTCGCTGCCTCGTCGACACAGCACCGCGGACAAGGCTGCCATGTTGGCTGTGGCACCGCTTACCGTAATTCGCAGTGCGATGGATTACGCGGTGGGTAAGGTAAATCACGCCTACCTTGTAGTGGCGTTGAGGAAGAGAACTTGATGATTCGCGTCCTTCAGTTTGCTGATGTTATTAATCGATACGATTTCATCGATACCCTTGTCGAATATGCGGAGCCAGCCAGATTTGAAATGTCCGTTTGCGTACGGTCCGAGGAGCACGGGATCGCCGAACCGATGCGCCCGCGTTCCGGAAAGTACAAAGTGATCGCAGGAACTTCTCGATCGAATATTCCGATGGCAGCGTGGCGACTTGCGCGACTTCTGCGCGAATGGCAGATCGACTTGCTGCACACCCACCACTATGACCAGGCAGTAATTGGCTGGCTCGCAACTCGCCTTTACGGTCGGACCAAGCTGATCGTGGGCCGGCACTACTCTGATTCGATCTACCGGCTGCCGAGCCGAGTAAAGTCGCGGCTCTTTCTGAGTCTCGAACAGTCGGTGAACCGCGCCGCTCAGAGAATCGTTGTACCGTCTAAAATGATCTATGATCTCCTGACCGAACGCCAGCGGATCGATCCTCATAAAGTTGACGTGGTCCATTATGGTTTCGTGCCAGAAAAATATGATGCGGTCGCGGCTTCAGCGATCGAAGCGGTACGAAGGGAATTTGCGATGGAAGGCCGCTTCGTCGTCGCGAATTTCTCACGGCTTCATGAGGAAAAAGGCCACCGCTATTTGATCGAGGCGGCGGCATTGTTAAAGGACCCGTTCCCTGAACTGCTTGTCCTTTGCGTGGGTGAAGGCCCTGAGCGAGCGATGATCGAAGAGAAGATCGCGGAGCGCGGCCTGGCCGAAAATGTTAGACTTACAGGCTGGCGGACCGATGCAATGGCTATAATGGCTGCCGCGGATGTCGTCGTCCAATCAACGCTGCAAGAGGCATTTAGCCAGGCCATGATCGAGGCATTGTGGATGTCAAAGCCACTCATAATGACCGATGTGAGCGGGGCTCGCGACGTGATCTGCGATAGCGAAAACGGCCTATTGGTGCCGAAGGCGGATTCCCAAGCCCTTAGCCGGGGAATCGAGAAATTGGCCGCTGACCCAGCTTTCGGTCGACGAATTGCCCAGGCCGGGCATAACATGGTTGCAGAAAAATTGGTGGTATCCAAGAAAATAAAAGACTACGAACGGGTTTTCGAAAAAGCGTTTGCGGCCGATGCATGATACACAACATCAATTGCAGATATTGAAAAAGATCTCCGATGCGAGGGTGCTGGTGGTCGGAGACGTAATGCTCGACCGTTACTGGATGGGCCGAGCGTCACGGCTTTCACCCGAGGCTCCGGTGCCGATCGTTGCATTGGACCACGTGCGGAATATTCCCGGGGGCGCGGCAAATGTGGCGGCAAATATCGCGGCCTTGGGAGCCAAAGTACATCTCGCCGGCGTCACCGGTGCAGACGAGTCTGGGAGAACTCTGCGGCAGGCACTAAAGGCTGCCGGTATCTCGCACGAGATACTCGTCATTTGCGATTCTCGTCCGACCACTACCAAAACCCGTGTTCTCGTCCACAA
Source organism: Pyrinomonadaceae bacterium (assembly GCA_041750855.1). Classification (GTDB taxonomy): domain Bacteria; phylum Acidobacteriota; class Blastocatellia; order Pyrinomonadales; family Pyrinomonadaceae; genus OLB17. The sequence goes on along the minus strand of JBGSYT010000123.1, from coordinate 25,599 downwards.
TCAACAGATTGCGCGTATCGACGACGAGACAACCCATCAACTCTCTGGTGAGGATGAGAACCGCTTGCTCGCCGGCCTCAACGATCTGATCGAAGCCGTTGACGCCGTCGTCGTTTCGGACTATGCAAAAGGTTGCCTGACCGCTGTTGTTCTTTCGTCTGTGATCGGGCTCGCCAGGTCGAAGGGTAAACCTGTGATCGCCGACCCAAAGTCGCGCGATCTTACAAGATACGAAGGGGCAAGCCTCCTTACTCCAAACCTTTCCGAAGCGATGACCTCCGCCGGTTTGGATAACGAAGGCGAAGAAGCGGCACCGAGGGCCGCATTGATGATCCTTGCCCAGACAAAGGTAGATTCGCTACTGATCACACTTGGCGAGCATGGAATGAAACTCTTCAGGCGAGACGAGGCTGAGCTGCACTTTCCCTCGATGGCCAGACAGGTATTTGACGTCACGGGCGCCGGCGACACGGTCGTCGCCGTTCTCTCGGCCGCGTTGGCGGCGGGCGCAGATCTTCGATCCGCCATACCGCTTGCAAACCTTGCCGCGGGCATTGCCGTCGAGAAGGTCGGCACATCGGTCGTCGGCCTCGATAAACTGAAAGCCGCCATTCACGACCAGGAACTGCACCTCTCGGCCGAGCATTGATCGAGCCCGATAATGTCGCAAATTCCCGTTTCAATTGTGATACCGGTCCGTAATGAAGCGGCCACCGTCCCGACGCTGATCGAAAGCATCGCACGGCAATCGTATCGGCCCGACGAAGTGGTCTTTGTTGACGGCGGGTCATCGGACGAGACCGTATTGGTGATCCAGGCATTGGCCGCCGACTCACCGGTCCCGATCAACCTCGTCAGAACTGACGGCGCGACACCTGGGCGAGGACGGAACCTCGGCATCGAAGCGGCGCGGAACGAGTGGATAGCGTTGACTGATGCGGGCATCCTGCTTGAGGACGACTGGCTCGAGCAGCTTGTCATCGCATCGGAGAATGCAGACCTTGTTCTCGGAAATTACATGCCAGTAACGGATACTTTTTTTACGCGATGCGCGGCCTACGTTTACGTACCGCCGCAGACTGTCGGCGGCATTCGCGGCAGGTTCATCGCCTCATCCCTGCTGAAAAAGTCGATTTGGCGGGCGGCGGGCGGCTTTCCCGACCTGCGTGCGGCCGAAGACCTTATTTTCATCGAGCGAGTTGAAGCAGCAGGTTTTCGGATCGCGTTCGCTCCCGATGCGATGGTTCACTGGCAGCTTAGGCCGGACTTAGCGAGCACTTTTCGGAAATTCGTACTCTACTCAAAACATAACGTTCTCGCAGGGCGGCAATGGGATTGGCACTACGGCCTGCTCCGGCAGTATCTTTTCCTGGTTCCATTCATACTGTCGGCGATCGTCCATAGTTTCTGGTGGCTGGCTGCTATTCCAGCGTGGCTGTTCCTTCGCACACTAAAACGAGTTAGCGGGCATATGAAGGAGTTTGGTGCATTGGCAGTCTTCAATCCAATCGTACTGGCCTTTGTTGCAGGACTATTGTTGACGATCGATGCGGCGACTTTTCTCGGATGGGCACAGGCGAAACTGTCCTCCGGCGGACATAAGGAAGAGGGCGAAGGAAAGGTTTGAGCCGCCCGGCTATTTTAATGGCAAGCACTCTTTACATTTGCTACTTTGGCCTTCGTGAGCCGCTTGTGCAGACACAGGTTATTCCGTATCTGCGTGAGGTCATGAAGGACGGCTTCGCCATCTCGCTGCTTACCTTCGAGCCCGATCTCAGTTCGAAATGGACCGAACCCGAACTTTCTGCAGCACGCGAAGACCTCGCCGCTAAGGGCATCAAATGGTTCGTACTTCCATACCACAAACGCCCGTCGGCTGCCGCAACGATTTATGATGTGTTTGCAGGAGCGCGTCGGGTTCGCAGACTCATCGGCGAAGAAGGCGTGGACATTCTGCATGCCCGTGTGCACGTTCCCGCGATGATGGCCGCGTTGGCCCGCAAGCTCTCCCGTAGAAAACCCAAACTTTTGTTCGATATAAGGGGGTTTTTCCCGGAAGAATATACCGATGCGGGCATCTGGCCCGAAAACGGACTCTTGTTTCGCATGGTCAAGCGAATCGAAAAGTGGATCATGAAAGAGGCAGACGGTTTCGTGGTCTTGACCGAGAAGGCACGTGAGATACTCTTTCCGGGATCGAAAAAAAGTGGTTTCGACGACACGGGCCGTCCAGTCGAGGTCATCCCCTGCTGCGTGGATCTTCCTCGGCGGTTCCCAGACTCAGTGACTTCCGCAGGTATTGAAATGAGGTCCAGGCTCGGTGTCGGCGACCGTCAGGTGATCACACATCTTGGCGCTCTCGGCGGCCTTTATCTCACTGACGAGATCGCAGACTTTCTTGCCGCGGCCCGAAGCGTCGATCCTTCCACCTTCGCCCTTTTAATTACGCAGTCCGATCCGGAACGTATCGTGCCATTGCTGCGCGATCGTGGATTTACCGAGCACGACTTTTTTGTCGGGAGGGTCGCGCCGGAAGATGTGGGAAAGTATCTATGCGCGGCCAATGCCGGGCTTTCGATCGTCAAGGCGACCTATGCGACTGCCTCGCGGTCTCCGACCAAAATTCCCGAGTATCTTGCATGCGGCCTGCCGGTGATCGCTAACAAGGGTGTAGGCGATGTTGATTCGCTGATCGCAGAGGAAGGCATCGGCGTGCTTATCGACGACTTCAGCCGGGAGAGTTACTTAAAAGCAATAGAAGATCTCAGCAGACTCGGCGAAGTTGGTGCAAAATGTAGGGAAGTAGCCTCCGCACGGTTTGATCTCGAAACGGTCGGCGGGGTTCGGTACCGGCGATTGTACAAACGCCTCCTGCAAACCGATGCCGATGCAGGAAAGGCCGCGTGATCGTCGCTCAATAGAAATGGAAGCGAAGACGTTTACATCCAAAGGCGTGGCAGTTTTCGACGTTTGCGATACGCTTTACTACTCGAATACGACGCACGACTTCATTCGCTACCTCGCCCGAAACCGGCCGGGACTTATCCGCAATTCGAGGTTTCAGTTGCTGAATCATCGATTTTCGCCAGCGCGGTTTGCGTTGATCGGGATGAGCGTCGCGACGGGCAGTGATTACTTTAAGCGGGCGAATGTGGCCTTGCTCAAGGGAGCACCCGTGTCTGAGGTCCAGGAGCTTGCGACACGATTTGTAGGGGAATTCCTTGCCACGCGAAAGGTCGAGAGAACCCAGGAACTCGTTCAGGAATATGCCGCAAACGGGTTTGACGTGATGCTATGCTCAACCAGCATTGAGCCGGTCGTTGATGCCGTCGCGGCCGACCTTGGCATTCGCGATATAGTTGCCACGACGCTCGAGGTCGTGGACGATAAATACACGGGCCGCATCCTCGTCGACCCGACGGGGCGAAAGCTCGCGGCATTGCGCGATCTTTCCGATGCGGAGATAGAGTGTGCGGTCTCGGACAATCTAAGCGACCTCGAATTGCTTTCGGCGGCGAAACGCGGGATCGCCGTCGTCCACAGTGCCCGCAAGCGCGACTTCTGGATGGGCCGAAATCTTGAACTGATCGAGCTGGGCCTATGAAACTTTTCTTCCGCTTCCTATTCCCTGCAACATATTTTGAAGCGACGCGGGTCCCGTCGCTCGAACTGAAGATCTATAACGGGCTGGTCGAATGGCTGCCGGCGTTCGCCTTTGCTCTTTACTTCAATGATCTCAGGCCGCAGGCCGTCGTCACCGTACTTTTAAGTTATGTGGCCTTTATTTCGCTCTACGAGATCGGTTATTTGACGAACGATCTTTTCAGCGAGCGGTTCGAGGAGGAACCTCGCGGCCGTGCGTCTCGTTTCAAGGGCAGTGAGGCCGTCGTCTATGCCTTGATCGTTGTAAGGCTGGTGTTTTTCCTTTCGTGCACATACCTGCTCGGAGTGGCCGACTCGTGGCTCTGGTGGGGATTTCATTTGTCGCTTCTTGCCGTTTTTGCATTACACAACATGTTGCCAGGCGAGATGCGCGTTGCGACGTTCTTCTGCCTTTCTGCATACAGGTTTCTCGGGCCGCTCATCGTCGCCCTTCAGCCTGCTGTGCTGGCGGTGCTAGTTCCGGCCGTGCTGCTGAATCATTCCTTGTATCGAACCACGGTCTATCTGCGAAGCAAGTTCGCCGATGCCCGCGTCGCCGAGACCGTTCTTTCGAAACTTGCGTTTTACGCCGGCTGTCTTCCGCTGTCGGCACTACTTTCTTATCTGTATGGTTCATGGATACCGGTGGGCCTGTGTGTTTATTTCAGCCTTGTTTGGGTCTTTTACCTTGCAGCTTCGCGTTTGACAGGATGGAAGCCGGGACCAGGGTGATCTCGGTTCAAAAAACCATGTACGATCCGGCTCGCGGGTTTGCTACAATCTGATTTTGTTCCAAGAATGAACAAGATCTCGAAAAACGGTGCTTTGGTTATCTCGCTTGACCTCGAACTTTATTGGGGCGTGCGCGATGTGATCGGCCCAACTTCGCGTTATTGGGAAAATCTTCGCGGTGAGCGTTCCGCCATCCAGCAACTACTAGATCTGTTCAAGGAATACGATATTGCGGCCACCTGGGCCACGGTCGGGCTGCTGTTTGCCTCCTCCGACGACGACGCTCTAAAGCTCGCGCCGCCCGTTCGCCCGGAATATGCGGATGGCGAACTGTCTCCTTACGTCGAGTTTGGCAGGGAAGGCCGCCCGGCGGACGACTTCCTTTTCGGTCAGGACATGATCGAGCTTATCGGCTCTACTCCCCGGCAGGAGATCGGTACGCATACCTTTTCCCATTATTATTGCTGTGAGCCGGGACAAACAAAAGAGACATTCCGTGCGGATATCGAAAGTGCCGTACGCGCCGCAGCCGAACGAGGTATCGCGGTCCGTTCGATCGTTTTTCCGCGAAATCAGCACAACCCCGATTACGATGACGTACTCGTCGAGAACGGGATCATTTGCTATCGCGGCAACCAGGCCGCGAAAATGTACCGCTTTGGCGCGGTCGGCCGGGAATCGCCGGTGACCCGCATCTCGCGGCTTGCCGACACCTACGTCAATGTTTCCGGAATGAACACGTATTCATGGGAGTCGGTTTGGCGCGGCCCGATCGCCAATGTTGCCGCAAGCGCCTTTTTAAGGCCGGTCACGAACACGTCGGGGCCGAGAGAGATGCTGCAGTTCCGGCGGATAGCAAAATCCCTCGACGAGGCAGCCGAGCGGGGCCGGATCTTTCATCTCTGGTGGCACCCGCACAACTTCGGGGCGAGAACTGCCGAGAACATCGCATTTCTCAGAAAAGTCTTCGAGCATTTCACAAAGCTTAAGATCAAACACGGGATGGCATCGCTGTCGATGGCGGAGACGGCCGACCTCGCAAAACGATCGTCGGCAGCCCGTGCCGCATGACGAAAGACCCTCGAATAGTGCTGCTTTGCTCGGACGGCGATTCGACCCGTGCCGTCTTCAATGCCCTTCGCGACGAGTTTGGCAGCGTGCTTGTGATAATGGAAGAGGCGGTTTCGCGGCTCGAGATGGCAAAACGACGAGCCCGACGGCTCGGCCTAATCCCCACGCTTGGCCAAACGCTTTTTGCTGCGACGATCGTTCCGCTGCTCGCCGCTTCCGGCCGGGCCCGCATTCGGGAGATTGAGCGGAAACATAATCTTCGAAGAGGCCTTCCCGACGAAACGGTTGTCCGCGTAAACAATGTAAATTCCGAAGAGGCGCGTAAGCAGCTTCAGAACGCCGCGCCGGCAGTGGTCGTGGTCAACGGCACGCGAATCATCGGACCGGAGACGCTCGGGTGTGTTGACGCTCCGTTTATAAATACTCACGCCGGGATCACGCCGCTGTATCGCGGGGTGCACGGCGGGTATTGGGCACTTGCCGAGGGCCGCCCCGACCTTGTCGGAACGACGGTCCACCTTGTGGATAAAGGCATCGACACAGGCACGATCATCGCTCAGGCCTATTTTGAGGTCACCAAACACGACAATTTCGCGACGTACCCATATCTTCATACTGCCGCAGGTATTTCGATACTTGTCCCGGCCGTGAGGGCCGCATTGGCGGGAAATATCGAATTTCAAGAGTCCCCCGACGCCGTAGGTTCACGGCTGCGCCATCACCCAAGCGCGTGGTTTTATCTAAAAAATCGGCTGCTTCGTGGGGTTCGCTGAGGTGTCTGCGGGTGATCGCAGCTTGCACGCATTAAAGGCACAAGCGATTTGTTTGTTAGAATGATGCTGGATTGGCCACGTCGAAGCGAATTGTGTAAAGCCGTAAACTCGCGGCAGGTTTGGCCTGTGCGTCTGCGCCGTGGTTTTTTCTGATCGATGTATATTCTTGGACTCACAACCCTCGGCGATTCTGCCGCCACTCTGATCGAAGATGGCCGAATCGTTGCCGCCGCAGAGGAAGAGCGGTTTTCGCGGAAAAAGCACCACAGCGGATTCCCGTATCGCGCGGTAGAGTATTGCCTCGATCAGGCCGGCATCACGCTTAAGGATGTCGAGCACGTAGGACATTATTGGAAGCCGTGGATACTGCGCCACAAAGCGATGCAGGCCCTCAAGGCGGGCTTTGTTTCGCGCGATATGTTCCGAGCCCGCGCCGACCGCGGCGTCGTACAGGTGACCGAGAGCTACCTAGGGATGTTTCGCCATCCAAAGCGGCTCCGCGAACGCTTTGGCCCCAGCGACTTCAAGTTTCATTACTTTGAACATCATCAAACCCACGCGGCCAGCGCGTTTTTCGTTTCGCCGTTCGAATCGGCGGCCATCCTAACGTGGGACGGAACCGGCGAAGACACGACAACACTCTTCTGCCGCGGCCGCGGAAACAAGATCGAGGTGCTCAAACGGATCAAGCTGCCGCACAGCCTCGGGCAGTTCTATTCCGCGGTCACAAATTTTATCGGGTTCGACATGTTTACGGGCGACGAATGGAAAGTGATGGGCCTTGCAGCATACGGAAAGCCGAAGTTCTACGATTTTTTCCGCGAGAAAGTGCTAACAACTAACGGGCACGGCGATTTCAGGCTCAACATCCGCGTGCTCGACCACCACCTTGCAAAGCAGTATAAGTTTCCCGACGCGATCGTCCGCGAGCTCGGCCCTGCACGAAGAAAAGGAGAGGAATTGTCCGAACACCATTGGGACATTGCCTGTTCGGCGCAACGGGTGCTTGAGGACACGGCCATCTATATGGTCGGGCAAATAAAGGAAATGACCGGCGAGGACGACCTTTGCATGGCGGGCGGCGTTGCATTCAATTCCGTTATGAACGGCCGCATCTTCCACGAGACACCATTCTCACGGTTCTTTGTCCAGCCGGCCGCCGGCGATGCGGGCTGCAGCCTCGGCGCCGCGTTGATGGTGTGGCACCAGGTTCTTGGCCGTAAACGCGATTTTCTGATGGAGCACGCTTATTGGGGACCTGGATTTACAAACGAGGAATGTCGCGCAGCCTTATCCGAAGCAGATCTCGCTTTCGAGACTTTTGACGATGAGGTGCTGCTGCCGAAGCTTGCAAAAATGATAGCCGACGGCGCCATCGTCGGATGGTTCAACGGCCGAATGGAGATGGGCCCGCGTGCATTGGGGGCTCGCAGCTTTCTCGCCGATCCGCGCCGCACGGACATGCGAGAGATCCTGAATCACAAGGTCAAGCTGCGCGAGTGGTTTCGCCCGCTTGCTCCGTCTATGCATGAAGAAAGCGGCCGCGAGGTGTTCGGCGTGGACCATCACGACCCGTTTATGATCACGGTGATCGAGGTTGCCGAAGAATATAAGCAAAAGGTCCCGGCAGTCGTGCATGTTGACGGGACCGCCCGGCCGCAGATGGTCAGCAAGAAGACGAACCCGCGATATTGGAAGCTGATCGACGAGTTCAGAAAGCTCACCGGAGTGCCAATGCTGCTGAATACTTCCTTCAATGTACAGGAACCGATCGTCTGCACGCCGCAGGATGCGATCAATACGTTTCGCAACTCCAATTTCGATGCTCTTGTCCTTGAGAACAATCTTGTGATCCGGCGGCCAAGCGAAGTAAATGCGTGATCGAATTCTGATCTCAATCGCCCTCGTCCTGGTCGTTTTTGCGATGATCTGGGCGGATCCCGCAGATGGGTTTGCGTCGCTGCTTTTGGTCGTGGCGTTGTCGGCGGTCGCACTTGCTGTATTTCGCGGTTTCAGCGAAGAAAGACAGTTTTTGACCACGATCTTTCTTGCTGCACTTCTCGTACGTCTTCTGTTCGGCATTCTTATCCATGTATTCGATGCTCGAGAGTTCTTCGGTGGCGATGCGGAAACCTACGACATAAATGGATGGATACTCGCGGAGTACTTTCGCGGAAATCATTTAGGTGACGAATTTGCGGTTCAGCGCGAATGGGCGGTGAAAGGCGTAGGTTGGGGAATGAACTACCTCGTCGCAGGTATTTATCTTGCGTTTGGCCGCAACCTATTAGCCGCCCAATCGTTCTGCGCTGTCTTTGGGGCGGCGACGGCACCGATGGTCTTTTACTGCGGCCTCAAGATGTTCGGCAACAAACGGGTCGCAAAAACTGCGGCATTTGCGGTAGCCTTTTTCCCTTCCTTTATTATTTGGTCGTCGCAGCTTATGAAGGATGGGTTGATCATTTTTCTCCTTGTGCTCGCAATGACAATGGTCTTGCAGCTTCAGAAGGAGTTGAGTTATGGTGCGGTGATCCTCCTGATACTTTCGCTGTTCGGCATTTTGTCCCTTAGGTTCTACATTTTTTACATGGTCATCGTTGCGGTTCTCGGGAGCTTTATCGTTGGCCTGACGAGTAGCTTGAACTCGATCATACGGCGGGTGACGGTGATTGTATTCCTGGGTCTGGGCCTGACATACCTTGGAGTTATCAGAAACGCCGGGTCGGATATCGAACGTTACGCGAATCTTGAACGCATACAGATCACACGTCAGGATCAGGCCGTGTCCGCCGAATCCGGATTTAACGAGGAGGTCGATGTCTCAACCACCGAGGGTGCGATCTCGGCCATCCCGGTCGGCCTTCTTTATTTGCTTTTTGCACCGTTCCCATGGGAGATGACGAGTTTTCGTCAGCTAATCACCCTCCCCGAAGTGTTGATCTGGTGGGCATTGTTTCCGGTTATGATCGCCGGATTATGGTACGCCGTCCGCCATCGCTTAAGGCCGTCGATGCCCATATTGGTCTTCAGCCTGATGTTGACGCTCGCCTACTCGATCTTTCAGGGCAATGTCGGCACCGCCTATCGGCAACGCACACAAATTCAGGTGTTCCTCTTTCTTTTTATCGCTGTCGGGATAACCTTATTTCTCGAATCGCGGGAGAACAAAAAGCTTCTCATTGCCGCCCGGCGAAGGCAGATAGATGATGCCCTCAGGGCCAGAGGGGGCGTCTAGTTCAGTATGTGCGGAATTGCCGGATATGTTACAAAAGCCGACGGGCGGACAGACCAAAAGATCGTCGAGCGAATGACCGCCTCAATAGCCCATCGCGGCCCCGACGACGACGGTTTTTATGTCGATTCGCACGCCGCATTTGGAATGCGGCGGCTGTCGATAATCGACATCGCGGGCGGCCGACAGCCTATCCACAACCACGATCGTTCGAAATGGATCGTTTACAACGGCGAGATCTACAATTTTCAGGAGCTTCGCGAAGGGCTGGAGCAGCGCGGCCACCGATTCTACACGAACTCCGATACCGAGGTGATCGTTCACCTCTACGATGAGTACGGAATTGATTGCGTCCAGCATCTTCGCGGAATGTTCGCGTTCATTATCTGGGACACGGCCGAGAAGTCGCTTTTCGCCGCACGCGACCGTATCGGCAAAAAGCCCTTTCTATATTCCCATCAGCCGAACGGAGACCTGATATTCGGATCGGAGTTTCGGGCGCTCCTCGAACATCCCTCGATCTCTCGCGACGTTGACCACTCTGCGATCGACGATTACCTGTCGTACATGTGCGTTCCCGCACCGAAAACCGGTTATCGGCAGATCCGCAAACTGGAACCGGGCCACTGGCTCAAATGGAAGGACGGACAGATCCAAACCCGTCGCTATTGGCAGCCCGATTTCTCGAAAAAAATTAAGATCACCGAAAATGAGGCGATCGATGAGACCACGAGGATCGTGCGAGAGTCTACCAGGCTGCGGATGATATCAGAGGTCCCTCTTGGCGCATTTCTTTCCGGCGGCGTTGATTCGTCGATCGTCGTTGCCCTGATGGCAGGACTGAGCGATCGGCCGGTAAAGACATTTTCGATCGGATTCGAGGAAGAAGACTTCAGCGAACTGAAATATGCAAAGCGTGTTGCCGAACATGTCGGGGCCGAATACAACGAATTTGTCGTTCGGCCCGATGCTCTTGAGGTGATTCCGATACTCGTTGATCATTATGGAGAACCGTTCGCCGATTCGAGCATGATCCCGACCTATTACGTCGCGAAAGAAACGCGTCGCCATGTCACGGTTGCCCTGAATGGCGATGGCGGCGATGAAAGTTTCGGTGGATACGAGCGATATGTTGCGATGAAGCTCGCGGACAAATACCTGCGCTTACCAAAGTTTGCGAGGAAGCCTATTATCGGCCGGCTGGTCGATCTGCTTCCGTCTTCTGAGTTAAAAAGAAGCCGCATCCGCGACATAAAGCGCTTCCTGACCGCCGCTGAGCTGCCCCGGACAGAACGCTTTTTCCGCTGGGTCTCAGCTTTTGACCGGCCGGCGAAGCGAGAAATGTACACCGCCGATTTTGCCGCTGCCGTCTCCGAGAATGATCCCGCCCGTGAGATCGAGACCTGGCTGAATGCGTCAAACGGTGCCCGGACGCCCGACCCCTTGCTGCTGGCAGATCTGATGACATATTTGCCCAACGACCTGCTGGTAAAGGTCGATATTGCCTCGATGGCAAATTCGCTCGAGGCACGGTCGCCGTTCCTCGATCACAAGGTCATCGAGTTTGCCGCGAGCCTGCCCGCAGGTATGAAGATCCGCGGCGTCGAAACCAAATCGCTGCTGAAAAAGGTTGCCGCGAGGCTGGTGCCGAAAGAGGTCATTTACAGGCAAAAGATGGGGTTCGGGGTGCCGATCGGGAAATGGTTTCGAACCGAGATGAAGGAGTTTGTCCGCGAAGTGCTTTTGTCAGAGAGGGCGATGAATCGAGGAATAATAAGGCCCGAGATATTGCGCAAATACGTTGATGATCACATTGAAGCAAAACGGGATTATGCTCCGCGCCTTTGGGCGTTGATGATGCTCGAACTTTGGTTCCAGAGGTTTATTGATTGATCTCGACGGTTCTGCTGACGCAGTTCAACCCCGACAAGGCGGAGGGGTACTTCCGGCGGGAATCCTATTCGCAGTCTCTTTTCCGGACTTTCGGATCCGGGTTTTTATGAAAGGTGTAATTCTAGCGGGCGGCCTCGGGTCGAGGCTTCTTCCGCTGACAAAGGTCACGAACAAACATCTCCTGCCGGTCCATGACCAGCCGATGATCTACTATCCGATCCGGACGCTGATCAATGCCGGCATCGAAGACATCATGATCGTCACTGGTGGTAACTCCGCCGGTGATTTTCTCCGCCTACTGGGAAACGGGCGAGAATTCGGCCTAAAACACCTGAATTACACCTATCAGGAAGGCGAAGGCGGCATCGCCGACGCTCTAGCGCTCGCCGAGCATTTCGCGGACGAGTCGCCGGTCTGTGTCGTGCTCGGCGACAATATAATCGAGCGGAACATCCGCGGTGCCGCAGAAGAATACCGGCGTCAGGGAAGCGGTGCAAAGATACTCTTGAAGAAGGTCACGGATCCGCAGCGGTTCGGCGTGCCGGAGATCGAGGGCGATAAGGTAATACGGATCGAGGAAAAGCCGGGGGTGCCGAAGTCCGAATACGCCGTCACGGGCATTTATTTTTACGACCCAACTGTATTCTCGATCATAAAGACGCTGAAGCCCTCGGGGCGCGGTGAGCTCGAGATCACCGACGTCAACAATCAGTACATTGAACTAGGCACGATGACCTGGAACGAGCTGGAAGGCTGGTGGACGGACGCGGGCACGTTCGAAAGCCTGCTCCGTGCCTCGAACCTCGTCGCCGTGACCGGTGCGAACAAGATTTGAAACTATTATGGTTTTCATCACAGGCGAGATCGCGGGCGTTGTCACTTACCGGCTATCGAAGTATCACGACGAGCGAGGATCGTTGACTGAATTGTTTCGCCACGATGAGCTCGCGGAAGAGTTTTTCCCGCAAATGGCCTACGTTTCGTTCACAAAGCCCGGCGTTCAACGCGGCCCGCATGAGCACGCTGACCAGGCGGACCTGTTTTGCTTTATCGGCCCCTCGACCTTTAATCTTCGGCTTTGGGACAACCGCCCCGATTCGCCGACGTTTAACCATTTTGTGTCTCTAGACGCGGGCGAGGCCGCCCCGACGGCGGTCGTCGTTCCAAAAGGCGTCGTGCATGGTTATAAGAACATCGGCGACGTTGATGGAATGGTGATAAATTGCCCAAACCGGCTCTACATGGGAAGCGGACGGCAAGACCCGGTAGATGAGATACGCCACGAGGACGATCCGTTCACGAGGTTTCGAATGGACTGATCGGGTTCCCGGGCGAGCGATTCTTTTGCTTTTGCTGCGATCAATGAAGATCATACGGATCATCGCTCGCCTGAACGTTGGCGGCCCCGCCCGTCACGTTGTGGCCCTCACCGAGGGCCTGAACGACGACGAGTTTCAAACGGTGCTTGTCGCCGGCCGCGTACCCGAAGGCGAAGAGGATATGTCCTATATCGCCGAAGCGGCAAGGGTGAGCCCGGCCTATATCGATCAAATGAGCCGCGAACTTTCCCCGAAGGATCTCGTCGCGCTTTGGAGGCTTTATTCCCTGATGCGTCGGGAACGACCGTCGATAGTTCATACACACACGGCAAAAGCGGGAACGGTCGGCCGCCTTGCAGCTTGGCTCTATAAGTGGCTGACGCCCGCCGCCCTCATCGGAAGGCCTCGCCGGGTACTCGTGTTCCATACCTTTCACGGCCATGTTTTTCATAGTTACTACGGAAAACTAAAGACGCGTTTTTTTATTCTCATCGAACGTTGTTTGGCCCGTTTCGCGACCGACAAGATCATCGTTCTTTCGCCTCAACTCCTATCAGAGATCAACGAAAAGTATCGAATTGGCCGGGCAGAGCAATTCGCGACCGTTGCACTCGGCATCGATATGGCGCCATATTTGGCTGGCCGAAGGCCTGAGTTGCTGAAAGGAGACGAAGGCTTGATCGCCGCTCCGGTTCTGAATGTTGGCTTTGTAGGGCGGCTGACGGACGTGAAAAATGTTTCGATGTATCTTCGTTCAGCGGCAAGTTATGAAAAGCAGGCTGGCGCGGATATTCCACGTGCAATGTTCGTTGTTGCAGGAGACGGCAGCCTTCGTGCCGAATTAGAGGACGAAGCGAGGAAATTCGGCCTTACTAAGGTAAATTTTCTCGGAAGCGTCCGGGAAGTTGAGAGTGTTTACGCGGGTTTGGACGTGGTTGCTCTTACGTCGCTCAATGAAGGCACGCCGCTATCGCTGATCGAGGGTATGGCCGCCGGAAAGCCGGTCATTGCCACGCTGGTCGGCGGCGTTAAGGACCTTCTAGGCAGCGAGATCGCGAAAAAAGACGGATTTTCGGTGTTCGAACGGGGTATCGGATGCGAAAGCGGCGATGTCGAGGGCTTTACAAAAGGGTTGATTTATCTCGCAAAAAATGAAAAATTACGAGAAGAGCTTGGAAGTCGGGGCCGCGAATTTGCCGTGGCCCGGTTTGGTAAGGAGAGGCTGGTCCGGGATATTCGCAACCTTTATCGCCGGGAGACTTCTAGTTTCGCAGACATGCGCTAGCGACTGCCGAACGCCCTGTATATTAGCGCGCAGCATAACAAAGTGAGATAGATGCTTCAGGGTACTCTGAACCCAATCACTGTCGGTATCGTCAGCGCCGTTGTCGCGGCACTACTGAGCCTGCTTGTGCGCAGTTTTGCGGTCAAGGCGGGTTTCGTAGCGCGGCCCAAAAGCGACCGCTGGCATAAGCGCCCAACGGCGATGCTCGGCGGGGTGGCTATCTTCGCCACGACAATCGCACTGTTTGCGGTGTTTGCCGTACCCACCAAGGAATCATTGGTGGTCCTGGTTGGCGCTTCGTTCCTTTTCCTTGTCGGCCTCTTAGACGACATCGTCAATATCAAGCCCTATCAAAAGCTTATCGGCCAGCTGATCGGGGCCGCTTTCGTCATCGGCTTTGGCCTAAAACTGCCAATAACGGGCTATGAACTTTTCGATATCTGGATCACGGTCTTCTGGCTGGTCGGCATCACGAATGCGATAAACCTGCTCGACAATATGGACGGGCTTGCTGCCGGGATCGCCGCAATCGGCGCGTTCTCGCTTGCTATCGGTTTCTATGCGAACGGACAGATCTCCGAACTTACACTTGCCGCGATCTTCATCGGTGCCCTCATTGGTTTTCTGATACTGAATTTCAATCCGGCCTCGTTGTTCATGGGCGATTGCGGCTCGATGTTCGTCGGGTTTCTCCTTGCCGGCACCGTTCTTCTCGGGCAAACGGGTGGCAGGTCGCGAGGTCTTTTCTCGATCCTGGCGGTGCCCGTCCTTATCCTTTTCGTGCCGATATTCGATACCACATTCGTCACGGTTCTTCGCAAGCTCTGGGGGCGGAAGGCATCGCAGGGCGGCCGCGACCACACCTCGCACAGGCTTGTTGCGTTGGGGCTTTCCGAAAGGTCCGCCGTTTTGATGATCTACGCCTTTGCGGTGGCTGCCGGAGCACTGGCGCTTGTTGTCGGCACGCTCGAAACGACGCAAAGCCTTGCGCTGATAGCCTTTTTTACCGTCCTCCTTGCGATTCTCGGCGTTTATCTATCGAAGGTAAAGGTGTATGAAGAGAGCGAGGTGGAACTCGCGCGAAGCAACAACGCGGTATTTGCGTTCATATTGAATATCTCGCATAAGCGCCGCATCTTCGAAGTTTTTCTCGACGCATTCCTCATCACGCTTTCTTATTACGCTGCCTATTTGCTTGTCCTCGGACCGATCGAATCGACCAGCAACTGGGACCTGTTTATCAGTACGCTCCCGCTTGTGATCGTGGTCAAGCTCTTTGCCTTTCTAGCCTCGGGTGTTTATCGCGGATTATGGCGATACACGAGTGTTAAGGATCTCGTGACATTCACGAAAGGCGTGGTCGGCGGATCGATCCTCAGCCTGATAGCGATATTGCTCCTTTACCGTTTCCAGAACTTTTCGCGGGCCGTGTTTGTTGTGGACTGCCTGTTGCTTCTGCTCGCCGTCGTCGGAAGCCGCCTGACATTCAGGCTGATACGCGAGATGATCCCGTCCGCACACATTAACGACGGGCGAAGGATCCTGATCTACGGTGCCGGCGACGGAGGCGAGATGGTTCTACGCGAACTTTTGAAGAACCCAACGTGGAACTACCGTCCGGTCGGGTTCATCGACGACGATCCGCTGAAAAAAGACAAGGTGATCAACGGCCTGAAAGTGTTCGATTCGAACGGAACGCTGGCCGAGATCTGTGGCGAATATGATATTCAGGAGATACTAATCTCTACACATAAGATCTCGGCTGATACTATCAAGGAACTCCGTTCGGTCTGCCGCGACTCAAATGTCGAATTACGGCGTGCCGAACTGCGAATCGAGCCGGTGGATTTCGAATGATCGGGGTATAAGGGTTTCATCAGGTGCAAATTCCGAAAATAGAACTCAGGAACGGCCTTGGCCGGACAGTTGCGATCATGCTTTGTTTGGCCGCCGCGGCTGGCTCCGTGATGACCTCAATATGGGCGTTTGGCCATGCGGTCGCGATCAATGCGGAGGACACCAAAGTAGCCGAGCTCGGCGTGCAATTCGCACCGGCAGACCCGGCGGCCCGCTTTCAGCTCGCCTCGCTTCTTGAAAAGACTTTGCTCCCTGAGGACCAGGAAAGGGCCGTAAATGAGTTTGAGAAGGCCGTCGCTTTTTCCCCGAATAACTATGCCTTTTGGCTATCGCTTGGGATTGCCCGTGAACGCGCGGGCGACCCCGGAGGTGCCGAAGCCGCCCTTCGAAAAGCTGTTCAGCTCGCTCCAAACTATTCCCGTGGGCGCTGGGCTCTCGGAAACAACCTTCTCAGGCAGGATCGCATGCCCGAGGCATTTGCAGAGCTCAGGTTGGCCGCTTTCAACGACGTCCGCTATGCCGGGCCGATAACAGCTTTGGCGTGGGAAGTCTTCGATAAGGACTTAGGTCAGCTCAAAGAAATGATCGGCAACACACCGGCCGTTTCTGCGGCGATCGCTGACCTGCTCGTCTCAAGCGGCCGGCATGATGAGGCACGCATGGTCTGGCGAGAAATTCCCCGGAGTCAAAAGCGCGATGATCTGCTGGAAATAGGCAAGGTGCTCTGCAACAAACTGCTCGGGGCCGGGCGATTCGCATTTGCACAGGAAGTGGCGTTTGACATCGCGCTTATTCCGCCGAGATCGCTCACACCGGGAGCTGTCACAAACGGCGGCTTCGAGGACGTTCTCGTTGAACAGGGCGCCGATGCTTTTACCTGGAAGTTTTCCGGCGGAGACAATCAGCGGGTCGGCCTGAACGAAACGCACAAACGGAGCGGCCGGTTTTCGCTGCTGATGAGCTTCACGCCCGGAGGAAAAGGTTTCCGCCCGCTTTCGCAGAACGTGGCCGTCGAGTCCGGTGCCGGCTATCAACTCTCGTTAAACTATCGTTCGGAGATCGTCGCGGAAGGGAAGATCAAGTGTGAGGTCGTCTCCGCCGGGGACGGCCGCATGATCGCCGAGACGGAACTTCCGACAGTGTCGGACTGGGCGGAATCGTCGATTCAGTTCGATGTGCCCACGGATGTTGAAGGAATAACCATGAGAATTAACATCGTCGGATGTGCACCCGATACTTGCCAGATCGCTGGCAATATATGGTTTGACGATTTCCGACTGGAGCGACGCTGACACATGGCAAACGTAGAAAAACGGGCCGCCTCAGAGAGGACTGCGTTGCCTCCCCGGTTGATGGCTGCGAACCGTTATGAAAAGACGGCCCTTGCGATCTTGCTCGCTGTGCCGGTCTTTGCCACTCTCGCCTACGGAGCCACCGAGGTTTGGTCACTGATCCCGCTTTCCGTCTTTGCCTTTCTTCTCGTCGCAATGTGGGCAGCTGATGGATCAAGATCGGGCAGTTTCGTTCTAAGTTCGTCCGGCCTTCAGATACCGATAGCGTTGCTGATCGTTATCGGTATCATCCAGCTATTTCCGTTCGGGTCCTCCGGTGTCGATGAAGGGCTGCTGTCAGTGCCGGCGTCGGCAGCGTTTTCGCTCGACCCATACGCGACGCAGATCTTTGTAGCACGACTCGTCTTTTTCTTGATCTTTTTTGCCCTGGCCCTTAAGTACATTAACAATGCAGCCCGCTGTCAATTCTTCGCTGTTGCTGTCGTGATTTTCGGTGCGGTCATGGCATTTGTCGGCATTCTTCAGCGGCTTGCCAGCCCCGACGCCATCTATGGAATGCGGCCCACACCACAAGCCATCCCGTTCGGCCCGTTTGTCAATCAACACCATTTTGCGGCTTTCATGGCGATGTGCCTCGGCCTTACGCTGGCGCTGTTGATCGGCGGGGGTCTGAAGCGAGATCGGAGGGGTTTGCTAGTCTTGGCGGTACTGCTGATAGCGATCGCGATCCTGATGACAGGTTCACGCGGAGGCATGATCACGACTGTGGCGGTTGTGACGGCCGTTGTTGCCGGAACCATCCGGTACGGCGGGGTTTTGCGTGCAGTGACCAAACGGTCTGCGGTCAAAGTCGCCGCCGCGGCGGTTCTTGCCGGTATTCTCGCGGTAGGGGCAGTGTTTTATCTGGCCGGAGCCGATCCGCTGATCAGGGGCATCGGTCTCCAGAGCGGGCAGGACGACCCGACCAGCGGTCGTCTACACTTCTGGTCCGTCGGATGGAAAATTTTTATTGACCATCCTTTGATCGGAGCAGGTTTTGACGCTTTCGGTGTCGCCTTTACCCGGTACGATACTTGGAACGGATTTTACCGCGTGGAACAGGCTCACAACGACTACCTTCAGATTCTCGCTGACGGCGGCGCGATTTCCTTTCTCTGTGTGGCCGCGTTTCTGGTCATCTTGATCAGGGCGGGAATGAACGTGGTTAAACACGCCGACGGTGCAGTTCGAAGGAGCGTTGCTATCGGAGCACTTGCAGGATGCGTCGGCATAGCCGTCCACAGCCTTTTCGACTTTCCGCTTCGGACGTCGTCGAACGGATATTTTTTTCTATTGCTCGCGGTACTTGCAACCGCCAATGTAGATCAGGAAGGGAACGCCTCGGCCCGCCGCAAACAGCGACTTACCTAACGCGGACCGTGACCTCTCGCTTTCCACATGGCGATTCGAAACTGACCTGAAACATTCCGGTCGCTGGGCTGATCGACTTGATCAAAAAGTATCGCTGGCCGGGCAATCCGGCAATTTCCGGTTCCGCCCGTACCTCTAAATCCCGGGGACTGCTTGACGAGGCCTTCACCGGCGCTACCGTCGCGTCACCACTCACGGTGAGGAGCACACCAAGGCTTCCTCCATTGCTCATGATCGAAATATTCTTCTGCGAAATATCCATCTCGCAGACCTGGTCAACGGATATTTCCTCGCCCTCTACGACCCGCTTTCGGGTGCCGCCGGTAGGATCGTCGGTCTTTGGCTTTTGGTCCTTAGGTGTTTTCGCTCCTGGCACGGCCTCTTCGTCTTTGGCGAGTTCGGGCCTTTTCGCGGCCGGACGGGGCGGCGGAGGGATCGTGACAATGATCGGATCGTAAAGGTCCCTTACCTTTGGCCGGGCATCGACCTTTTCGGTTTCGGAATCGGGCTTTGTTTCAGTACGAGAGGCTAAATTTGCCTCCGGTGTACCGGTGATCGGGAAAGGCTCGCGAAGCAAATTCGTCGGCGACTCAGGCTTTGAAGCCTCCCTTGATTTTTCGGGTAGTCCGGCCGTGGCCTTTTGGTCGGTGACCTTCTCGGCATCCTTTGTGGTTTCCGGGGGCGGATGTGCCTCGATCATCTTAGCTTCAGTTTTTGCCGTTTCAACCGCGATTGGAACGTCGAGCTTTCTTGCAGTGTCGGCCGCAGGCTTTTTGTCTAATTTCTCATCGGCCGCAGTGTCCGTTCTTACCACCGGCTTTTCAGGTGTCTCTACTTTTTCCTTTGCTTCGGAGATGGCTTCCTTAGTCTCTGGTAATACCTTCGGATCGGACGCCGTTTTGTCTTCGTTCTTCTGGGGCTCGGCCCTTTCGCTTTCGGTCAGACCAGCCTTCTCGCCCAACTTCTTTTGCTGATCGGCCGAGGCCACATCGCTTACGATCGGAATTTCAACATCGGCTTTCTTCTCCGGTTTCGAGGCTTTCGTGGCAGTTTGACTGGAGGTGGTAAGTATAGGTTTTGAAAGATCAGCTACCTTTGCGGTTTCGCCGGATGTCGTTATATCGGCTGCAACAGGCTTAGTATCCTCCACTGGTGCAGGTTCGGGCCTTGTTTTTGCGACGTCAAGAGCAGGCTCATCTTTTCTTTCCGGCGCGATCTCCTTACTGTTTACCGCGGCAACCGCGTCGGCCTTTGGCGACAATTTGTTCGGGTCTTCCACATTATTGGCGGCTTCGGTCCTGGCCGAGGGTTGGTCCACCGGGGTGGCCGCACGCGGCGTCATTGCGACAAGCGGATTTGGCCCTATCTGTTCCTCTAACCCATCAGCGTTGCCGTTTACCTTTCTATACAATGCTTCGATCGTCCCATAACGAATCGCGTCGGGCCGGTCGATCTTATAGGTTTGTATGTAGATGTCCAGGGCTTCCTGGTCGCGGCCGGATGATTCGAGCGCCGAAGCAAGCCGCCACCTACTCGATCGCCACCAGGCACTCTTGTCCGGCAAAACACTGATCGCTCGTTTAAACCGAACCATCGCCTCTTCGGGATCGCCGAGCTCTAAACTTGCCCAACCCGCGAGGTCCTCGATACGGCCGCGAAGTATAGCCGAGAGGGTCTGTCGCGGAACCTCCGGGATCAGGACGAACTCGTTCTTGCGGAACGCGGCTTTCCTGCTTTCATAAAGCTCGCTTGCCATCACGGCCGCCCCCGCTGCGGCAACTTCAAGTCCACTTTCAACCGATGTAAATGAAGATCGCAATATCTCTGCTGTTTTTGGTACGGCGGCCCGCCGGCTAAGCAGCAATTCAGCCGTGTGAAGCTGGCGATGGACCTTCATCTTGTCGTCGCCGGCAATAAATCTGTCCACCAAGGGAACGATCGCCTCATCGTCCCGCGCCACGTCCAACCGTTTCGTGATCTCAAAAAGCTGTTTTAGTTTTAACGCGGCGTCTGGATCGTCAGCGGTTCTCGATACCAGGATGCTCGCCTTTCTCTCGTGGGCCACCAATTCCTGAAATCCCTTTTCGCCCTTTTCGACACGTCCGCCCAGCTTCGTCTGCACAAGCCCGTCGGTAATCACAAAGCTTTTATCAAGCTCTTCGATCGCTTCACGGTAAAAACCGGCCATAAATCGGGCCGAAGCGATCTCGTAGTCGAGCGACGGGAAATTACCAAACCGACGTGCACTCACAAGCGCTCGCTCGGCACCGGCCGGGTCATTCAATTTCATCAGGCCGCGGCCAAGGGCGATGTGGCCCCAAACATAACGCGGCTCGATGCCGACCGCCCGACGGGCGAACTCGACAGCCTTTTCGCCCAGGTTCAAAGCAGCATACTGATACGCGACACCCGCCAAAAGGGTAAAGTTTCGTGGATCTTTTTCGAGCACGCGGGCGAGTTCCGCCTCGGCTTCCGTCCTTCGACCGACGTCGAACAGTGAGAGTACCAGCCCGCTTCGTGCGGCAAGGTCGCTTTCGTTCGCGGCAAGCATCGACCTGTAAATCGCTATCGCATCTTCCGATCTTCCGAGCGCCCGTTTCGTTTCCGCAAGGCTCCGGCGGATCGCAACGGATCCTGCGTCAAGTTCGCTTGCCTTTGAGAAAGCGCGGGCGGCTTCGTCAAGGTCAAAGTTCAATCTCGCCGCAAGACCGAGCGCTTGATAACCGGCGGCCGAGTCAGGTTCGAGAGTGATCGCGGCCTCGGCGAGGCGCTTTGCGTCGGACCCGTTCTCGGTCGAGAGGTAGAAAAAAACGAGGCCTAGAAGGTGGCGTGAGCTGCCGGCAAACTTGATTTCGATCTTGCGGGCAATCTCCAGCGCGGATGCGCGGCGGTCAGTATAAAAGAGCGCTGACGGAAATTTTAATATCGTGTCCGAATAAAGCCGATTCGAAACGGTCGGCGGTGCCTCATCTATAGCAGTTTCGAATATTGCGGCAGCCTCGGCGAGGCGGCCCGCCTTGATCTCATCGGTACCGGCCGAATATCGCGCGGAAAGCAGATATTCCCGCGCTTCGTCTATGATCTCCGAAGAGGGAAATTCTTGTATAAACTCGCGCAAGAGCCGAGCCTTTTCCGTATTTGCGGGTGCGGAGAGGGCGGCCTCGAAGCGTTTGCGCTCGACATCCGGATCGACCGGGATCGGTGTCGGCTCGGGCGATCTCGAGTCTCCTGTGGCGGCAGTTTCTCCAACCGCTGGCAGTTCCTCACTGTTTTTGTTCGTATCCGGCCTGGTTTTTTCGGAAGAAGCGTCCGGCTTTTCAGATTTTGAAACCCCATTTGCCGTCGTTTTGCCTTTAGCCGGGGGCTTTTTCGTTTGGGCAGCCAAGAGTTCGGGTACGGCTGGCAATAGAAATGCGAACACTAAAAACAGCACCGACCACAGAAACCCACAAGAACTCTTTGATCTGGACAAACGGTTTACCTCCAAGCCGGTCGCTCAAAATAATATCACGAAATTGCATTATCGACCTGCCGGTTCTATGCTCAATGCCGTGAACGAACTCGACCAGATCTGGTCCGAAATGCTCTCCCAGGCAGCCGAAAAGGCACGAGCCGACAGCCGGCACGAAGTGGCTGACTATCTCGATCTTAAGGCCTCGAACGACCTCGTTCGAACCGCGGGCTTATCCTGGCTGTTTCAAACGCTCATCGAACATACCGCGTCGGCAAATCGATCCGGGACGCAGATCGTCATTGAGCGAAGCGAACCGCACAGTTTCCTATTCAAGGGGGCAAATATCGTAGGAACTTCACTCAGTTTTCGCTACGGAGTGAGATGTTTGACCACCGAGGCAGGTTGGACGCGAACGCCGGCTGACGGTTTTATGCGCGGCGGCGGCCTCGCCGTTGCTCGGCTTAGGCACTTTGGAATACCGAAGGCGAACATCGAGCTTGCCCTCACGATGGGCCGCGAAACACCCGTTTGGAGGCTGCTTTCGGAGGACAAACCGGGCGATCCCATCGATTCCGGTTACTTGCTCTCACACCTTATGCTGCTTATCGGGAACGTATAGCGCCTGCTCGAAGCTTTATAAATCGCCCTCGGGTGCGGTATTATCTACAAAAGGTCATTTGATCCGAGGAGAGCTTCAGAATTGAAAGAAGATCTGGCGAAATTAGTTCAGTTGCAAAAGACGGATACGAATATCCGCCGGCTGAAAGGCAACATCGAAACCGCTGAAGAGAAGCGTGCTGAGATCGAACAAGAGTTTGAACAGCACGCTTTTTCCATCCGCGAGGTGCAAAACAGGCGAGACGCTCTCGCGTCTGGACGTGCCGATCTTGAGAGAAAGATCGAAGAAGATAAGACCCACCTGACGAGGGCCGAAAGAAATCTAAAGCACGCCCAGAATCAGAGAGAATATGAGACCGCGATGCGGGAAATGGATTCGCTGCAAAAGCAGATCACGGCTGCAGAGAACCAGATCATCGAAAAGATGACCGCGCTCGAGGAGGTCGAGAAAGAGTTGGAGGACCGGGCAGAGGAGATCAACTCGATCGATTCCAAACGGGTTGCGGCGTTGGGCGAATTTGACGTTCGGCTAAAAGCTGACTTGGCCGAGTTCAAGGCCGAGTCGGGTGCTCGCGAAACCGTTTTCAAGACATTGCCACCGCAGCTTGCCTCGGTTTACGACCGCCTGGCCCAGAGAAGCCGCGATGGCATCGCCGTCGCCGAGGTGATTAACGGTTCGTGCAGTGCCTGCTTTATGTCGCTTAGGCCGCAAATGCAGGTCGAAGTAAGAAAGGGCCAGGCGATCATTACGTGCGAAAGCTGCACGCGGATACTCTTCATCCCTTCAAAACCTGAACAAAGCGAGGCCGCCGCGTGAAGCGGCCCTGAGCTTCGTCGTTCATAGACCCCTTGTGCGGGATGTGACAGTGTTCACGGTATGCGCCGAAGTTCGATCCGCTGAACGCCTTTCGGCACCATCGGCACAACACCCTTCACCGCCGGTTTGTCATCGACGGTCAGGATCTCGATTTCGAGCACCTCGCCGCGAAGCCGCATCGTTGATATGAGCAGCGTCTCGTCGTGCTTGAACGTAGAGACCATCGCATCGCCGATAATGCGGACCGGAAGCCGAACGCCGCCGCCCTCGTCGATGTAGAGATCATTTACGCCCGTACCGCGGCACAGTTTATAGTCCTTTACGCTCTTTGTCTCGCCTGCCTCGGAATAAGTGGATCTCCACTTTGTGCACTCGCCGTTACTCGACGGAAACGGTCCGATCTCCATTGTCACTTCGACTTTCGGTGCATCGGCCTTGGCAGGCAAATTCGTAAGATCGCCTCTCCACGTGCCTTCCCATCTGGCTATCATCGGTTTCGGCTCGACCGGTAATTTCCTAACATGCTTGTCGTACCACGCAAGGTATCGCTCATACCGGTCGCGAACATAGCTCGGACGCTGGATGCCGTGATTCTCGTTCGGATAGATGATCAGCTGAGTCTCGACGCCGAGGCTGCGGAGAGCCTGATACATCTGTTCGCTTCCTGATATCGGGACGTTGAAGTCTCGCTCGCCGCCAAGAAAAAGAGTGGGTGTTTTGATTCGATTCGCCTGCAGGAACGGGTACGATAGCTTCTGGTACGTTTCCCACGCTTTCGGGTCCCACGGCGGGCCGATCTCGTTATCGTATTGCGTGATGTAATGGTCCACGCCGTAATAAGATACGGTAAACGCGGTCCCGGCGCCGCTCGTTCCTCCCTTGAACCGTGTATCGCTGGCTATCAGATAATTCGTGAGGATGCCGCCGTAGCTCCATCCGCCGACTCCCAACTTGTCCGGATCGGCCACGCCCATTTTGACGACGTGGTCGACCCCGGCAAGGAGGTCCTGCACTTCGAACTGTCCCCAGTTAGCAAAGATCGCGCGTGAAAATTTCTGGCCCCGGCCCGAGCTGCCGCGATAATTTACCGCCAGCACAGCATAGCCATTGGCCGCAAAGAACTGCCGCTCAGCGGCGAAAGAATGTTGGTCCTGGGCATTCGGCCCGCCGTGGATCCTAAGCAGGAACGGGACATTCGTGCCTTTTACATAGCCGACCGGATACGTCAGCAATGCACTCACCGACGTTCCGTCCTTGCTCGTAAATCGCACCTCTTCAGTCACCGGCCAATTGATCTCGGCAAACAGCACATCGTTCTGATTGGTAAGCCGTCTCAGCGCACCGTTCTCAAACGCATAGACCTCGGTCGCTTCGTTATTGCCCCCTGAAAGGGCCACGATGCGGCCGCCGGCGTGGTCCCAGTTCGAGATCACGATCGGCGGTGCCATCAGGCGGTCCAGCCTCCCGGTCGCGAGGTCGATCTTTGCGGGATAGACGGACATGTCATCCGTGACAAGGAAATTTATCGATCTTCCGTCGGCCGAATAGCGTGGATTCGAGACGCCGCGGTCGAGATCTTCGGCGGCTTTGACCCTGACCGGTGCCGAACTTCCGTCGGACGCGACCGTCGTCAGATGGTTCATGTTGTAGGCCCCGAATTTGAGTTCGTCAGCCTCGAGAAATACAAGTGTCTTGCCGTCGGGGCTCCATTCCGGCTGCCCGCCGCGGCTCGTATTCGGTGTCACCTGTTTTTCGGTCGCTCCGGCTTTTGCGTCCGCTACGTAGATCTGCGAACCCGGTTCGCGGTCGGGATCGGGTTTGCGATTGCTCGTGAATGCGATCCGGCCGCCGTCGGGTGACCAAACAGGGTTCCCTTCGTCCGCCTTTCCTTTTGTCAGCCGGTCCAGTTTCTTGCCGTCAATGTCGTACAAATAGACATAGCTTTTGCGGCTCGATAGTAGATAGCCCTGGCCGTCCTGTTTGAATCTGTAACGGTCGATGACTATCGGCTTCGGCGGTTTCGCTGCGGCTGGCGGAGTGTCGGGAACCGGAGCATCGGGATCCGGATCGCGTATCACCAATGCAAGGCGTTTGGAATCCGGCGACCATTCGTAACCCTGGATCGCGCCCTTCGTGTCGGTAAGCTGCCTTGCCTCGCCGCCTCGCGTATCGAGCAGCCAGATCTGGCTTCCGCGGTTTGGGCC
>JBGSYT010000122.1:0-3441 GCA_041750855.1 Pyrinomonadaceae bacterium | reverse complement strand
ATGACAGATGGACACAGATGGACCCGGATGAGAAATGGTAGGCGTATAGATTCTTCTGGTCAAAACGATGTTAAACGGCTAAACTAGAACCTGCCTTACGAGGCCCTTGTAAAATTACAGGACAGGGCCTATTCCCCCTTTTTACATACAGTATGTGCGGTATTAACGGAATAGCTCTATCTAAGCGTTCCGGAAGACAGGTTGACGAAGCAACGCTCGTACAGATGCGCGACATTCTGCATCATCGCGGGCCCGATGCCGGAGGTCTGTTTATCGAGGGCAATATAGGACTCGGCCATCGCCGGCTCAGCATAGTTGACGTCGAACACGGTGCCCAGCCGATGTTCAACGCCGGACGGACCTGCGCGATCGTTTACAACGGCGAGGTCTACAACCACGCCGACCACCGCGACTCGCTTATCGAAAAAGGATATAAGTTCGACAACCGCAGCGATACCGAGACCCTCCTGCATCTATACGAAGAGTATGGTCGCGATTGCGTCGAACATATGCGCGGGATGTTCGCCTTTGCTGTATGGGATTCGCGCAAGCAGGAACTGTTCCTGGCCCGCGACCGCTTTGGGGTCAAGCCGCTGTACTACGTTCACAAACAGAGCGGTGACCTGTATTTCGCGTCCGAGATAAAATCGCTTTTGGCCGCCGGTGCCGTCAAGGCCGAGATCAACTTCAACGCCCTGCCCGACCAGTTTGCCAATCACGGTACATCGGGCGACGAAACGCTTTACCGCGACATTAAGCGATTGCCGCCCGGCCACACGCTTGTTTGGAAAGATGGACGCATTGACATACGTGAGTTCTGGGATCTGAGCTTTGAGCCCAAACATGAAGCCCGCAGCGATGCCGAGTATATCGATGAATGGCGCGAGCTGTTTAGCCAGTCGGTCGAAATGCGGCTGATGGCGGATGTGCCGCTCGGGATGTTCCTTTCCGGAGGGATCGATTCGTCGGCGATCGCGGCGATGATGTCGACGATGGTCACCGAGCCGATCAAGACGTTCTCGGTCGGCTTTCGCGAACGCGAGGCAAATGAACTGGAATATGCGCGGCTCGTCGCAAACCGGTTCGGTACCGACCATCACGAGATCACGATCACGCCGGAACAGTTTTTTGAGGCTCTACCCAATTTGGTTTGGCATGAGGATGAGCCGATAGGTTTTATCGCCTCGGTTCCGCTCTATTTTGTGTCAAAGCTTGCCCAACAGCACGTAAAGGTCGTACTGACCGGAGAGGGAAGCGACGAAACGCTTGCCGGATACGGGCGTTATCAGAAGGCACTTAAGCTTCTGAACTATGGTGAGAAGTACGAGAGCATTGCCCCATCGTTCTTGCGCGATGCGGTTCGCGGCGGAGTTGCTACGCTGCCATCGGCCTTGAACCGAAAGCTCAACCGCACATTCCTTTCGCGCGAATCGGATATCGAGAACCTCTTTTTTGACAACTTCGGGGTCTTTCCGCGATCGATGCAGAACGATATGTTTTCGGCCTCGACCCGAGAAAAGATCCGCGATCTTAACCCGTATGCGCTTCAGAACGCTTTGCTCGAAAAATGTGATGCGGCGGACGTCCTCGATCAATTGCTTTATGCCGATACCAAAACGTATCTTCACGAACTGCTGATGAAGCAGGACCAGATGTCGATGGCGGCGTCGATCGAGAGCCGCGTGCCTTTTCTGGACCATAAGCTGGTGGAGTTTACGGCACGTATGCCGCGCGAGATGAAACTTCGCGGTGCGACGACAAAGTGGATACTCCGCGAGGCGATGAAGGGGATATTGCCCGCTGAAATACTCCAACGACCAAAGATGGGCTTTCCTGTTCCGGTCGGGAATTGGTTTCGCGGCTCGTTCAAACATATTGTCGACGAATACGTGCTAGGAGAGCGCACAATGGACCGAGGTATTCTGGACCAGAAGTTCGTCCGTTCACTCGTTGCGTGGCACATGTCGGGCGAGAATCACGACGAGCGGATCTGGTCGCTGGTTAACTTTGAGATGTGGCAGCGTCGGCTTATCGATGGGGAAAATGGCTGAAGATTTTTTAATAATTAGGGAAATGCCCGGCAAAGAGCTTCTTACACAATGGGAAGCCTTTCTCAGCGACACTTCCTTCGCGTCACACTACGTGACACCGGATTTCTTTCTTGATCCGTTTGTTGGAGTCGGGGAGCGTTGTGCAATTATTGCACTCGACGGGGATCGGATCACGGCTGTATTAACAGGGCTAAGATCAAAGCGCAGTTTCGCCTCTGGGCTCGCGGTTCGCCCTCAAATCGCCTTTCGAGACGATGCGGACAGGGCTTCGGCGGGCGAAGCGATCGCAAACGGCCTGGCTGCCCTTGGCGGCGCGACAGTTGATCTCATAAGTTTATTCAGTTGGGAACAGGTTAACGGCCTCGAACGTTTCGGCTATGAACACGAGGTCTCAAGCGGGGCCGACGAGGTTTGCATCCTTGACCTGAAAAAAGGCTCAGAAGCTCTTTTCAAAGAGTTTTCCGAACGGCGCCGGACGGATCTTCGGAAAGTGATGAAGCAGGGCGTACTCGAAGTAAAGATGCTCGAAACCGAGGACGAACTCACCGAACTGTATAAGGTACATCAAGACTGGAATCGTCGTAAGGGCAACATTCCGCATCCGTTCTCTACGTTTCAGCAAATCCTTTGCTCGGAACATCGGGCAACGCTTATCGCGGTTCACGACCGCAAGGTGATCGCGGGTACATATTTACGTTTTTGCAAAGGGGGATCTGTGGAATACGCCGCCAATAACTCACTGAGTGAGTTCAACAAACTCCGTGCAAACGAACTACTTGGCTGGCGTGCGATCGAGTGGGCGTGCTCCGCAGGATTTACGCGATTCAGTTTGGGCGGGTCGCACCCTTTTCTAAACAGGTTTGGAGGGGAACTTTTTGCGGCTCACCGCTATCGTATGGATCGTACATTCTTTAAGCATCATGCGCAGCGAGAACGCCTTTCCCGCCTGGCAGTCCGGACGTACATGTCACTTCCGGAACGGTGGCGCAGAACCATTAGATCCGTCGCAACCACGTAATGACAATGGTTTCAAACATCACCGATAAAAAGAACCGAACGGATGGATCCACCGAGCTTCGCGGCCGCGATATCCTGTGTTTTAGCCACGATTGGACGGGTGACCCTCTATCGAAGACCCATCTGATGCGGGTTCTCAGCAAGGACAATCGTATTCTTTGGATCAACGCGATAGCCAATCGCATGCCGACCGCCTCGACGCGCGACCTTTCTCGAATTGGCTCCAAACTGAAGAAGTTTACCGAACCCGTTCGCGAGGTCGAGCCGAACATATTTGTCCTCAACCCGCTGGCCTTTCCCTCGTATGGCAATAAGTCGATCCTGCGTGTGAATCAGAGTTTTCTCGCACGCCAGATCAAAAAGGCGATGCGGC
>JBGSYT010000121.1:0-3138 GCA_041750855.1 Pyrinomonadaceae bacterium | reverse complement strand
GTCAGATCAAGCGAAAAGTATCGCAAAATTTGACGGAATTTCTTACGAGAAATTCGGGCACGCTTGAATATGTTGTAACTACCTGTCATTACTAGCTTTATCTTATATAATAAGATGTTTAACTAGTCATGACCCTTAAAGAATAACTAACTAATCATGTTTAATGGTTTAAGTCATTTAAGTTCTCGTACTGAAGTCGGGCATTTCGGATAAGTTGCTAACGCTGGTTCAAGCGATGCGGCATACCGAACATTGACCGCATTGGTTCATATTTCACCGCTATATGTTCTTATTGATCGAAGTCTGCTATATCTGGTGCGTTTCTAATTGGCAAACTCAAACGAACAGCAAGGAGCAAAATTTAAATCAGTATGCCCAAACAACGAGATTCGAACAGGTACGTGATACTTCCGTTGCATGGCCTAAGGGCCGAGGGTCTAAAGGAAAGTAAGGAATCGCGGGAGTTCCTGCTGGATGCATACGGAAAATTCAAGTCGTCGGTCGCGAACAAAAGTACGGTATTGGGCCAGGGGGTCTCGATGCGTTCGTCCGTATCGCCGACGGTAAAATTGCGCGTTCTTGATTCGATAGCCGAGGACGGTGCAAAACTGGTCGAGCTCACGCCGAAGGAAGTATTGAATTTCCGGGAGAACCAGCCAGGATTAAAGATCGTTCCGGTCGTCTATTATTACCCCCAAGTGATCCAGCGGCGGATCGAGTCGCGGGCCGCAGCCGCGTCGTCCGCAAAGCTGCGTCTTCGCCTTGTATCGTCGACGGACGGAGCCCCGGTAAGCGGAGCGCTCGTGGTCGCCATCACGGATCTCCATGCGTGGACCGGTGCCGAAGGGCGGTCAAACTCGAAGGGCTTTGTCGACCTTGCCCTCGGAGGCATGAGAAAGAAACTCGCAAAGCTTCTTGTTTATCCTGCACAGGGATTTTGGAGCAGCGTAGACAAGAACGTGACGGTCAAGTCCGGCGACAATGTCGAACTGCTTCCGATCGATCTTTCCTTTAAGGACGCTCTCCGGCATTTCTACGGCAACTCGCCTGACAACGCCGGGGAACATGTGCGTGTCGCGGTACTCGATACGGGGGTCGACCTGAATAGTCCCGACCTTAAAGTGTTAGGCGGGGAGAACACCGTACTCGGCGAAGAGCCTTCGGATTATGGCGATAACGGCGAGGGCCACGGGACGCATGTTGCCGGTATCATTTCAGCCCGCGGAAAACCTCCGAGCGGGATCAGGGGCCTCGCTCCAGCCGCGGAACTCTACAGCTACCGGATCTTTGCAAAGAATTCCGTCGAGGCCGATAGTTTCGCGATTGCGAAAGCGATCGATCAGGCGGTCGCTAACGGGTGCGACCTGATAAATATGAGTTTTGGCGGCGGCCCGCCGGACGAGACAGTGCGGGCGGCAATGGACGAAGCCTCCACCCGGGGTTCCCTTACATTGATCGCCGCGGGGAACGAAGATCGCTCCCCAGTATGCTTTCCCGCATCCTTTTCGCCCCCAGGCATCGCGATCTCGGCCATGGGACGGAAAGGCACATTTCCGAACAACACATCGGCATCGGATTCTGTCATGCACCCGTACGGGAAGGATAAGAAGAATTTTGTGGCTTCGTTCTCAAATATCGGGCGGGAAATTGACTTAACGGGCACCGGAGCTGGTATCATATCAACTGTACCCGGTGGTTACGGCGTGATGGACGGCACGTCGATGGCGACCCCGGCCGTCACCGGATTTGCCGCACGCCTATTGGCCGGACGGAAGGATATTCTCGACATGCCCCGCGACGCATCTCGAACGAACGCGATGACCCAACTTCTCTTTGCCAGAGCGAAGCTG
This sequence comes from Pyrinomonadaceae bacterium, assembly GCA_041750855.1. GTDB lineage: Bacteria > Acidobacteriota > Blastocatellia > Pyrinomonadales > Pyrinomonadaceae > OLB17. Next base: position 1,288 of record JBGSYT010000121.1, on the reverse strand, counting down.
TTGGGCTTCGGCCCGTTCTTTGAGGGCCACGGATTGCCCCTGTAAGGTCGAATGAAGAACAGAAGATACATATTAAGATATACAGGTACGGGATCGATCCCTTCGGACGAAATGACAAGAATAAAAAAGCTTGTGACGCTCTTGGACGCCTCTTCGAAGATGCTGCTTGTGGAGGGCGAACCCGCTTCGCTGAAGCGCCTCATCCCGGCCGAAGCCGACTGGATCGTCGTGCCGGAAACCACTTTTCGGCTTCCGGACGCTCGCCAACGTATAAAAAAGTGATATTATCTCGCATTTATTGTGTTATGATCGTTGACTTTAAGATGCAGATTCGTTGTCAGTATGGTTCAATCGGGCGGAAGTAAGGCAGTTTGGCTGATCGACCGGCCAGATATTTTGTTTCGTTTTTGGCCTGATTCGCGAAAAATGACAAGAATAGATCCACTACCAGAAACGATCGGCGCCCCGGCCGGTCGTTTCCGTTTTCGCCGCTGACCCGGGCGGCGACGCAGCCAGATCCGAGCCGATTTGCAATTATTCGTAGGTGTGTCATAATGATACACACCGTTAAACGTGTAGTTTGTTTCTAATGCTCAAGAAAAACTGCGCCTTTCATCGTTTCGTTAAGGCGTTCAAAGGAGGTTAACCATGTCGACCACTGTATCCGCAGGCATATATGGGCTACGGTACTGGATCTTTATGGCAAAGGCGATGTCACGGCGGCTCGACAAGGCTGTCGAGACCGGCCAGATCGAGCCCGACGCCTTCCCGGCCGGTATCTACGAGGATGCCAAGATGTTCTTCGATCTCGTGAAGGAATCTTTTGGCGAACGCACATCGATCTACTTGCCGTCGAGCATGCACGTGTACTCGATTGCTTCTGACATCGTCAGGGACTATTCGGAGATCTTTGAAAAACAGGGCCGCGACAAGATACAGGAGATCCTAGCGAGGCACGTTGAGTTCTGTGATTCGTTGAACGACTCGCGAGTACTCGACGAAGACGAGTTGCAGCGCGCTCGCGAGCTGAGCAGGTTCTTTATGCGCTTGGCTCGCGCGGGCGAGGCCGAGCGGTATCAAAATGCCGTCCGCCTTAGCTTCTCGCGCGACCTAACGGCCAGTTTGATCTTGCGGCACCGCCACCATTTGAGGCTGTCTGAAAAGGCGGCCTCTTTTTTGTTTGGGTGCTAGGTTGTGGGCGCAACACAGTTTAAACTTTTGGATATGGCAAAAAAGAAGGTCGTATTCAAGAGGTATGAGCAGAACCAACCGATGTTGCTGCCGCCGA
>JBGSYT010000120.1:0-35985 GCA_041750855.1 Pyrinomonadaceae bacterium | reverse complement strand
GGAAATTCTCCTCTTGACGGTCAGCTTTATCGTGCCGTAGGGGAATTCTAGCACGTGTGTCACTTTCGGTTTTAGGTGTCCTTCTGCAAAAACCCGATCTAAATTTTCGAATTCTTCGTGGAGCATCGAAACCATGATCCTACTCTCTTCTGCCTGGGATGCTCGAAGCAGATGCCGGGCGGCTTGCATATCACCGTCACCCAGCCATTGCAGCTTTCTCTCGACCTCGGCAGGTAGATTCGCGGTAAACGCCTTATCGATGATCTGCACAACAAACGGATCGAGCTTTTCAGCCCAATCATCGGTGTAAACGTCCAATTCATAAACGTCCTTCGCAGCATATTCCTTCACGAAATGCCGCAAGACCTCGCACTTCAGGTCATAAGACATCACCTTCGGAAGATGCACGAGAAATCGCTCGTACGTCTGGGTCGCAGGCTGTACTTTACCTACCTTCCATTTCTCAAGGGTCTGGCGTGCGTACCGCGCGGGACCCGGGCCAAATTCTTTGCTGTAGAGTTCCAAAAGCTCGTTGACCGCCCGCTCGTCAAGGTGAAGCAGCGTGCTAACCAATGTCGAAGTGTGAAATTCACGTCTTCGTCGTGACCAATTGCCCGAGAAGAGGGAGGTTCGATTATAGACAATCAGGTAGATGACCAAGCCGACCGCGGCTGCCAAATAGATATAATCTTTGGTTTCCATCGCGAGCCTATCGCTTCCGCCGCTACCTACGCCACAAGGCAAAAGTGAATTCTCATGATATGGAATTCCGTCGAAGTAAACCAGAGACTATGGTTGCATCCAATCAATCGGTACTGTCCCAATTTCAGATCGAAAGCTTAAATATCGTCCTCTAAGATTTTACACGGCGCTTAGGTACCGCCACAGCAATATTCGTTCACATAGGCCCTCACCGTCGATTGCTGAAGCTGCCGCTTCGGCGAAGGCCGCACTGTAACCAGACGATAATTATGCCGCTTCAGCGATGTGAAGACATCGGGCGCGATGCAATCACGACCGAGACCCTCTATAATTTTGAAAGGGCGAATGATATTCTGCTGGGTTGACTGTAGATAAAAACGGGTGATGCCTTAACACTTTGCCCTCGCCTTTTTTCGTTTAGATATCAAATGACGTTATTACTGATCTATCTATCCATCGCCCTTGTCGTATCGTTTATCTGTTCGATAATGGAGTCGGTCCTGCTTTCACTTCCAAACTCTTATCTTAAAGCCCAGTCGGCTCAAGGCTCGGCCTCGGCGGATGCGATGCTCGACCTAAAGAAGGACATCGATAAGCCCTTATCGGCCATTCTGTCGCTCAACACGGTGGCACACACGGTCGGGGCCGCCGGCGTCGGAGCACAGGCCGTCGTGGTCTTCGGGGACGCCTATTTTGCAGTAGTTTCTGCTGTCTTGACGATCCTCATCCTGGTTGTGACCGAGATAATCCCCAAGACGGTTGGGGCCAATTACAGCCGGGAGCTTATGGGTGTTGCAGCCCGCACCATCCGGGTCATGATCTTTGTTACCTACCCGCTCGTAGTTATCTCGGCTTTCCTGACGCGATTGCTTGCAAGAAAAGATGTCGAACTCACGACCAGCCGTGAGGAGATATCGGCCCTGGCGAATATCGGAATGGAAGAGGGGATCTTTGTAGACAAGGAAAACAAGATAATTCAGAACCTCATTCAGCTAAAGAGCATCAAGGTCTCCGAGGTTATGACACCGAGAGTAGTCGTCGTTGTCGCGAATGAGGAGATGACGCTGCAGGAGTTTCTAAAGGTGAAGGACTTTCTGCATTTTTCCCGGATCCCGATCTATGAAGACCACCGCGACAACATAACTGGGTACGTCTTCAGGGAGCTCGTTTTTGAAAAACTCGCCGAGGACCATTTTGACCTGAAACTAAAAGACATAAAGCGTGAGATCGTGCCAATAGCAGAGACGACCACATTGTTCAACGCCTGGGAAATTCTGCTAAACCGAAAGGAGCACATCGCCCTCGTTGTTGATGAATACGGCGGAATGGACGGGATCACGACGCTCGAGGACATCATCGAAACGCTGCTCGGGTTTGAAATACTTGATGAAAAGGACAGAATAGCGGACATGCAAAAATACGCCGTCGACCGCTGGAAAGCTAAGCAGAGAAAATATCAGATGCTGGTTGATGATGGAAAGGAAGCCAGGCAAGCGGTAGCGCCCGCCACGGAAAAACCGAGCTGAGAGAAGCACGGCTTTCTTGGCCGGCCATCCATGAGGCTTACTGCCTTTTTTCAAAGGAAGCAATGGCTACCCCGATTGTGAATTTGAGCGTCGGTCTTGGGGGAAACGCCTGTCGATTGACCGCCTTATGAATATTCTCCGACCGAGAATTGCGCGTTAACAAAATGCGGCTATACTACTATCTCGCTCACAAGTAACTGGTGGAAACGAACGGGAGGATCTAAATGATCGACAAGACCATCTCGCACTATCACATTACCTCGCAGCTTGGCGAGGGCGGGATGGGTGTTGTTTACGAAGCTGAAGATACGAATCTCGGCCGGCATGTCGCGTTGAAATTCCTTTCGCCGTCGATGGCCAATGATGACAATTTGCTCCAGCGGTTCCAGCGTGAGGCCCGGGCCGCATCCGCGCTCAATCATCCCAACATATGCACGATCCACGGCATCGAGCAGGATGATTCCCAGCATTTCATAGTGATGGAGCTGCTTGACGGTGAATCCCTCGCAGATCGTATTCGCAAAGGTCCGCTTGATATTGACCATGTTTTGTCGCTCGGTGTGCAAATAGCTGATGCACTTGAATCTGCTCATTCAAAAGGGATAGTCCATCGCGACCTTAAACCTCCGAATATCTTCATCACGTCGCGCGGACAGGCAAAGATCCTCGATTTTGGCCTGGCAAAGATCGACAAGCAAAAACCTGACACGGGATCTAACGTGGCGACAGCCATCGCCGACGGCCTGACCTCAGCCGGAGCAACAATGGGAACAATTGCCTATATGTCGCCCGAACAGGCACGCGGAGAAGTGACCGACGCGCGGACCGACCTTTTCTCATTCGGCACGGTGTTGTACCAGATGGCCACAGGAAAGGTGCCGTTTCAAGGCGATACGTCCGCGGTCGTGTTCGATTCAATTCTGAATCGCGATCCTCTGCCTGCGAATGAAGTCATCTCGACGGTGCCGCCCGAACTTGGAAGGATAATTGGGCGGGCACTGGAAAAAGACCGCGACCTTCGGTTTCAGAGTGCGACAGAATTGAAATCAGAGATGAAGAGGCTGAAGCGCGACCTCGATTCGGGCCGCCACTCCGGCGAAACAAGCGCGATGCACAACACTCAGTCGCCGCAGGTGGTCAAGGAACAGTCGATCGCGGTGCTTTACTTTGAGAACCTCAGCGGGATGAAAGAGGACGAATATCTTCGCGACGGAATTACCGAAGACATCACAACCGAACTTTCGAGGATCAATGGCCTGCGCACTTTTTTTAGGGCAAATATGCTGCCGTATCGAGATAAATCGGTCACTGCCGGGCAAGTTGGAAAAGAACTTGGTGCGTCGCATGTATTGGCCGGAAGTCTGCGTCGAATAGGGAATCGATTGCGGATCAATGCTCAGTTGATCGACGCGACAAACGAGTTCCCTCTCTGGTCCGAGCGATATGACCGTGAGATGGAGGACGTGTTCGCTGTTCAGGACGAGATCGCATCAAAGATCGCAGCCGCACTTCGAATCACGCTTTCACCGCAGGAGCAGGAGGCGCTTGCCGCAAAACCGACCGAAAACCCGCATGCCTACGATCTGTATTTGCGCGGCCGGAATTACGCTCGCCGCGTTAGCCGGCAAGATCTGCAGGTTGCACTCCAAATGTTTGAGAGTGCGGCCGCGCTCGACGAAGATTTTTCGCTCGCGCATGCCGGGCTGGCCAACGTTTGTGTCCAACATTTTTATTATTTCGAGCGGAATCACCGCTGGATCGACCGGGCCATTGCTGCAAGTGAAAAAGCCGGTGCAAAAGGAAGCGACGCGCCTGAGATACAACTGGCGGAGGCGTGGCTGGATTTTGCCGACAAACGGTACGACAAGGTCATCGACAAGATGCGCGGAACCCTTAAGAAGTATCCTGACCTCGACGGAGGTTACTATCTCTTAGGAAGCGCGCTTTTCGAGTCGGGACAGTTCCAGGAGCTCGTAGACACAATGGAAACGGCACTCGCACACGCCGGCGAGAACTATAATACTGTTGTTCCTATAGCCAATGCACTTGGGGCATTGGGAAAGACGGACGCACTAAATAATTTCAGTCATCGGATGATAGCTATATTTGAGGGTCACCTGAAAAAAGTACCTGAGGACGCGCGTGCCCGGGTGCTTCTCGCCAATGCCTTCGCGACGTTGGGTCGACTCGATGAGGCAAAACGAGAGGCGGATATGGCGATGGCATTGCGTCCGGACGACACGATGATCCTCTACAACCTCGCATGTGTCTTTTGCCTGATGAATAACCCAAAGGATGCAATGAAGTCCCTAAAAAAGGCGATCGACGCGGGATACAGCGCCACCGCGTGGGCTCGTCAGGATCCTGACCTCGCTATACTCCACGGCGATCCGGAATTCGAGCGGCTTTATCCCGCAACCGATGCTTAGACAGAAGTTAACTTATGATCTCGGAGGCTCTTAAATGATTGGCAAGACCATCTCGCACTATCACATAACCTCGCAGCTCGGCGAGGGCGGGATGGGCGTTGTTTACGAAGCCGAAGATACAAATCTGGGCCGCCATGTCGCGCTGAAATTCCTATCGCCGTCGATGGCGAATGACGATAATCTGCTCCAACGGTTTCAAAGGGAAGCTCGTGCGGCTTCGGCCCTGAATCACCCAAACATTTGCACCATTCACGGTATCGAGCAAGATGATGATCAGCACTTCATCGTTATGGAACTGCTGGACGGCGAGTCGCTTGCCGACCGGATCCGTAGTGGCCCTATGGAGATCGACCAGGTACTTTCGCTTGGTGTGCAAATCGCTGATGCTCTTGAGTCCGCTCATTCGAAAGGGATCGTCCATCGCGACCTGAAACCCGCGAACATCTTCATCACCTCGCGGGGACAGGCCAAGATACTTGATTTTGGGCTCGCAAAGATCGATCAGCAGAAACCCGACGCGGGATCCAACGTGGCAACGGCCATTGCGGATGGCCTGACCTCAGCTGGAGCAACAATGGGCACAATAGCTTATATGTCGCCCGAACAGGCTCGCGGTGAGGTGACCGACGCGCGGACCGACCTTTTCTCATTCGGGACGGTACTTTTTCAAATGGCTTCGGGAACGATGTCTTTTCAGGGCGATACATCTGCAATGGTGTTCGATTCAATTCTCAATCGAGATCCGATACCGCTGACTGAACTGAAGCCTCTGCTACCGCAGGAGTTTTCCCGGATCATCTCTCAAGCTCTAGAAAAGGATCGCGACCTGCGATATCAGAACGCAACTGATATAAAAACAGCCTTAAAGCGTCTAAAGCGCGATATCGATTCGGGTCGTCACTCCGGCGAGACGATAAGTGCGATACACGGCACGCGGGCACCGCAAGCGGTTCACGAGCATTCTATCGCGGTTCTTTACTTTGAAAATCTAAGCGGCGTGAAAGAGGATGAATATTTGCGCGATGGAATTACCGAAGATATAACCACCGAACTCTCCAAGATCAAACGCCTGAAAATATTCTCGAGGGCCGTGGTGCTCGGGTATCGGGACAAGCCGGTCACGGCGGGAAGAATCGGCAGCGAGTTGGGAGCTTCTTATGTCCTTACGGGCAGCCTGCGGCGTGCGGGGAATCGGCTGCGAATTAACGCACAGCTAATAGATGCGGGCACGGATTTTCCGGTTTGGTCAGAACGTTACGACCGGGAGATGGAAGACGTTTTCGAGGTGCAGGACGAGATCGCCTCTAAGATCGCCGCTGCACTTCGCATCACGCTTTCACCCCAGGAGCAGCAGGCACTAAAAGCTAAGCCGACCGAGAATCTGCAGGCCTATGACCTGTATCTCCGTGGACGCAATTACGCACGCAGGGTCGGCAGACAGGACATGCTTTTTGCATTGCAGATGTTTGAGAACGCAGTGGCCCTCGACCCAAATTTCGCGCTGGCACACGCGGGTCTCGCAAATGTTTGCGCTGAATACTATTGGCACTTTGAACGAAATCAACAGTGGCTCGACCGTGCGGTCGCATCTACCGAGGTCGCTATCGCCAAGGGCGTCGATGCTCCGGAAGTAAAGCTCGCAGAGGCCTGGGTCGACTATGCCGAAGCTCGATACGAGAAGGCCATAAACACAGTAAGGGCCGCTTTGGCGATCGATCCCGACGTTGACGGCGGATATTATCTGCTTGGCCGTGCCCTATTTGAGGCCGGACGCTATCAAGAGATCGTAGACATGCTCGAAACTGCCCTCGCGCACGCTGGAGAAAATTACAATACGGTGATGCCGATCCACAACGCGCTCGGGGCTCTTGGCAAAAAAGACGCAATGATGAATTTCGTCCACCGTGAAATGGCCGTGTACGAAGACGCTCTTAAAAAAACACCCGAGGACGCCAGGGTCCGTGTATTGCTGGCTGGAAACTATGCATTGCTCGGGAGGTTTGAGGACGCGAAACGTGAAGCCGATATGGCAATGGCACTTCGCCCGGACGATGCAATGATCCTCTATAATTCAGCCTGCGCATACTGCGCTATGGCTAATGCAAAAGACGCGATGCACGCGCTCAAAAAGGCTTGGGAGGCCGGTTACCGTAACGCTACCTGGACGCGTCAGGACCCCGACCTCGCGATACTCCATGGCGATCCTGAATTCGAGCGGCTCTATCCGGCTACGGGTGCTTGAGCCGTCGGTTTTTCCATAGCCGTTCGAGGATTCAACCTACCGTCCCGGCTATATTAATTAGGTTGTTTAGGAGCCATTAACGGAGGCTCCCGGAGGCACTTTTGATGCTCGGCAAGACCGTCTCACATTATCAGATCGCTTCACAGCTCGGCGAGGGCGGGATGGGCGTTGTTTATGAAGCCGAGGATACTAACCTTGGACGCCATGTTGCGCTCAAATTCCTTTCACCGTCGATGGCGAATGACGAGAATCTGCTGCAGCGTTTCCAGCGTGAGGCGAGAGCCGCATCTTCTCTAAATCATCCGAACATTTGCACCATCCACGGCATCGAGCAGCACGAGGACCAGCATTTCATTGTTATGGAGTTGCTCGATGGCGAATCGCTCGGCGACCTGATCCGCCGCGGGCCGCTCGATATCGATCTGCTACTAAGGCTCGGGGTTCAAATAACGGACGCGCTTGAATCCGCCCACTCCAAAGGGATCGTCCATCGCGATCTGAAGCCGGCGAACATCTTTGTGACCTCCCGCGGCCAGGCCAAGATACTCGATTTTGGCCTCGCAAAGATTGACCAGCAGAAGCCCAACGCAGCCTCGAACGTTCCTACCGCGATCGCGGACCACCTCACCTCGGCCGGTGCGACCATGGGAACGATCGCCTATATGTCACCGGAGCAGGCTCGCGGCGAAATTACGGACGCGCGTACGGACCTGTTTTCCTTCGGAACAGTCTTGTATCAGATGGCAACGGGTGTTTTGCCTTTCCAGGGTGAAACTTCGGCGGTGGTCTTTGATTCGATCCTCAATCGCGATCCGGTGCCGCTGAACGAGGCCAACGCCTCACTGCCTCAGGAGCTCGGCAGAATAGTCTCACAAGCGCTGGAGAAGGATCGCGACCTTCGTTATCAAAGCGCGACCGAGCTAAAGACCGCTCTTAAACGGCTAAGACGCGATCTCGATTCGGGGCGCCATTCGGGCGAAACAAGTGCGATACACAGTACGCGGGCCCCTCAATCGAGACAGGAACACTCTATCGCCGTTCTTTACTTTGAGAATCTCAGCGGCATAAAAGAGGATGAATACCTTCGAGACGGCATCACCGAAGATATTACGACCGAACTTTCAAAGATCGGCGGCCTTCGCACGTTTTTTAGGGCAAATATCCTTCCGTACCGTGATAGATCGGTCACGGCAGGCCAGATCGGCAAAGAGTTAGGTGCGTCGCACGTACTTGCCGGGAGCCTTAGGCGTTTGGGCAATCGTTTGCGCATCAATGCCCAGTTGATCGATGCGACAAACGAATTCCCTCTTTGGTCCGAGCGATACGACCGCGAGATGGAGGACGTTTTTGCCGTTCAGGACGAGATCGCGTCGAAGATCGCGGCCGCCCTTCGAATCACGCTCTCTCCTCAGGAACAGGAGGCCCTCGCGGCCAAGCCGACGGAGAACCCGCACGCATACGACCTCTATTTGCGCGGTCGAAACTATGCGCGTCGCGTAGTGAGACAGGACTTGCAAGTGGCTCTGCAGATGTACGAGAACGCCGCTGCCCTTGATCCCGAATTTGCCCTTGCGCACGCCGGGATCGCCAACGTGTGCGCACAGTATTTTACGCACTATGAAAAGGACGAGCACTGGATCGAGCGAGCGAAGGCAGCCGCCGAGAAAGCAACTGCAAGCGGGGGCGGCGAGCCCGAGATCCTGTTGGCCGACTCCTGGATCGATCTGGCCGAGGGGCGTTATGAGACCGCGATAAGCAAAGCCAGAGTAGCCCTTCAGCGGGCCCCGGACGTGGACGGCGGATACTATCTCTTGGGACGAGCCCTTTTTGTATCGGGCCGGTATCAGGAGATCGTCGATATGATGGAAGAGGCCCTGATCCATTCCGGCGAAAACTATAATGTTACGGTCACGATCAACAATGCACTTGGAGCACTCGGTAAGAAGGACGCCCTTGCCAACTTTCTTCACCGCCAGATCGCGGTTTTTGAGAATCATATTCGAAAGGTTCCCGAAGATGCACGGGCCCGTGTGCTGATGGCTGCGTCTCTGTCACAACTGGGACGATTTGAAGATGCAAAACGTGAGGCCGATATCGCGGTAGCCCTGAGGCCGGACGACACGATGGTTCTCTACAATGTGACCTGTGTTCTTTGCCTCGCCAACAAGCCGGAAGATGCCCTCGTAGCGCTCCGAAAATCCAAAGAGACCGGCAATCGAAGCCCGGCGTGGGTGCGCAATGACCCGGACCTCGCGATCCTTCACGGCGATCCGGAATTCGAGAAGCTCTATCCGCCAACCGAAGCTTAAAGCCGTCGGCTTTTCGGACCCTGATCGAGGCATTCTTTCTTTTACAGATGCACGTGTGAAGTTGCTTTCGTCGTGCATCTTTTCTATTTTCTAGTCGTGATGGCAAGAACGAAGGATCAAACTCCACTGGTTTCGATCATCATGGGCAGCAAGTCTGACTGGCCGACGATGGAGGTCGCCTCGCTGACTCTCGAAGAGTTTGGCGTGGCGCACGAGACAAAGATCGTTTCCGCACACCGCACGCCCGACCTGCTTTTCGAATATGCAAAATCAGCGGAGGGACGCGGGATCGAGGTGATCATTGCCGGCGCGGGCGGTGCGGCTCATCTGCCAGGAATGTGCGCTTCGCAGACCGTTTTGCCGGTGCTCGGCGTGCCCGTCGAGAGCAGGGCCTTAAAAGGGCTCGATTCGCTTTTGTCGATTGCTCAGATGCCTGCGGGCGTTCCTGTCGGAACTCTCGCGATCGGCCAACCCGGAGCTACAAACGCGGCGCTCCTCGCTATAGCGATACTCGCGAATTCTCGTCCAGATTTGCGGAAGAAGCTCCACGCATTCCGATCGATGCAGACGAAAGGCGTGTTAAAATCGACGTTGAGGTGACTTTATGGAACGAGTCCGAATCGAAGCCGTTGTCCAACCAAATGGTCGAGTCGTGATCGAGGGCCTCCCGGTTTGCGCGTTTATCTACAGTCATCAAGACAGACTGTTAGTTGATATGAACATGCGCGTTGACAAACACAATGAACTTTCCTGCGGTTACACAGCGGCGATTTCAACGTTTACAGGTCGCTGGCGATAATGGTCCGGCAATAGAGATATGAACAAACTCAAGCTCGCATTCCTTCTCGTATTGCTTTTCGCGACGGCTACTTTCACCTCGGCACAGGAAAAGAAGCTGACCGTTCTTTACACGAACGATCTGCACTCCCATCTCGAACCGCATATCGTTCCGTGGGTCCATCCGACGCGAAAGGTAGGCGGTTTTGCAAACATAGCGACCTTGGTCAAACGGGAAAAGGCCGCCGATCCACACACAGTTTATTTTGATGCCGGTGACTCGTTTGCGGGCCCCTACGTCAGTTCGTTGACCAACGGCGAGGCGGTGATCGACGCAATGAACCACCTCGGATTGGATGCCGGCTGTGTCGGAAACCACGAATTTGATTACGGTTGGGAGAATGCTAAAAAGCAGTTCGAAAAAGCGAAGTTTCCGCTGCTGAACGGCAACATCTTCATCAAAGGGACCAATAGACTCCACTGGAACAAGCCTTACATTATAAAGAATGTGAACGGCATTCGGCTGGGAATCATAGGTTTGCACGAGAAGTTTGCGTTTTACGACACGACTTCGGCGGAAATGGTCAAAGGCGTTGATGTCAGAGATGAGAAGCTTTATTTGCGAAAGTACATCAGGGAGCTCAAGCCGAAGACCGACCTCATTATTCTGCTGATCCACATTGGAATTCCCGGCACGCAATCGACGGGCGGCGAAAAAGATGTCGTTCGTAATCATCAACACGACATCGATCTCGCTAAGGCCGTACCAGGCGTTGACCTGATGATAACGGGCCATCCGCATAGCGGGACACCGCAGCCTATTGCCGCAAACGGCACGATCATCGTTTCAACGAATGGTTATACGATCGAGCTTGGAAAGATCGAACTGACCTACGATAAAAAAAAGGGCAAGATCACCGGCTACAAGAATCATCTCAACTATCTGTATGACGATGAGGTCGAGGACGATCCCGAGATGCTCAAGGTCGTTAACAAATGGAAAGAAAAGCTGAAGGTCATTACGGATGAGGTGGTCACTAATTCAACCGAGCCATTCACCCGTTCCTATGGCGAGGAATCGGTGATGGGAAACATGGTGGCGGATGCAATGCTCTATGCTAACCCGGAGTTCGATCTTGCATTAACCAACAGTGGCGGATTGCGTCAGGACATCGATGCGGGTCCGGTGACCGTCGGAGAACTGATCTCAGCGTTTCCGTTTCCGAATACTATCGTCCAATTGGAAATGAAGGGCAGCGATCTGCGAACTATCTTTGAGCACGGGGCCGGTTTGACCAACGGGATCCTGCAGGTTTCCAAAGGCGTCGAACTGGTTTATGACGAAAGTAAACCGATCGGCAAACGCATCGTAATGTGCAATATCCGTGGGCTCCCGCTGGATGATGACAGGATCTACAAGGTGCTGACCTCCAACTTTCTGGCGGACGGCGGTGATGGTTTTGTCGCGTTCAAGAAGACGCGGCTTTACCAGAAGACCGGTTTTGAAATGCTGCAAGCAATGGTCAAATATCTCAAGACATTTGAGACTTATGAACCGAAGATCGAAGGCAGAGTAAGAAAGCAATAAGCTTGGCAGGTGAAACAGGCCAGACCAGGTGTATCGATCATCATGGGCAGCAAAGGTGATTGGCCGACGATGGAGATCGCCTCGCTGACGCTGAACGAGTTTGGCGTGCCGCACGAGACCAAGATCGTTTCCGCACACCGCACGCCCGACCTGCTTTTCGAATATGCAAAATCTGCGGAAGGACGCGGGATCGAGGTGATCATTGCCGGTGCGGGCGGTGCGGCTCATCTGCCCGGAATGTGCGCCTCGCAGACGGTTTTGCCGGTGCTGGGCGTTCCGGTTGAGAGCAAAGCGTTGAAGGGATTGGATTCCTTACTCTCCATCGCACAGATGCCCGCAGGCGTCCCTGTCGGTACCTTCGCGATCGGCACGGCGGGTGCAAAGAATGCGGCATTGCTTGCCGTAGCGATTCTCGCCAACTCACGGCCAAATTTGAGAAAGAAACTGCACGCGTTCCGGTCCCGACAAACAAAGGCTGTGTTGAAAACGAAACCGGGAAAATGACAGTCGATATAATCCTCAAAAGGCTCGAACGCCTTGGGACACCCGAGAATGTGGCCGGTATGGCGCGATTCGGCATTGTTACCAAGAAGGTTTTTGGAGTCGGAGCGCCGGATGTAAAAAAGATCGCTCGCGAGACCGGTAAAGACCATGACCTAGCCCTTGAACTTTGGAAAACCGAAGTGCTCGAGGCACGCGGCGTGGCATGTCTGATCGCCGACCCGGACAAGGTTACCGAGGCTCAGATGGAGTCGTGGGTTGCCGACCTCGACAATTGGGCGACGTGCGATACAGTCACGGGAAATCTTTTTGACAAAACACCTTTTGCGTATAGAAAAGCTTTTGAGTGGGCCGATCGGGAGGAAGAATTTGTCCGGCGAGCGGGATTTGCAATGATGGCGTGGCTCGCTGTGCACGACAAAAAGGCGGATAATTCTAAATTCGAGACGTTTCTGCCCGTTATCGAGAAACACTCGGGTGACGACCGAAATTTTGTCAAAAAAGCCGTTAACTGGTCTTTAAGACAGATCGGAAAGAGAAACGAGCACCTTAATCATCTCGCTGTGAGAACGGCCATGGGCCTGTCTGAAATGAATTCCCGCCCGGCCCGTTGGATCGGGAAGGACGCATTACGGGAACTGACGGCGGAGAAAACGCTTGCACGCGTGCGAAAGAAATCCAAATGATCCTCCCGGGCTCAACTATCGGCGTCTTCGGCAGCGGCCAGCTCGGCCGTATGTTCGCGATCGAGGCCCGGAAAATGGGCTACCGCGTGCATACCTTTTCACCCGACGCCGATACTCCGACCGGACATATATCTGATGTAGAGACGACCGCCTCATATGACGACCTCGATGCCGTTCGTGAATTTGCCAAGCGTGTCGACGTGGTTACGTTTGAGTTCGAAAATGTGCCGTCAGCAACGGTCGCAGCCGCCGCCGAGTACGTAGCGGTCCATCCGAGAGGAGAGATCCTCCACACTACGCAAAATCGGCTGAGGGAAAAGATTTTCCTTTCGACAAATGGATTTCCGGTTGTGCCGTTTCGCCGTGTTAAGGTTATCGACGACCTTTTTCGGGCCGTGGATGAGATCGGGCTTCCCGCCGTGCTAAAAACATCGGGTTTTGGCTATGACGGCAAGGGCCAGGCCAAGCTGATGGAGCGCAGCGACGTCGGAAAAGCGTTTAACGCAATGGAGGGCCAGGACGCGGTGCTCGAAGCGTTTATCGATTTTGCGAAAGAAGTATCGGTTGTTTGCGCGCGAGATCAGGCTGGTAAGTTTGCCCACTACGGCGTCATCGAGAACGAACATTCAAATCACATTCTCGATATCTCGTTTGCCCCTGCCGCCATTTCGGAACGGGCATGGGACGACGCCATAGAGATCGCGAGAAATATCGCTGAGGCCTTCGGCTATGTTGGCACTATGTGCGTCGAATTCTTCTTGACACACAATGGTAAGGTATTAGTCAATGAGATCGCGCCGCGTCCGCATAACTCCGGCCATCTGACTTTCGACGCGTGCGTCACATCTCAATTTGAACAGCAGGTTCGGGCCGTTTGCGGGCTGCCATTAGGCTCAACTGAATTTTATCGCCCGGCCGCGATGGCAAACCTGCTCGGCGATCTCTGGCAAAACGGCGAACCGAACTGGGCTACCGCTCTCGGTGATCCGGCTGTCAAACTCCACTTGTACGGCAAGGCAGAACCTAAGCCTGGCCGAAAAATGGGGCATTTGACGGCGACCGCTTCTACGGCCGCGGCAGCGGGCGACCTGATTCGCAAAGTAAGGGCGAAGCTACGCAGGTAAAAGATGAACCAACGCGCCGCCCGCTAAAATGTCCCGACCCGATCGGCCCAAAAGCCCGGTCAACCTTGCGATAATTATTTATTTTCTTCCGCTTTTGGTCCATAATTCTATACGGTTCCGAACACTGGGCCCCAACCCACAAATGAGACACACAATCAAACTCGTCGTTTTGTCGTTCGTTCTTTTTTCTTCGATTCATTTGCTGACGGCCCAGTCGGTTGTGCTTGTTCAGGATGTCAATGTCAACGAAAGGGTCGGCAAGTCTGACCCGAAGCTCAACCGGCAGCGAGGTATGAGCATGCTGAAGGGCATCAAGGAAGCCCTCGAAGAGCATTACTATGACAAGAATTACCGCGGCATCGACATCAACGCGAAATTCAAGGAAGCGGGCGATAAAATAAAGTCGCTTGAGACTAATTCCCAGATATTTCGTGTGATCGCGGGCCTGCTGCTTGATTTTAACGATTCGCATACGCTGTTTTACCCGCCGGGGCGTTCCTACCGTGTTGAATACGGCTTTTCGATGCAGATGATCGGGGACCGCTGTTTTGTGGTGAATGTAAAGAAGGGCAGCGACGCGGAGAAAAAAGGCCTTAAAGTTGGCGAACAGGTGCTAAAGATCGGCCAGTACGATATGACGCGAGAATCGTTTTGGGTATTGAACTATTACCTTTACCAGTTGGAACCGATGCCGGTGGTACCGGTTACCGTGGCCTCACTCGAAGGTAACCGCTCAATCGGTGTGCAGGCGAGCTTCAAGTCACCCGACGAACGCCGCAAAGAAGCTGAGAAAAGACGCAAGGAAAAGCGCGAAAACCCCTACCGGTGCCATAGGATCTCGTCCGAGGTGACGGCCTGTAAACTGCTCACGTTTTCGGTGGAGAAGAAGTTCATCGACCAGATGATGAAGGAAGCTTTGGCGGGGACGAAGTTGATCCTCGATCTTCGGGGCAACCGCGGCGGGTTCGTGAAGATGAACGAGTACCTGACCAGTCATTTCTTCGACCGCGAGGTCAAGATCGCCGACGTCATCACGCGTAGAAAGACCGAAACACGTTTTGCCAAACCGGTCCGGGACCGCCAATTCAAGGGTGATCTCGTCGTGCTGATCGACAGCGATTCCGCCTCGGCGTCGGAGGTCTTCTCGCGGGTGATTCAGATCGAAAAACGCGGTACGGTGGTCGGCGACGTCAGCGCCGGCGCGGTGATGACCAGCTACAACCTTACGATGGCAAACAGCCGCGGTGTTCCCGGGTACGAGACGCTGTCCTTGTACGGGATGAATGTGACCGTTGCGGATGTGATAATGAGCGATGGGCAGAGGCTCGAACACATCGGGGTGATTCCTGACCACCCGGTGGGCCCGTCAAGCCAAGCTCTAGCAAACAAGAGCGATCCGGTGCTCGCTTTCGCCGCTGAAATGCTGGGAGCCAAGATTACGTCGGATGCAGCCGGCAAACTTAATCTCCTTTTCTCGAAAGACGAGGATGAGGATCGCGAAACCGACGACGACACCACTCCCTGACGGGCAGCGCGGGCTGCAGGGAACAAACGACGCACTCCGGGTTTGTGCGCGGAGCAATTACCTGGTAGCAGAGTTCGCCTTGTGCCAGAAGGCATCGGATTTGCGAAGGGCGTCGGCCCCGACCGCCAATCTGCCGGGCGTGTCGCACTAACTCTACGGCAAAGCTGAACCTCGCTCCGGACGAAAAATGGGCCACCTGACCGCAACAGGATCCACAGCCGCAATTGCGGAAGCATCGGTTCGGAAAGCCCGCGAAATGCTCGTTTTCGAGAAGACCGTCCAGAATGCCTGATCAGAAGATCCGCCGTGCGGCCGCAATACCGGCGACGACGCCGACAAATCCTAATACCAGGCTAAGAAACATATAAGCCAGGCCTATTGCGAACTGCCGTTCTCTGAACAGGCCAAAGATCTCCATTTCAAACGTGGAGAAAGTTGTAAAAGCTCCTATAAAACCCACGATCACCATCATCCGAAGATTGTCGCTAACTTCGATCTTGTCCGTGAGAAGTATGAGCAGAAATCCTACCAGAAACGAGCCTGTAACGTTTATGACAAATGTCGGCATCGGGAACGGCCGGAGAATTTCGGTCAGGGGAGATATGTTTACAAGATATCGCGCTACGGCCCCGAGTGCGCCGCCCGCCGCAATGAACATGATCCTGGTAAACATTTCCACTTTGAGCTTTGGTAAGAAGGTCTCGGCCCCTGATCGAAGATTTGCCCGGCCTTGCCGTAAACCTATAAAATCCGATTATGGCAGAGAGCATCGCGTTTACGAAGGGAGCCGAACGGACACAAATATACACGGAATTGATGCCCCAGCTCGAAGCCGTCGTCGAGGGCGAGAGCGACCTGATCGCCAATCTGGCCAATATTGCAGCCGTCCTGAAGGAAGCCTTTGGGTTCCTCTGGGTCGGATTCTACCTCGAAAAGGACGGTCAGCTCGTGCTTGGGCCTTTTCAAGGTCCGGTTGCTTGTACACGGATCGGCCTTGACCAGGGTGTTTGCGGCCAAGCCTACTCGACCCGGGAAACCGTTATTGTGCCAAACGTTGACGAGTTTCCGGGGCATATCGCCTGCAGCTCTGCATCGAGGTCCGAGATCGTTGTCCCGTTGTTTGATAACCAGGAGAGGGTGTTCGGTGTACTCGACGTGGACAGCGAAAAACTCAACGACTTCTCTGAAATAGACAGGAAAGGGCTCACCCTGATCGCGAACCTGATCCGAAGGTCCTTGAAATGAGATCGCCTTGTGTTAGGCGATAGCTGCAATCAGCCGCTATTGTTTCCGACCGTCGGATGTGAAAACTTCACGTAATTTCCGTTTTGCAACACCTTTCCAAATAGTTTCGATAGCCTGCTTCGGGTAGAATTATCCGAGGATGTATTTGTATTCAACGCAGGCAGATATCGCCGTTATTTATGACACCTATTGAACACCCGTTATGGGTATGGCTGTTGTTTTTCGGAGTGGTTCTTACCGCCCTGTTCGTGGACATCGGTATCGTTAATCGCCGTTCTCACGTTCCCACCCGAAAGGAAACTTTTGGATGGGCAACGGTCTGGGTTTCGCTCGCTCTTGGCTTCAACGTCTTCCTATATTTTCAGGTTGGAAACCATTACCAGGACTGGACGCTTGCGCTAAACCAGGCAAAGCTCTTTTTCACCGGCTATCTTATCGAGCTTTCTTTGTCGGTCGATAATCTTTTCGTATTCCTCCTGATCTTCGGTTACTTTAAGGTCCCGAAGGAATTTCAGCATCGGGTCCTCTTCTGGGGGATCATGGGCGCTCTCGTTATGCGCATGATAATGATCTTCGCCGGGGCCGAACTGGTCGAACGGTTTCACTGGATCATTTACGTATTCGGAGCTTTTCTGCTTTATACAGGCCTAAGGATGTTCAAGCAGGAAGAAGAGGGCTTCGACCCAACGGACAGCGCCTTTGTTCGTCTGGCAACTCGGTACATCCGGGTAACAAAGGAATATCATGGGGACAAGTTCTTTATTATGAAGAATGGCGTTCGCACCGGAACGCTGCTATTTCTCGTACTATTGGTCGTCGAGTTTACCGATCTCATTTTTGCGGTTGACTCGATCCCGGCTATTTTCGGGATCACGACCGACCGCTTTATAATTTATACATCTAACATTTTTGCGATCCTCGGCCTACGGACCTTCTTCTTTCTTTTGGCCGATGTTGCTGATCGTTTCCATTACCTGAAGATCGGGCTTGCGTTCATCCTTACGTTCATCGGTGTAAAAATGCTGTTGCCTCTATTCGCCGAGGGGTTGATAATGGTAATGGGAACAGGTAGCACTAACCCTGTCGCAAACTTTGCTGAGCGGTTTTTAAACCTCGAGTTCAAAGGGGAAGTGATCAACATCTCCCTCGCTGTGGTCGTACTCGCCATCGCAGCCTCGATCGTAATTTCCCTGATATTTCCTCCGAAACATTCTGCGGGCCCCGAAACTGCCTCGGGTGATGGCGATCCGGACGTAACTTAGTTCCGGCAAATGGAAAGCAAATATAAAAAAATCTATGTCGAATGGTGGAAGATCCGGCGAAGCACGATCACCGGGCTTACGATATTCCTTTTTGTTTCGGGCGGAATAATTTTCGGTGGTTGGTGGGCTATCAAGAATAATTGGTTCGTTCCGACTGAAAGCGGCGACGCTCCGAAGAGTGCCGCTCGAATAATCTCATTTGAAGGAGATGTAAGGATCACGCGGGCCGCTACTCGCGAGACCATACTTGTGACCAAAGAGACTTGGGCTGCGGCGGGCGATACGATCCAAACCCAGGCAGATGGCCGTGCAATAGTGCAGATGATCGACGGTTCCGTTGTAACTGTCCGGCCCAACAGCAGTGTTGTTATCCGCGACAATTCGTCCCTCTTCGGAGGCAACAATGTCAGGATCTTGCTTGACGACGGCCAGATGAACGTTCGAACGGAGGACCAACCCGACAATACTGAAAACATCGTCGAGATGCGCGATTCGGAGACGCAGATTAGATCACAAACCGACGTCAGTTTTAATGCCGATGAGCGTGTTGCTGAAATACGCGTAAGCCGCGGCGGGGTCGAGACGACCATCGGCGGCTCCAAAACAACGATCACTGAGAATGAATTTGCCGCCGTAAAGGAAGGCCAGGTCTCTTCAAAAGAGGCCCTGCTTCCGCCGCCGCGGCTTCTGGCACCGGCAAACCTTTCGCAAATAGTGGACGTGTCCGGAAGCGGAGCGAGCGTGGCACTGAACTGGCAGTCCGAAGGCCAATCGCCCACGGCCGGTTTTTATTTACAGGTGTCCCGCTCCTCCTATTTCGCATCCGATTCTATTCTTATCGACCGTTCATCGCTTGTCACAAGGGAATTCAGGGTGGGCGGCCTGTCGCCCGGGACCTACTACTGGCGATTGAAGGCAACGTCGCGTTCCGGGCAGACCAGCGACTGGAGCGATCCGTTCAAGTTTGGCGTCGTCAAACGCGAGACCAGCCGAACCATCGAGGTTGCGGGTTGGAATGTCGAGAATGTCGGTGGGACGGTTTATTTCGTCAGCGGAAAGACCCAGCCCGGAATGGTGGTCAAATCGCAGGGAAATCAGGTTTTCGCGGGCCCTGACGGAGGCTTCAGGCTTCAGATCTCGACTCCGCTTTCCGAAACCGCTGTTGAGTTAAGCGATGACCGGGGAAATAGGGCCGGGTTTGTCATATCGCTGCGCACGGCGAGGGTCCTTCGCAGGTTCTGAAATTTGGGGGTAGATGGCTCTGGCCTCGCAACATCAACATCCTGCCAGCGGGCGGCCGCACGAAGGCGTTTTCAAACTTAAAATTGCCCTCGCAATAACCGCCGTCTTTATGGTTGCCGAAGCCATCGGCGGCTGGCTGGCCAACTCTCTGGCACTTTTAGCGGATGCCGGTCATATGTTCACGGACGTGGCCGCGATGTCGCTGACGCTTTTCGCTTTTTGGTTTGCCGCCAGGCCTGCCACGTCTGAGAAAACTTACGGATACTACAGGCTTGAGATCCTGGTTGCCTTTATAAACGGGGTGATTCTCGCCCTACTCGCGGTTTGGGTGATCATCGAGGCAGTCTCGCGTTTGCAGCAACCCCAGGACGTAAAAGGCTTTCAAATGCTTCTGATCGCGGCCGGCGGCCTGCTGGTAAACATCGTCGCGGCAGCTCTTCTCCATTCTGGCCACAACGATAACCTGAACATGCGAAGCGCCTTCCTTCATGTAATAGGTGACCTTCTCGGCTCGATCGCGGCGATCACCGCCGGTGTCCTTATTCTCGCGTTTGGCTGGATGTGGGCTGATGCGGCTGGAAGTATTCTCATTAGCATCATTATTATTTTCGGTGCGTGGCGTTTGATACTCGATTCTGTGAATGTCCTGCTCGAAGGCACACCTTCGCACATCAGATTGGCTTCCGTTGAGCACGCCATCATGGAGATCGAAGGCGTCACGGGGATTCACGATCTTCATATTTGGACGATCTCCTCCGGCATCCATGCTTTGTCGGTACATATCAACCATAATGAAAGTGTTCTACATTCAGACTTGCTCGCGGTTGTCCGCGACCGGCTTCATAACGAATTCGGCATCGACCACCTGACGATCCAGATGGAGACGCAGAACAGCGAAACCGAGGCCGTATATATTTGCGAAACGGGGACGAAGTGTTTCGAGCCCTCGGTTCGGTCGAAGTTTGCGAACAGTTAACGATCAAATCTCCGGCAGATGGCAAGTCTCGAACTTAAATACGGAAAGAGCCATTTTTACTTTGAGTTCGATCCCGACCGCTTTGCTGTCTTGTGCCCTACCAAGGAGCTGCCGGGTTTAAGCGACATCGAGATCGGACGCAGGCTCGATTCTCCGATAGAGTCGCCGCCGATCGAAGCGATCGTTCATCCGGGCGAAAAGGTTCTTATTGTCGTCCCGGATGCGACCCGCGAAGTCGGTTGCGGACAGATCGTTAACCTTCTTGTCCGGCGTCTCATTGCAAACGGGACCGAGCCCTCTGATATCAGCATTATATTCGCGACGGGTATTCACCGGCCGGTTACGGAGGATGAGAAGCGGTCTATCCTGACACCGTTTATTTTCCAGCGGATCAAGACGCTCGACCACAGTGCCCGAGAACTTACGCGGATCGAACAGGTCGGCGTAACTTCGTCTGGTATACCGGTCGAACTGAACCGGGCGCTGAGCGAGAACAGACATGTGATCTTGGTCGGCGGGATAAGCTTTCACTATTTCGCAGGTTTTGCGGGTGGGAGAAAACTTGTTTGTCCGGGCCTGGCCTCGTCGAGGACCATTTCGGCCACGCACAAACTGGCTTTCGATTGTTCTAAAAGATCGAGGCGCGGTGGTGTCGGGACCGCACTGCTTGAAGGGAACGCAGTCCATGAAGCTTTTGTTGAAGCCGCCGGGATGATCGAGCCTGCATTTGCTTGCAACTCGATCGTTAATTCTGCAGGCGAGGTGACCGATCTGTTCTGCGGCCACTGGAACCAGTCACACTTGAAGGCCTGCGAGGAATACTCACATCGCAACTCGGTCAAAGCAGGTGCTAAACGCAGCCTCGTGATCGTCAGTTGCGGAGGCTCGCCGTATGACATAAACCTCATACAGGCACATAAATCGATCGATGCGGCTACGAAGGCCTGCAGCGATGGCGGAACGATCATAGTCCTCGCAGAATGCTTTGACGGTTTGGGAAGGAACGACTTTCTTAAATGGTATGAGTTCGGAACAAGCGAAGAACTGGCCGACAGGCTTTGCGAGAGCTATCAGGTCAATGGCCAGACGGCGTGGAGCCTTTTAAAAAAAGCGGAACAATTCGACATCAGGTTGGTTTCCGCCCTTCCCAAAACGAGCGTCGAAAAAATGAGGGTGAGACACTTTGAAAGCCTTGCTTTGGCATTGGACGGACTTTCAAGTGACGTGGAGGGGTTTATCATCCCGGACGGAGCACGGTTAAACATTACTGCTGACGAAATGTGAGGTTGAAGATAGTCAATTATTGCTTGCGTACGTTGAACGTCCGTGCGATCAGGTCGGTTTGGTTGCGAATTGACCGCATGCTGTCGCGAAAGCCGGTAAATCTCAACACGTAAACGTGATTCTCGCCGGAACGTAAGAAGTAGAACCGGCCGGCCATTTGCCGGCCTGCTCGCACAAACTCGAAATTAAAGATAGTTCCGTTCAAAAACCCGCCGAATGGCTCCTCTTTACCTGCTACAAAACTATTCAGGAACAATAGCCTTTGCTCTTCGTCCTTGATCAGGTCGGAAAGAACACCGCGGCTGGGCATGTTAACTCGCCGGACCGCGAGGTGGCCGTCGTTCCGGTCACCGAATACAAATTCAACATTCGGTGTAGTGGAAGACGGCTTTACAGTCATCTTCCAGCGTTCGTTCGGCACCTCGAACGTATATTCGACTTCAGGGCTGCTGAAGGTTTCAGTCTGGCCCCACACTGTGCCGCCAACCGAGAGTGCGCCCACGATGACGAACAAAGACATGAAGATCGAACGTATTATCATCACACAATCTATCGAAACAGGAATAATTCTACCCGAAAACACCTGTTTGATGCCATTCCCGGGGTTGTTGTTGCATAACCTCGCGGTTCCACCCATCAAATCCCGGTCCGTCCCCGGGCAGGTTCGAATTGTTCGCCAATAGCTCATCGGGACGCGTCTAATGGTTCGGGCGCAGTTGAAGATAGTGCCGTTATAAAAAGTCAATATTTCTGAGGAATTTCAATGTCTAATTTATCATGGGCGAAAACCCTTGCTAGTTCAGTAATTTTATCCACACTTTTGCCTTTCCAGGGCCTTGCCGGGACGGTGTTGTCCGACAAGAGATCGCTCAGCCAGCAGCAAAAGGCACTTCATGTGTTAAATCGTCTCGGCTACGGCGCTCGTCCAGGCGACATTGAAAGGGTAAAGGCGATCGGGATTCAGAAGTATATCGAACATCAGCTCGACCCCTCATCGATCGACGATTCTATCGCCGAGGGTAAAGCGGCAAATCTCGAGGTCTTCAAGATGACGACGGCCCAGGTGTTCACAAAATACCCTAATCCTGCTGAGTTGCTGCGGATGCTTGAAGGAAACGGGACAAACGCTGCAAATCAGCCACGCAATCCCGAGGAAATGAACGACAAAGAACGCCGGGAACGCCAGCAAAAAATTCAGGAATACTATCGAAAATACGATCTTCGGCCTGCCGGGCAGCTTCAGCCGCAGATCGTCGCAAACAGGGTACTAAGGGCGGTTTATTCTGAGCGGCAGCTTCAAGAGGTGATGGTCGATTTCTGGCAGAACCACTTTAACGTGTTTGCCGGAAAGGCCGCCGTTCGATGGTTCATTCCCAGCTATGAACGAGATGTGCTAAGGAAACACGCTCTCGGAAACTTCCGTGACCTCGTCGTTGGCACTGCACAGCATCCGGCGATGCTCTTCTATCTCGATAATTTCGAGTCAGTCGCACCGACGGCCCAGCCGGCGAATCAGCGTCCGGGGCCATTACAGCAAATGCTCCGAAACGGCAATTTAACCCCGCAAATGCGTGAAAGAATCAAGTGGCAGCAGCGCCTCACCGACGAACAACTCGATCAGCGAATAAGACAGGCGCAGAACGCACAACGTAATCTACAGCAACAGTCTCGACGTGGATTAAACGAAAATTACGCCCGCGAATTGATGGAACTCCACACGATGGGTGTTGACTCGGGCTACACGCAGAAAGATATCGTTGAGGTTGCAAGGGCGTTTACCGGATGGACCATAGCAGATCCTCGCGGATATCGCCGTGCGGCGGGTGCAATGATCCAGGGGAATGAGGACCAACGGCTCGCCCGGCTTCAGAGACAGGCTGGTATCCCAGATGATGTCGAGAGCGGTGAGTTTTATTTCAATGAGCGCTGGCACGACAAGCAGCCTAAATCGGTTTTGGGACAAACGGTCAGCGAGGGTGGGATCAAGGACGGCCTGAAGGTCATCGATATATTAGTAAAACATCCGGCAACGGCAAAGTTCATAGCCAGAAAGCTTGCGGTCAAGTTCGTTAGCGACAATCCGAGCGATGGTTTGGTCAGCCGTGTTGCCCAGTCGTTCAGCAAGTCGAATGGAGACATAAAGTCCACACTTCGAACCCTTTTCAATGACAAAGAATTTTTCGCTTCCGAAAACTATCGCGCAAAGATCAAGACACCGTTTGAACTGGCGATTTCAGCCATCAGGACGGTCGGCGGTGAAACGAATTCCAGTCCCGCACTGATCGCGATGCTCAACAAACTGGGCGAGGTCCCATATGGATATCAGGCGCCGACGGGCTATCCGGATTCTGCGGAAGACTGGGTGAATACGGGCGCATTGCTTGAGCGTTTGAATTTCGCGATCGCTCTCTCGGGTAACCAGATCCCGGGAACTTGGGTTGATCTCAACCGGTTCAAAGGGGCGGACAGGTCAGCCATCCTGAACAAGGCGATCGCGGGTGTATTGCAAGACGATGTATCGACCGAAACAAGGTCAACTCTTGAGAAACAAGCCGAAAAGCCGCTTCTAGCCGCCAACGCCGGGAACCCACCGGACGATGACGTTTCTTATACTGCCGCGACCCAGCCGGCCGGTGCCGGGCCACGCGAAAGGCCGTTCAGGCTTCTGGCACCAAACGGCGATCCGGAGGTATTTAAAATCGTCAGCCTTGTGCTCGGAACGCCTGAATTTCAGCGACAGTGACCGCACCTATCTGCGTCATCGACAACGGCCGATTAACTTCAACAGTCAGTGGAATTTTAGCCTCGCGGGCCGCTATTGGAGCAGGTTGGCGTAAAGGCCCGAAAGACTTCGCAAATGAGCGTCGATGCTGAAATTCTTGGCAGCATGCCGTTGCGACTCTGACGAAAGACGCGTGCGCTTTTCTGGATCCTGCAGCAAGCCTGTCAGTTTCCGGGCAAGCTCGGCATGGTCCCCGACGGGGAAAGTTTCTGCATAACGACCGTTCGCCGTTGCTTCAAGCAGCGGACCGATCTCTGAAACGATCATCGGAACACCGGCGAGCATAGCTTCAGAAACGGCCACAGGAAGCCCTTCATACAGCGACGAAAATACGAAAACGTCCAGCTCGGAAAGAATGTCCGATATGTCGCTTCGTGAACCTACAAAATGAACCCGGTCCGCGATATCGTTCTCGAGGCAAAAATTCAGACAATCTGCCATCTTCTCTTCTGCTCCGGGTTCGATGCCGCCGGCAAATATGCAATGTACGTTGGGCACCTCACCGAAAACCTGCGGAAGCGCCCTGCAAACCGTGAGGTGGTCTTTTCTGGGGTCCCGGTAAAAATTGGCGACCATTCCGATCAGGAGTTCGTCTTTTCCCAGGCCGATCTCGGCCCTTATCCTAGCTCCTGATCTCTCCATCCTTGCGGGGTCGGCCCCGTTATAGATCACGATAAAATTGGGTGTAGTTTCGAGGTGGTCCGTCTCTGCCAGCCATCTTGACAGGCCATGGCTGACGGAAATGTTTGCGTGCATTCGTGGTATCAGAAACCTCGCGGCCAACCGGTTTTTCTTGTCCTGAATAAAGCCCTGAAAGCTGAGTACGCGCTTCACCTTGCGAAGGCCGCGGCTTGCGAGATAGAGATGAATGCCGTCCACCGGCTGGTAACCATGGACGATCTCGATACCCCGTTCTTTTATGATCTTGCGAAGTTGTGAAGCTAGATAAAGATCGACCGGGAACTTTCTCTGCAGCCGGATAAACTCGACACCTGAGTTCCGAAAGTCATTCTCGAGCGCACCGCTGCGGCCTGTAACGGCCGTGATCTCGAGTCCGAACCTCGCGCCGTTCCTGCAGACATCGAGAGCCTGGATTTCGGCTCCGCCTCGTTGAAGCGAGTCGATATAGTAAAGTATTTTCATCGATAGTGAATTCCGGTCGATTGACCGTTCAAAGCGATTCTCTTCAATTAAATGCCAAACGAAGGTCAGCCAGCAAATCCTAAGTCACCGGATATCTTCGTTGTGGTCCCGTCGTATCAACATTCGGAGTTCGTCGAGCGTACGCTGCGGTCGATTTTCAAGCAAACGCTTCGGCCCCGAAAATTGCTGGTGATTGACGATGGCTCGACCGACGGTTCGCCCAAGTTGATCGAGAGGGTGCTCAAGGATTGCCCCTTTGATTGCGAGCTTATCGCGAGGGAAAATTGGGGACTCTGCCGTACGCTGAACCAGGCACTTGACCTCAGTTTTGGCGATTTGTTCGCCTACATAAGTTCCGACGACGTATGGCTGCCCGAGTTCCTGGAGAGCCGGGCCCGTGTACTCGCGTCAAGACCAAACGCGGTGCTCTCATATGGATATTCATTTCTGATCGATGACGACGATGAGATCTTCGACGTCACGTCAAATTGGGCGGAGTATGCCGACGGTATTGCGACTGAGATGCTTTTGACCCCGATCATTCCGGCCAGCGCAAGCGTTCTGTACCGCAGGGCGGCTTTGGCCAAAGCTCGCTGGCACGATGATGCAATATTAGAGGATTACGACATTTACCTCAGGCTTTCGGCGGAGGGCGAGTTTGCTCTCGACCCGAGGCCTTTGTCTACGTGGCGCATCCATGACGATAATACAAGCTCCGATTCATCGCTCATGCTTGACGAGTGGCTTAGTGCACAGTCCAGGGTGAAAGGTGTTCTAAAGCTCTCTGATGAGAGACTGGCGGAGATTCAGCAAAATGTGAAATTCGGAACGATCCCGACACTAGCAAGGACGGGCCGAAAGCGACGGGCCGCACAACTTCTATTGGAAACCGGCGGCTCACATCGCATCGCGTCCAATATTATGGCGGCGATGCGGATCGTGACGCCCATGCCGTTCTATCGCCTTGTTCGGCGGATGAGGCATAAGAGAGCCAAGACACGATATGGTCGCTTAGACGTTTAGAAAGTGCCGAGATAGCCTTTCACCAGTTCTTGGTCGCTTAACGGCTCTTCGCTCTTTGATCCGAGAAAGTAATAACAGGACGCCGCGTCAAACCCGCCCGGCCTCGAGGCTATAAAATAGTCGAAATACTTAAAGTAAAAGCCGGTCATCGCACCAAAAGCGAAAGCGGCCCTTTGCATCGTCCGCCCGCGAAAAATGCTCCGAAGAAAATATGCCCATGACCAGGCGAGGGCAGTTCCCGGACCGCCGACCGCGCCGCTGTCGATCTCCGCAAAACCACGAAACAGCCGGCGATGGCCGAGGTGAGAGAACCTCAGAAAGTCATGCCGTCCCATATGGACTTGCTGCATAAACGGGGTCTCCGCGTAAACCAGGCCGCCCGGTGCAAGCACTCTCTCGATCTCAGTAACGCATCGGAACGGATCTACCACGTGTTCAAGCACGGCCTGGGCGATCACTCCATCGAATGTGCCGGAGCGGAACGGCAGGTCGTGTGCATCGCAGATCAACCCAGTTCGAACGCCAAACGAAACGTCGGTCTCGACGAGTTCGACATCGTTTGCGATCGGATCGAGAGCGAGGCCTTTACCTTCCACCGCCCCGCCGATTATCAGTACGCGAGGTCGAGCGGAGTGTGCTTTTAAGTGTAAAAAGAACGTTCGGAAATTCTCGTCCGATCCCAGATTCGTACTTATTGACGGTATCAAAGCCAATACGAACTTCTTCCACCCCGTTGCAGGTTTTCCGTAGGTAGTGTCGCGATGTAAGACAAAATCGTCCCGCTTAAAGAGGCTTCGGTCGTCGTCGATCAATACCGGTATGCCGTCAACAACCGGATACTCGATCCCACAATTGCTGCAAACTAAAAGATCGCCTGCGGCTAGGCCGTGTTTGCATCGGGGGCATGCCAGGATTTGTCGGATCGCGTGATTTACCACACTCTTCTAACTTCGGTTGATCTCTATCTTCGATCTGCAGCTCAGGATGCCAAGCCTAAGTGACGCCTTGTTGTCTCAGAATCGCTTAGTCCGATAAGAATTCTACCTCAAACATGCGTTCCAGGATATTTGATGGACTTGCTTTAGCGAAAGAAAAAGTGCAGAAAGGAACTTACGCAGTAGCACTGATATGGTTGGTAAGATAGCGAAGAAAATTCTCCCTGCACATATGGTCGCGGCACTAAGGGCGCTTAAATCCAACGGGCCAGACCTGCCTACTAACACCTACGATCAGGACGGGTTAGCAACGGTGCATAACTGCGACTTCATGTCTGACGAAGCCTTTATTAGGGCGTACGAAGAGGGCGAGAGATTGAATTCGTGGTTCGGCACACAGGTACACTGGAGAGTTCACACACTTTTTTGGGCCGCAACCCGAGCCTTGCAGCTGGAGGGTGATTTTGTTGAATGCGGAGTCCATAAAGGCGGGTTTTCACGGGCCATTATAGAGTATGTCGATTTTTCGAAGCTGACCGACAGAAAGTTCTTTCTGGTCGATAATTTTGAAGGCCTCGCGGAAGATTTAGTATCGGAAGAAGAAAAGCGAAAGGGCATTCTTGAATATCCATACACAAGTAATTACGAGTCGGTTGCTGAGACTTTCAGCGATTTCCGTAACGTAGTCATCGTTAAGGGAAATATTCCCGAAGTCTTGAACCAAGTTAAGACCGATGCGGTCAGCTTTTTGTCGATCGACTTGAATTGCGCGGCGCCTGAGATCGCCGCCGTCGAGTATTTCTGGGACAGGCTTGTAAGTGGGGCCGCGATCGTCCTGGACGACTACGGTTGGGCAAAGCACATCGTTCAGAAACACGCATTTGACGATTTTGCTAGACAGAAGAATGTCCCGATCCTTTCTTTACCTACCGGGCAGGGATTGATCATAAAGCCGTGAAGGTATCCCGACTTATTCGACCGATCTAGGTTCATTCTTTTTTCTAAGGTAAAAACAGGCAGAATCGCCGCGTCCCTCTGCGTTGAGGCGTTCGGCATCGACCTCCCACCCGGCCAACTCATCGCGGGTGAATAGGCCGCCTTGTCCGGAAAAGCTTTGTGAACGGCTGTCGTTCAAAGGAATATCACGGAGATACTGTTCACTGCCCCAGAATTGAAAAGAGACCGAGTCATAGACGACTTTCTCGATGGAAAATCCGGCCTGCTCCGCAAGCAGACGCAAACTTTTTTCGGTGTAGAGGTAGAGATGCCGCGGCGGGTCGAGCTGTACCCAATTGATCCCGTATTTCTCCCAGGCAAAACTCACTACAGGAATTCTGAGCAAGACGAAACCGTCATCTGCCATTAGTCTGTGAATTTCACGCAAGGTGACCAGCGGTTCCGGCATGTGCTCGAACGAATGATGCATCATTATCAGGTCAAAGGGGCCGTCAAGCCGCTCAAGCGGCCGCTTGAGGATCGTCACGGCGGTTGGATGTTCGATCTCCTCGGCGATAAAGGTATCAGCACCTGTCAAGTGGCGAAATCCGAAATAGTGCAGAGTTTGCAGAAGATGTCCGGTGCCGCAGCCGACGTCGAGGATCCTGGAGCTATCGGTCAACCGGAGGATCGGTTCGCGGAGCGATATAGGAAAGTGCATTTCCAGCCGAGGTTCAAGCTTTACGACGATCCGGCCTCCGATTCCTCGACCAGTTATAAGATATTTGCCCGTGAGGCGGGCGGCCAGCCGCCGCACGAAGTTCTTTCCGACCGCGACATCCGCGACCGGCCCGAACGAATAGTAGTCCTCGGGATAGTGTGACGACAGATCGGGTATCTCCGCTATCTGCACCGTGCCGCACTGCCCGCACTCGAGATAATCAAACCTCTCTCGCGTTCCGAACATCATCTCACGAGCCGAGTGCATCCTGTTGTTTTCGGGGTTGCCGCAAATGCGGCACGAAAATGGCATTGCAATTACCAAGTAGTGTGGAAATTCACGGACCTTTGAAATTGTTTGGATGGGATCAGTCCTATACCTCACGCCCGATCGCAAACACTTTGACAAGAGCGAGGCCAGCGACGAAACCCCCGATATGGGCTGCGTAGGCGACGCCGCCGGTTCCAGCCGGCGTTAAATAGCCAAGTATCAACTGATATGCGATCCATATACCAATTGCAGCAAACGCTGGCACGGTGGTCAGGAAGTTAAAAATGATCGCCCTGACCTTTCGCTGCGGGAAAAGCAGAACATAGCCGCCCAGCACTCCCGAGATCGCACCCGACGCGCCCAGCATCGGAATGACCGAGTCCGTATCCATCGCGATCTGGGCCAGCGCCGCCGCGATGCCGCAAACGATGTAGAATGCCGCGAACCGAATGTGGCCGAGCAGGTTTTCGAGGTTGTCGCCGAAGATCCACAGAAACAGCATATTGCCGAAAATATGCATGATGCTTCCGTGCATGAACATCGAGCTCAGGAAGTTGAAGTAAACCGGCAGAGGGGTTGAATAATGCTTGACCTGGGCTGTGTTGCCAAACGAGTCGCGAACCACCTGGACACCCGTCAGATCGACACCCGACGTTATTTCCTGCGGCACAAGCGAAAACGCATACGAAAAAGCTTCGTTGCTACCAAGGCCCTGCAGCAGCACAAACACCAGGACATTAATACCAATAAAAAGATAATTGACGAACGGAACGATCTTTACATCAGAATTGTCATCACCGATCGGGAACATCCTTCAACCTCCGTGTCGAAAATGCCACCTACAAAGTGGGGTTTGCAAGTTCGTTGCGGGTTCACGCTTCAAATCAGGCCCTTATTTTCCTTTACGTTTAAAAGTTCGTAGCCTTCGCTTCTCGCAACAAATGTAGCGGCTGTAATATCGCCGACCACGTTCAAAGTAGTTCGGCACATATCGAGGATCCGGTCAACCCCAAGAATGACCGCAATTAGCGCTGGGTCCAGATCGATCATCACCAATATGCCTATTATGAATGGAATTGAGCCGGATGGTACGCCGGCTGTGCCGATTCCGCCTAAAATTGCCATATAAACCACCATTAGTTGGATCCCCATGGTAAGTTCAAGGCCAGCGAGCTGTGATAAGAATAGCACCGTCACGCCCTCGTAAAGAGCAGTTCCATTCTGGTTTGCGGTTGCGCCGACGGTCAGCACAAAGCTGTTGATAAATTTCGGGACGCCGAGATTCTCATGCGAAACACGGAGCGCGGTCGGCAGGGTCGCATTAGATGACGAAGTTGAGAATGCAGTGAGAATAACAGTTCGGACACGCTTGAAAAATTCTATCGGATTTATCCCTGAAAGGAACCATACCGATAGTGAATAGACGCCAAAGAAATGCAGCGAAAGGCCAAGGAGAACCGTGACGACAAACCAGCCGAGCGATTGAAGCAGTTCCAGCCCGAACTGTGCGATGTTATTGAACAGGAGACATGCGACCGCATACGGCGCAAACTTCATCACGATGTCAATGATCTTTGCTGTGATCGCAAAAAGCGATTCCATTACGTTAACGAAAGGGGCTGAGACCGGCGAGGGCAGCAGCGTAATGGCGATACCAAGTATAAGAGCAAAGAACATTATATGAAGCATGTTCGGGCTAACACCGGCGATCGAATTAAACACATTGCTCGGGACGATCGTCTTCACGACTTGCATCAGTGCCGTGTCGGCTTTTGCCACGTCTGCGGCTTTTTTTTGGGCCTCGGCCGCCGCACTTCCCGCGCTGCTGAATTCCTGCTTCAACTGCAGTGCGGTTTCATCACTGATGCGTTCGCCAGGACGGATCGTATTCGCCAGGCCCAGTCCGATCACAACCGAGATAGCGGAGATCACTAGCGTGTAGGCGAACGCCTTGAAGCCAATGCGGCCAAGTTTTCTTATATCGCCAATCCCCGCTACACCGACAACAAGCGATGAGAAAACTAGCGGCACAACGATCATTAGCAGCAAATTCAAAAACAATTGCCCGATTGGACGGGTAAAATTCTCGACCGTCCAAACGACCCATTCGTTGTCGCCGCCGAGCGTCCAATTTACAGCCAATCCTCCAGCTACGCCGACCAGCAAGCCGATCAGTATCTTAGTGTGCAGCGGCACTCCTTTCGGCTTGTCGGGTGTGTCGTCGTCGAGATCGGTCGTCAGTTCACTTTCGTATGGATTTAGACTGCTATCGTCGTTTTCGTTCTTTGGCATCGGTCGTTCCTTCCTTCCGTGATCGTTATAGAATCTCGTATAACTTCATCAACGTCTGACAATTACGCGTAAAAAACGCGGTGCGAGTATGCACCTGTAATTGCCAATTGGCAAGCCGCTGCAAGCATTGCTGATTACTTTACTCAAGGAGCCAAAAGTTGATTTGAAACTGAAAAAAGGGGAAACTTCCGAACATGAAAAAACTGGCATTGCATTGGCGGATCTTGCTGGGTATGGCGGCGGGCGTTTTGTTCGCAGTTGCGGTCACCCAGTTCGACTGGGGCAAGGATTTTATCGTTGACTGGATAAAGCCCTTTGGGACGATATTCATCAATCTGCTCAAGCTGATCGCGATACCGCTGATCCTGGGGTCGCTGATCACCGGTATAGCCGACCTGAACAACATCACACAGCTTTCGAAGATGGGCCTCAGAACCATCTTGTTCTATGTCTGCACCACGGTGATCGCCGTCAGCATCGGCCTTGCGATCGTGAATATTGTGAAGCCGGGAACTGCCGTCACGGAAGAAACGCGGACGCAGCTGCTCGCCAGTTACGAAAAGCAAGCGGGGGACCGCATCGTCGCCGCTGAAAGGCAGAAGGATACCGGGCCGCTCAAACCGCTTGAAGACCTCGTGCCAGAGAACATCTTTTCGGCGGCCAGCTCGAACGCAAACATGCTGCAGGTCATCGTTTTCGCCATCTTTTTCGGCATCGGGCTGATACTGATCCCGCCCGATCAGGCCGCTCCCGTAAAAGGGTTTTTCGCGGGCCTGAACGGGGTTGTGCTGAAGATGATCGACTTGATAATGCTTGCCGCGCCATTCGGCGTCTTTGCACTGCTTGCATCCATCATCGCCGAAGCACCGGGCGCCGACCTGTTCATTGCGCTGCTGTGGTACGCGCTGAGCGTTTTGGTGGGGCTGGCAATGCTCTATTTATTCTATGTTTTCCTTGTCTGGGTGTTCACCAAGAAAACGCCGGCTTTTTTCCTCAAGGGCATTGCCCCAGCCCAGCTTCTCGCCTTTTCGACCAGTTCGAGCGCGGCGACCCTTCCGGTAACGATGGAGCGCGTCACCGAGCATCTCGGTGTTGACGACGAGGTTGCCAGCTTTGTTCTGCCGATCGGTGCGACCGTAAACATGGACGGCACAAGCCTTTATCAGGCCGTTGCGGCTGTCTTCATCGCACAGACGTTCGGAATGGAACTCAGTTTCGGGGTCCAGCTAGGCATCATCGTTACAGCAACGCTTGCTTCGATAGGCAGCGCTGCGGTGCCGGGTGCCGGTATGGTAATGCTCGTCATCGTGCTTGCTCAAGCCGGCATCCCCGAGGTCGGCCTCGCCCTTATCTTTGCGATAGACAGGCCACTCGATATGTGCCGCACTACGATCAACGTCACGGGCGACGCGACCGTTTCAATGATAATCGCTAAATGGCTCGGCAAGCTCGGCGAACCGGTCGAACAGAAATGGGACGATCGACTTGACGAAGTTCTATGAGCACGTATCGGTCGATACATTTCGAATCTTCGGGCCGGAAGACCACCAGCGCGTCGAGACCCGAGGTTATCGCTGCGTTGAAGCTGATCGTCGGCGATGAGAATGTCGTGGTTGATCCGTCGCGGGTCGAGCCCTACGGGGCCGACGCAGTGAAAGAGAAGTTTCCTCCCGAAGCAGTCGTTTTCCCGGAATCGACCGCCGAGATGGTCGCGATCCTAAAGCTTGCAAACGAACATCTTTTTCCCGTAACCGCTCGCGGCGGCGGTGTGGGCTACACGGGCGGTGCGGTACCGGTTGACGGCGGCATCGTCATCGGCACCGATCGGATGAAAAGGATCATTGAGATCAACGTGGATGACCTTTACGTTACGTGCCAGCCAGGGCTGACAACGTTCGAGCTTCAGCAGGCGGTGGCCGAGGATGGCTTGATGTTTGCCCCCGATCCTGCCAGCTACAAAGACTCTTTTATCGGTGGCAACATCGCCGAGAATGCGGGCGGGATGCGCACGCCCAAATACGGCGTCACCAAACATCACGTTCTTGGCTTGGAGGTCGTCACTGCGACGGGCGAGATAATTCGCACCGGCGGCAAGACCGTAAAAAACGTCGTGGGTTTTGACCTGACTGGCCTGATGTGCGGCAGCGAGGGGATGCTTGGCATCATCACTGAAGCGACGCTCAAGCTGCTGCCCATGCCCGAAGCGACCTCGACCGTTCGGGCGAATTTCCACTCGATGGAGGCCGCCTGCCGCGTTTTGACCAAATTCACGCCTGAAGGCCTTCTCCCGATGGCGATGGAGGTGATCGACAAGTTCTGCGTCGCTGCGGTCGAAGAGAGCTTTGCCTTCGGGCTCTCGAAAGAGGCCGAGGCGATCCTGCTCGTGGCGGTTGACGGATCGGCCGAAGAGGTCGCGCGAAATGCCGCTATGATCGAACGGATCATCGGCGAGAACGGCGGTTTTGACGTCATCCGAGCGCAGACCCGGGAAGAGGAAGACAAGCTGTGGGACGTTCGGCGGGCGATCTCGCCCAGCCTGATGAAATATGGCACGCTGAAGATCAATGAGGATGTGGTGGTGCCGAGGTCAAAGGTGCCCGAATTGGTCGCACGCATCGAAGAGATCGGCCGGCGGCACGACACCTTTGTTGCCAACTTCGGCCACGCGGGCGACGGCAATATCCACGTCAATTTCGTAGTTGACCGCGAGGACCCGGCGGCCATTGCTCGAGCCCGCCTTTGCGTCGCAGAGACGTTTCGGCTCTCGGTCGAGCTTGGCGGCACCATCTCCGGCGAGCATGGCATCGGCTATGTCAAGGCGCAGTATCTCGACTATGCGATCGACCGTCCGACGCTTGAAATAATGAAGGGAATAAAAAAGGTCTTCGACCCGAACGGCATTCTTAATCCCGGCAAGATGTTTGTTTGACCCGCCTGCAAAGACGGCCGCAACTGGTTAGGTCCGCACAACCTCTACCGAACAGTGCGCCCTTGCACCGACCGCCGCCGACGTGCTTCCCAAAAGGAAACGCTCGAGCCGGCTGCCAAAGGCGTTGGCACCGACAAAAATGCAATCCGCGCCCCAATTCTCCGCTTCTTTCACAAGTGTATGCTTCGGATTTCCGTCGTAGATGTATAAACCGGAGTCTATATCTTTCAGTTTTAATTCTTCGAGCGCTTTTACCGCCATATTTTCGATCAGCTTTCGCTCGGACGTATGGACCTGATCGACAAAATCCACCACGGGCGGAATAAAGCTTCCGAGCGTCGAAGGAGTTACGGATTCCGTTACAGCGACCAGCCTAACTTCCGTTTCGGCCGGCCAATTCCGAGCGGCTACGGCGTTGACCGAAGCAAAGGCTCCAGCCGATCCGTCAAATCCTACAACCAACCGCAGAGCGAGCGGCTCGACCTCGACACGGCCGCGGCCGATCCTTACGGAACATCGGGCTTCGGTCACAACCTTTTGCGAAATGCTCCCGAGGAAAAATCTTCCTATCGCCGAACGTCCTTGCGACCCGACGACGATAAGGTCAGGATTAAGATCGTCCGCCCGCGAAAGGATCTCCCACGCTGGTGAACCGTAGGTCGCTTCAGCCGAAATCTCCCACTTCGGCAGCAGATTGGCCAGACGCTGTTTTGCAGCAATTGCCAGCGACTCTGCCTCTGCCACTTTCAGCTTGTTCGCCTCATAATGGCGTTTCATGGTCTCTTCGGTGTCGCTGTCAAGATGGACCCTGATCGAGGCTCCGCCGGGCTCGCCATTCGGCGGCGGCAACCATA
Source organism: Pyrinomonadaceae bacterium (assembly GCA_041750855.1). Lineage (GTDB taxonomy): Bacteria > Acidobacteriota > Blastocatellia > Pyrinomonadales > Pyrinomonadaceae > OLB17. The sequence goes on along the minus strand of JBGSYT010000120.1, from coordinate 682 downwards.
CCTCAGCAACCGATAACACGACCGCTTCCCCTATTTCGGGCAACCCTGCACGTGGGAGATCGTCGATCGCAGCGTCGGCACACGCCGAGCCGTCATAAGAAATAAGAAGCTTCATATTCTGGATAAATGAACGCGACCGCCCTTCCACGGTATCGCAAACCTACCTTTGGAACCTATGCTGGTTACGCAGGTGTTCTCGTTCACAACCGGGAGCGTCCACCTTGGAACTATGCTGTCGCTATTTCCTGCGACCACAAGTGTTTAAATCGGACCCGCCGTTCATTTATTCTGAGTATAACGGATAAACACTTCCATTGTAATCATCGGACTGACGGCACCTAACCACAAATCATTCCGACGAGAATTAGCATTCGCCGCGCGCAGCCCTGTATTACTCCCGAACCTTAACTCGTTGGCCTATTTTGTGGTTGCGATGTAGAAATGCCAAGTCGGAGTAAACCAGCGTCCAGTTTACGTAGGATATAAACCAAAACGCCAAAACGGGCACTGCGATTGTGCCCGTAATGTCGCGTATTTTGAATGAGGCTGTCTGAAAAGGCGGCCTCTTTTTTGTTTGGGTGCTAGGTTGTGGGCGCAACACAGTTTAAACTTTTGGATATGGCAAAAAAGAAGGTCGTATTCAAGAGGTATGAGCAGAACCAACCGATGTTGCTGCCGCCGA
>JBGSYT010000119.1:0-33832 GCA_041750855.1 Pyrinomonadaceae bacterium | reverse complement strand
TCGGCGGCAGCAACATCGGTTGGTTCTGCTCATACCTCTTGAATACGACCTTCTTTTTTGCCATATCCAAAAGTTTAAACTGTGTTGCGCCCACAACCTAGCACCCAAACAAAAAAGAGGCCGCCTTTTCAGACAGCCTCTCTTATTGAGCGGTGTCGAATTTGACCAGGGAGCCCTCAGAGATCCGGGCCACTTCCTTCCGAACGTCTTTGAATTTGCTGTGGGCCAGTTCATCCCCGTTGAAGAATGGATCGTTTGTTATCTCGAAGACAGCAAATGGAGGTGGTTCATATTCAACTAACGAGGCTTCGTCGGGAAATTCAGCGCTTGCAATGTTCAAACCCCAAAGTTCGCCTAAATACATATCGATCAGAAATAGCCGCCGGTCGAACTCATGAAAATACCGGTTCTTCCTGATCTCGGTGCCCTCGAAAACAGAAAAAACCTGGTGTTCAGCCTCGTTTAGGTGTATCTCGCTGACCTTTGCGGCCATCCGGCCATCGATCTCCGCCGGAATTCTTTGCTGCAAGATCCACGACCATTCTTTGCTTTCAGGATCGCGAACCGAACGTATTCTCATCCGTGTTCCGGCAATGTAGTTGTCAAAGATCTGTAGGTGACGACTCGCCCGCGTTAAAGGTTCCGGAAGCGTCTCGATGAGAAATTTTCGACGCAACTCTGTTCGATATGTTTTGTCCATCGTGTTCAATTTATTATACTTGGAAATTTAAACTTGGAGAGAACTATGGCTAAACAATTCCTTGTAATTATCCTTGTCTTTGTCGGTGCATCGTTTCTTCTGGCTTGCGGAGAAACGCCGGCAGAAAAAGGCAATACTTCCAACGCCGCGAATGCCGCAAACACGAACCGAGCTAACAAGGCCGAAAAGGACCCGACCGCGGTTACGACCCCGACGCCGGGCTCGGTCACTAACAACGCCCCAACCCTTACTCCTGTGTACAAAGCCTATTGTGCCGCGGTAGTCAAAAAGGACGAGGCGGCTATACGGAAATTCTTTACGTCCGACACCTTGGCCAGCTTTGATGAGGACATGAAAGCGGAAGGCATTACAAAGATCAGTGAATATGTGGACAAGGTGACGAATGAGATGTGCGAGGTCTCGAACGAGCAGTTCAAGGGCGATAAAGCGGTTGCGAGAGTGAAGACGGTAAGTTATCCGAGCGGTTACGAGGTCCTTTTCATCAAGGAAGGCGGCGAGTGGAAGATGTCCAATATCTCCCCTGAAAAAGGCTTTTAGCTTTCGTAACTGTCAACTGAAAACCGTTAACTGATCGGGCAATCTTTGCTGATCAGTTAACGGTTGATAATTTTTCAGATGTCAGTTTCCTACGAAAACTAACCGGCCGTGCCTTTCGCGTCAGTTGGTTGATATGGCGGCAGGATCACCCTGGCCGCCTTTTCCTTTTTCAGGCCAAGCGCCCAATCGGCTTGCATCAACGTATGTATGTCGCGCGTGCCCTCGTAGATCACGGCGGCTTTGCTATTTCGCAAATATCGTTCGACAGGATAGTCGTTCGTATAGCCGTTGGCTCCATGCACCTCGATCGCCATTGATGCGGCTTTTTCGGATCGAATCGTAGCCTGCCATTTAGCGAGGCTTGCCGCACGTGCAGATGGCTTGCCCAAGTTCTTGAGATAACCACATTTCAGCCACAGCAGATGGGACATTTGGTAATCTGCCTCCATTTCGGCGATCTTCTGTTTGACGAGTTGGAAGTTTGCGATCGTCTGTCCTTGGACCTCTCGAGTATTAGCGTATGCGACGGATGCGTCACGTGATGCGCGGATGACGCCGGTCGCACCACTTGCGACCGTGTAACGGCCGTTCTCTAGTGAGAACATCGCGATCTTAAATCCCTCGCCTTCGTTCCCAAGCATATTCTCTTTAGGCACGCGAACGTCTTGCAGCGAGAAATATCCGGTATTCCCTGCCTTGATCCCCAATTTGCCGTGCAGCGTGCCGCTTGTAAATCCGGGCATCGTCCGTTCGACGATAAAGCACGAAATTCCACTGTGATCGCGCCCCTTTTGTTTCTCCTGATCGGTCCAGCAGAAAAACAAAAAATGATCGGCCACGTCGCCGAGCGAGATCCACATTTTCTCACCGTTCAGGATCCAGTCATCGCCATCCCTCTTGGCGTAAGATCGCATTCCGACAACGTCGCTTCCGGCGTTTGGCTCGGTAAGCCCAAAAGTGGCGAGCTTTTCGCCCTTCGCTTGCGGGACAAGATACTTCTGTTTTTGCTCCTCTGTGCCCCAACTGTAAACGCTCAGGCTGTTAAGCCCAACGTGCACGCTCATCGCCACACGAAGAAACGTATCGCAGGCCTCAAGCTCTTCGCAGACCAGCCCTAGCGAGATGTAATCAAATCCCGCCCCGCCATACTGCTCCGGTATGCAAACGCCCAACAGTCCAAGCTCGGCCATCTTGTCAAAGACGTTTCTCTCAAAATGGGATTTCTCATCCCATTCTTTTATGAATGGAGCCACTTCGCCGTCGCAAAATTCCTTGACGGTCTTCCTTAGGGCAATGTGTTCTTCGGTTAATTCAAAGTCGATCACGTTTTTCTAAATCCTCGCTAAGCTATTTATGTGATAAGATTTGAGTCGTTACTTCAAACAAAAAGTCTAGCATTTCATAGGAAATTGTGCGATTCGCAACGCCAGAATTCCCCTCGCTGTTATGAAGATCAAACTCCTTTTTGTCACTGCTGCGTTCCTGCTTCTCTCAGACATTGCGTTCGCGCAGAACCGTTCCAATGAACCGATTCCCGGGCTGCCGAAGCTCCTGACTCAGCGTGAGCAGATGGACGTTCGCGAGCAATGGCTGCGAAAGCGGCTCGGCTCCCTGTTGCTGCCGATGATGAAGCGCCACGGCATCGAGATGTGGATCGTGGTCAACGAAGAATTCAACAGCGATCCGGTGACGCCGCATATCACGCCGCCGATCCCGATCGTCGGACGCCGCGACCTGTTCATATTCATCGATCGGGGCGAGAGGCTTGAACGGATCGCAATGGTTCGATACGACGAGGAGAGGTTGAAGAACCATTACCGGTTTATAATGCCCGCCCGTGATAAGTTTGGCGAAGAACTGAAAAAATTAGTCGATGAGAGCAAACCGAAAACGATCGCTCTCAACATTGGCGGCACCCGCGGCCAGCAAAGCGGACTCAGCTATGATGCTTATCGATTTTTGGCCGATGCGCTCGGGCCTGAGAATGAGAAACAATTCGTTTCTGCCGCGAATCTGCTCACTGAGTTCTTCGACACGCGCCTTCCCGAAGAGCTTGAACATTACCGCACAGCCGTCCTCGCGACCGACGTAATCACCCGGCGTGCGTTTTCGAACGAGGTCATCACGCCCGGCAAGACCACGGTCGGCGACGTCCGCTGGTGGATGATGGAGCAGGTCAACAAACTTGGTCTCACCATCTGGTTCCAGCCGGACCTGCGGATCCAGCGGCAAAGGGCAGAAACCGGATTAAAGGGGCAATTCCTAGCGACTGCCGCCGAATCGGACGTGATCCAACGTGGCGATCTGCTTCACGTCGATTTCGGCCTCGATTACATGGGCCTTTCGACCGACTGGCAGAAACACGCCTACGTTCTCAAGGAAGGCGAGACCGACGTCCCGGCCGGACTAAACACCGCCCTGACAAATACCAATCGGCTTCAGGATATTTTGTTTTCAGTGGCTCGGACTGGGATGACCGGAACTGAGGTTTACGAAAAGAGTATGGCCGAAGTAAAACGTCAGGGCATCGAGGCAATGATCTACTCGCACCCGCTCGGGGCACACGGCCACGGCCTTGGGCCGTCGATCGATTTTCGCGGCAACATCGGAGGCGGGGCGAAGAAGATCCTTCCCGGCTCGTATATGTCGATCGAACTGAATACCTCCACCGTGGTTCCTGAGTGGAACAACCAAAATGTTACGATCATGGCCGAAGACGACGCTTACATGACCGAAACGGGCTACAAATGGTTCCGGCCGCGGCAGACCGAATTTTATTTGATCAAATAGGCAGAAACACGACCGGTAGGGAGTGTGCCCTGCCAGAATCGCCGTCCCGAATACCGTTAATCGAAATGATCCCCGTCCAAAAAGCGCTCAACATCATCAAACACGAAGCGACAATGATCTCCTCGGAGCGTATCCAATTGGCTGACGCGATCCACCGAATCCTTTCCGAGATCATCGTCGCGGATACTGACCTGCCGCCATTCGACCGCTCGCAGATGGACGGTTACGCGGTCATGGCAGCCGACACTGCAAATGGCCCGGTCGCTCTCCGGATTGCCGGCGAATCTGCCGCCGGGAAGGGCTGGTACAAGATATTAAAGCGGGGCGAGGCCGTTCGCATCATGACCGGGGCTCCTGTTCCCAAAGGCGCCGATGCCGTCCAAAAAATTGAGTTGACAAGTGAAGAGAACGGCTTCGTAAACGTTCTCGAACCGACCGAAAAGGGCCGATTCATAGTCGGAAAAGGGACAGAAATAAGGAATGGCAAAACCGTTCTGAAGAAAGGAGAACGGCTCACCGCCGCGAACATAGCCATCCCCGCCGCGTTCGGATACGCTAAAGTCAGCGTCGCAAAGCGCCCGCGGGTCGCGATCTTCTCGACCGGCACAGAGATCGTCGAGATCGGCAAAAAGCCTAAACAGGACCAGATCAGAAACTCAAACTCCATCATGCTCGCGGCCCTCTGCCGGGAAGCGGGTGCGGAACCTCATATCTTTCCGATCATCGGCGACGACCTCTCGGAACTGAGATCACAGATTTCACAGGCGGCGAGAACGGCCGACATCCTTATAACGACCGGCGGCGTCTCGGTCGGCAAATACGACCTGACGAAGCCCGCACTTCGCGAACTTGGCGCCGATATCTTTTTCGACAAAGTAGCGTTGAAGCCTGGCAAGCCGACCGTATTCGGCAAACTCAAGAAGACTTTTATTTTTGGCCTTCCCGGTAACCCGGTTTCAGCCGCCGTCACTTTCCATCTTTTCGTCCGGCTGCTGATCGACAGAATGATGGCGTCGGCCGATTCCGGCCTTCCAAGTGACCTTGCTTTCTCGCTCGAAACGATCAAGGCTCCAAAAGAACGAGACGTGTATCTGCCCGCAACACTCTACGTGGGCCCGGGCCTTCGACCAGGTGTTAAACCTTTGCCCTGGCAGGGATCTTCGGACTTTGTATCGTTTGCCGATGCGGAAGTGCTCATACACGTCGCAAAGGGAAAAACGGTAGAAGTTGAAGAGACCGTCGAAGTATTTCATCTTCCCTGATCCTTTGCGTTCTGCGCGGCTTTGCGGGAAAATCCCCTCACAGATGTCAGAACTTTCACATTACGATAAATCCGGCCGCATCAACATGGTGGATGTGGGTGATAAACCCATCTCCGAACGAATTGCCGTCGCCTCCGGCAAGGTCTTGTTATCGCCCGAGACGCTTGCCGCCATCACCGATCAGGCCAACCCGAAGGGCGATCCTCTCGAAATAGCTCGTATCGCCGGGATAATGGCAGCAAAGAAAACGCCGGAACTTATCCCGTTGTGCCATCAGATCAACCTTTCGAAAGTGGACGTGATCGCCGAATTAACGAATCAGGGAGTCACCCTGACTGCGACGGCAAAAACCACTTCGCAAACCGGGGTTGAGATGGAAGCCCTAACGGCCGTAACCGTTGCCGCTTTAACAATTTACGATATGTGCAAAGCGGTGCAGAAAGATATTGAAATAACTGACATCCGGCTCGAATCAAAAACAGGTGGCAAGGTTGATTTCTCACGCTGACCCTCTTTTTATTCTGCTTTCGCCGAACTTTCGGGTAAAATAGACGTAAATCTTTTCCGTGAACATCGGGGAGAAATAATGCTATGAAATACAATGTCGCCGAAGATGCCCGTCCACAGATCTATCTTTTGCTGGTCGCCACAATTCTGAGCATCGGACTCTGGCTTTTATCCGCCTATATTCCGCTGATCGGTCTGGTGACATACCCGATCCGGATATTTACGACATTCGTTCACGAGGGTTCGCACGTGCTTGCAGCATTGCTCTCAGGCAGCGCAGTTCAGAGCCTGTCCGTCGCCTATGACGGAAGCGGGGTTGTCTGGTCAGAGGCTTCCGGCTGGTTCTCGCAGTTGTTCATCTCGAGTGCGGGGTATGTCGGAACGACGGCATTTGGTGCGGCACTGCTTGTCTGGATGCGTTATGGTTTGTCCTCACGCATTGCATTGTACATTTCAGCCGGCTTCGTCGCGCTGATGACACTGGTCTTTGGCGTTCTTTCGCCCATTTGGAATTTCCTCGCGAATGTCACGCTTGGCAGCGTTGCATTTACGGTTGTCGCCGGTGCGATCCTAGCCGTTGCGCTTGCTGCGATCGGCAAGTTCGCGACGATCAAGTGGGCCAATTTTGCCGTCGCATTCCTTGCAGTACAGTGCCTTGCGAATGCCGTCTTCGATCTTGTCAACCTTTTCTTCATTTCGGCATCCACCAACGCCCATTCCGACGCCGCGAATATGGCCGCCGCGACAGGCATTCCCTCGATCGTTTGGGTCTTTATTTGGATGGGAGTTTCGATCGCTATGATCTCGCTCGGACTTCGCGTTTATGCAATAAGCCGTGCACGAGCGTCAACCTCGACGGAAAGCGTCTTCGAGGATTAACCGGAATCTGTAACGTCACGAAATAGCTGATAGCTAACGGCTATTGGCTATTTTTTTAGAGGATAATGATGAAGCTCATGATTCCTGCTGTCGTGGTATTTTTGGCCATAGCGACAGTAGCCCAAGTCAAAACTCCCCAGCCGACGCCCGTGAAAATACCGTTCGCCGAATCGCTGCAAGCGGCCGTCGTTACGACCGAAACTCCTGGCTCGTCGCAGGGAAAAGCACGGCTCTACGAGAGGAAGTCGGTCAGGTCAAATTGGAAAAAGGTCGGCAGTGAATTTCCCGTTGTGGTCGGCCGAAACGGGCTTGGCTGGAGCACCGATTCCGCACCCGAGAATGTCACCGATCTTAAGAAGGAAGGCGACGGGCGTGCGCCGGCCGGGATGTTTCCGCTGACGTTCGCCTTCGGGCGGCCGGAGAGGCCAAACGAGGTTCGGCTCTCGTACCTGAAGCTTGAGGAATATACCGAGTGCGTCGACGACATGTCGTCGTCCCACTATAACCGGCTCGTCGATCGTTTAAAGGTTGGCAACTTCGACTGGAAAACGTCCGAAAAAATGCTCGAGGTTGGACAGGAATACGACCTCGGGATCTTTGTTGCTCACAATACTTATCCAGTCCGCGCCGGCGACGGATCATGTATCTTCCTGCACATCTGGAAAGACCCGACGACCGGAACTTCCGGCTGTACTGCAATGTCACGCGAGAATCTGCAGCGGATAATGGCCTGGGCAGACCCTTCAAAACATCCCTATCTGGTTCAGTTGACGAAGACCGATCGCGATAATTACAGAAAAGCGTGGAACCTGCCGAAATGATCAAAACGCTTGGACAATTCCCGACAGGCTCCCGCCTTGTCTTTCGATCGAAAAAGGACTGGCGTGTCGCGGTCGTTTGTCGAAAAGCGGACGACACTGTTTCGATCTCCGTATCCTCACCAACAGGCTACAACTATCGGCTGAGAAGGCCGGCCGAAGTGGAGATCGAATACGTCGGCAATATCCCATGTTTGATAAGCGAAGAACTCGACGACTGGCGTACCAATTTTACCAGCTACGATAGGCGTTGGTAGGATAAACAAAAAAGCGCGTCCTGATTTTAAGGTGAGGGGACGCGGCCGGCGGCAAGTATGGTCCCGCTTTGATCTTCCTGCACGAACACAATATATCTCACATTTTCGGCCTTCCACGCCGGGTTCGATGGAAGCTCCACCGTTCCGGAAAACTCGGCCGCCTTTTCGGGCAGCTTTGCAAAGGGTTTAAGATCGCGGACAACAGAAATATGCGATAGCTGCTTTCCCCGGTTATTTCCTGACTTCACATCGCTTACAAGTCCGTCCTCGGCGGTCGCCAATACGACCGTAGCAACATTGTGCCTCGCGAAACCGGTCATCCGGACCTCTGCAGTTTTCCCGTTCACAGCAACCGAGACATCCGGTTTTTTTGTTCGAGCGGCGTCCTGGATGATCTTCGTCGCTGCGTTCGCGTCGCTGCCGATGAATTGCATCAAGCCGTCAACGATCATTTGCGGCGTGTAAACCGATTGCTGCCCCATCCTCAGGGCGTAAAGGTTTTGTCGCCGGGTATATTCCGCCGACGAGTAAGGGTCCTTCCATCCGCGATCGTTGAAATAATCGACGTGATAACCGAGCGTGATCACTTCTGCCTCTTCGAACGGCTGATTCGTCTCCATGAAAGCGAGATACCGGTCCGCCGGAGGGCAGTTTCCGCAGCCTTCCGAGGTAAACATCTCAACCAGGACCGGTTGGCGGCCGGTCGGTTCTCTTGCCGGTGATGAAGCCGAGTTAATATTTGACGATGTCTCGCCGCCTCCGCCGCAGCTTGCGATCAAGAAAGACACAGCCAATCCGAAAATGATCGTACGGAACCTCATAACAGACAGGATAGCAGAAAGCCGCATCGTGGACATTCGAGAAAGTTGACGGACCTTACAAGATCTCGATTCGACCAGGCCCTCTGAGTTTTCAGACAACCTTACGTTTGACCCGCGCTGCCATCACTTCCACGCAGTCATCCCATTTGTTAAACTTGAGTTTTGGCCTCTATACCGGAATCTCCGCCTATGCGTGCAGTTAAACCAAAGACAGAAGGGATCGAGGTTCGAGGAGCACGGGTTCATAACCTCAAAAACATTTCCGTTTCGATACCGCATAACAAGCTGACCGTGATTACCGGTGTTTCCGGTTCGGGGAAATCCAGCCTGGCGTTTGACACGATCTACGCAGAAGGCCAGCGGAGATATGTTGAATCGCTGTCTGCATACGCTCGTCAATTCCTTGAGCGAATGGACAAACCCGATGTGGACGAGATCACCGGCCTCTCTCCAGCGATCGCTATCCGCCAGAAGAATTCATCAAAAAATCCTCGTTCAACCGTTGCCACCCAGACCGAGATCTACGATTATCTCAGGCTGCTTTTTGCACGAGCAGGAACGACGTACTGCCATGTTTGCGGCCGTGAAGTGAAAAAAGATTCGCCCGAATCGGCTGCAGAAGAGATCCTTCAAACTTTGGCCGAGGGAACAAAGTTTTACGTTATGTTCCCCGTTCAGGAGCATCTGCAGCCCACAGGGGGGACACGCAAGGGCAGTACAAAGAAGAAAGGGGATGCGGGTAAAGACTTGAGCACCGGAGCATTCCTGATGATGCTACTGCAGCAGGGATTTTCGAGGCTTTATCGGGACGGCGAAATGATCGAGTTGGCCCGTCCAGAGGACTATAATTTCGACGATTTCAACGGAACATTCGTTCTGATCGACCGCCTTTCGGCATCTGAGAAGACACGTCAGCGACTTGTTGACTCGCTTGAGGTTTGTTTTCGCGAGGCCCATTCGGCCTTCGTCGAACAGGCCGGCCAGTCTGTAACGGTTGACGAGAAGAAAGTTGGACCTACGCCGGATCGCGACGTGGGAAAACCTCTCGTGCTTAAATATTCCGATTCCTACGTCTGCAAATACGACGGCACCAGCTATGACGAGCCTGAGCCTTCGTTGTTTAGTTTTAATTCACCATATGGAGCTTGTCCCACATGCCAGGGATTCGGGAACACCATCGGCGTCGATTACGGCCTCGTGGTCCCCGATCCTCTAAGATCGCTGAAGGAAGGGGCGATCGAACCTTTTACTCGTCCACAGCATAACTGGGCGCAGAAGGAACTTCTGAAATACGCCTCGCACGCCGGGATCGACGTCAATACGCCTTTCGCGGATCTGCACGACTTTCAACAGAACAACATTATTCATGGCGACGACGGCTGGCGCGGAGTATCAGGGTTTTTCAAATGGCTCGATACAAAGAAATACAAGCTGCATGTCAGGGTCTTCCTGGCGAAGTATCGTGGTTACACGAGGTGTCCCGACTGCAACGGCGGCCGGCTACGCCAGGCGGCCCGCGACGTCAAGATCTCGGGACGATCGCTGCCTGAAATAGTTTCGATGTCGATCGCCGACGCTCACGACTTTTTCAAGCACCTTGAACTAAGCAACGAGCAAAAGAATATTGCCGCCAAGTTGCTGGTCGAGATCGAGCGCCGACTGAAATTCCTTGTCGATGTGGGGCTGGATTACCTGACCCTTGACCGCCTGGCCTCGACACTCTCCGGAGGCGAAGCGCAGCGGATCCAGCTTGCAACGAACCTTGGCTCGCTTCTTGTCGGAACCCTGTACGTGCTGGACGAGCCCAGCATCGGGCTTCATCCGCGCGACAACGCACGGCTGGTCCGTATACTCGAGGGCCTGCGGGATATCGGAAACACGGTGGTGGTCGTCGAGCACGATGAGGACACAATTCGGGCCGCGGACCATATTGTGGACATCGGGCTCCTTGCCGGCGAGCTGGGCGGCGAACTCGTCTTTCAAGGCGATCTTCGTGACCTCTTGTCTAACAAAGAGTCGCTTACGGCACGGTATCTTAGAAACGAAGCGGATATAAAGGTACCGGCAAAACGTCGGCGTGTAAAAGACAAGATCACGGTCGTCGGAGCACGCGAACACAATCTTCGAAACATCACGGTAGATATTCCTCTCGGCATGCTCGTCTGTATTACAGGCGTGTCGGGCTCGGGCAAATCGACGCTTGTCCATGAAGTCCTTTACGCGGGAATTAAGAAAAAGAGAGGCGAGTGGCAAGCAGCGGTCGGTCTATGCCAGGAAATTCGCGGGATCGAAAAGATAGACGATATTGTCCTGATCGACCAGTCGCCGATCGGCAGAACGCCAAGGTCAAACCCCGTGACCTATGTAAAGACTTACGATGCGATCCGCGAGCTTTTCGCCGCCACGAACGGGGCCAGGTCAAAGGGATTCAACTCGTCCCACTTCTCGTTCAACGTTCCGGGCGGGCGATGCGAGACCTGTCAGGGAAGCGGTACGGTCACCGTGGAAATGCAGTTTCTGGCCGATGTCGAGCTCACTTGCGAGGATTGCCGAGGGACACGCTTCCGCGAAGAGGTCCTGAACGTGAAATATAAAGGCAAGAGTATCCACGACGTGCTGCAGCTTACCGTCCGTGAGGCGATCGCACTGTTCAGGGATACGAAAAAGATCGTAAATCGCCTAAAGGCCCTTGAAGATGTCGGTCTTGGCTATCTACGCCTCGGCCAGTCGGCGACAACCCTCAGCGGTGGCGAGGCTCAGCGGGTGAAGCTCGCATCGCACCTTTCACAGAGAACGCAATCGAAAACGCTGTTCATTTTTGACGAACCGACCACGGGCCTGCATTTTGACGACGTGAACAAACTGCTCTCTGCGTTTCGGGCTTTGATCGACAGCGGCGCCAGCCTCGTCGTTATTGAGCACAATCTTGATGTGATAAAAACTGCCGACCATGTGATCGATCTCGGGCCCGAAGGCGGTGGAGGCGGTGGAGAAGTTGTCGCGGTTGGCACTCCTGAAAACGTGGCGAAGATCGAACGATCTTTTACAGGAAAATATCTGAAAGAAGTACTATCCTAGCGCTTGATCTGCTATCTGAAATTGTTCCGTGAGCAGTGCTTCCTGCCGTGTGGGCATACGCCGACCTGGCCCCATTCGTAAAAGTCGTTCGTGCTGCCCTCGATCGCATAAACGACCTTTTTGATGGTTGGAAACTGCATTAGCGTGGCGTCGGTCATCGCAAAAAAGCCGCTGCCGCAGCTGGTCGTCGCAACGCCCATTTGATCGTAAACAAGCTTGGTGAAATTAACGTAGGCGGTTCCGTTTTTTACATTCACGCTTTTCAGGATCCCGTTAGTCTCCGGCGGGCCGAACCCGGAGTACTCTTTGGCTTCCTCGGGCGTTGGCCCTTTTAGTAACTCCTGTAATGCCGCGGTAGCCACTGCGGCCGTTTTGGGGATTGTCCTGTTGACGGGATGAACCTTTGTGCATTCCAATACCTCAGGATCGAGCTTGTCGGGATGAAAATATACCTTCACCGTCATCGTCTCGGCCTTCTGGCTGTATACCGCCGGCACCACAAAAACAAATAACAGGGCAAATTTTAGGAGGTTCATAACTTCTAATCGTCTCCAAACTTCGCTCGCCATTTCGGTGCGATCTGCTCCATTACCTTGCAATCGCAATAGCCGCCGTTCTCATTGAGCCAGCTCGTGATCTTTCCGAAATTAAGGCGGTTTTCCATCATGAAGCGCATCGCGAGCTGTAGGCTATGGTTACATTCGCTGTCGTACAGCTCATCCTCGATAAAATCCAGCAGGCCGCTGATGGTCGCGGTTCCGGCAGGCAACGTGTCGATGAACGCCTGCAATTCCTCACCGCTCATCTGCTCTAAATTCTCGATCTCCCGCTTTTTGACTATTGGCATAATTCGTCGATTAGGCTTTCAGCCCATTTCGCTCCGGCTGGATGAATAGTCTTTCTTCCTTTCAAAATTCCGATTCTGAAACTCGCAATAGCTCTGGCCGTTTCGCATGCGAGGATTAGCTCGATCAAATACCTGATTATCTAAATACTTGCGAGCCGACCCCGCAGCTAGTTTGATGTCATCTGGTTCCATATCTCTCCACGGAATATACCGGATATCATATCAAAAAATCAGACGGCGAATAGAAACGCGTGAAGGAGCCATGCCCGGCCTCTTTGCCAGCGATATCTCCAAAATGTATGTCGAGAGGGACTGTGGCAAGCGATCAGAGTAACACATCGGAAGTCACTTCTTTTGCCGTCATTTTTCACCCTTGAGCTGACTTCGGCTTTTTATCGGAATTTGTGGTTAAATCATCGGAATGGAAATTCCAGCCAGCCCTCCTAGTTCAGAGAAGGTTAGTTCTGCAGGCCGGATCGCGGCCGGTTTTGGGCGCCACCGCAAGGCCCTGTTCCTCACGATCGCGGCGGCGGTGTTATACCTGGTCTATGTTCATGGCCTATCTACCAATCCTCCCGCCTTTTACATCGATGAAACGCTCGCCGCCTACAATGCTTACCAGTTATATCTCACCGGACAAGGAGAGTTTGGGCATTTCCTGCCGTTGTATTTTCCGGTCCTTAAACTGCCTCCGCCGCACGATTATTTAGGTTGGGTCGATCCCGTCCAGATCTATTCTTTGGCCGCGCTTTACTTCGTTTTTCCGCCGAACTATTTGCTGCCCCGGCTGTTGAGCGCAACGGCGATGTTCCTCACTTGCATACTTTTGGGGCGGCTCGCTGGACGCATCTCAGGAAAGCTCTACATCGGAATCGGCGTTTTTCTTTCAGCACTTCTGACCCCTTGGCTTTTCGAGACCGGCAGGCTCGCCTTCGGAGCGTCACTTTATCCGCTTGCGGTAGCGTTGTTTTTGACGGCGCTCTACGCCGCTCACAAGCACGAACGCTGGCCCTGGCTGAACGTTGTCGCCGTAGCCGCATGCCTCGGCTTGCTTACTTACACATATTCCATCGGAAGGCTTCTCGGCCCCCTGCTAGCGTTGGGACTCATCATATTTGCTACGGACAGGAAGAAGCTCCTGAATGTCGTCAAGACATGGGCGGCCTATGGCGTTGCTCTCATACCGATCGTGATCTTTCACATCCGAAATCCAGGCGCCCTGGCCGGCCGATTCAGCATGACCGTAGGTGTTATTACGCCGGATAAGAGCTTCCCCGACATATTGATCGAGATCTTAAAGAACGTCGCAGCAAATGTGAATCCGTATCGAATGCTCTTCACCGGCGATCCGAACCTCAGGCACCACATTACAGACACCGGCCCCATTCTGGCAGCGACACTTGCCCTTGCCCTGCTCGGGATCGTAGTGATATTGGTCCGCCATTTCAGGGATCCGTGGTGGCGGTACATTTTGTTTGGGCTCGGAGCTTCAGTTGTTCCGGCATCGCTGACTCTTGACCAATTCCACATGCTTCGCTTGATCGCGTTCCCCGTGTTCTTCCTGACACTGCTAGTGCCGACTGCGATGTGGCTTTCCAAGATCGGCGAAAAAGAGAGCAGCGATAATGAACCGGAACCACGTCGCTTTCGGATCGGCCATCTGATATTAGCTGTTGCCCTTGCGCTTACGATGCTGCAAGCCGTGTTCTTCTATCTTACTTTTGCGGAGGTGGGGCCGAAACGCGGCCTTTGGTTTGACGAAGGATATCCCGGCGTTCTCAAAACCGCCCTTGCCATGCCTCAACGTCCCATCTATTTGTTCGATGGATATTGGGGCCAGATGTACGCACACGCCTACTGGTACGCGATCGTCCATGGCATCGACAAGAACAATTTTGTGCATGTTGACTTCGGAAAGCGGCCGCCCGCCGGTGCTTTGGTTATCAGCTCGGAAGATAAATGCACGAATTGCGAAATGATAATGAAGGATGGGAATTTCCTGCTTTATCGTGAGCGGGCGCCGGGATCAAGTATTGTGAAGTAAACAGACTGCTCAATCCCGGGTAACATGCAGTTCCGCTTGTTCAAAACCTAAGGACGCATTCGAAGGCCCGATCTTCTCCGCGATTATATATCTCGGCCGCCCCTTTACCTCTTCATAGATCCTCGCGATGTACTCGCCGATTATGCCGAGGCTGATCATCAGAAGGCTGCCGATTATGAGGAGCAGAAGAATTACGGTGGAGAACCCGGTCATTGCCTGGCCGCTCAGATAAACGTAAAGGGTCTGTAATCCGAAAACGATCGCAAAAAGCAGAAAGACGATCCCGGCCAGCGTCACTAATTGCAAAGGCACGGCGGAAAATGCCGTGATGCCCGTCAGAGCGAATTTTAGGAGCCGCAGCGTCGTCCAACTCGTGCGTCCACCGGACCGGGCAGGCACGCTGAACGGGACCTGTTTCCGACGAAATCCTACCCATGCGGTCATTCCCCGGAAGAACACGTTCCGGTCCTGCATTGTAAGATAGGCATCTACGGCATTTCGTCCGATCAGCTTGAAATCCGAGGCTCCTCTCAGTTCAAATCCGGAAAGCTTATTCCAAATGAGATAAAACAAAGTAGCACTGATCTTGCTGAAAACCGTTTCTTTACCTCGATCCAATTTTACCGCATCGACAATATCGACGCCGCCGCCTCGCCATGCGGCGATCATCTCCGGCAGGATCGATGGCGGATGCTGACCATCGGCATCCATCACGATGATCGCGTCGCCATCGGCCATTTCCAGCCCTGCACACAGCGCCAGGTCCTTACCAAAATTCCGGCTCAACCTTGCGGCCCGAAGTTCAGGAAATTCGCCGGCCAATTCGTTCAATACCATCCACGTGTCGTCCAAAGAGCCATCGTCGATCAAGATAAACTCGTGTTTGGCTCCTGCGTCGTTCAGGACCCGATCAACCTCGGCCAGCAGATTCGCGATCCCCTCACTCTCGCAATAGACCGGCATTACGACCGAGTAAAGACAAGTTCTATCGGGTGAGCTTTGCATACTGTACGGCCCCGCACTCGAGGCCTCATCACCAGGAGAACAACTCGAGAGCCGAGACGGCCGATTAAGAATATACGGTCATGCGCCGTATATCTTCAACCTGAACTCGTCGTTAGCGGTAAAGATCTCGGCCCGCCGACCTGAAAAAAGTAGGGATTGCTTAAGGATCATCGGAAGGCCGCCCCGGGGAACATCCGTTCCGTATTCGCGTCTGCCGAAGATCGCGGCGATCTGCGGATTGAGACGCTGCGTGATGCCATAGCGGATAGCCTTCGACGCTGGAGGGACAAATCCATTGGTCCGCCGAGCATTTATGAACTCGATCGAGCTGTCGTATATGTGCACCCGCGTAGGTATATCGCGAATCGCGAGATCGCGATGCACCAACGCGTTGGCGATCGCCTCCCTGACGGCATATAGGCTGTGCAGGCTTCTGGGCTTTACGGGCAGCGACCCCGAATCCGACCGTTTCTTTGGCTTGGCCTTGAGCAGGTCCACATATCGAAGGACGAAACGCAAAGCAGACTCGTAAACGGAGAGATAATTGCCAAAGAATTCAGATGTTTCGACAAGCTGAGCATTCCCGTTATCACCGGAATACCGGGCCACGGTTAGACCCGCACGGGGAAACAACCGTTCGACGCTCTCGTCTTTTCCGAACAGCACAAGCCCGGCAACGGTCGGGAAAAAATCACCGACATTACCGACCGCCAGCAGTAATTCCTTTTTGAGAAAATCTGCCGTTTGGTACAAATTCGAGCTTTTCTCTTCAAAGCCTTGCGCGAACGTCCATAGTAATCCATCGTCAAAATCACTCTCGCTGCAAGTGATGAGGGGAACATTCTCATACCCGAGCGGCCGCAGTTCATCCAGCCATAACGATAGCTGTTCTCGAGCGACCTCCCTTTTTTCCGCACCAAACCGCATATAAAAGCGTCCTTCCCTGGTGCGATATGGCCGATTTCTTGCGATCACGTCTATCGCGACCACGCGCTTGCCGCTGTCGAAGGCGATCATGTCGATGTTCGGCACGATGGGCGGGACGATCTCTTCCCGGCAAATGCGAACTAGTTCCTCGCGAACCGCTTCGGGATCGGAAACACCCTCGATCCTCAATTGGTCAGTGACGCCGAAGATAATGGTCCCTCCGCTTGTATTGGCAAGCGCAACGATTCCCTGCGTGATCCGCTCGGTGTTTGAGAGTTTGACCTTTAGCTCAAGATAAGTGTCTTCGCCGCCCTTGATCAGACGAAGCAGTTCCGACCTTGTCGTCATCTGGGTCGGCTGGTTTATGATGTATTCCTGATGGGAACGATCGCCGGGCGATTCGTATCGATGCGTGTGGCGGAACTTTCTGCGCGGCATATAAAAGGCGTGTTTATTTTGTCAAGACGGATCACACCGGCATCCGCCCGAGCGGCTTCCTAACGGACCGCTGCTGGATTTCGATCAATTACTATTCTGTCAGATTAGGATCGGCTGAACAAATCTGCCGAAAACTCCAATATAGAAGTACGCCAAACCCGAGTTTTGACAAAGGGATGCCTTTGCTTTATCAACTTAGTGATAAAAGTGGAAACGGGACCAGTCACAACATATGTCAGCATCGGCTCAAATCTCGGCGACCGAGCAGGGAATGTGCTGCTTGCCGTTCGCGGACTGATCGAAGCGAGCTTCCAGGTTACAAAGCTTTCGGCGGTGTACGAAACCGCCCCGGTCGGCATCGAGGATTCATCTTCGTTCCTCAACATGGCGGCCGAAATAAAAGTAACTGGCATCACCCCGACGCAAATGCTTGCCCGCATGCTTCGTGTTGAATACCTGCTCGGACGCACAGACAAATCATTAAAGAAGCCTCGGACGATCGATCTCGACCTTCTTTTCTTTGGCCAGGAACTAGTCGATTCTCCGTTTTTGACCGTCCCGCATCCACGTGCCCACCTTCGCCGTTTTGTGCTCGTTCCCATGAATGAGATCTGCCCCACTTTTCAGCATCCGTTGCTTCACAAGGACATCGGCACGCTGCTGGCTGAATGTGACGACACGTCAGCCGTTATTCGCTGGTATCCACGGAACCGCGACCCACTTCATGTTTCGCAAAGTGGCTAGACTTGAAAGCCTGAAACGGCTAGACTTATGTCAATTTTATGGCCTATCTGAAACCGGACCAGCCTGAGAAAGTGTACGTGCCGGCACTGCGCGCCGCAAAGGAAAGCGGCGACAAGCTAGTTTGCCTGACTGCTTACGACTACCCGACTGCTCGTATAGTCGATGAGGCGGGTGTCGATATCATTCTTGTCGGCGACAGCATGGGCAATGTGATACACGGCTACGGCAACACCATACCGGTTACGCTCGACGAGATCCTATCCGCGACGAAAGCGGTAAATCGGGGATCAAACCGGGCCTTGATCGTCGCCGATATGCCGTATGGCAGTTACCATACTGGCGACAACAAAGCAGTGCGCAACGCGATGAAACTGCTCAAGCACGGCGGCGCCGAGGCCGTAAAGCTTGAAGGCGGCCGAAACAGGGTCGGCCTTGTCACCCGGCTTGTGGAAGAAGAGATCCCGGTAATGGCCCACATCGGGCTCACGCCGCAATCCGTCCACAAGCTCGGTGGTTATCGTGTACAGGGCAAAACCGCCGGCGACGCTCAGCGGTTATTGGAGGATGCTCAAATGCTTGAGGAAGCTGGAGCGTTCGCCATCGTGCTTGAGCTTGTGCCGAGGGAGATAGCCGAAAAGATCACGAATGCCCTGACGATCTCAACGGTCGGCATCGGCGCCGGTGCCGCCTGCGACATACAGGTGCTCGTGCTGCACGACCTGATCGGCTTTACTTTTGGCCGGCAGCCGCGCTTCGTTCGTCAGTACGCAAACGTAAGCCAGGTAATAACCGATGCCATCACACAATGGATGGACGATGTCCGTTCCGGAGATTACCCGAGTAAAGCCGAGTCTTATGGATTTCCCAAGGAATCAAAAGCTGTATCTGAGCAGGGCTGATCAGGCTTTGGTCAGCATCCCATTCGCAACTTCAGAGACGAACATCTGATGGAGATCATTAACCGCAAACAGAGGATGGCCTCCATCACCCGTAAGTTGAGACGGGACAACAAGACGGTGGGGTTTGTTCCGACGATGGGAGCTCTGCACGCGGGCCACCTTGCACTCGTCAAAGAGGCCCGGCATATGTCGGACGTCGTGATAGTCTCGATCTTCGTCAACCCGAGCCAGTTTGCCCCAAACGAAGATTTCGAACGGTATCCGCGGGACCTCACATCCGATGCGGCAAAGCTGGCCGAATTCGAGGTCGACTACATTTTTGCTCCAGACACAGACGAGATCTTTGTTCCGGGCTTTTCAACGTTCGTGTATGTCGAGGGTCTCACGGAAACGCTTGAGGGTGCGTCGCGTCCGGGACACTTTCGAGGCGTCGCGACCGTCGTCACAATACTTTTCAACACCGTCCGCCCGGACCTTGCTTTCTTTGGAAGCAAAGACGCACAACAAGTCGGTGTCATAAAACGGCTGACGCGTGACCTCGGTT
Organism: Pyrinomonadaceae bacterium; assembly: GCA_041750855.1. GTDB lineage: Bacteria > Acidobacteriota > Blastocatellia > Pyrinomonadales > Pyrinomonadaceae > OLB17. Next base: position 14,714 of record JBGSYT010000119.1, on the reverse strand, counting down.
TTGAGACCGAGATCATCGTTGTACCTACGGTACGTGAGGAATCGGGACTAGCACTTTCGTCGCGAAATTCTTACCTGAGCGAAGAAGAGCGGGCAAAGGCTTCGATCATCTATAGATCCCTCGCTGATGCAAAGGCCGCGTTCAAGGGCGGTGAACGAAATGCGTCAGCCATCACTCAAATCGTAGAAAACAAGTTATCATCGGAGCCGCTCGTCCGGGTCGATTATGTTGCCGTCGTGAGCAATGAAGACTTGGAACCCATTGAAAAGATTGAAGATAGCGAAGTTCTTGTCGCCGTCGCGGTAAGGTTTGGCAAGGTCAGGTTGATCGACAACGTGGTCCTGAATCGAAAGCAGTAATCCGGCACCACATTTGCATCTAAATAGCTTGGGGGATAAGTGTATCTCCTCAATATTATGAAAAGCCTTAAAACATTTGCAGTTATATTGGCCTTTGTAGCGGCATCTGCCTTCGCGTCGTTCGGCCAAACGCCTGTAGCGAAGCTCGATGGCGGAACCGTAGACGTCCAGGCTCAGAACGGTAAGGTCGTGGTCCTCGCGATCGGTGCAAGCTGGCTGCCCCTATCGACCAAGCACGCAGAGTATGCGAACGCCCTGGCTAAGAAATACGCGGGCAGAGATGTGGTCTTCTATTACGTCGTCACGGATTCGACCAACACAAAGTCGAAGAACTTCGCGTCCGATGATGCTGTGCGGAAATTTACCGCAGCAAACCGGATCGGGATGACCGTGCTTCGCGACTCAGACGGCAGCGTGATTCTAAAGAAGTTCAAGGTCGACCAGGTGCCGTCGTTCCTGATACTCGATAAAACCGGTGGTCCGGCCGGTGAAGCATTTGGCGGAATCGACCCGAAGTTCGATATCACTGTTCCGATCTCGAAACGTATAGACAGCCTTTTGTAGGGCTTGACTCAGAATTTACCATCGACCGGAGGCGGTCGCTTCATGTGCCGGCCTTTTGTTGTGAGAGCGTTTCCAACTCAAGATGTTTACCCGTTACTGATACTCCCATCGATCTCATCCGATCGCCACTGGTTCGAGATTCGCGACACGGCTTTTTCCTCACCATTAACTAACCTATAGACCAAGCTTATCGGTAAGCCGACTACGTTCCAATAATCGCCTTCGATAGCTTCAATAAACAGTGCCGCCTGGGCCTGAACAGCATACGCACCGGCTTTGTCGAGCGGGTCGCCGCGTTCCGCAAGAAACGCGATCTCAGCCTCAGTCATCTCTGAAAACTTTACTCTCGTCCGTTGAAGGCCGTCGCGAATTTCCAAATTGCGCGCTATTGCCACGCCAGTTAGTACCTCGTGCCAGCGTCCGGAAAGCAGCCGGAGCATACGCCGCGCATCGTCCAGATCATCCGGCTTTCCGATTATCTGCGAATCGACGACCACCGTCGTATCTGCACCAAGAACGATGCCGTCCGGAACCATCTCGGCTATCGCACGGGCCTTGCCAACAGCCAGCCGCCGGACATAAGAATCCGGAGCTTCGTTCGCGTGTGCAGTCTCGTCGATATTCGGAACCAATGTGCTAAATTCCCAACCTATGGAGCGAAGTATTTCCGCGCGACGCGGGCTGGCCGACGCGAGGACCAACGTCGGCAGATCGATCGTGGAAAGCTCGTGGTTTAGCATTTAAGTTATTCTAGTTTAAGATAATAATTGATTCGACGAATGACAAATGGACGAGCTGATAAGGTCATTTCCATCGGTGATCAGGTCGATCGCGGATGACGATCGCGCGATTTGGCCCGTCGTTCTCGCTGCCTGGAGTCGGAGCATTGACGGCCCATTGGCCGATCACGTCGTTCCTATCCGGCTTGAAGGAAGCCGCGTCATCGCCGCCGTCTCGAGCCGAACTTGGCAACGGCAGTTAGCGGATCTTGGGCCGGCTCTCGTAGAAAAGCTGAACGCAGCGATCGGAACGAATATTGTCGGATTTGTTGAGTTTAGGGTTGACGGCCAAGCTGTCGAACGACATCGTGCGAAAGGTCAATCGACCGAGTCCGACAGTGACGTCAAACTGATCCAATCTGAAGTTGTTTGGCCCGAGCTCGAGGCGGCAGCTGAGGCCATCCTCGATGAGCAATTGCGTGAACGGTTTATGGCCGCGGCCGCCGGCACGACCGCACGGCGTAACCGAATGGGTATCTAACCCGATTGGTTGAACGAAAGGCTACGTTACGTCGTTAAAAGCCTCCAGGCAAGAATTCCCGGATCTAATATTATGGATGTACGAAAGGTTGCGAAGCTCGCTCATCTCGAGATCACCGAGGAAGAAGTGGCGCTCTACACGCCGCAGATGGCCGACATCGTCCGATATGTCGATCAACTGAACGAACTCGACACCGACGCCGTCGAGCCAATGACGGGCGGGTTAACGGACGAAGGTGCGGAGACTGTTGTAATACGTGAGGACATTGTGGTCGCGTCATTTTCTCAGGACGATGCTCTCGCACGAGCGCCGTCAGCCGTCGCCGGCCACTTTCAGGTTCCTAAGGTGCTATGAAAGATATCGCGATCGGGCAAATTCGCTCGCCCCGAATGCGAGTTGTTGTCTTCGTATGCGTGATCGCAGCGTTGGCGGCTGTTTCAGCGTGCGGTGTACCGAATCTGGACCCGCCGGAGTGCTCGGAATCACGAACCGCCGTGCGAGAGTTTTACTCATTTCATTTTGGCAATGAGATGGGGTTTTCAGTTGCAAACCTGGAGGCCAGGAAACGGTTCATCACTCCCGACTTGTTCGAAACGTTCAAAGACTCGGCCGACGGTTCTGATCCATTCACAACCGGCACTTCGGATATCCCAAAGGCTTTCAGGGTCGCCGAATGCAAAGTTTTATCAGAAGGTAATGTCGGTTTCGAGGTTCTTTTGTTTTGGAGGGACGACACTCGAAGCGAACAGCGAACGATACGTGTCGAGGCACAAAAGATCGACGGCCAATGGCTGATCTCTCGCATTTCTCAGAATTGAAGCAGTCGTTTCGCCAAAATACAGATTCTTTATGATCGTCAAAAGCATCGAAAAAACTCTTGAAAATGCCGAACGGCTGAACGGCGAATTGAACTCGTTCCTCTCGATAGAACGCAAACACGCCACGGAGCGTGCAAACGAGCTGGAGACCGTGAACGATGACCTGCCGCTGAAGGGTTATGCTATCGCAATTAAGGATAACATCTGCACCAAAGGCTTGCAGACCACCTGCGGCTCGCGAATTCTCCATAACTACATCTCCCACTACGATGCGACCGCAATTGAACGTTTGAACGGTGCCGGAGCGATCGTTGTCGGCAAAACGAATATGGACGAGTTCGCTATGGGCTCATCGAACGAAAGTTCGGCGTTCGGCCCGGCTAGGAACCCTTGGGATTTGAGCCGCGTACCCGGCGGAAGTTCGGGAGGGTCGGCCGTCGCCGTCGCATCGGGCGTCGTTCGGGCAGCTCTTGGTTCGGAGACCGGCGGATCGGTGCGTCAGCCCGCCTCCCTATGTGGCATATACGGGCTTAAGCCAACTTACGGCCGCATATCGCGCTACGGACTGGTCGCCTTCGCTTCTTCGCTGGATAACATCGCGATCTTCGGCCATGAGCCGGAAGACATTGCACGTGTTCTTGGGACGATCGGGGGCCGCGATCACCGCGATTCGACATCGGCAGATGTCCCGGTGCCCGATTACCTGATTAACCTCAACGAAGGGGTCGAAGGTAAACGGATCGGAGTTCCGAAGGCCCTGTTCGGCGAAGGCCTCGATGATGAGGTCCGTGACGCGGTCGAAACGGCTATCAAGAATTACCGCACTCTTGGAGCTAAAATAGTCGATGTCGAACTGCCGCACGCAAACTTCGGCATTGCCGTTTATTACATAATCGCGACGGCCGAAGCATCGTCAAATCTTGCCCGGTTCGACGGTGTTAGGTATGGATTTCGTGCCGAAGAGGCCGCCGGCCTGCGTGAAATGTACTTCAAGACCCGGGAGGAAGGTTTTGGGGACGAGGTAAAGCGAAGGATCATGCTGGGCACTTACGTCCTGTCAAGCGGCTACTATGACGCGTACTACGCGAAAGCCCAGAAGGTGCGGGCGTTGGTCAAGCGCGATTATATTTCCGCATTTTCAAAATGCGACGTTATCCTAACGCCGACTTCGCCAAGCGTTGCGTTCAAGATAGGAGAAAAATCGGAAGATCCGCTGGCGATGTACCTGAGCGACGTTTATACCGTATCTGCAAATCTCGCGGGCATCCCGGCGATCAACGTCCCCTGCGGTCTTTCTTCGGCAGGGCTCCCCATCGGCCTTCAGCTTGTCGGGAACTTCTGGTCCGAAGCCGGCCTGCTCAACATGGCAGCTGTGTACGGAGATCAGTTCCCGCTTGGTTCCAGGCCCGGCGTTTTTGCCGAATGACGTTTTCGCTTTTTGTAGCGGCGACGCGTTTCGCTTAGGCGGCTTTGAGGTACGTCTTCTCTCTGATAAAGCATTGCGGACTCTCTATTGAATTCTGAGGTGTGTGTATTCCAGGTTCCTGGCTATTACGCCGACATCATTATTGGGCAGGATATTCGACCAACGACCTGGATCCTCTAACAACTTCGTAGCTTCGCTCGCAGGGATCGGCCGTGAGAAAAGATACCCCTGGCCAAACTCGCAGCCCAGAATTCGCATTTGGTGGAACTGGTGTATGCTTTCGATGCCTTCGGCGATAACGCTGAGACGAAGGGCCTTGGCGAGTGCAATGACCGTGCGGACGATCTCTCCATTCTCCGAACCTTCTTCCATCGTACTGACAAAAGACCGATCAACCTTGAGCGTATCGATGGGGAACCGGTGAAGGTAGCTGAGGTTCGAATAGCCCGTTCCGAAATCGTCGATGCTAATCTGAACACCGAGGCGCTGGATCTTTCTTAATACCTCAATGGCCGTCTCGGCATTTCCCATCACGGCGCTTTCGGTTATTTCGAGCTTTAAGCAGCTCGGGTCTATGCCGGTCTCCTCGATTATTTCATTCAGTTTCTGAACGGCATCCGGCTGGCTTAGATGACTTGCCGAAAAATTTACGCTCATCACAAGCGACCGCGGGGCGATCCTGGCCCGTTTCCACCGCGTCAACTGCTGACAAGCCGTCCGCAGAACTGTCAGCGTCATCGGGATCATGAGGCCGGTCGATTCGGCCGTGTCGATGAATTCGCCGGGCGTGATCAGTCCGCGGCTTGGATGATTCCAGCGGATCAGGGCTTCAAAGCCGATCAGCGATGCGTCACCCAAATTGACTATCGGTTGATAGAAAAGCTCAAACTCGTTTCGTTCAACGGCCAGACGAAGGTCAGTCTCCAGCTCTAAAAGCGAAACTGCCCTGGCGTGCATTATCTGGTCGAAAATCACCCAGCCTTTGTTCGTCTCTTTCGCGTTGTACATCGCGATATCGGCATCTCGGAGAAGTTCTTCGGCATTGCTGTACCGATCATCGCTGATCGCAATGCCAAGGCTCGCACTGGCGAACACGTGTCTCCCAAGAAGCTTATATGGCAGGGCGACTTGGGTCGCGATCCAATTCGCAAGCTCCACGGCATCGTTAACGGAACTGATGTCAGGCAGGACCAGGGCGAACTCGTCGCCGCCAAATCGGCCAACTCGGCAGCCATCTATGCCCGAGGCCGAAAGCCGAGCGGCGACCGTCTTTATCAGTTCGTCGCCGATGGTGTAGCCAAGGCTGTCATTTATAGTCTTGAATCGGTTCAGGTCGAGAAAGATCAATGCGAAATTGCGGCGGGTCTCAACTCGTTTCGCAAGCATTTCGTTGATCTTCTCGACAAAGAAGTTGCGGTTCGGAAGGCCCGTGAGCGTGTCGTGAAAAACCGTGTGATGAAGCGTTTCGTGGCTCTCGCGAAGCGCATTTGCACTGACCTCAAGCTGCTGAATGTAGTGCTCTAATTCGGAGATGTGCTTCTCAGCCTGCTCGGCGCGGTCGCGTTCGGCTTTTTCCGCCTTTGCCGACGAACTCCGGACCGCGTTTGCGTAACGAACGTAGGTTAAATAAACGACGACGAAGAAGATCATCAGTGAAATGATGAGGTAAACATCCAGGTGATAAATTGCCTTCGTAAGCAGGCCGCCCAGCAATGCGCCTGTGAGATAGATAACGAGGGCTCCGAGGCAGTATTCGTTCCAGACCCTCCAGATCGCTTCCCTGTTTCGAAGGGAAAGATAAGTCGAAACCAGGAGCGAATTTGCAACAAACTGTGAAAGCCCCATAACGACCATGATCAAGGTAAGCTGCGTGAGGCCGATCGTATCAACTACATTTTCAGGCCGTCCGAAGAATGCCTGTACGGCGATCGCCGATGAAAAGACCGAGAGCACCGCGATCGCCATGTTCACTGCAATAGTCTGCATCCGCATTGCGATGCCCTTTCTGCGGATCATGAGCGACGAAGTGATCGCCTCCAAGGCTCCCAGAATTACTGCCAATTCCCCGCCGAATGTCAGAATGACGAGGAAGATCATCGCGTCCGACGCTGTCAGGTGGATAGTTGTCCCCGGCAGATTTACACGTAGCGACGATCCAAAAAAGATCGTGACAGCCGAAACGATGATCATTCCAACGCTTACGTATTCAACCGGAAATCCGTAAACGGCCCACGCAAGCGCAGCGAGTCCCAGCGTGACCAGAAGCGCCACGTACAGACTGACGTAGGAATTGGTAGTTTCAGACTGACTCATTCAGGAAAAATGAAGGACAGGCGACCAAAGGGCAAGTAGAGTGGTGGTAGCGGGAAAGAGCAGAAAAACTGCTCAAACAGGAGTATAACTTAAATCACCGTTATTGTTCCACACATTTTTTATGACTAAGATCCGACTCACCGCGTCGGTCCGGGGCCTCCCCGGTAGATGTAAAGCGGGACCATTCGTCCAGTGTTGTTCCTCATAATCACCGTGGGGCCCGTAAATACGACGAGCGTCGCCGGCACCTCGTTCGCAAGTTGGATGCCAGAGCTTCGTTTTTGTCGAAACCGCTGTTTTTCCAACAAAAAAGGCTGGCGTTTAACCGGCCTCAAGATCATTGTTGTCAGAATGAATGGGCCGGTCAGGTCAAAATGACCGATCGGCGTCTCCGGATCACTTCGTTATGCCTACCTGGCTAAGTGCGTAAGCGTAATCAAAGGCGACCTCCTTGAGCCTGTCGTAGCGTCCGGAAGATCCACCATGACCCGCCCCCATGTTCGTATACAATAGGATCGTGTTATCGTCCGTTTTCATTTCCCGTAGTCTCGCGACAAATTTAGCGCCTTCCCAGTACGGCACCTGGCTGTCGTTCAACGAGATCCTCACGAGCATATTCGGATAATCCTGTGCCTTGATGTTCTCATAGGGCGAATACGTGATCATATAGTCCCACGCTTTCTTTTCATTCGGATTTCCCCATTCGATCCACTCTTCGGTCGTAAGCGGCAAGGTCTCATCGAGCATCGTGTTCATAACATCCACGAAGGGAACCTGAATGATCGCCGCCTTGAACAATTCCGGCGCCTGGTTAACAACGACGCCCATCAAGAGCCCGCCGGCCGAACCGCCCTCGATCACCATACGGTCGCTGGACGTGTACTTATTAGCAATTAGCCATCTCGCCGAATCGATGAAATCGTGGAACGTGTTCATTTTCTTGAACATCCGGCCGTCCTGTCGCCATTTTTCCCCGAGTTCGGAACCACCTCGAATATGCGCGATCGCATAGATCATCCCGCGATCGACGGCACTGAAGCGGTTGGTCGAAAAGTTTGGGGTCATCGACGCTCCATACGACCCGTAGGCATAAAGATAGAGGGGCGCCTTTCCGTCCAGCTTTGTCCCCTTCTTCATTACAAGCGATATCGGCACCTTTACGCCGTCCCGAGCATTTGCCCAAACACGGGCCGTTTCGTATTTCGTTTTGTCGTAGCCGCTCGGGATCTCCTGCTGTTTGATCAGCTCGCTCTTTCGGGTTCGGAGATCAAATTCGTAAGTTGAGTTCGGCGTGATCATCGACGAATAGCCATACCGGACCACCGACGTTTCGTACTCGGGGTTGAAGCCAAGCCCCATCGTGTAAACGCTTTCGGGCGTCTCGATCCTCGCCGACGCCCGTCGGGTTTTCATATCCATCACGCGAAGATACTCAAGGCCATTCTCAAGCTCGGAGACGACAGCGTGATCCCTGAAAAAATCGACGCCCTCGATCTTTACATCAGCATTGTAAGGAATAAAGTCCTTCCAGTTGGCTTCCGACGGATCGTTGGCCGGTGCACGGACGACCTTAAAGTTCTCAGCGTCCTTATTTGTTGTGATAAAAAATTCGCCGTTATTGAAGTCGGCAGAATACTCATGGCCCTCGCGACGCTTGCTGACCACCTTAAACTCTCCGGTCGGATCATCGCTGGGCAAAAACCAGTATTCCCGCGACGTCTTGGCAAACGATCCGATAAAGAACATTTTCTTGTCTCGCGATCGGCCGACGCCAACGTTAAAGTAAACATCCTTTTCGTCGAAGATCAGCTTGTCCGGCCCATTACTGCCGAGCGTATGCCGAAAGATCTTGTCGGTGCGCTTTGAGACAGGGTCCTCCTGGCCGTAAAACAAGTGCTTGCCGTCGTTCGACCACTCGACGCTGGTTACCCTTTCTATCTTGATTGGAAGACTCTTGCCGGAACGGAGGTCCTTGATCTGGAGGGTATATTGGCGATATCCGGTTGTGTCGGTCGCGAAGGCAAGCAGATTACCGTCGTCGCTGGGTTCAAAGCTCGAGATCGCAAAATACTTGAACCCTGCCGCCATCTCATTTTGGTTCAATAATGTTTCTGCGTCCTTCCCGTCTTTTTCCCGGCTTCTCAAAAAGACAGGGTATTGCTTACCTTCCTCGGTCCGTGTGAAATACCAGTATTCGCCCCGCTTTACCGGAACACTAAGATCGGATTGCTTGATCCTTCCGAGCATTTCAGCATAAAGAGCATCGACAAATGCTTTGTGGCGGCCCATGTGGGCGTCGGTATATGCATTCTCCGCCTCGAGATACTTGATTATTTCGGGGTTCTTTTCTTTCTCTCGGTCTCGAAGCCATGCATAATTATCCACGATCTCGTAACCGTGGATCTTAAGTACTTTCGGTTCTTTCTTTGCGACGGGTGGTTTCATATTCGTCTGTCCAAACAGGATCCCGGTTACAAAGCATAGCAGGATAAAGGCCGATATGGATCTCATTGCGATTTACTCCTCAGATCAATTTTAATAAAACGTAGGGAATATAGCGAAAATATTAGCTTTTTAAGCGTATTTGTTCAAAGCGTAGTATGTTACGGAAACAGCGAAAGCTAGGTTTCAACGCCGTGCAACTATACATTGGCCCGATCCCTAAATACCGAATGGTTAGATGAAAATCAACGTAGTTCAGCTTATCGGTAGTTTTCACTCCGGTGGATCGGAACGCCAGGCACTTCAGCTTGCGGGTTCCCTTGCGAAAGAGAGCAGCTATAAGGTTTTTCTCGCGACAATGAATGCTGAAGGGCCGCTGGCAACGGAGGCGGCCGCAATGGGTTTCGACGACGTTCCCGAGTTTCGGCTGACTTCGTTCTACGACGCGAATTTTGTGACTCAGGTGAGGGCGTGTGCGAGGTTTTTGAGGGAGCGAAAGATCGATGTGGTGCAGACACACGACTTTTACACGAACGTGTTCGGACTTGCCGCGATGCGGCTTGCGGGCGTGAAAGTAAAGGTCGCATCAAAAAGAGAGACGCTTGGTGTAAGGACGCCTGCACAGCGTTTTATCGAGCGGCAGGCATTTCGGTTTGCGGATGTTGTGGTTGCGAATTCCGCTAAGGTCAAAGACTTTCTGATCGGCGAAGGCGTTGTTCCGGACAAGGTCGAAGTTATCCACAACGGGCTCGACCTTTCCCGATTCCCAGAGAAAAAGCCTGACCGTCTCGCCGTTCTCGGGATACTCGGCCTTCCGCTGGATCAAAGTAATAAATTAGTTACGATGGTCGCAAACCTCCGTCACGACGTGAAGAATCACCCGATGCTGCTTCGAGCGGCGAGCTTGGTGTGTGATCAAAGGACGGATGTCCACTTCGTTCTCGCCGGTGATGGTGAACTGCGTCCGGATCTGGAACATATGGCGCACGAGCTTGGCATTGCAGACCGAGTTCACTTCATCGGCGAGTGTCACACGATACCCAACCTGTTATCGCTATCATTCGCGGGCGTTTTGACCTCTCGGCACGAGGGCTTTTCGAATTCGATCCTCGAATATATGGCTGTGGGCCTGCCCGTCGTCGCGACTGACGTCGGCGGAGCGTCCGAAGCTATAACCGACGGTGAGACGGGTTTTCTCGTAGCGTCGGATGATCCCGAAGCCCTTGCCGCGAGATTGATGGAATTGCTCGGCTCCGAAAATCTCTCGCTGCAAATGGGCCGGAGAGGACGTGAAAAAATAAGAGCGCACTTTTCGATCGAGGCCCAACGAGACAAAACCCTCGCCCTGTATAATAAAAAGCTTGGCGAACGCGATTGACCGATCAAGATGTGCGGAATAGCCGGAATAGCGGGATTCGATGATGCGGATGGTGCCTTGAAGCACCTCGGCGGGATGCTCCGCGCCATCGAGCACCGCGGCCCTGATGATGAAGGCATCGAAACCTGGGACACGGCCATACTCGGCCACCGCCGGCTGTCGATCCTCGATCTCAGCCCTGCAGGCCATCAGCCGATGCTTTCCCCGGACGGTCGCATAGGCGTCGTGTTCAACGGTGCCATCTACAACTTCGTCTCGCTTCGCAGCGAACTTGTACAAAAAGGCTATCGTTTCCGGAGCAGTTCGGACACTGAGGTTCTGGTTCACGGTTATAGCGAATGGGGGATCGACGGACTCGTCTCCAAGATCGACGGTATGTTCGCGATCGGCCTGTGGGACGAGAATTTAAGGAAGCTTTTCCTTGTCCGCGATCGGCTCGGCGTCAAACCGCTGGTGTTCGTCGAGAAAGACGGTACGATCGCATTCGCATCCAGCGTCCGTGCACTCAAGCAGGCAGGATTTTGCGGTGAGCTCGATGAAGAAGGCGTGGTCGAATATCTCGAATTCGGTTTCCTGACAGACGAGCGTTCGATATACCGAGTCGTCCGTAAAATTCCGGCCGCAAGTCTCGTCGAATGGCACGATGGCTCGACCACGGTTCGAAGTTACTGGAGCCTTCCCGATGCTGAAAATAGCTCGATCAATTTTGATGAGGCAGTCGAAGAAGCCGAGCGGCTGTTCATTCAGGCGGTCGAAAAACGATTGCAGGCCGACGTACCGATAGGTGCCCTGTTGAGCGGGGGCATCGATTCAAGCCTCGTATGCTGGGCGATCGCGAAACTTGGCGCCGACGTCACTGCATATACCGTCGGCGTCGAAAATGACGAATGGGACGAAAGCAGCACAGCGGCCGAAACCGCGAGAAAGATAGGCATCAAGCACAAGGTCCTGAGCATGTCTGAGGATGCTCCCATGGACCTGTCGTCCCTTACCCGTGCCTTTGGCGAACCATTCGCCTGTGCGTCGGCGCTCGGCCTTCTCGCGATCTCGCGGGAGATTCGGCGTGACGCAACCGTGCTGATAACGGGCGACGGCGGCGACGACGTTTTTCTCGGCTATCCTGAACACCTGCATTTTCGAGCAGCGCAGCGGGTCGCGTCGACGGTGCCAAAATTGGTTTCGGGCCCTTTGCACGCTGCAGTTTCCGCGATGCCGAATGTCGGCTTCATCAAGCGGGCAGATTCGTTCTTGCGGTATGCCCATGGCGGCCTGGGGGCCGTAACACGCGTAAGGGACGGCTTGCCGGTTTATAAACGGCATAATCTCTTGGGAGAGCGTCTAAGGTCCGCGACGCACGATCATCGGTCGATGCCGCTGACCTCGGGACGATCGTTATTAAAGGAATTTCTCGAATACGATCGTAAGACAAGATTTGTCGGCGAATATTTACCAAAGGTTGATGGGGCCACGATGTTCCACGCACTGGAGGCACGGTCACCGTTCCTTGATGCAGGGCTTTGGGAATTTGCCGCTCGGCTTCCCGTCTCGGTTCGGCTGCATCGCGGCACGCTCAAAGCCATCCTTCGCGAGATCGTTCGGAAGCGGATAGATCCGGCTCTCTCTCGCGGCAGCAAGAAAGGCTTCGGCGTTCCGGTCCAGCGCTGGCTGACCGGAAAGTGGCGGCCCAAGTTTGAGGAAATGATGGCGGATTCCCTGCTGGAGAAAGGCGGCTGGATCGATTCGGGAAACGTATTGAAACTGCTGGAAGAGTCGCGAAATTCGAATTGGGCCCCAAGACAATTGTGGTTCATTTTGGTACTGGAATCCTGGCTGCGCTTTGAGAATGAATGGACAGCATAAAGCCAATCAGGGTATTGATCGTGGCGCCGGCGCCGCCGCTTATCGGCGGCCAAACGGTACAGGCCCAAAAACTGATCGAAAAGTTCCGTTCGGAACCTGGGCTTGAGGTTGAACTTTTGCCTATCAACCCATCTTTTTTCCCGTCGCTTCAACGGGTCAAATATCTGAGAACAGTACTGACCACGATCAGGTTTCTATACAACCTATTGAGTACCGTCCCGAAATACGATGTGATCCATATCTTTTCGGCTTCATATTTCTCGTTTCTTCTGGCGCCGCTTCCCTCGCTTGTCGTCAGCAAATTATTCGGGAAACGAACTATCCTTAATTACCGAAGCGGCGAAGCCGAGGACCATTTGTCGCGGTGGAAGACCGCATTGCCGGTGATCAGGCGGTTTGACCGCGTCGTCGTGCCGTCAGGTTACCTAGTCGACGTATTTGCCAAATTCGGGATCGAAGCGGAATCGGTGTTCAACTTTGTCGATGCGGAAAAATATAAATTTCGCGAACGTCGTCCGCTTAAACCTGTGTTTGTATCTAACCGCAACTTTGAAAAACTCTACAACGTCGGCATGGTGTTGCGAGCCTTCGCCAAGGTCCGCGAAAAGCACGAGAAAGCCCAGTTGATACTGGCCGGCGATGGTGACGAGAGAGAGTCGCTCCGTTCGCTTGCGGAGGAGCTTGATCTCAAGAACATCGAATTCGTTGGACGTGTAGCCCCTGACGAAATGCCGCAGCTTCTCGACCGCTCCGATGTCTATCTGAATTCACCGAACATCGACAACATGCCGAACTCGATAATCGAGGCGTTCGCCGCCGGCCTCCCGGTTGTCTCAACAAACGCGGGAGGCATTCCGTATATATGCGATGACGGAAGGACCGCGCTTCTCGTCAGTACGGGCGACGCCGAACACCTTGCGGCCCAAACCCTTCGCCTTCTCGATGACGACGAACTTGCCCAGACGATCATCGCGGAGGCCCGCCGCGAATGTACTAAATATTCCTGGAAGAACGTGCGGGAAAAGTGGATCCGTATCTACGAAGATCTTTCAAGATGAGCCCTGATCGCTTTAAAGTCATTGTTCTGACACACGGCGGCGCCGAACGGCTCCTCGAACTCCTGACCGAACAGGGATCGGTGGAGATCGCCGGTGTTTTCGTCGAGACAAAGACTGAAAAGCAACGCAGTTTTGGAGAGAAGGTAAAGCGTTCGATCAGGTACGACGGCTACAACGAGACGATCGTAAAGATCGTGTCGAAGGCACTTGGCAAGAACCGTAATGAGAATGAATTTGCTAATGAAGGCCTGTCCGCAAGAAGCGATATCCGACGAACTTGTGAAGCTCTGAACATTCCCTTTTACGAGGTGGGCAACTATCACGATCCGCTGTCTCTTCGCCTCCTAACCGAGGCCAAAGCGGACCTCGGCATCGTTTACGGCACGAACATCCTCAAAGAATCGGTGTTCTCGATCCCTCGGCTCGGCTGCCTGAACATTCATCAGGGGCTGGCCCCAAAATATCGCGGCGGGCCGACCATTTTCTGGGAGCTTTTCAACGGCGAACATGAGATCGGGATCACTGTGCATTTCGTCGCCCGCACAGTCGATACCGGTGATATCGTACTCCAGCAAACTCTCCCGCTGGATTACGATTTCGACAAATTCGGAAGAAATTTCGAGGAATTTCTTGCCGGATTTCGACAGACGCTTAAGGAGCCGTCAGCCCGGCTTATGGCTGACGCGGTACGGTTGATCGCGACGGGCAAAGCGCAGCCGACCCGACAAGACCCGTCCGAAGGCAAGCGGTATCGGCTGCCCATCAAGACGGAGAAGGACGAGCTTGTCCGTCGCCTGATCCGCCGTTACTCAAAGTGAGAATATGGCCTACAGGCCCTGTCAGTATTCGACTTCGTCCGCTTCGGGCTCTCGGCTGGGCGGCGTCGCGCTTCTGCCTACTCCCAGATTGTCGTAATGCAGGATCGCATTAAACAAAAGTGAAAAGCTCCCGTGTGTTTGGTGTCGCCACATCGGGTTGTTCGCGAACATCACTACGTGGCCCTTACCGACCGGGACATCGACCACCGCCGGCCGTCCGGCCAGTTCGGAGCCGCCACCCAGCATTCCGCTGATCAACAACTCCTTTTCATTCGTTGCAAACCGCAGGACAATTCTCGGCCGCATCGCGATCGGCGGTATCTGGACTGGATCGGGAGTGGGCGCGGGCTGAGCACCTGGGGCCATTGGCTTTCGGCCCTGGATAACGTCCGGATCGGTCTCGGTCCCGCGTCCCGTC
>JBGSYT010000118.1:0-2522 GCA_041750855.1 Pyrinomonadaceae bacterium | reverse complement strand
GACGGTCGAGAAGATGACGGTCGATACGATCTTTGACGCGGCGTCGCTAACCAAGCCCGTGGCGACCGCGACGTCGATAATGATCCTGATCGAACAGGGCAAGCTTCGGCTGAACGACACCGTCGGCAAGTTTATCCCCGACATCGACGACGAATCCGCCAAACGCGTCACCATCCAGCAGCTCCTCACCCACACCTCCGGCTATCGGCCCGATTTCGACCTCGGCGAAAAATGGACCGGCCGGGAAGGAATGCTCGCGGCACTCAAGAAAGAAAAGCTGAGAAATCCGCCGGGGACTAGATTTGTTTATTCGGATATTGGGTTTATTGTGTTGGGCGAGGTTGTCCAACGAGTACAAAGTGAAGCCCTTAATATTTTCACCGCGGTTCAGCTATTTCCGACTATCCGAATGGATAAATCGGCATTTTGGACCAACACTTGGCCAACAAGTCCGATTTACGGGAGTCCCGAGGATTTTCTAAAGAGTTTCGCTCCCACTGAAAACGTTCGCGGACAACAAAGCTACCTGGGCGCACGGCCGCAAGATACACAGAAGGGCGATCACATTCTGCGTAAAGAGGTACACGATCCAACCTCATTTCGCATGGGCGGTGTTGCCGGACATGCGGGACTTTTCTCGACTGCCGACGATCTAGCCCGTTACTGCCAGATGCTTCTGAACGGCGGCGTGGCTCCTGATACGGTGCAGAGGCCCGCGCGTCAGCAAGGGCTTAACACTCAGCGTTCCGATCAAGCCCTCCCTAACGGTCGGGCCTCCGCAACGCGCATCCTCTCCGCCCAGACCGTCGCGAAGATGACGCAGCCGTATGTGGTTGCGGAGGACGGATCGGCGCGCGGGCTTGGGTGGGATATGAACACATCGTTCTCGGCGAACCGCGGCGATCTGTTTCCGCTGGGATCGTTCGGGCATACGGGTTTTACGGGGACGAGCATTTGGATCGATCCGACATCGGAAACCTTCGTTGTTTTTATGTCCAATCGCGTGCATCCGGACGGGAAGGGAGACGTCGTCGCAACTCGTGCTCGCGTCGCAACCATCGCCGCATCCGCGATCGAGGATATGCCGATCGAACGATGGAGAGAAGCTGAGGCGAAATATAACGCAGCGGTCGCGGCACAGATACCGAGATTTAAAGAGCAGGTTGAGGCCGCGAAAAGGGTGACTGGAGGGCAAGCATCCGTGCTTGCCACGACGCAGAGCGGCGTACCGCCGCCGGTGAGCAGGGATGCTCACCCTCCAGTCCTCAACGGCATCGACATCCTTGAAAAAAACGGATTTAAGGAACTCGAAGGGAAGAAGATCGGGCTCGTGACGAATCACACCGGCCGGAATCTGGCAGGGAAGTCGACGATCGACATTCTGCACGAGTCGAAAAACGTTCAGCTTGTTTCGATATTCGCACCGGAGCACGGCATCCGCGGCGAGCTTGATACCGAGAAGATCGACGACACGAAGGACGAGAAAACGGGGCTGCCGGTGTACTCGCTGTACAAAGACGGCATGCGACGGCCGAAGCCGGAGCAGTTGCAAGGCCTCGATGCGATCGTTTACGACATTCAGGATATTGGGGCGAGGTTCTACACATATACCGCCACGCTCAAGAACGTGATGGAGGAAGCCGCGAAGGCGAAGATCCCCGTTTACGTGCTCGACCGGCCGAACCCGATCAACGGCAACGACGTAGAGGGCTCAGTCGCCGAGGAGGACAAACTCTCGTTCATCGCGGCACACACGATCCCCGTCCGTTACGGCCTGACGATTGGCGAGCTCGGCCAAATGATGAACGCGGAGAGGAAGATCGGCGCGGACCTGCGCGTGATAAAGATGGAAGGCTGGTCGCGGTCAATGTGGTTCGACGAGACGGGGCAGACGTGGGTCAACCCCTCGCCCAATATGCGTTCGCTGACGCAGGCGACGCTGTATCCGGGGATCGGATTGCTCGAAACGACCAACCTCAGCGTCGGCCGCGGGACCGACACGCCGTTCGAAGTGATCGGCGCTCCGTGGCTTGACGGTTCCAAGCTTGCATTCTATCTGAACAGCCGGGCGATCCCCGGCGTTCGGTTCATTCCCATAAGGTTCAAGCCGAATGCTTCCGTCTTTAAGGACGAGCAGCTTGGCGGGATAAATATAGTCATCACCGACCGCCGGGCGTTCCGCTCAGTGCGCACCGGCATCGAGATCGCGGCCGCACTTCGGAAGCTTTATCCCGTTGAGTGGCAGGTTGACCGCTACGCACGGCTGCTCGTAAACGCCGGCGTCCTCGAAATGTTGAAACGAGGCGAAACGCCGGAGAATATAATGGCCGGCTATCAGAGTGGAACCGACGAGTTTAACAGGCGTCGGGCATCGTATTTGCTTTACAAATAAAAAGATTTCGAGTTATAACCTTTGCGGGTACAAGTCAATCGCCATATGTCTATTGTTTGCAGGAATTTCATATTTCGGCGGTTCTTTTTGTACAAAGTGCGATAACGAAAATTTGGATAAATTTCCGAAA
>JBGSYT010000117.1:0-26399 GCA_041750855.1 Pyrinomonadaceae bacterium | reverse complement strand
GCCGAGGACGATATTGATGACCGAACGTAGCTCTTCAACAGATTTTCGCGTGCGCTGGCAGACTCGCCGCGGTTACGCATTTTCTGTGTATAGGCCTGATGGCCCCTGAATTCAACCCTGCCCTCGCCGATCAGCGTTCCATCTTCCAGAAGCTTGAACTTTCCACTCCGCATCTCACGGGAAATGCCTGCTTCCGAAAGCGGTATATTTTTCCAAAGCAGATCCTTTCCATCCGGAATCAACGCCACCTGGTGCTCTTCGACCCAGCTCATCATGCCGAAAGGCGTAAAATAGCTGGCAGGACTGAAAAATTGCCAGTCGTTCCCCATGTTTACAGCGATGCTGGTCGAACCCAAAGCCAAGCGAAGGTTCATGATGCTGCGATTGAAAAACAAGTCGTTCCTGTTTCCGGAAAAGGCTAAACGAGCGTCGAATCCGGCCGAACGGGCCATCGCACCAAATAGCTGATCGATGTCGCCTGCGGTGCCAACGCGGTTTTTCAAGGTATCGCCAGCCGATTTGTTTCTCGCCGCCTGTTTGCGCTCATCCTCGGTCGCCCCTTCAGCGTAGTTAACATTCTTGATCTGCGTCTTCGCGAAATCGTATATTCGCTTCAGCTTCTCATCATTGTCCGTTACGCCGGCAAGAAGCTTTTGCGTTTCCTGTTTGACCTCATTGTTCGCTTTTAGTATTTCCTTCTGTATGTCGAACATGCTCTTGCTGACTTCCTTCCAGTATTCGTCAGGGTTTTTCGATATGGAAGTGGTGTAATAAATAAAGACCCACGACCTTATCTCGTCTTCGGGAAGCATGTGCGGCTCTTCGCGAAACGCGGGCACATTCGTCATTCCGGCGCGATGGAATCCATCCTTTGCCTTTTCAAACTTAAAGTTCTGGCCGATATTGAATGGGTGATAGGCCAGCGCCCGCGAGCCGGAAAAGGGCTTTACGTAATAATTGATCTCACGAATCGGGATCTCTCGCTGAAAGATGAGGCGCATATTTGCCGCCCCATCGCTGATCACTTCCTTATATCGATACTCAACGATCGAACCTACCTCAAGCCCCGGAAACGCTATCGTTTTCGCCCTGACCTTAAATCCGCTCGCGCGAACGATATCCCGCTCGTGCACCTCGTCCTTGTCGACATATGAGATGCTGCCGTCCGGCTTCGTGACCTTGGCCTCAAAATCCCTGATCCTTGTGCCTTTCGTAAAAGCAACATCGTGACGGGCAAAGTCTTCGCGGCCGCGCTCCGTGAAGATCTTGATCCTGACATAGTGGCGCATCGCAAGTTCGTCGAGCCTGCTGTCGTCAACACGAACTTCCCATAATAGGGCCTCTGCGTCAGCACCGGGCTCGACAACGGGAGCAGACTGCTGCAGTTCGGCCGGCGGGATCGGCATCCAGCCCTTGTCCTGGGCGGCGGCAGATCCGGCCGAGAGAAAAAGCGCGAAAAGGGGAAGGAAGGTCCTTCTCAAAGTGAGAGCATTGATCATATCTTTGTGTTCCTTACTTGAAGTGGTGAAAAGAATTTGCGATCCGACAAATCAGGGACCGCTGCTGAGGTTTTAGTTGCCGGTCGAAGCGAGAGTGAAGCTCGAACCCGGCATACTATACCCAATTGTATTAGATTTGCGGCGAGAATTCCAGGGTCTTTGTGAAAATTCCGCCCAAAGTGAGTGGTGTGGTATAATCCGGCATTCGATTTCGTCAATTTAATTCTTTACTGGTTTTGGAGACTTAACTATGTCCGAAGCTTATGGAAGGATCCAGGAGCACCTGGGATCCGAAGCTGAAATGTTGCTTAATCACGTGTCCGGCACGATACCGAAGGAAACCCTTCATTTGCCGGGCGGCGATTTCGTGGACCGGGTCTGGATGGACTCTGACCGCTCGCCGGCTGTTTTGCGAAGCATTCAAACGCTTTACGGGAACGGGCGCCTAGCCGGCACCGGGTATCTATCGATCCTACCCGTTGATCAGGGCATCGAGCATTCGGCCGGCGCCAGCTTTGCGCCGAACCCTCAGTACTTCGATCCTGCAAACATAGTGAAACTCGCGATGGAAGGCGGGTGCAATGCCGTCGCTTCGACATTCGGTGTGCTTGGTTCCGTCGCAAGGAAATTTGCCCACAAGATCCCGTTTATCGTAAAGATCAATCACAACGAGCTACTTACTTTTCCAAACGCCTTTGACCAGGTAATGTTCGGCACGATCGAACAGGCTCGGAATATGGGAGCGATCGGTGTCGGTGCGACGATCTATTTCGGTTCGGACAATGCTACACGGCAAATAACGGAAGTCGCGGAAGCATTTGCATATGCACACGAGCTGGGAATGGCAACGGTTCTCTGGTGCTACCTGCGAAACTCAAAATTCAAAACCGCCGAAGGCGATATGCATACCGCTGCGGACCTGACCGGCCAGGCGAACCATCTGGGTGTCACTATCCAGGCCGACATTATCAAGCAGAAGCTTCCTGAAAGGAACGGCGGATACAACATCCTGAATACCGAAAGCAGCTACGGAAAAACAAATCCAAAGGTCTATTCCGATCTTTCGAGCGATAATCCCATCGACCTTGTTCGGTACCAGGTAGCCAACTGTTACATGGGCCGCTGCGGGCTGATAAATTCGGGCGGTGAGTCGAAAGGTGCCAGCGACAAAGCGGACGCGGTCCGCACGGCCGTCGTTAACAAGCGAGGCGGCGGTACCGGACTGATCTCTGGCCGTAAAGCTTTTCAGCGTCCGATGAGCGAAGGGGTCGAGCTGTTAAACGCAATCCAGGACGTTTATCTTTGCGACGAGGTCACGGTCGCATAGCAATTCGTCAAGATAAAATTAGAGAAGGCGGCCCGTCTGCGGCCGCCTTTTACTTCCGAAAAGCTTTGGCCACACCAGGCGGGTTCTGCTGCCTACTTCATCGAATAACTGCGATGGATCGTCTCGATCCACTGGTCCGTCTTGATAAAGCCGGAGCCGGCTTCCTTAAATTTTTCCGGGAAGCCCGCCTTTTTGATGTCGTCGAGCGATCTGCCGGCCCTCATTGCATCCTGAACGATGCGTGACGTTTCGACGAGGATCGAGTGATAGCCTTTCAGGTCATCGAGCGTGGACACCGGGCCGTGGCCGGGAATCAGCTTCGCATCTGCTGGGATCCGGGCGATGAGCGAGCCGACATTGTTGATCAGGCCCTGAACGCTGCCTCCACTGGCAAGGTCCACAAACGGAAATCGGCCTGCGAAATACGTATCACCGAAATGGATGACTTTGGCATTCTCGAAAAACACGATCGAATCTCCGTCGGTGTGTCCGTTAGGGTAATGAACAAGACGGATCGATTCGCCGTTTAGATGGATCGACATGCTCTCGGAGTAAGTAACTATCGGCAACGCGAACGCCGGATAAGGCGGCGTTGTCCGCCCGAAAACGACCGGCGGCGCAAGCAGCCGCTTGCGGACATTGATATGGGCTACGATGGTCGAATCCTTCCCGAAAAATTCGTTGCCCTGCGTGTGGTCGCCGTGCCAGTGGGTATTGAGAACAAATCGGGGCTTTTCGCTTCCAAGTTCCTTGAGTGCTGCCGCTATCTTCGGCGCGACGTCGCGGTAGTCGTCGTCAACGATCAATATTCCCTCTGGCCCGACAACGGCACCTATATTACCGCCGCGTCCCTGCAGCATATAGACGTTGCCGTTGACCTTGGTCGTGCGGATCGTCACATCCTGTGTTTGTGGAAAATGGCTGTTGTTCCCGTGCGGAAATGCCTGGTTCGAAACGAAAAGCGAAAGAACAAGCAGGAAAAGCGTCTTCTTCATAGCAGATCTCCAATTAGTTCGATTGTTTTATAAAGTATACCAGATAAGTTTACATCGAAACGGACGACCAGGCCCTTACTGCAAAAAGGGGTTAGCGGCGCGTTCCCGGCCGATCGTCGTGTCCGGGCCGTGCCCGCAGCGTACGGTGAAATCGTCTGGCAGCGACAATATTTGAGTACGGATCGATGCGATCAGTTGGTCAAAGTCGCCGCCCGGAAGGTCCGTGCGTCCTATCGTCCCGTTAAAGAGGCAATCGCCCGTGATCACGTTCTTTTCGTTTTGTTCCACCAGCACAATATGGCCGAGCGTGTGACCCGGGCAATGTCGTATTTCAAAACTTAAATCTCCAATCTCAAGCGTTTCTCCATGTTCTGCAAAGTGCGTGATCTGAGGCGGATCTTCATACTTCATTCCCAGATCATTCAACTGATCCGGCTGGATACCCATCATCAACGGCTGCTGCGGAAGCGAATAATAGAGGCCGGCCTCATCCTTATGGGCGATTATCTCGGCGGCCGGAAAATTTTTGTGCATAAATGAGGTTCCGCCGATATGATCGAGATGGCCGTGCGTCAGAACGATCGCCCGCAGATCCAGTTCGTTCGATCGAATGTAATCGGCAACTTCCTCCGACGGCTCGCCGGGATCGATACAGACCGCCTTTCCCGTGGCGCCACATGAAACGACCCTGGTGTTTTGCTGGAAAGCTGTTAGGACAAATTCCTTTACGTTCATTTGGTGCATAGGCTTTCAATATATTGAAGCGGATCAAATATTTCGGCTGAGCGACCCCTGAGCACGAAAATTATTGCGTCGCGATAGGCCTTTTCGTCAGGCCGGCCCGGAAAGCAAGGCATCTCGTTCTCGGCCAGGTCGAGGTAACTGTTCAGGCAGCCGAGAAGCATCCAGAGCAGGATCTCATTGTCCGTTCCATGCGGGTTATGTTTGATGATCTTCTCCCGGTCGTCGCGCAAACCGGAACAGATCCGGGCAAATTCCCTCTCCGTGATCTTCGCCATTCGACTTGATTAAACCACACGTCGGCCCGGCCCGCATAGTGAATCGAATCGAGACACAATGTATCGTACCGATTATTAAATGTACGGAAACAGAACGACTCAGATGAAAACATTTTCTACAAAAAAAGCCCGAATTACGTGTGTGTGAAGGAGAAAGATCGTGGCACGCCTCTTGCGATACTTCTTCGCGATTGACAGGACATCTTCGTTACTGACGAAAATCAGCACTAGTTCCAGTGACAATTCGAACGCAGGGAAGGTCGGGACCGGATCACCGTATGCGGTCCCGGACAAGCACAGACTGGGCAATCACTGATTTTCAAAAGCTTTGAGAAAAAGGCCGGATCGCTTGGGGGTAATCTTCGCGTGTGGGCACGAAGAATGGACCGGCCTTTTTCTCAAATTGCTACACAAAGATTTTGATATTTGAAAACTGCGAACCGGTCGGCTCTCGATTCTTTTCTTATAGGGTGAACATCTTTCTTCGATAAACTCCATCATCAGACCGACGGATACAGTTTTCAAAAAAGCCGAAGCGCCCTCCCGGGGCCTTCGGCTTTATATATTTTCCTCGTACATCAGATACCCGGGCCTCTTCATCCCTAATTTCTCGTAAACTTTTTGAGCATTGGTATTTTCTTGTTCGACGTATAGGCGAAAACCGCATACGTTTCCGGGCACTTGTGCCTCGGCCTTTACAAAGTCGTAGAGCAATCGGTAAACGCCCCTGCCACGGGCTTCAGGAACGATATAAACCGACTGGATCCACCAGAACCAGCCATTGCGCCAATCGCTCCACTCGAATGTCACCATAAGGCCGCCGACGATCTTGCCATCGTCCTCCGCCACGACATAAAAGCCCTTTCGTCCGTCGCTGAACACGGCATTCACTCCGGCCCTCAGCGTGTCCGGGTCCAGATGCTTCCCTTCGGTTTCGAAAGCCATTTTCTGGTTGAAATCGACCATCGCACCCGCGTCCGCGATCAATGCCTTCCGGATGTTCATACCTAAAGCCGCGCTTGACGAAAGAGGAAGCGGCAAATAACCTACAATGTTTTGTCTTCGGGCTGTGAGCGGCACTTAGGCCTGCAAACTTTGAATTATGAAGCTTAGGATACTTTATCACGGCAACTGCTTCGACGGTGTTTCGTCTGCAGCCGTTTTTACAAAATTCTACCGTAATGCGATCAGAAGCGATGCGGAGATCGCCTACACACCAACCATGCACCGGGCAGGCAACGCCTTTGACCGCGGTCAACTCGACGGCGACGAAAACGCGATCGTCGATTTTAAGTACTGTCCCGACGAGCGGCTGACATGGTGGTTCGACCATCACCAGTCCGCCTTTCTTTCAGAGGCCGACGAGCAGCATTTTCTCGCTGATACTTCGGGAAAAAAGTTCCTGGACATCACGAGCAAGTCCTGTGCTGAATTCATCGCTCGGATCGCAAAGGAGAACTTCGGCTTTGAAGATGCATCGCTTACGGAATTGATCGAATGGGCGCACATAATCGATGGGGCGCTATACGATTCGCCCGCGCAATGCGTTGAGCTGCGATCTTCGGCCTTGAAGCTGATGCAGGTGATCGAGGGTGAAAAAGACCCTCAGTTCGTGGAGCAGATCATCAGGAAACTGACCCGCGAAAGCCTCGACGAGATAGTCGAAAGCCCCGAAATAAAGGCAAAGCTCGAGCCGATCCTCAAGCAGCACTGGGAAACGGCTAAGTTGATAAAGGACCGGGCCGTTTCGGACAGGGGAGTGGTCAGCTTTGACCTCACCGGGACGGGCGTCGAGGGCTACAACAAATTCATTCCCTATTACTACCATCCCGATGTGACGTACGTCGTCAGCTTGAGCCAAAGCTCGTTTCGCACCAAGATCTCGGTCGGCTCAAATCCGTGGGCACCGCGTCCGCGTATCCACAACATCGCCGAGATCTGCGAGCGCTATGGCGGCGGCGGGCATGCTGTCGTGGGCGCAGTATCGCTCGCACCCGACGAACTCGAACGTGGCCGTGAGATCATGGCCGAGATCATCGAGGAACTTCGATTTGAAACCTAAAAAGTAGAACAGGCCTTACAGCCTGTTCCCTCTGTCGCGAAAAAACTTCACTTTAACAATATATGCTCGCATTTGAGGCACAACAGGCCGGAAAGCCTGTCGCACGTCTAAGGTCAGCCTTTCACGAACACCATTGTCGAGGTTGACGCCCCTCTGGGGGAGGACTGTTCGCGTTCGACGGTCAACTTAGTGCCGTCGGCTGAAAGTGTCCACTTTTCCTTTGTGGTGATCGTAATATCGCCCATCGGCCCAGAAAACGACCGGCTGGACGAAAGTTTCAGAACGCCGCCCTCGTTGGCGGCTTTATACTTGACCGGAACCTTGCCGTTCGGCCCGTCCATCTCAACGATGGTTTCTTTGCCGGCAAGATTATAGACAGTCTTGCCATCACCCATGCCTCCACCCATACCGCGACCACCGCCGCCTCCGCCGGGACGGCCCCCACCAGCAGCAGGGGCATCAGATGGAGGAGCCGCGCGTTTCGTAACCGTAGTTACACCAAGTTCCGTTTCGCTTTGCTCGACCGTCATGGTCATCGATTCGATAGGCACACGCTCATTCGTTTTGGAGTTTGCGGTGTCCAGCTTCCAGGTACCTGAAAAATTGGCCTTCTGGGCCTCGGCTGCTGTCGCAAACAGGCAGACGACAGCGGCAAAAAACAATGCTCGTTTCATATGTTAACTCTCCGAACTAAGAAAATTAGGACTTCCGCAGCGTTAGACGCACGTAAGCCCTGCCTAGTCTTGGCAAATATGTAAAGAAATGTAAATTGATCAGTTTTCCGTCTGGGCGCCTGAGCGAATAGCGAATTTCGAACGAAAATCTGCAAAGTTGCAATGGAAACGGCGTTGGATTAGCTCTATCTAACCGCAATAGCCTCCCAGCGGCGGCCTTCTGTTGGTCGAGATACGATATGATCCAAACCCTCGTTTTGATGGACAGATACCCGATTCACAAGAACCTGAACACGTCGTTCGTAAATCTGGCGGGCCTCGTTCGGCACCTCCGGTCGCTGCAGTTTGTCGGCAGCGTGCAGATCGAGCTGAGCAGTTATGAGGCTGAGATAGAGTTTTTCGAAGACGGTTCGATAAGGGCTCGCGAGCAAGACCTGACCGCGGGCAGGCTCTCGTTCGGCGAAGAGGCGCTTCAGCGCATAATCATCAGGTCAAAGGAGCCCGGCGGTATGATCCATGTCTATAAAAACGAAAGCGGAAACGGTCAGCCTAACGTATTCGTCGATTCGGTGATCGCAGAAGGCGCCCGCAGAATGGCCACCGGCCCTAGGGCAAGTTCCGCACAGATGCGGGAAGGGATGGACGATTTCTTCTCGTCCACTATGATGTCTGAAGCTCCGATCCCGAAGCCGGATGTGCAGTTCGATTCGGACAGTCTCGAGAACTGGACCGAACTCCTGGGTATATTCTCCGAGCTTCTCCAATCAATCGACGATTCAATGGCAAAGGGCAGTCTGAACTTTCAAGAGGCTTTTAGGAACGCGTGTGGCTTTGTCAGCTTCGACCATCCGTTTCTCGACCCCGATACCGACGTTTTCTCTTATGACGACGGTTTAATAACGGTCAGGAAGAAGATCGCGGCTCAAGATCTTATCTGCGGGATCGTAGCGGCGATATCGCGGATCACCCAGCGGCTTCGCGAGGATCCCTTTTTCGGAAACACTTATCACTTGACGATGCATCGGCTGCGGGTGTTGGCAAATCAGCGAAGGCTGCAGTACGACGCTTTCGGGCTTGGCCGCGAATTGCAGAAAATAATCGGAATCTAACGCCGAAAATCGCCGCTCAATTACCGCAGACGTTTGCATCTTTGGCTGTTGCGACTAGAATCTTTCCTCATGGAATGGAAAGCGTTCGCGACGGCCTTTTTAGCAATTTTTCTGGCAGAGCTCGGCGACAAGACCCAGCTTGCCGTGATCACGATGTCATCCGGCAACGAAAACAAGCTGGCGGTGTTCTTTGGTGCGAGCCTTGCGCTGGTCGTTGTTACCCTGCTGGCCGTAATCTTCGGCAGTGTGCTAACACAGTATGTTCCGGTCCAGTGGCTTCAGCGGATAGTTGCGGCTGCCTTCATCACGATCGGCGTTTTGATGTTGTTTGGAAAGCTTTGACGCCCGGGTCAGCCTGTAACTGAACGCTGCTTCTTAAGCCGGCTAAAATAGGCCGAGCGAAACTTAGCTACCTTTGGCGCGACAACCGCGGCACAGTAAGGTTGGTTAGGATTATTGGCGAAGTATTCCTGATGATAGTCCTCTGCGGGCCAGAATTTATCAAAGGCCGTTACTTCCGTCACGATCGGTTTGTCGTAGATCGCCTTCTCGATGATCTCATCGATCACTTCCAGAGCCGTTTTCTTTTGTTCCTCAGAATGATAAAAGACAGCAGATCGGTACGAAGTTCCGATGTCGTTACCCTGACGGTTCAACTGCGTCGGGTCGTGAACGGTGAAGAATACCCGGAGCAGATCGGCGTAGGAAAGCACCGATGGGTCAAAACGCACCTGGACAACTTCGGCATGGCCGGTCGTTTCAGAACAAACCTCCTGATAGGTCGGGTTGCCCGTGTGCCCGCCTGAATAGCCGGAAACAACGTCTTCCACGCCAGCCAGATCGTCAAAGATCGCCTCGACACACCAAAAACACCCTGCACCCAATGTTGCCGTTTCAAGTTCAACCATATAATGAATCAAACCAAACCGCGAGAGCGAAATCAAATCCGGAGCAAGGTTCTGTCGCAGCAAAGACGCGATGTGATATTTACACGGTCTCGACTTTCTGCGGCGACATTAGAATCGAACGTTATGTCGGCTTGCGCAAGGCCGTGCGAGTCGGCGATCTTTGCATAGCTCGAAACTTCACGTTTACTGGCGGTCGTGGTGCCTGCGTGCTGTTTCCTGCCTTCCGATCACCTCAAACAAGAACTCAAATATCTCCACGTGCCGGCGAGAGTCTGCAACCGTTTCACCCCATGTGTAAAGTCCTTGGCGGCGGAGGTAGATTCCGTGGCACGCCGAGTTTTCACGCAGCACGTTTTCGATCACGTGTGAGAGGGCGATATAGTCCTGCGAATTATCAACGACGGGCACGACCTCTTTGTGCTCATGGGTTTTTACACCGGAAAGGCCTTTAAGTATTTCGTAGCCTTCGATCTCAATGGCCCCCTGCTCATAAAAATGATCGGAAAGTATCGTTCCCCAAACCGAATGCGTATGCAAGATGGAGCGTGCTTTCGGCAAAAAACGATAGATCGCAAGGTGAATGAGTGTTTCGGCAGACGGCTTGCCAAACCCCTGCAATATTTCGGCATCGTCGTCGAGTTCAAGGAAATTTGTCTCGTCTAGATTGCCCTTTTCGATTCCGCTGGCCGTGACGCAGATCCGCAGCGGCTTCCGCGCCAGAAGAATACTGAAATTTCCGCTTGACCCCAGTACCCAGCCTCGGCGGTAGAACTCCCAGCCTGCCTCGGCAAGCTCCCGTCTCGGATCCGGCAATGCAGTTTTCTCAGACATTTCCTAGAAGTCTTCTGGTTTGCCCCTGTGAATATCTGCGTGTTCTTTGTGATTGGACATGACTCTTAACGCAAAGCAAACAGAGCGAAGACACAAAGTACGCAAAGACCCTCACTCCTCATCCTCGCGCAACTTCTCGAGAACGGAAAGATCCTCCAGCGTTGTCACGTCGCCGGCGACGGCACCTCCCGCAGCGATCTCGCGTAGAAGCCGCCGCATTATCTTGCCCGACCTGGTTTTCGGCAGTGTATCGGTGAATCGAATATCGTCTGGCTTAGCGAGCGCTCCGATCTCTTTTGCGACATGGGCGCGAAGCCGGTCCTTCAATTCCTCGCTCCCTTTCCGCCCGCCTTCCAGTGTAACGAAGGCCGCGATTGCCTGCCCTTTAAGGTCATCTGGCCTGCCGACCACTGCTGCTTCGGCAACCGCCTCATGCGAAACCAATGCTGATTCGACCTCCGCCGTCCCGAGCCGGTGGCCGCTGACGTTTATTACGTCATCGACGCGTCCCATTATCCAAAAGTACCCTCGCTCGTCGCGGCGAGCACCATCGCCGGCAAAATAGTGGCCGGGTATCTCGGACCAATAAGCCTGCTTATAACGCTCGTCGTCGCCCCAAAGCGTCCGCAGCATTGAGGGCCACGGATGCTTCGCAACGAGGTAGCCGCCTTCGTTAACGCCGACCGGCTTGCCGGCTTTCGTTACGATATCGAGGATTATGCCGGGCAGCGGGCGAGTCGCCGTTCCAGGGACTGTCGGTGTCGCCCCGGGCAGCGGGCTGATCATGATCGCTCCGGTTTCCGTTTGCCACCACGTATCGACGATCGGACAGCGGCCCTTGCCGATCACTTCGTGATACCACATCCAGGCCTCTGGATTGATCGGTTCGCCGACGGTTCCGAGCAGCCGCAGCGATGAAAGGTCGTGTTTAAGCGGGTACTGCTCGCCCCATTTGATAAATGCACGGATCGCCGTCGGTGCGGTGTAAAAGATCGTGATGCGGTTCCGCTCAATGATGTCCCAGAAACGGTCAAAGTCCGGAAAGTTTGGAGCTCCTTCGTACATAAAGACAGTCGCACCATTTGCCATCGGCCCGTAAACGACGTAGCTGTGGCCGGTCACCCAGCCGATGTCGGCCGTGCACCAGTAAACATCCTCATCCTTGAGGTCAAAGACCATCTTTGCCGAGTAAGCTGCCTGCGTCAGGTACCCGCCGGTCGTATGCAGAATTCCCTTTGGCTTTCCGGTCGTGCCCGATGTGTACAAAATGTAGAGAGGATGTTCGGCATCCAGCTCCTCGGCCGGGCAATCGGAATCTACGGTTTGCATTAATTCGTGCCACCAGTGGTCGCGGCCCGCCTTCATCGCAATGTGCGACCCGGTTCGCTTGAAAACGACAACGTTTTCGACCGAAGGCGTCTGCATTACAGCTTCATCGACCGTGTCCTTCAGCCTGATCTCAGAACCGCGCCGATAACCTCCGTCTGCCGTGACTATCAGCTTGCATTGGCCGTCATTGACGCGGTCGCGGATCGCATCGGCCGAAAAGCCGCCGAAAATGACCGTGTGGGTCGCGCCGATCCGAGCACAGGCGAGCATTGCTATCGCAAGCTCAGGCACCAGTGGCATATAGAGGGCCACGCGGTCGCCCGTTTCGATCCCAAGCTTTTTCAGGACATTTGCAAATCTCGAAACTTCCGAATGGAGCTGTAGGTAGGTCAGTGTTCGTTGCTCACCGGGTTCGCCCTCCCAGATGATCGCGGCCTTGTTCCGGCGCCACGTTTCTAGGTGGCGGTCGAGGCAGTTGTAGGAGACATTGATCTTTCCGCCGATAAACCACTTTGCGAAAGGTTCGTTCCATTCGAGCACGGTGTCCCATTTCCGGAACCAGTGCAGATCCTCGGCAACGCTTGCCCAAAATGCCGGCGGGTCGGAAGCCGCTTCGGCGTATAGCCGTTCATATTCCTCAAAGCTCTTTACGTGGGCCGCGGCCGCAAACCCTGCCGGCGGCGGAAAGATACGGGACTCGATTAGTATGGATTCGATAGCAGACGTTTCAGCCATAGCGGTTAAGTATAAAGTATCGCTCAGACCGTGGTAAAACCCTGCAGCGGTTTGAAGAGTCGAGGCTTTGGAAACATCGCCGCAGCCGTGTAAAATTTCTCCGTTCCCGTCTGCAGATTTCCGTCGTCCAAGTGAGTTACGCTCTATGCCGCTTCTCGAGATGAAAGCCATCGTCAAGGAATTCCCGGGCGTCAAGGCCCTGGACGGCGTTAGCTTTACGCTTGAGGCAGGTGAGTTTCACGCGCTCGTCGGCGAGAACGGGGCCGGAAAGTCGACTCTGATGAAGGTGTTATCGGGAGTGTATCCGGCGGGAGACTACGCTGGCACCATTCTGATCGACGACCGGCCGCAGCACTTTCGCGGGATCCGCGATTCCGAAAACGCAGGTGTCGCGATCATATTTCAGGAACTGTCTCTGGTGAAAGAACTGACGGTCGGTGAGAATATTTTTCTCGGACAGGAGCCATCAAGATTCGGCGTTATCGATTGGTCCGAGCTTTACCACCGCGCATCAAAACTGCTGCAGGACCTAAATCTGCCTATCGACCCGCGCGTTCCGGTCGGGATGCTTGGAATAGGCCAGCAGCAGCTTGTGGAGATTGCGAAGGCGTTATCGAAACAGGCCCGCATTCTGGTCCTCGACGAGCCTACAGCGGCCCTGACGGAATCTGAGGTCGAAACCCTTTTCGCGATTCTTAAAAAGCTCAAATCCGACGGTGTCGGTATGATCTACATCTCGCATAAACTCGGCGAGGTTTTTGAGCTCAGCGACCGGATCACGGTACTTCGCGACGGGCAGACGGTCGCGACCCACGTCGCCGCCGAGCTGAACAAGGAAAAGGTGATTCAGTTGATGGTCGGCCGTGAGGTCGGGGACATTTTCCCAAAGGTCGAACACCAGGTTGGCGAGCTCGCACTCGAGGTTCGCAACCTGACCGCGTATTCCGTCGACGACCCGCATAAGAAGGTCGTGGATGGCGTGTCGTTTTCGGTGCGAAAGGGAGAAGTGCTCGGGATTGCGGGCTTGATGGGTGCCGGGCGTACGGAAGTGCTCATGTCGATCTTCGGCGCATGGCGCGGCGATTTCAGCCGGGAAATACTTATTGAAGGACGACGCGTTCAGATAAATTCGCCGTCACAGGCGATACGGCACGGCATCGGTTTTGTCACTGAGGACCGAAAGCGGTTCGGGTTGATCCTTGAACAGACCATCGCTGACAACATGACTCTGGCGGCCTTGCGGTCGATCTCTGGTCCCATCTTCACCAACCGAGCGCGCGAACTCAAGGCGGCGCGTTTGCCCATGACCTCACTTCGGATCAAGGCAAATTCACCGCTCGTTATCACTGGCACGCTCTCCGGTGGAAACCAGCAGAAGGTCGTTCTCGGCAAGTGGCTGCTCATCGATCCGAAGGTCCTCTTTCTTGACGAACCGACACGCGGCATCGACGTCGGGGCGAAACAGGAGATCTACGCCGAGATAAACAAGCTAGCGAAAAACGGCATGGCGATCGTGCTGGTCTCGTCGGAATTGCCCGAGGTTCTTGGGCTATCTGACCGCATCCTCGTCCTACACGAAGGCCGCGTTACCGGCGAGTTCACACGCTTGGAAGCCACGCCCGAAAAGGTAATGATGGCCGCGACCGGGCATTCGGATTAGGTAAAAATTTGTTTGTGAGAAGTTAGAGTCTAAAAACCTCAAACAGTTGACTCATCACTTCTTGCCTTGTCCGAGTTTGAAAAAACTAATGAACGAGCCAACTGTTTCAAAGATAAACACCACTGCCCTGCGGGCCTATATCATGATCTTTGTCCTCGGACTGATATGGCTTTACTTTCACTGGGCGACAGATTCGATCTTTCTCACTTCGCGGAACCTCTCCAACCTGGCGACGCAGATGTCCGTGACGGCGATCCTGGCAGTCGGCATGCTGATGGTCATCGTTTCCGCAAATATCGACCTGTCGGTCGGCTCGGTCCTGGGATTTGCCGGCGGAGTCGCAGGGTTCGCGCTGACGACCCTGGATCTGGGCCTGCCGGTCTCGATTCTCATGGCGATCGGCCTCGGTGTACTCATCGGCTTCTTTCACGGGACATTGATAGCCTACCTGAACATCCCGGCCTTTATCGTGACTCTCGGCGGCCTCCTCGCTTGGCGCGGTGCGACCAAATGGCTCTTGGGCGGCAACACGATCCCGGTGTCGAGCGATACGTTCAAGTTTATCGGACAAGGAAACGTGCCTTTGACAATTGGCTGGATCCTTGCGGCAGCGGCGATACTCTTCGTCCTTTTTATGGCCTATCAGCGTGCCGCATCGGTGAAGCGATACGGGCTAGGTGAGCCAAATTATTTGAGGGAACTGCTTAAAGCTCTTCTCCCGATCGGCGGTATCGTCGCGTTCATATGGGTAATGAATTCCTACCAGGGTGTTCCGGTTCCAGTCCTTATCCTGCTTGGAGTCGCACTACTGGGAGCATTTCTAACGGGTTCAACTACTTTTGGCCGATACCTGTATGCGATCGGCGGAAATGCCGATGCCGCCCGACTCTCAGGGATAAATAACAAACGAAATATTTTAAAGGTCTATGGCCTCCTCGGCGCATTGACCGGCGCCGCCGCCCTTATATTTACCGCGCGTGTGGGGAGCGCTTCGCCCGATGCCGGCACTCTGAAAGAACTCGACGCCATCGCCGCTTGCGTGATCGGCGGAGCAAGTTTGATGGGCGGCCGCGGGACGATCTTCGGAGCATGCCTTGGAGCCCTGATCATGGCCAGCCTCGATAACGGAATGTCCCTTCTGAACGTGAAGGACTATATGCAGGACATCATCAAGGGCTCGATCCTCGTCGCGGCGGTTGGGTTGGATATGATGGGGAGGAGGCAAGGCTGAATTTTGACGAAACAAGGAAAGTTGACATCTGATGTTATGATGCGTTAGCATCAACCCCATGAGAACGACTCTTGACATAGAAGATGATGTACTTCAGGCCGCAAAAGAACTTTCACGGCAAGGCGGCAAGACCGCTGGACAGGTCATTTCGGAGCTGGCAAGGCGTGGTTTAAGGAGTTCTTCTTCCAAGTTGAAGAAAACGTCCCGTTCCCGCAATGGTGTGCCGATATTGCCCTCACGCGGAGATCTGGTGACGCTAGAACACGTGCAAAACCTGATGGATAACGAAGGTGTCTGATGAGATGAGGGGGCTTCTTGACGTTAATGTTCTGATCGCTTTGTTTGATCCCGATCACATTTTTCACGAACGAGCTCATGCCTGGTGGGCCGCCAATCACGAGGCCGGGTGGGCCAGCTGCCCTCTAACGGAGAATGGTGTAGTCCGGATCATGTCAAATCCGAACTATAGCGACAACATCGACCTATCTCCAACCGATCTGATCGAAAGACTTCGTATTTTTGCCGAACAAAGCGATCATGAATTTTGGCCGGATGACATTTCACTTTGTGATGATAAAGTGTTCGCGGTCGATCGGATCCACGGGTCGAGGCAGATCACAGACCTCTACTTATTTGCACTTGCAATAAAGAAAGCTGGTCGGCTGGTCACATTCGATCAGGGCATTCCGCTCTCGGGCGTGGTCGGAGCAGCGTCTAAAAATCTCTGTGTGGTCTAGAAAAAGGGTGATCGGCCACACAATTATCCCCCAATAAAACTCATAGTCCGTTCGGGCTGAACGAAGGCCGGGTCATTTATACGATGGCCCGGTTCTTTTTTCAGGACTGCTGATTTGATGAATTCGATGATCCCGCCGCGAGAACTGCCGTCTCTGAGGAGGCTGCGAAGATCGTATTCGGTGGCAGAAAAAAGGCAGGTGCGGATCTGGCCGTCGGCGGTCAGGCGGATGCGCGAGCAAGCCCCACAAAAAGCTTCGGTGACCGGAGCGATTATGCCGATCTCACCCGGCGAGCCGTCTGCGAATTTGTATTTCCACGAGGTCTCACTGCCGCGTGAGGCTTCTTTTAGTTTGAGCGGATAGGCGGCGCTTATGGCGGCGTGGATCTGCTTGCCAGAGACGACCATTTCGCGGCTCCACTCGTGGCCACTGTCGAGCGGCATATACTCGATAAATCGGAAGCTGACATCATTTACTCGAGCGAAGCGGGCAAACTCAACGAGTTCATCATCGTTACGCCCGCGAACGATAACGGCATTTACCTTTATCGGGGCGAAGCCGAGCCGTTTAGCCTCCTCGATCGAATCGTAAACCCGGCCGAGTGCGTCGACGCCCGTTATCTCGCGAAACCGGTCCGGCCGCAGGCTGTCCAGGCTGAATGTTACGCGGTCGAGGCCGGCCATTTTTAGGGCGTCGGCATGCTTAACGAAATCATAACCGTTCGTCGTAAGGGCAATGTCCCTCATCTCCGGTTTGAACCGAGCGAGTTTTTCGACAAGCAGCGGAACATCCCGACGGATCAGAGGTTCACCGCCCGTCAGTCTGATCTTTTCTATACCGAGCGAGACAAAGATCTCGACAACACGCTCGAGTTCCTCAAACGTAAGCAGTTTTTCTTTATTTGCCCAGGAGGGCTCGCCGTGCGGCAGGCAGTAGAAACAACGGAAGTTACAGCGGTCTGTCAGCGAGATGCGAAGATCGCGGATCGTCCGGTTATGTGCGTCTACAAGCATTTAGTTAATCTTAGAAAAAGACGGCGACAACACCGAAAGCTTCCGGGATCACATGAACTTTTCGCCGGTCTGCTTCACGAGCAAGAGGGCCCGCGTCCATTCGGGCAAAAAACTAACCAGACTTCTCCTTTAAGTATCGTGCATTTCGCTGCAATCCGCTAAGCTTAGCGCGTTTGATCGGGCTGCGGCGAAAGCGCTCGGCGTAACTTTCCTGGTCCAAGGCCATGACCGCATCGAGTTGCAGCAAGGTCTCGCCGTTCCGGGGCTCAAAAGCAAGTTCCGAAGTCGGTGTTTCGAACCGGTTCCACGGGCAGACATCCTGACAAATGTCGCAGCCGTAAAGCCATCCTTTAAGATTCCCGGCGATATTAGCCGGCATCTCATCGTCCCGCAATTCGATCGTGGCGTACGAAATACACTTTCGCGAATCAACTACGTAAGGCTCAACGATCGCCCCGGTCGGACAGGCATCGATACACTTTGTGCAGGTGCCGCAATGGTCCGGGATCGCTTCGGCGTCGGTCTCAAGATCGATACTGAGAAATATTTCGCCGATGAAGAACCATGATCCGATCTCCGAATTGATCACGTTGGAATGTTTGCCCAACCAGCCGAGGCCCGCCCGCACCGCCCATGCTTTATCCATCGTCGGTGACGTGTCGATGCAGACTTTGCCCTCCGCTCCGGGACATTCGGATCGGATCCAATCAAGGAGCGATACAAGTTCGCTTTTAAGTACATCGTGATAATCGTCGCCCCAAGCATAACGCGAGATCTTTCCCGATTCGATATCGTCCTGGTGTTCGTGTGGTGTGAAATAGTTCATCGCTACGACGATCACGCTCTTCGCGGGCGGAAACAGATTTCGTGGGTCGCTTCGTTTTTCTGGGTCGCGCGCCATCCATGCCATTTCGCCGTGATATCCGCGAGCCAGCCACTCCAGCAACCGGGGCCGTTCGGTGTCGAGCTCGACGGCGGGCACGATGCCGACCCTGTCGAAACCTAGCTCCTTCGCTTTTTCCCTTATTCTTTCGGCCAAAGTCGGCATTTTAGATAAAGCAGTCGAAGAACTGTACGAGACGAAAATGGCCGGCCCGCATTTTGTCAGGCCGGCCCAAATTCAAATGTTATCACTTCTAGAAGTTCAGTTTTATACCAAACTGAAACTGCCTCGGATCGTACGCGGCGGTCGGCGTAGAATAGTAGGTAAAGCTGCTTTTCCGTTGGCCGAAGGCGTTGACGTCCCGATAATTCGGCGAGGCCGATGCCTCATTGAACCGGTTGAACAGATTGAATCCCTCGGCGATCAGGTCCAGACGGACACTCTCCCCGAACCTGAACGAACGTGTCAGTCGAAGATCGACCGAAGCATAACTATGTGTAATGCCACGATTTCGGCCAAGTGTTCCGGTCGAAAATCGCCCATCCGTGATCACCGGCGTGATGCAACCCGTGTCACCGGGAACGCACAACGAACCATCAGGGTTCACGCTGGGCCGGTCGGTCTGCGTCGATTGGTCATTGTTGGCATCAACGTTGGTGATGATATTGAACGGCCGGCCCGACGAGATCTCGATGATCGGTGCTACTGTAAAATCTGCTAAAAACTGCTTCCAACCGTTAGTGGAACTCCTCCAGCCAGTCGGCGATGCCAATACGCCGCTGAAAACCAGACGATGCCTCTGGTCGAACAGCGACGGGGCCCTTTCCGCACGGAAGTTGTTCACATCCTGTGCTATGAGCAGTGTCTGGAGGTCCGATGAATCATCGATCGATTCAGAGAGCGTATACGACAAAAGGAACTGGAAATTGTTTGCGAACCTGCGGCGAAGCTCGGTATTAAGGGCCGTATAGGTCGAATTTCCGTCAGATATCTGGGCGTTGATAGACCCGAAAGGCGACAAAACGCCGGGCGTCCTGAGGCTTCCTACTAGCTGCGAATCGAGTACGGCCTTTGAAACGGCCCCGCCCGAAAGTGCGCTCGCCAGGAAATAGTTGGGTGCATTTGGCCGGAAGAAATTCGCTATCGCGGGTGCGACAACTCTCCCGGTCGGGCACTGTGCGACCATACCCGGTATCACGACAAAGCATCCGACACCCGTCGCTGTTCCCGGAGCGGTCGTGCCGATGGAGAAGGCAACGGCCTGCTGAGTCGAAGCGGGCAGCGTGCCGCCGAAGAATCGCTGGAAATTCTGGATCTGAAGTGCGGTATTCGGCGTGTTCAGATCGGTCGGATGCGGCAGGTGGCGGGCACCTACATAAATTATCGAGCTTGAAAGCGACAGATGCTTGGTCAACTCCGTCTCAAATCCGATATTCGCATGGATTGCCGATGCATATTTGAAATCCTTTGCGATGGGCAGAGTAAATGGCAGGACCGGGCCAAAGCCGGGGAACGTCTGATCGTTAAACCGCTGACGCCCGAACTGGTACTGAGCGCTTGACGCGACTCCCGGCGTGACCGGGTTTCCAAAAGCGGCACAAACGGCGGCATTTGACCCCTGCGCTCCACAAACCGTGCCGTGAAAGACGAGTGCCGCATTTAAGAGTGTCGGCGCCCCCGTATCTGTGTTGATGGGAAGCGGACTTCCCGCCGTCAGCACGGCCTGTTGCTGTTGTGCGGCATCCGCGATGTCCGAATTGAATGCGACCGCCAAAAGCGGATGATCGTAAAACAACCCGACAGCGGCGCGGACGACGGTCTTTCCATTGCCGCCGACGTCATAAGCGAGCCCAAATCGCGGGGCAAAGTTGTTTGTGTCACGGGGAATTCCCTGCTGAACCCCTACAACGTCTTGAGCCGCCAGTATGTCACCGGCGGTCAAATTGATGCCCGAGAGCGGATCGCGAAAATCAACTGGTGCGATCGTCTCGGTCAGTTCGATGTCATAACGAACACCGTAATTCAGCGTGAGGCGTCTGGTGGCCCGCCATGAATCCTGTGCAAAGAAGGCCAGCGGCGTGTTCTTGATCTTGCTTATCGGGTTGCCGAATCCCTGTACGTAGATCGACGGCAAGCCGAGGCCGTAGGACTGAACCGGAGTGAAAGCCGGGGCCGAAGCCGGGAACCCCAAATTCGATGCGGCAAAGTCGCCGAAATTGAACAGGCCCGCAAAGTTCAGCTCAAATAATGCCTCCGGTATCCGAACAAAGCTGATGTCGGCACCGAACTTGAACGAATGACTTCCCGCCACCAAATTGAAATTGTTGGCAAACTGGTAACGCGTTTCTGTTCGGTCAACCGGTGAAAACAGTTCGCGGCCGATGAATGCCGTCCCGGAGATGTTGAAGGAAACCGCGTCGCCGTTTTGCGAGCGGAACGATGTGTCGCGACGCCCGTAGCTGAAACGAAATTCGTTGGCGGAGTTCGCCGAGACCACCGAGTTCAGCGATGTCGAGATCGACGTGTCCTCGATCTCGGTGATGCCCGTTCGCGAAAAATCGTTCTGGCCAAGCGACTGGTTCTGCGATTCGACCTGAATGCCCGTCAGTGTCCCGGGGTTGTAGCCGAACCGGACGGTTAGCTGATGGTTCTGGTTGAAGTTGTGATCGACGCGAGCCGAAAAATAGTTACTCCTGTCGGTAACCGGGAATATTCGCTGCAGGTCGTTCAATGGGCGGAAAGCAATGAATTGTCCATCCGAATTGGTGGTGCCTGATGGGACAGGTGCTCCCGTGATAAAAAATCTCGGGCCGACGACCTGTCCGGCCGGTATCGCGCCGCCTGCACTGATCAGCGGATTTGACCCGGTCA
Source organism: Pyrinomonadaceae bacterium (assembly GCA_041750855.1). Classification (GTDB taxonomy): domain Bacteria; phylum Acidobacteriota; class Blastocatellia; order Pyrinomonadales; family Pyrinomonadaceae; genus OLB17. The sequence goes on along the minus strand of JBGSYT010000117.1, from coordinate 5,516 downwards.
AAGCAGTATTGCCGCCGCTCGAAGCAAGATAGAGATACTGTACCGCCGCGCTGATGTTTGCCGGGACGCCGCTGCCTATCAGCGTATTTGCAAAGGCGGCCTGTGCCGGTGTCAGCCGCGAAAATGTCTGGGTAAACGGCAGGATCGGGGCTCCGAGCGTGACCGAGGCGGTAAGGCCCGAAGCGACGTCGCTGGTGAAAAAACCGGACTCATTGCGCTGGCGGCGCTCGAACGAGAGGAAAAAGAATGTTCGGTCTTTCACGATCGGGCCGCCGATAGTTCCGCCATACTGCGTTCGCGTGTAGGCCGATTTGATCGGAGCAAAGGCGTTGCGGGCCTGTATGCTCTTGTCGCGGATAAATCCGAAAACATTCCCGCTGAACGCATTCGTTCCACGTTTGGTAACGACATTGATGATGCCGCCCGTTGCCCGGCCGAATTCCGCAGTATAGGAGTTTGTGGAGACCTGATACTCCTGGACGGCTTCCTGCGAAACGGTTGACCGGGATGCGTTGATCGAGTTGTCGGTAAAGTCGGCCCCGTCCACATTCACCTGTGTCGAGCGTCCCCTTTGCCCGCCGATGTTCAACCCTGAGGTCGGCGCCGGGCCGATCGGGCGTCCACTGTCGCGGCCGACCGTCGAAAGCGTTAGAGCAAACCCGGTGGCACTGCGCTCATTGATAGGAAGATTTTCGATGCGCTCCTGGCCGATGGTATTGGCGACTGTCGATCGGGCGGTCTCCACCAGCTGCACGTCCTCGCCCGTGACGTTGACGACGGCGGTGGCCTCGCCAAGCTCCAGCTTGATGGTGAGGTCGGCCGCTTGGCCGACGGTCAGCCGCACGCCCGAGATGACGACACGTTTGAATGTCGGGGCCTCGGCTGAGATCTCGTACTCACCCGGCGGCAGCCCGATAAACTGGTAAGACCCTACGGCGTTAGCTGTTAACGTTCGAGAAATGCCGGTCGCCGTGTTACGGGCCGTCACGGCCGCACCCGAAACGACCGCACCGGTCGGATCCGTCACCGTACCGGACAGATCGGCAGCCGTTGCCTGAGTCTGCGCGAAAATAGCCGAGGCCCCGATCAACGCGATCAAAGCAAGGCATCCTATCCCGATGCCAATCCCATAAAGTCTTGAACTAACCCTTTTCATCGATCATTCTCCTAATGTACTTTTCTGCCGAGTTTTATCCGCGAAAAATTGGTTCCGGTAATGTGGATGATTAGTTGTCCGGATCGGGGCCAGGGGGCCATCGTAAAACTTAAACTACTGCCGCCGACTGAAACTCGGAAAAGATATGCTTTGAAGTTTGTACCGTAAAACGGGCCAATAGGCAAGCAAAAACGTGCGTTTGGGCCATTTCATCCGACGGGTGACGGCCCGGCGCTCCGCGTTGCGGCTGCAAGCATCTCCCGGCATTTCGCGCTCGACCCCAGCAGCCGAAACACCATCGAGGGAAGCAATGGCAGCGATGCGAACCGACGAAGCACCGAACAGATCCGCAACCTTTTGGCGAACCTCTTTTGGAACTGTGCCCGATAGGCGGAGCCGATTGCGCCTAAGTCCGGAGCATAATGCTGAACGGCAGCGGCAAGGACGTGCGATCCTTCAAGCGCCATCAATATCCCGCTGCCGGTAAACGGATCGATAAATGCCTCGGCATCGCCGACCGATAGGAGATTTGCCGCCGATGGCGACTTTGCACGGCCATATCGGGTAAGGGAAACCGCTAGCCATTTTTCTTCGCACTGGTATCGGCGAAGCAGCTCACCGGCCCGCCGGTTCGAGGCGATGGTCTTTTGGACCATCTCGTCCATCTGGCCCGCAAAATGTTTGGCGATCGCGGGTTCGACCATCAGGCAGACGTTCGCTAAACCATTTTCAACCCCTGAGATCCCGCCATAACCGCCCCGAAAAAAAAATATCTCACAAACGCCTGGCTCCACCGGGACTCCCGACAAATGGTTCTTGAACGCGACGGCGAGCGGTTTTTTAGGTTTTTCACGATCTGATCGTTCCGAGCCATTGCGGGTAGCGAGTTTCGAAAGGGCCTCTTGCCGCCCAGTCGCATCAATGAATAGATCGGCTTCGATCCGGACCGGGCCATCGGCGGCAGCGTTGATCGCGACTATCCGGCCGCCGTTCATTTCGACACCGGTCACGCTCGTGCCCTCCAGCACGTTTGCACCTGCGGCCTTTGCCGTCTCGAGCAAGCGGAGGTCAAGTTCCGCGCGGCTTAGGCCCAGGGCAGAATCTCCGCTTCGCAGCACACCGGCCGGAACTTCAAAGCTTTGGCCGTCCTGAAGATAAAATCGCGTTTCGAAGATCCGTTCACCACCGGCGGCTTCCAAACGCGGAAGAACCCCGAGAGCTTCGAAATGAGCCAGGCATTCCGGGCTGATAAATTCTCCGCAGAGCTTTTGTCGCGGAAAGCTCGCCCGCTCGATCAGAGTCACATCAAATCCGTGCTTCGACAGGCGAATCGCAAGGCTCGAACCAGCCGGCCCCGCACCGACGATCGCGACCCGAAATCCCTGCTTAGAATTTAAAAACGGAGTTTTCATTCGACGTTTCCCGTTGCAAAACGTAGGGCAACAGCGATCAAGGACGAGACCGGAAGAAACATTCGGATCACTACCTATGATCGTAAGGCCCGGGCTTCGTTACCGCAAGGGGGAACACTCCGTTGAGGGCGATAAAGGATGGAGGTGAAACCTTCTCCACTTGTTTACGTAAAAGCCGGAATGAAAAGATCCATATTTATCGCAATACTTCTGACGGCCGTGCAGGTGATCACGGCTCAGGCCCCCGTCCAAAAAGATACCGTTGCCGCAGACACTGCGTCGATTGATTCGATCATGAAAGCTGTTTATAACGTTATCTCAGGCAACGCAGGGCAAAAGCGCGACTGGGACCGTTTTCGCTCGTTGTTCCATAAGGACGCGAAGCTGATACCATCGGGCAAGAACCAGCAAACCGGCGTGACCGGAGCAAGATTCCTGACCCCGGATGATTACGTTTCAATGAGCGGCCCGGTCCTCGAACGAGACGGTTTCCACGAACGCGAGCTGGCCCGTCATGTGGATCAATACGGAAATATCGCACAGGTGTTTTCGACTTATCATGCATTTCGCAAAAAGGACGATAAAGAACCTTTTATGCGCGGCATAAATAGTTTTCAGTTGCTGAATGACGGGAAACGCTGGTGGGTAGTTAACATCTTTTGGCTGGCCGAAACGGCCGACAACCCGATCCCTGAAAAATACCTTAAAAGCCGAAACTGAAAAGAGAGTGACCACGAAAATAAGAGAAGGAGCACGAGATTGAGGAACTGTTTCTTCCTTTTATTTTGTGGTTAATTCTTCTTATGGCCGAATTTGTATTGAAACGTGAACTTACGCTGGACCTGGGCCGCTCGGAAGTATTCAATTTCTTTGCCGACGCCCGGAATCTGGAACTCATCACGCCGCCGGAACTCAATTTCACGATCGCAACACCCCAGCCGATCGAGATCGGACAGGGGACACTGATCGATTACAGCCTGCGGCTTTACGGTATTCCGATGGGATGGCGGACAGAGATCTCGGTATGGGACCCGCCGTATCGATTCGTCGACCGGCAGCTTAGCGGGCCCTATAAACAGTGGATCCACACCCACGCATTTACCGAGGTTGGCCCTTCAAGGACATTGATCGAAGACGAAGTACGATACCGTTTGCCGCTCGAACCGCTTGGCGACCTCGCCCATTTTCTTGTTCGCTTGCAATTAGACCGGATCTTCGATCATCGGCAAAGGTGTGTCGTAAAGCTGCTGGCTGACGCAGAAAAGGGTCCGGCTGAATTCGCCGTCGCTACCGGTGGCTAATCGGGCCATTCGCCGCAATATGAAAGGTCGGCACGGCCAGTGATGAGCATCACGCCATCGTCCCGCCAAAGAAACTCGGTCGTTCCGCCGACCGCGTGGACGGAAACTTTCCGCCCCGTCCGTTCAGTGAACGCCGCTAGCACGGCCGCCCCGCTTGAACAGGTGCCGGACGAAGAGGTCTCGCCCGCCGCGCGCTCCCAAATGCGGATCTCGATATTCTCGCGGTCAGTGACCCTTACGAAAACAATGTTCGCCTTTTCCGGAAAGGTCAGGTGAACTTCAAGCTCCTTTCCGTAAGCCCTCCAATCGAAGTTGAAATCCTCGACAAATGTTATCGCAACCGGGTTTCCGACATTTACGCACGACATCGGGAATTCACGCCCTGCCACGGTTACGGGAAGATCGATAACGCTTTCCTGCGGCTCCGGTGTCATAACCGGCACTTCGGAACTCACGAATTTCGGCTTGCCGATCTCGGCCTCGAACCAATAGGTGCCTATCTCTTTGTCGTCGATCAGCCTGTAATTCTTGTCTCCGCTCCGTGTCCGAAGCCGCAGATTCTCGTCCGTCCATAAGTACTGATAGTAAAGGTAAGCGACCGCGCACCGGGTTCCGTTGCCGGAAAAACCGGCGATGCTGCCGTCCGGGTTGACGATCTCACAGAAGTAATCCGCATCTTCGTCTCGCAATTCATCGAGCACCGTGATCCCGTCCGCGCCTGCACCGGTGTGGCGATGGCAGATCGCCCGGGCCAACTGGGAAAGGTCGGTGCCGCCGGACATGTTGTTTCGCTCGATGACGATATAGTCATTCCCGAAACCGTGGAATTTGCAGAATGGGATCATCTTGTCAGAACCGGGAACGGTAGTGACGGGGTTCTTAATTTCCTTTCGGACCTCAAACAATAGCGAACCGATACTCAAGTCGCGGATCGCAGCGGGGTTCCCGATCATTGAATGATAATCGCATAGGGAGTATTTTCAAATCATGGCACCACTGGTCATTCTGCTTGCGACATTCCTTGTCCTCTACCTTCTCGATCGGTTTGCTCTTGGCGGGAGGCTAGGAATGTCGTTCATCGGCCGGGCGTCGATGGCGGTAATGCTTCTGGTTACCGGAATTTCACATTTCACGAATCCAGAGCCGATGGTCGCGATGATGCCGGAATTTATGCCTGCCAAACTGGAAATGGTCTATTTCACCGGCGTACTTGAACTGCTCGCGATACCCGGCCTGCTCTGGCAGAGAACCGCAAAGCTTACTTCCATCTTGCTGATCGTTTTCTTTATCTCGATCTTGCCCGCAAATATCGCGGGCAGCCTAAAGTCAGTTAACTTTGGCGGAATGGAATACGGCCCGTTGTATCTGCTTTTCCGCATCCCGCTTCAGATGTTGTTTATCTGGTGGGTGTGGTGTTTCGGGATTCGACGCTTAGCGGTAAGTTGAAACACTGCAATCGCACTCAAGTTAGGGTTGACTACAAAACCCATCGAGATCTTTTTTTTTTGGGTCATGACTAGTTAAGTCACGGATAATTGATAATTTTCAATAGGATTGAGTAAAGATTTTCCTTTCTATAGTTGAATCTAAACTCACATTCTTTAAGGTGCAAGTAGAAGGTAGATTTTCGCATACCGCGAAACTTTA
>JBGSYT010000116.1:0-17508 GCA_041750855.1 Pyrinomonadaceae bacterium | reverse complement strand
TGCGCCCGCATCGCCGGATCATCTATCGCATCGCCAAGCTGCATCGCGTACTCTTCATCGCCGATCGACGCACATTTTTCGGCAACGTTGATCAGCAGGCGGTGGCGGACGAAATTGTCGTCCACCGTGTTCGCAAGTTCGGCCGCAAGATCGACCTCGCCCTTTTCCAAATAGGCGGGAATTACCGCAAGCATCGCCTGCGCCTTTCCTTCATTGCTCTGGATCGCCTCCGCAAGGTAGCCTGCGCACGAGAGAAGTCCGCGTTCGGCATCGGACCGTGAAATAAATCGTACAGTCATAATCTTTAGAGATCCGACGCCAAGACTGCGCCGGAGGGCGAGATCATCATCCTCTCGTACACCTGAGCGGATCAGACCTTCGCCGAGAACGCCTGACGGACCGACGCCGGAAACCAGTCGTCGAGGTTCGTCGCGACCCAGTCGGCCCCGGCATCTCGAAGTTTGTCCGCCGAAACGGTGTTCGCCACGCCGAGGACCTGCAAACCCGCGGCCTTTCCGGCAGCAACTCCCGGCGGCGAATCCTCGATCACCAGGCATTCCGTGTGCGTCATCGGCAAGTGGCCCTTTGAGATACGGTACAGGTCGATCAGCTCGAACCCTTTCCGATAACATTCAGGATCCGGCTTGCAGGTGGCGACGTCCTCTGCACTCACGAAGGCCGAAAAGCAATTGCTCAAACCAGTCTTTTCAAGCACAAAATCGATCTCTTCGCGTTTCGACATGCTCACCAGCCCAAGCCCGAATTCGTTCGCCATTTTGCGTATGAAATTTTCGACGCCCGGGAAAAGCGGAACATCCGCCGCAATGGTTTCGCGCCATTTCTGGGTCTTAAGCGATGTAAGCCCAAGCACGCGATCGATGTCCGCGGGCTTGTCTCCTGCCGCCAGGAAAGATGCGACAAATGTTTTGTCGTCCATTCCCAGCCGCGAGTAATATTCTTCGTCGGAAACTTCGATCCCGTCCGCCGCAAGTATCTCTTTATATATCGAATGCTGGATCGGCTCGTCATCGATCACAACGCCGTTGAAATCCATTAAGATTGCTTTGATCATAATCTCGTTTTGAGTCCCGCCTTAAGGCGGCCCTCGTCGCTTTTCTCAATTCTCAGGGAATGTAAGACCCTCCAGTTCCAGGATTCAAAACCTGCCGGCTAAAGCCGGGACTCAAAACCTGGATCAAACATATTGCCTCGCCCAAGGATCCCCTTTGGGTCAAAGGCGCGTTTAATTTCGGCCATCTCGTTTAGATACCGTTCGCCCATCATCACGCTCAGGTATTTCGATTTGAGCTTGCCGATCCCGTGTTCGGCCGAAACGCACCCGCCGAGCATGATCGACTGAGCGATGAACCGCCCGTAAATATGCCGCGAACGCACCGCCTCCTCGTCATTCTTCGGCAGCAAGTTTGCGTGCAGATGGCAATCGCCGATGTGGCCGAAGATGACATAGTCTATGCCGCTGGCGTCCAGCATTTCTTTCTGAAACCTAAGAAAACCGGGAAAATTCTCGTCCGGAACTGCCATGTCTGTGCCGATCTTTTTCTGTTTGTTGCGAACAACGCGCTCGTTCACCGATACCGGCAAAGCATGTCTAAAGCTACGCATTTTTTCGCGGTCCTGCTCATTTGTCGTAAACCAAGAGCCGTCCAGATCCGCTCCGTATTGCTCAAGCAACTCGTTCCATCCTTCGAGCAGCTGGTCCTCATTCTCAGCCGTAGTCTCCTGCTCAAAAAAGATCGCCCCTGCCATGCCGGTCGGCGTTTCGGGAAACTTTTCCGCAATGAAACTCAAAGCATTATCGTCGAAATACTCAAGAAGCGACGCATCGATCCACAAATTTCTCCCCTCCTTGTCTAAGGAGGGGTGGATGCCGCTCGCTGTTTGAGCGGCAGACGGGGTGGTGAAGCCTGCCACGGACTCCGACCGATTCGCAAACGAAAGCCGCCTGGCCTCATCAACAAATGTCATCAGATCCGCGTGGCTTTCGAAAAACACGATGCCGCTGAAGAGTCCCTCCGGCTTCGCAAACAGCCGCAGTTCGATCTCGGTGATCACGCCGAGCGTTCCTTCACTGCCGATAAACAAGTCGATCGCATCCAGCGGCTGCTCGTTGAAATAACCGCTCACGTTCTTCCTTACCCTCGGGCGCTTATAGGTCGGCACCGACGCTTCGATCTTCCTGCCGCCTTCCGTCACGACTGCGATCGATCCGTTATCGTTGGCAAAGACCTCACCCCGCTTAATCCTCAGCGTATCACCATCCGCCAGCACCACCGTCAGTCTCAAGACATAATCCCTCGTCGCCCCATATTTAAAACTCCTCGCCCCCGAAGCATTCGTCGCGACCGTGCCGCCGATCTGGCAGCTCCACTCGGTCGGGTCCGGCGGATAGAACAGCCCCTCCGCCTCGACCGCTTTCTCGAGATCGGCCAGCACGACCCCGGGTTCGACGAGTGCCCGCATCGATTTCTTGTCGATCCATTTGATCTTGTTCAGCTTTTCAAGTGAGACTATCCAACCGCCAAACGGAACAGCGCCGCCGACCGTCCCGGTCCGCGCCCCGGATATCGTAACCGGAACACCCGCAGCATTCGCCTCCCGCAAAACTTCGGCGACCTCAGCTTCCGACTCCGGCACTATCAGACGCTCCGCATACCCGCCCGGCATATTGCTGGCGTCGGTGAGATAGTTTTGAAACTCAACGGGCTCGGTCTTGGATTGCATAATCAGATCCGATCTGGCATCAAAGCTGGAGACTTACTACATCCGGCTGCTAATAAGCCGAAACTGCGTTGCGGACACGATCGATCCGCTCCTTTACGCGCCGCTTTTCATCCTCGGTCTCAAGAGTCATTTCCGCATATTCGGCGGTCAAGATCAATTGTTTCTTAAGTACCGAAAGCCGCGACCGCGAGTCTATTCTACTCGCCGCAAGCTCTATCGCAGACGCGATCTGCATAAATACGGCCGAGTTCCCCTTTCCGCTGATCCGTACCTGGTCAAACGCAGTTGCGACAAAATCGGCAAATGTTGGAGCCTTAATAATGATCAGTTCTTTACCATCGGCGATCCTCTTTTTCTCAGGAAATTCCTTTATCGCAAGCTCGCCGATCAGCTCGCCAAGATTCTCGATGCAATTTACGGCGGTCGTCGTGTCGTTCACCCCCGGCGACAATGCTTTGAGGGCAATGTCGACGAGCTGGCGAAGCCCATACCCGACATCTTGTTCGATGGTTCGATCTCGAGCGACCGCAAATAGATCGTTTAGCTTTTCTAGCGTGTCGTCTTCTAACTCTTGTCCACCGGACAGCAACACGGAAACAAGCGGCGATCCAGTTCCGACAAACTCGCCCACCGCGGCTTCCATCCGCACGACACAAGCATTCTCGGCCGCAAACTCGGTAAGGTCATCGACCTTGACTAGCTGGATGTAACCCGGCTTGCCGGACAAGACTTTGATCCAATCATTCTCGTGCTCATCACCGGCTATTTCTGCAATTTCGTCCTCATCGTCAATAGCTGGCGCGCCGACGTCATTTGGGAAAAGGCGCCTGATACTCTTCTTTGTCTCATCAACGATCTCTCCGATTATATTGCTGATCTGCAGCGAACCGGCTATGTGGTGAATAAAAAAGATCAGGACGACAACGCCGCCAAGTGCCATGATTAGGCCGGTTACGACCGCGATTGATGGAACAAAATTCACCTCATCGCCGCTCCGTATCGTTCGCAGGACCACCAGGCAGTACGCAAACACTGAAACGAAATATCCGAGGACGAACTGGTTTGCACGGTCGCGAAGAAAGTTGCGAAAGATGCGCGGGGTGAACTGCCCGGAGGCTTGATTGACCGCATTGAGCGTAAGTGAAAAAACGACCGCCGCGACCGTCAGCATTGACGATGCGATGGCCGTAAGCATCCCTCGCGAACCGTCGACCCCAACGCCGAACAGCAGAGGATATCGAGAGGTCCAGTCGTTTCCGATCCTAAAATCAACCTCGACCAGCAACAGGGCCAAAGCGATCGAGGCGGCGATCATCAAACCCGGAACGAACCACAGCGATGCCCGAAGCTCGATCCAGAATCTGACAAACCTATTCATCATAACGATACGAAGCCGTTTCGACTATGGTATCAAACATCCTGCAATTATCGGCACGACCCGCGTTCGAGCCCTCACGGAACGAGAACTTTACCTCACAACCAGCTCTCTTTCCCGCAGATACCTCAGCTTGTCCCTAATCTCGGCGGCCCGTTCGAATTTCATCTCTTTCGCCGCGGCGCGCATATCGGCTTCGAGCTGGGCGATGGTTTCCTTTAGCTGTTTCGGCGAATATTCCTCGAAGGCCTCAAGATCTATCGGCACTTTAAAGTAATCTGCCTCATACGCCGTGACCAGCGTCGCATCGATCGACTTAATGATCGTCGTCGGTGTGATCCCATGCTCGGTGTTATATTCCCGCTGTCTTTCCCGACGCCGTTCGGTCTCGTCGATCGCACGCCGCATCGAATCCGTGATCTTATCGGCGTAAAGTATCGCCTTGCCCTCAGCATTTCGTGCCGCCCGGCCCATCGTTTGAATAAGCGAACGCTCCGACCGCAGAAACCCTTCCTTGTCCGCATCAAGGATGGCCACAAGCGACACTTCCGGCAGATCCAGGCCTTCACGCAAAAGATTTATGCCAACCAGCACGTCATGAACTCCCCGACGCAGATCACGGAGGATCCTGATGCGTTCCAGGGTCAGAATTTCGCTGTGCAGATATGTCACCTTCACGCCGACCTCGAGGAAATATTCGCTCAGGCTCTCGGCCATCCGCTTGGTCAGAGTCGTCACCAGCACCCGTTCGTTCCGTTCCGCACGCTGGCGGCATTCCTCAAGCAGATCGTCGATCTGGCCCTTGACCGGCCTTACTTCGATGACCGGATCGATCAACCCCGTCGGCCTGATGATCTGTTCGATCACCTCGCCGCCGGTCAATTCCAGTTCATAGTTCCCCGGCGTCGCCGAAACGTAGATCGTATGTCCCCTCCGCTCCTCAAATTCCGCAAAATTCAACGGGCGGTTATCTTTTGCGCTCGGCAGGCGAAATCCGTATTCGACCAATGTCCCCTTTCGCGACTGGTCGCCCTTGAACATCGCCCCCAATTGCGGAATAGTCTGGTGCGATTCGTCGATCACGATCATCGCGTCCTTTGGCAAATAATCGAGTAGCGTCGGCGGCGGCTGCCCGGGCAATTTGCCGGTGAGATGACGCGAATAGTTCTCGATACCGTGGCAAAATCCCATCTCCTTGATCATCTCAAGGTCATACATCGTCCGCTGATGCAGCCGCTGCGCTTCGACCACTTTGCCCTCGGCGATCAGGACCTCTTCGTGCTTCTCCAGTTCCTGCTTGATAGTTTTAACGGCCCGTTTGACCGTCTGGCGGGTCATCACATAGTGCGTCTTCGGATATATGGGAACGCGCGTATCGTGCTTTTGTCTTACCTCGCCCAGCAGTGGGTCGATCGTTGAGATCGAATCGATCTCGTCTCCCCAAAACTCGATGCGGTACGCCATGTCCTGATAGCTCGGGTATAGTTCCACCACATCGCCGCGCACCCGAAAACTGCCCCGGTCGAAATCCACATTCACCCGCTCATACTGAAGCTCGACCAACCTCTTCAGCAGTTCGTCCCGCGTGATCTTCATCCCGGGCTCGACGAAAAGCAGCATCCCATAGTAGGCGTCCGGATCGCCGAGGCCGTATATGCACGAAACCGAAGCGACAACTATCACGTCGTGCCGCTCAAAAAGTGCACGCGTCGCCGCGAGCCTGAGCCGGTCGATCTCGTCGTTCACCGTCGCTTGTTTTTCGATATAGAGGTCCGAGGCCGGAACGTATGCTTCCGGCTGGTAATAGTCGTAGTACGAAACGAAATATTCGACCGCATTGTCCGGAAAGAACGTCTTGAACTCCTGATAAAGCTGCGCAGCAAGCGTTTTATTATGTGCGATCACCAGTGTCGGCCGCTGTACCCGCTCGATCACGTTCGCGATCGTAAATGTCTTCCCGCTCCCGGTTATCCCAAGCAGCACCTGGTCCCTTTCGCCCGTCTCCAGGCCCGCAACAAGCTGCTCGATCGCCTCTGGCTGATCGCCCTTAGGGGTATTTTCACTTATGAGACGAAATTGCATAGCATAGATACTACTACATCGAAAATCAGCCAACAATGTGCCAAAAATTATTTCAATTATAACGTCGAGCCGGTCTATAATGATGAACATGATCACTACCTACGGAGAAATCGAGAAGGCTATAAGTCGATTAGATGACCACGAAAAGGCAGTACTCGCTCATGCGATCTTAAAGGACCTCGACGGTGACGATGACAATGCGGATGTAGAAGCACTCTGGATCGAAGAGTCGGAAAAACGATTGGATGCCTACCTCGATGGTGAGCTTCAAACAACTGAGGGCGACGAAGCAATGGCCAGACTTCGGAACAGCCTGAAATGATTAGTTATCGCTTCGTCTCGACCGCGCTGACTGAAGCCCAGAACGCCGCTCTCTATTATGAGAAGGAAAGTGTAGGGTTGGGCGCGAAATTCCTGGATGCGATCGAATTAACAATTGAGAAATTACGTAAATTCCCGAAAATTGGAAGGCCACACGGCAAAAGGCTTAGGAGCTTTTCGATCTCGAGGTTTCCTTATGACCTGGTGTATTTCCTGGGTGATCAAGAAATGGTTATCATCGCCGTAGCCCATCAGAATCGACGCCCGCAGTATTGGCAGGATAGACTTTAGATGGTTATTTTTTCATTTTGACCCAATGCTTCCGATACTGGCATAAAGGAACTTCAAATCCTGAGAAATGAAAATTGCACGCTTCTGGAGACGTTCCGAAATTCATACGAATGGTCCCGATGGACGACCGATAGAAGTTGCGGCGTGGGGCTGGTCGGCGGATGATCCGGCCGAGGCTCAGCGGCAGGCTGATGAACGTTCGCAGCGTTCGGCGAAGCGCATCATCGCGGGCGAACCCTTCCCCAACACCTACGACAGCTACGGCGACCGGCCGGCCCGTGAAGAGATCATCCACGAGATCAAGAACGACGAAGGCGAAACCATCGCAATGCTAACTCGCAACCGCTATGGCGCTGTCATTCTCAACACCGCCGATCTGATGTTCATCGATATCGACGTTCCGGAACCGCCGTCCCCTGGACTATTTGGAGCGATCAAAAGCCTCTTCGGCAGCAAACCCGAAGACCCGTTCGTCGCTGCACAAATACGCATTGCCGCCGTGGCCGGAAGCAGGCCCGAATACACGGTCCGTCTTTACCGCACGTTCGCCGGCTTCCGTTGTGTCGTCGTCAATCGCCGCATCAAACCCGGTTCGGTCGAGAGTGACGCGTTGCTGTCCGGCTTTGGTTCCGATCCCTTATACGTAAGGCTGTGTAAGAACCAGGAAAGCTTCCGGGCACGGCTGACGCCAAAGTTTTGGCGGTGCAAATACGAAGCTCCGCGCGGCCGGTTTCCCTTTAATGATGAAGTGGAAAAAGAGATGTATCGAAACTGGCAACGCGGATACGGACAAGCTTCGGGCGGATATGCCACCTGTTCATTTGTCGAGCAATACGGTACCGACCGTACGGTCGCCGATTTCCGCCCGCTGATCGAACTCCACGACCGCGAAACAAGATCCGCGAGCCGCATGCCTCTGGCCTGATAAGAAGGCCCGCTTCCTTCTAACCAAAACTTCCACGTCGACAATTCACGCGATCTTCTCGTTTAGTTGCGAAAAAGAGTATAACGGCGGTCAATAGCGGGCTGGAAAGATGAAATTTGATCGGTTCCAATTATTCATAAACATCCTTTCGAGCACCTATCTTTACGATAAAGACGATCAGTTTATCATCTTGTATCGAGTAAATTATTCGGTAGTCACCCGATCGTACCCGAACAAAACCTTTCAGCGGGCCTTGCAAGAATTTGCAGTTTAAAGGGCGAGGGTCAATCGAAAGTTCATCGAGAAGGCTTGCAATCTTTTTCTGAGCCGGTTTTGGTAATTTCTTCAATTGCCTGCGAGCGGCCGGCAGAAACTCAATCGAATATTCACCTGTCATAGACCGAGTTCCAGCTTCACATCTTCCCAGTGAAACGTCTTTTTCGTTCGTTGGTATTCCGAAAGTGCTTTACGCACGTCCTGCAGATCAGCGGCGAGTTCTTGAACATCTTCGGCAGATGAGTTTGGATCTATTGAAAGGACTGATTGATCAAGTGCATCAATTAAACGGTCGGCGTCTTCTTTGTCTCGGACAAAATAGCGCCTCGATTTGCGATTGGGAATTTCAATTACGATTTGCCCCATAACTCGAGGAGTATAACATAGATACCGGTGACGGATTGCGAAGCAGCATACCGCGGATCTTTGTCCTTAGCTCGTTGGATTCTGCGTCGAGCTGATCGCCACGGGCTGCTAAGATGGCGGCGATCACGTCGTCGTCATTTGGGCGAGACGCGCCCGCAGCCGAACCTCGCGCGTTCTGATAATTCCTTATTCGCTTGTAACGTCGAGTCTTTTATGCGTGGCTTGCCTGGGCGGTAACGAGCATTTCGTGGACCCTCGCACCTACGTTCGGCGGGAGATCATCCTTTTGCGCAAGGTCCTGCAGCCATTCCTCGGTGGTTTCGTCTCGCAGACATCCGATCACATGCAAAAGCGCGAGTTTGACCATCTCGTCTTTGTGGCTTGCGATCGCCTTGTTTATGGGCTCTGTCTCGCCGGCACGGATCAGCAGCGTGGTCACGGCAAACGCATCGTAAGCTACCTTTCGGTCGGTATGCACCAGCCGATCGAACGACCTCGTGACCAGATCGCCTTCGATCGCTGCACGTGCCGCGTGCCGCATCCTTGCAACGTCGCCGGACTCCACGATCCGTGTCCACGCCTGCGACCGGTCAAAGCTAAGTTTTGAAAGCGCCCGTGCGGCCGAAGCACGCACCTCGCGAGTTGGGTCTGCACAGCAGGTTACGATCGTCTCGAACACTGATTCATGGTCAAACGCCGCCAATTGCATCACCGCATCCGACCGCAGCTTTGACGACAGGTCGTAAAGCGCCACCTGAGCAACGGCGGCGATGGAGTTTGACGTACGATAGCCTGCAAGCAGCCGCAGTGCCTGTGTCCGAACGGCCACGTCCTCTTCAGATTCTTCTTTTATCTGTTCTACCGCATGGAGCATCGCCGGGTCCGTGGATTCGGGAAGCTGAAGATATGCGTTGGCTTTTTGAAGGCGGACGAACGACGCTATCGGGAGCGCCGCAAAACCTTCTTTCAAAGGCTTGCGTGGCGTCACCGGGCGATAGGTTACCGCTGGACTGCGAACATGCGGCGATTCGTTCTTATAGGTAAGGCGCAAGCTGTCTCCGGCACCATCCGCATCTTCCCTGCTTCTGCCGCGCCTAAGTGTCAGGATCAGGCAAATAAGGGCGACGATCGCGACGATACCGATATAAAGTGCCGTCGAACTAAAGATAGACCCGTCGGAAGCCGCGCTCGGGCCGAAATTCCTCACCTGGCCAAAGACCTCTGTGCCTGAAAAGAATGTCAGTAATGAAATTAGTACCGAAATACGTTTGGTCGATCTGGCTTTCATTTTTGGAAAAAAGTGTGTCGGTCTGCGAAATGCTGGTGGGGGATGTGTGGGGAAACCAGCCTTAATGATTATGCACGATTCCTTTGCTTTTGTCATTGCAAATCCCAACGGTGTTAGTATAGTTTCAACGAATCTACGATTCCGATAAATTCTTCGCCGCTACGCTTTACCAAAAACGCCAATCGGTTTAGAGTTAGTGAACCGACGCATTCTTACTGATCCAATGGCAGCCGTATCGACTGTTTCCGAAACCTTTTTCACCGATCTTTCGCTTGTGCACCGCGGCAAAGTCCGTGATGTGTACGAGATTGGCCGTGGCGAACTGCTCCTTGTTGCGACCGACAGGATATCGGCGTTTGACTGCATCCTTCCAACCCCGATCGAGCGAAAGGGCGAGGTCTTGACGGCGATCTCGGTGTTTTGGTTTCGTCGGCTCGAGTCGATCGTCGGAAATCATCTGCTGACTTCGGATTTCGATGTCATGCCCGAAAATGTTCGCCGGCATCCGGAACTTCGCGGTCGGTCGCTGCTGGTGAAAAAAGCCGACGTGTTTCCGGTCGAATGCGTCGTCCGGGGTTATCTCGAAGGCTCGGCCTGGAAGGATTATCAGGCAACTGGCGAGGTGTGCGGCCATAAGCTTCCCGAAGGCCTCGTCCAATGTTCAAAGCTGCCGGAGCCCATTTTTACACCGGCGACAAAGGCGAAAACCGGACACGACGAAAACATCCCGGAAGAGACATTTGCCGATATCGTCGGTATCGAAGCGGCAAAGATGCTCCGAAACCTGAGCTTGCAGATCTTTGCGGCCGCAAGCGAGTATGCTCTAGAACGGGGCATTATTATCGCTGACACGAAGTTTGAGTTTGGTACAGACGACGATGGCAATATCATCCTTGTCGACGAGGTGCTCACGCCCGATTCGTCAAGGTTTTGGGCAGCGGATTCTTATAGGCCGGGCAAGGCCCAGCCATCGTTCGACAAGCAATTTGTTCGCGAATATCTTGAAACGCTTGACTGGGACAAGCAGCCGCCGGCGCCGCCGCTCCCTAAGGACGTCGCAGATGCGACCAGAGACCGGTATCTGGCGGCTTATCGTTTACTAACCGGAACAGAGCTTTGATCGCTAGGCTCTCGCACTTTCCAATTTCAATTCTCGGTTTTCTACTATCGGAATATGCGCCTTCGAGACCAAATGAAATCGATGATCGACGAGTTGGTCAAGAGCCGCGTTTTTTTGAGCGAAGCAGTCGGTGAGTTCGAAAAGCTGTATATTCAAACCGCATTGGAGCGGAATTCCGGCCATATTTCCCGGACCGCGGACGAGCTCGGCATACATCGGAACACTCTTGCAAAACGGGTCTCCACTTACGAGGCCGCCGCCAGGCCCAAGCCGAGAAAGAACGGCAACGCCCGTCGGAAGGCTGCCGGGAAGAAATAACTCCTAGCGCCGTTCAAGCACCTCTACTTCTTCTCCAACTTTGATCGATCCACCCGGATTCTCCGCGATCAGGTTCTGCCCGAACAGCACTTTTCCATCCTTGGTACGAAACTCGGCGAGCGTTTTCAGTGGCTCCTTACCGTATTTAATGCCGGTCGATTGATCGACGGTCGTCAGCACGCATCGGGCGCACGGTTTGACCACGTGAAAAACCGTGTTGGCGATCCGTATTATCTTCCATCCATCCTCTGCAAACGGCCCCGAGCCGGAAACGACTAAATTCGGACGAAACCGGTTCATCGGCACCGGCACTTCAAGACGCGAGTTCAGCTCAGCCAGCGATGCCTCGCTGATCACCAGGAAAGGATAGCCGTCCGCAAAGCTCACATGATCTTCGCCCGGCCGCACAGCAAACTCCGCCGGGAGCAGCCGCCGGGTTGTTTCCGGGATCGTGACCAGGCGACAGTCGGTTTCCAGCAGCTCGGAGAACCATACATTGACCTCATCCCCAAACATCGCCGCCGCCACCGGCCCTTCCCAGATCGCGACCTCGAACGGCCCCTTCGCCGCATCCGCGGGCACTGCCAATTCCCTTCCATCAAACCGGACGACCAGCCCATCGCCGTTAACGCTGGTCTCGATAAGGGCCATCCGCGGAAAATCCCTCTGCGTCATGAACTTTCCGTCGCTGTCCACAAGCATCCAGCGCCGGTCAAACTGCAACCCGCGGCTCTCAACGACCGCTTTCTGAAGGCCAATGCCCTTCAACGATTTGACCGGATAAATATTGATCTCGGAAACCATCACCATCTTTTTACTAATCACCCTTTACCCTTCCGTCTACCCTATTCGCTCATCACTCGTCACTCGTCCCTCTTCACTGCGCCCCTCAAACTTGACAACATCATTATCAACTTTTCTAAATCTTCACATACACTCTTGACAAGTTTAACCCCGTTTGCATAAACTAGCACTCAAAGGCAAGGAGTGCTAACACTAGTCGGTATTCGACTGCCTTCATCATTTTAGTCTTAATCTTTACTTTCAAAAAGGAGCGAACCATAAATGGCTACGAACATTACACCACTACACGACCGTGTGATCCTACGCCGGATCGAAGATTCGGTAGACAAGACGGCAGGTGGGCTTTACATCCCAGATTCTGCAAAGGAAAAACCGCAGGAAGGCGAGGTGATCGCCGCCGGTGCGGGCAAATATAAAGAAGACGGAACGCGTCAGACGCTTGACGTAAAAGCGGGCGACCGCGTTCTTTTCGGCAAATACAGCGGCAGCGAGATCAAGCTCGACGGCGAGGAATACCTCATCATGCGCGAAGACGAGATCCTCGGCATCATTTCGCGTGCAGGCGAAGCAGCAAAATAATCAATTTTCCGTTTAGAGGCGGGCTTTCCCGCCGGTCGAGCAAGCTCGACGTTGAACGATCAAAGATTCAGCCGGTCGAGCAAGCTCGACGCTAAACGATCAAAGATTCAGGAGACAAAAAACATCATGGCAAAACAAGTAGTTCACGGCGAAGATTCACGTTCCGCCATCCTGCGCGGTGTAAACCAGCTCGCGGATGCGGTAAAAGTTACGCTCGGCCCCAAAGGCCGCAACGTTGTTATCGATAAGAAATTCGGCTCGCCGACCATCACCAAGGACGGCGTGACGGTGGCGAAGGAAATTGAATTGAAGGACACCCTTGAGAACATGGGTGCGCAGATGGTCCGCGAAGTGGCCAGCAAGACCTCGGACGTGGCCGGCGACGGCACCACGACCGCAACGGTGCTTGCGCAGGCGATCTTCAAGGAAGGCGTCCGCACGGTTGCCGCGGGTGCAAACCCGATGGCGCTCAAGCGCGGTATTGAAAAGGCCGTTGCCGAAGTAGTTGCCGAGATCGCCAATCTGTCCAAGCCGGTGTCAGGCGACATGATCGCGCAGGTTGGCACGGTTTCGGCCAACGGCGACGCCACGATCGGCAAGATCATTGCGGAAGCGATGGACAAGGTCGGCAAGGACGGCGTCATCACGGTCGAAGAAGCAAAGACGATGGACACCAGCCTCGAGGTCGTCGAAGGTATGCAGTTCGACCGCGGCTATCTGTCGCCGTACTTCGTGACCGATCCGGACAGGATGGAAGCGGTCCTCGACGAGCCGTTCATCCTCATCCACGAAAAGAAGATCTCGAACATGCGCGACCTTCTGCCGATCCTCGAGCAGGTTGCCAAAATGGGCCGCCCGCTGCTGATCATTGCTGAGGATGTGGAAGGCGAAGCTCTTGCGACGCTCGTGGTCAACAAGCTCCGCGGCACGCTCAACGTCGCTGCGGTAAAGGCACCCGGCTTTGGCGACCGACGCAAGGCAATGCTCGAAGACATCGCGGTCCTCACGGGCGGCAAGGTCATCAGCGAAGATCTCGGCATCAAGCTCGAGACCATCACGCTTGAAGACCTCGGCAAGGCCAAAAAGGTCACGATCGACAAGGACAACACGACCGTTGTCGAAGGTGCTGGTTCGGGCGACGCGATCGACGGTCGCATCAAGACGATCCGCAACCAGATCGAAGACACCACCAGCGACTATGACCGCGAGAAACTGCAGGAGCGTCTGGCCAAATTGGTCGGCGGTGTTGCGGTGATCAAGGTCGGTGCCGCGACCGAGACCGAGATGAAGGAAAAGAAGGCCCGCGTTGAAGACGCGATGCACGCAACCCGTGCTGCGGTCGAAGAAGGCATCGTGGCCGGCGGCGGCGTCGCCCTGGTCCGTGCCGGAAAGGTCCTCGAAAACTTCAAGACGGATGAGAACGACACCGACGAACAGATCGGCGTCAACATCGTCCGCCGTGCCCTCGAAGAACCGCTTCGCCAGATCGCGCAAAATGCCGGTATGGAAGGCGCCGTCGTCGTTGGCAAAGTCATCGAAGGCGACGACTCGTTCGGCTTCAACGCCGCGACCGAGAAGTACGAAGACCTCGTCGCAGCCGGCGTTATCGACCCCGCAAAGGTCACCCGCTATGCACTCCAAAACGCAGCCTCGATCGCAGGATTGATGCTCACCACCGAAGCCATGATCGCTGACGTCCAGGACGAAAAGGGCGACGGCGGAATGGGCGGCCTGGGCGGCGGCGGCATGGGCGGCATGGGCATGGGTATGTAATTCCCGAGCTTAGAGTTCGCCTTAACGTACTGTTTGAAAGGCCTTGTCGCTCGACAAGGCCTTTTCCTTTTCTATGCGCCATTACCTGCGAGGCTTTTGTTTTAGCCCGGCACCGACGATTGGTTGCAGCTTTGAGCTTCGATTCCTGAAGTCGAAGACTTTATTCTGGGCTTTTTACTCCAGCCTCTCGCAAAACCTGGTCCTTGCTCCGATAGTCGCCAGGGACGCCTGTATGCGTGGGTAGCACTGGCAACCTAATCTCTTCAACTCTAAATTCGTTGTAACCGTAATCCGCGAATCGCGATATCTCGTATAGGCGATCATCCGGAGGCCGATTATCCAGTGCCATCACGTATCCAAAGGGTGGAGAGGTAATCTCAGAAAAGACGGCAGGTCCGTCGCCACGCCCATCCAACCTAAGACCAGCTACGATTCCAACGGAACGATGACGACCCTCAACGTTATAGTAAACAAAAAATCGATACCCTGGAGAAAGATACCTAGTTTCCTTGTTAAGGACAAAACGGACAAGCTCAGGATTTTTGTCCTGAAATCCATCTATGTTCACCGAAAAAAACATGGTTATGATTTGCTTCAAAATACGGAGTGGGAATAAATAGTTGAGATAGAAGAGACTTGGATTACCTCCGCTGCGGCGTAAGATTTCCATCCCTTGATAGCACCAGTCAACGAAATTGCCCCCGTACCAGCTCCCGGTATTGTTATTACACGGAATGCATAAGGTATGATCGCCCATCCCACGTTGCTGGACTTGGCCCGTCAACAATTCATCCGGACCGAGACTAAGTGCAATTTCTAGGTTTACTCTGATAACTGGACGATCATTGAAAGCAGCGCGCGGGGGAACGTGTTCAAACGATAAATCGCCGATTGACCCGCAAATCCTACATCGCCCGCTGATTTTCTTCTTTGCCATTCAACAGACTCTTTCTTCAGTACGATACGGGAGCAGCCGGGTTGTGAGCAAATTGGGGTCGGGCCTACGATTTTACAATTCTTCGCGGCTATGCCGCTTTACCCGCGGTAAAATAATGCTTCGGCAGAGACACCCTCACTTTTCTTTCTGGGTCGACAGTTCAGTTTCTCCCCCGCTCTAAAGTATCGAACGCGGCTTCGTAAAGTTCCAAGATGCTTTTGTTTGGTGCACGTCGACGTTCGTTTTCGAGTAACCTTTCAATCACACGCCCATCCCCCACCCGTGCGGCGATTTTCGCGCGGAGCAGTTTTACCTGTGAGTCGATTTGAAAAGTGGACTTGCTCCGCATTCGCGTGGTGTAACGGTACGCGAAACCATATTCCGCGTCGGTCAAATACCCAAGACGGTGCCCCTTTCGATACTCACCCCGTACCGTCTCCGACCTGTACCCTGCCAAAAAGATATCGCCCAAACCAAAAACGAACATACAAAGGTCGGTGAGTCTTTCGTTTGACTCCGTCTCTGCCTCGCTGAGGCCCGCACAATTCAGCACATAATGGCAAACTTCGTGCGCCAATACTGCTCGAACTGCTCGTTGATCGTGCATTAAATCATTCGACAAAGTTATCCTTGCCCATCCTTTGATCGCGCCGAATGTTCCTCCCACATTTTGCTGGGACTGTCGCGAAATCTCAGGAATTCTAATCGGGACGGGCAGCCCGGGCGCGACGCTGGAAATATGATTTAGATATTGTCGAATTATTTCGGATGGCCCTTTCCCGTCGAGAGTTTTTTCGGCGATTTTGAACTCCGTTAAGCCAACTTCCGAGGAAGTCCACGCGGCGGACGCCAATCGGTCGATCCGCCAACGGAGATCAGCATACCTAATTTCATCTGGAATCTTTGAGCTTCCCCACCTACGCCCAAACTTGGCCTGTAAAACCAACCATAACCGTCTCAACCGAGTCGGATCGACCGCCGTTTTGCACTTGGGACAAAGTGCTCGCTTCCAAATTAAATCTTCCCGCAGTCGGACTGTATGAGACTTTGAGGAGCAACGAAGTTCGAGGGCCATGGCTTAAGAATAATATCTATTTCCGCTTGCTAATTCTATCGCAAACTGATTTTGCGATCTTTCGGGCATACGGCGCCCTATTTCCTCTGCGATGCGCTTTGTCCAACCCTTCATGACTTTTGTCCCAACACCTGTGCTTCACCGATGATGCCCAAGATTCTTCGCGGCCCAATGGGCGGCTGAGCCACATTTCCAATATTTAGCTGGGCCGGAAAGGCATAGCCTTTCCGCAAATAGGCGGGCAGAGCCCGAGGAAGATTGTGCTAGAATCCGTGTAATGGACGCCGTTATGGTTTCGATAACCCGTTTCCTGGGCTACGATCCTCAACCGGGGATTATAGAACTGGAATTAATCGACGCTTCGGGACGTACTCACCTCTTCATCGAGAAAACCGCTATCGTAACGGATCTTTACGGTCCTGAAGCCCACTTGAAATCATACCCTCGGCCTGGTGAGATCGCCTGCACGATTCTCCATCGGCGCATCGATGTATCCGGCCGGGAAGCTGTCACCATCTCGACGGAAAAGCCGTGGGTGGTCATATCAACCGAGGATATGACTGAGTTTGAAGTCTTCTCCGATCAACTCACCAAACTACCCAACTAGAGGCTGCTCCTTCCCTGATGGTTGTTAATGAAAAGAAATCGGGGTCAGGCCCTACTATATTGCGATTCGCAGAATCCGCCCTTATTCACCGCGTGAATTGGTCCTTGTCTTCGATGACCCTCGTCACGAGCCGGACCACGCGTTGCCGCAATGACAAACGACCGGCACCGCGTACATCTTCTCTCCCCTCCTTGCCTAAGGAGGGGTGGCAAGCGTCTTTTGCGTGACGGAGTGGTGAGGTTCTTTGGCTACGTCAAGTCTGTGGATATTGAGAGGCGAATCACCACCCCGTCTGCGGAATAAAAAGCATCCCGCATCCACCCCTCCTTAGACAAGGAGGGGAGAAAAAACGGGATTGATGTAAAATAAAGTACCCATGCACTTCAAGAACAAGCCGGAAAACAAGGACTTTCGCAAGGAATTGCGCAGCAGCCTGACACCGGCGGAGGCCGCTCTGTGGAATGTTCTGAAAGGCTCAAAACTCGATGGCCGAAAGTTTCGCCGCCAGCATGGCATCGGCAGTTACGTGCTGGATTTCTATTGCCCTACGGAACGGCTCGCCGTGGAATTAGACGGCTATGACCATATGACACTTCCCGGTGCAACGCACGACAGCGAACGCACACGCT
>JBGSYT010000115.1:0-3409 GCA_041750855.1 Pyrinomonadaceae bacterium | reverse complement strand
CGTCAGCGAGGGTGTATGAACCAGTTTGAAGAGCGTACCCGATTGCCTTGAGCTCCGAATTATCCGAAAAGGTCCGGCCGGTTTCGTCGACCTCCTCTACGCCCGGAAAGTCTTCGAGACCGTGTAAGACCACTGGATGTTCAGCTAGGAGTCCTCTCATCTCCTCGATCTTTCCCGGGTTACTGGTTGCGATCAACAAACTCGAAATATTAGGACTCATTGACATTGTGCTGACTATCTATAGATTTACTGACTGCCATTTCTTTTATATTGCCAAAATCCCATAAATAAAGGTATAAATTAGATAGCGGTTTCCCAGCCTCTACCTGACCGCTTATACTTCAACCTGAGAGGAAATCCCCGGCTTGACAGCAGTTTTGATCGAAAACCCAGTAGATGTTCGCGTTGCAAGCGCCTCACCATCGGCCACGGACGGCGCTCGCGAACAGCTAGTGATATCCGAGGTTGGGATCGCGATCGAGCTCGGCATCTGGCTTTCCGGATTGGAAAGCTTTTTGGCCTCGGGCCATCACTCGTTCGCTGATTCGCCCGATGCCCGGCTTTCTGCCGATGCGTCAAAGGAGTTTCGTCTTGTTCAGGCAACCGTTGAGCGATGTGCACTTCTAACATCCGCATTGCTCAGCTCCGGAAAGTGGATTAACTCTCCACAAGCATCGGCGAAGGGGATGGTCCCCAAGGATGTTATCGATCTTGCCTCAGCTTTTCGAGACGCGAGTGTGCTGGGGACATCTCTGATACGGTCCAATTCCCATGGTGCAGGCGAGTGGAAGGCATGGTGCAAGCTGCTGTCGTCGCGTCTTGGGGAACTTCCCGCATTTTCCGGCCTGATAGTCTTTGCCGAACAGCAGGGTGAACGTTTTCTCCCGGCTCCCTTGCTTGAATTGACTGAGGACCGCTCACAATTGGACGCTGACCGTGCAGAGCTTGCATTCATCCTGCCTCGTTTTGCAAAGATCCTAAAATGGTTAAGCGTTGTCGGGCGAATGCTCGAGGCCGATGAGCCGCTCAAGCCGGCCCTTCTGATATTTTCCCGGGTAAATGAGCAGATCTTTGAATTGACGACGTATATCAACAACCGTCTTGAGCGGTTTCCGAACGAGGAGGCCGAGCTTTTTGCAGCTCTCGATGCAGCCTCATATACCGCATCGATCGAATTGAAGAAGGTCTATTCGCAGGAACTGGCGGGGCTTGCCCGGCTCCGGCCTTCGCCGTCGATCTACGCACGGATGGAGACGGCCTATGCACTACTTAACGAGGGCTTTCAACAGATACTCGCGGGCTTTGCAAAGATGCTTGATCCTGATTCGACGGTCTTTGAGCTTTTTCCGAATTTCGCCGTTAAACGCCAACAGTCACTCGAGCTAAGAAACGAATTGTGGTCCGTCGCGCAGATCGTGCAGCAGGCAGAGGCCAGTCCCGGCAGGGAGCAGATCGAGGCCCTTCACAAATCGCTTCGAGGGTTTATGGGCGGAACGGCTCGCTACCTATTTTATAAAGATACCGAAACCGTCGAGCGATTCATCGAAGAGATCTTGGTCACAAAACAAAACAAGGACCTCGTCCCGATCCTCCATCGTTTTGGGGCTTATCTCGAAACGTTGTACGGCCAGGTCAACCTGCGGGCCGCTCTTCAAATGCACCCCTTCGAACCCAACGAATAACGATCGCTCCGGCGTTTATAACGCTCGTCATTGCGAACGCAGCGTTGCCAGAGGTTTTCGGAACAGTACGTCAAAGCTCGCCAACACTCCCACGATCGTCACCAGCATCGCAGTCACGAAAACTCCGGCAACGGCAAGCAAAGGGTCGAACTCCCAGTCGATATCCATCAGATACGTACTCACAATATAAGAAAGGCTGACCGCAAAACCGGTTGCTATCAGGCCCGACAGCATGCCGAGCAGTCCGTACTCGGCAAAGAGGATCATCGCCAGCGTACGCCGGCTTGCTCCCAGTGTTTTGAGTATCGCGTTCTCATAGATGCGCTGCGATTTGGTCAGAGCGACGGAGCCGATAAGGATCAGAATCCCGGTGAGCAGGACAAAGCTGCCGACGAACGAGATAGCGATCACAAAGTTGTTCACCAAACGGTTTACCGCGGCTATGATATCGGCGACGTCGAAAATCTGAACATTAGGAAATTGATCGAGAACCTCGCGCTGAAGACGCTGTCGGTCGGTCGCAGCGACGTGTTTGAGGACGGTCGCGGCATACGTCTGCGGCGCCTTTTCAAGCGTGCCGGGGCGAAAGACGAAAACAAAGGCGGTCCTGGCATTTCGCACATCGATCTTTCTGATATTGCCGATCCGTGCCGTTATCTTGCGGCCCGAGATGTCAAAGGTCATATTGTCGCCCGCCGTTACGCCAAGGCGCGTCGCCATCGTCTCGGCTACCGAGACCTCGGGTGTTTCGGACGTCTCGCCGGCAATCCACCATGTGCCCGACGCTATCGATTCGTTCTCATCGAGCTTGTCGCGATAGGTTATAGCAAACTCGCGACCAATCTGCCCCTGCTGCTGGCGTACCTCGCGCTGTTGAAAGTCGATCGGTTCGCCATTGACGAGTGCGATCCTTGCGCGCACCGTGGGCACCTGTTCAGGCCTCTCGCCTATCCGCTGCTCGATCATATTCGCGACATCGGCGATCTGGCTCTTTTGGATGTCGACAAAGAAAAGGCTGGGCAGTTTCTGATTTCGAGTGAAATCCAACTCGCGTACGAGGTTGGACTGCATTGCCTGAACCGAAAGAACTACAAATGCCCCAAGCCCGACGGCCAGAAGGATGATACGGGTTTGATTGCCCGGACGGTAAAGCGAGTTGACGGCCTGCCGCATCGAGAATGAGCTGAGCGGCTTTAGCTTTTTCAGAAGCCATGTCAGCAGCGCCGCGGCCACGTAGAGCACACCGCCCGTCACCGCCAGGCCGCCGAGAAAGTAAGCCCCGACGATCAGTGAACCCGCCTGCCATACCGCGAGGGCCATGAGCACGGCGAGACAGGCCACACCAAATATCCACTTCGTCCAATCCAGACTTGATACACTGGCGTTGTTTTCGTCGCGAAGCAAGAGCTTTGGCTTAATGGTGCGTATCTGCAGCAGCGGCAACGCCGAGAACAGCAGCGAGATGAGAACACCCAGGATCATTCCCTGCCAAACTGTTGATAAGTTGACAGTGTAACTCATCTTTGCCGGCAAAACGTCAACAAATCTCCACTGCGCGATCCAGAGTCCGCCTTGCGCAAGCAAAACACCGAAGGCGCTGCCGGCGACCCCGAGAGTAAGTATCTGGAGCAGGTAGACGGTAATTATCTT
This sequence comes from Pyrinomonadaceae bacterium, assembly GCA_041750855.1. Classification (GTDB taxonomy): domain Bacteria; phylum Acidobacteriota; class Blastocatellia; order Pyrinomonadales; family Pyrinomonadaceae; genus OLB17. Next base: position 77 of record JBGSYT010000115.1, on the reverse strand, counting down.
TGTGCCGCTCGCACCGAGGCATTTGAGGACAGCGACGGTTTTGCGTTTTTGTTCGACGAAAGCTCGTGCAACATTCC
>JBGSYT010000114.1:0-22823 GCA_041750855.1 Pyrinomonadaceae bacterium | reverse complement strand
CGCGAAAAAGAGCCGCCTGAAGGCGGGACTCAAAACCCCATGCTGGATTATTCTGAGCCGGTCGCAAGGCTGATCGACGAATTCAAACGCCTGCCGGGCATTGGGCAGAAGTCGGCCCAGCGGCTGGCGTTTTATATTCTCCGGCGTCCGCGTGCTGAGGTGGACAATTTCATCGAATCGCTCATCGAGGTTAAGGAAAAGATAGTTTTTTGTTCTGTTTGCAACAACCTTACCGATATCGATCCCTGCCATTATTGTTCCAACCCCAAACGCGACCGTTCGATCATCTGCATCGTCGAAGAGCCATTCAATCTCGTCTCGGTCGAAAAGACCCGCTCATACAAGGGGCTATACCACGTTCTTCACGGTGCGCTTTCGCCGATCAGGGGCATCGGGCCGGACGAATTGATGCTGCCGAACCTTTTCCCGCGATTGAAGCCCGAGAATAACGAGGGCATTGAGGTGAATGAGGTGATCGTCGCCACCAACCCGACCACCGAGGGCGAAGCGACGGCCAACTATATCGCCCGCCTGCTCAAACCGCTCGGCGCACGCGTAACGCGGATCGCGATGGGCATGCCCGTCGGCAGCGATCTCGAATATGTCGATGAGGTAACGATGGATAAAGCCCTCGCAAACCGGCACGAGATCTAGATCGGCCATGCCGTGAACGCAAACTTCAAACAACTCACACTACCAGACCTGATCCTCAACCGTCGCGGGCCGCTGGTCTTTCGCCTTGTCCTTGCCATTTTCGGTATCGCGTTACGCCTCTTTTTCCGACGCATCGAAACGGTTAATGCCGACTCCGTGCCGGCCGGGACAGGGGTCATTTTTGTGATGAATCATCCCAACGGACTGGTCGATCCCGCGCTGGTGTTTATCGCGCTTCCACGCCGGATCTCATTCCTCGCAAAATCGACGCTGTTCAAGATGCCGGTCATCTCGTTTCTACTGCAAACGTTCGAAGCCTTGCCGGTTTATCGAAAGCTCGACGCCGGCGAGGACGTCTCCAAAAATCAGGAGACGTTCCGCGCGGCCGAGGAACATCTTCGCAACGGCGGCTCGATCGCACTTTTCCCTGAGGGCATTTCACATAACTCGCCGAAACTGCTCCCGATCAAGACCGGCGCCGCTCGAATCGCTCTCGGTGCGGTATCGCTCGGCGTAAATGGCCAGCCGCTCGACCTGAAGATCGTGCCCGTCGGCCTTTTTTATACGAGCAAGACCACGTTTCGCAGCGAGGCCCTGCTGCATTTTGGGGAGCCCTTCTCCGTCGAGCCGGTTGATCTCGATGATGACGGGCAGCCGACGAGAGATTCTGTCAAAGAGTTAACCGATAAGATCGAAAACGCGCTTCGCGAGGTAACGCTCAACGCCGAGTCCGAATCGGACCTTAACGCCGCAAAACTCGCCGAAGAGATATTTACCGCGGTCGCCGTAAACGAAAACCTCGGACAAAAGCTCGAGTTTCTGAAGAGATTCGTTGGCGACGGACCGGGGCTGGAATCAGGCGTCCGGGACGAAGGCCTGCGGGAAAAGATCGCCGAATACGACCAGAAGCTCGGCGAGTTCGGCATCGAACCCGAACACCTTTCGCTCGCACAGTTCTCGCGCTGGTCGGTCATACGCCAGGCGTTCGTTCAAACCTGGCTGCTGGTCTTACTAGCGCCGCTGGCATTGGCCGGAACAATTCTGCACTATCCGGCCTACCGTCTGAGCGGCCTCGTTTCCAAGCGAATGTCGAGGCATGGCGCCGACGACGTAGCATCGACCGTAAAAGTGCTGGCAGGTATGGTCTTTATCCCGCTGACATGGCTGGTTATCTCGGCTGTGGTCTTTTACTTCGTCGGTTGGCGAATTGCACTGCTTTCAATTCCGGTCTCGATGGTGTGCGGCTATGTCGCGATGCGTACTCAGGAGGAACTGGCGGAGCTGAGCGGATGGGCCAGGGCGATCCGGATCTTCTTCACTCGCCGCGAGACGTTTTTACGAATGTTCGTTGAGAGGCGCGATCTCCAGCATCGGCTGCGTGGGTTCGACCAAGACTGATCGAGACGGCCTCCGTTACTAAGTCGCCGGCTCGAACGAGATTTCTAATGGGATTTTCTGCGGCCCGCCCGAAAGGCCGCGATCTCTAAAACCGGACCTTTTCTTCCTTAACTTCTGACGCGCTTCGCGACACTTTCCACTCATCTTCGGTCTCGTAAAAGTTAACGTCGAACGTCAACAGGCTTTTCACCGGAACACCGCCGAAATCCGTCGGAGCGTCCTCGAATTTTGCGATCGTGCCGCAGCCAATAACTTCGGTCCCTATCTCGGCGCACAGATCTAACGTCTCCTGCATCGCGCGTCCTGTCCGGAGAATGTCGTCAACTATGATCGCCGGATGCACCTCGCTCTCGCTCATATACTGGCGAAATTGGCGCTTGCCGTCTTCCATCTCCGCCCAGTATATCTGATCTGCGCTCAAGGCCTCACGAACCCCAAATGCGACCATAATGCCGCCGGGGCTCGGGCTGATGATCGAGACCTTGGGTAATCGCCCGGCGATCGATTTTTCCATTCTGAACATCCGGCTCAATCCGACCGAAAGTATTCTGGCATTGTCGTAATACCTGAAGGCCAGCGGCATTTGAAAATAGTGAGACGCATGTTTGCCGTTCGGATAAACAAAATGCCCCTTTCGGTAGGCACCTGTTTCCATTAAAATTTTCATCACCGATTCGCTGCTCGGGATTAGATCGACCATTTATATCTCCTCGGTTTCGGTTAGGATCGAAGCGGAAACTCCTATCTTAATCACCGGCCAAAGATTTTTCAAACCGATGATGCAGCACGAAGATCATCCGCCTGAGGCACGGATCAAGTGCTTCAGGCAGGTCATCTTGGTTAAACCATCCGAAGCCTTTAATCTCACGACAATTGATCGTAGGCTCGCCGTCTGCCTCAGCCACGAAAATGGCCTCCACATGGGCGCCGACAACGTTGACATGCGATAGCCGCGGGCCGCGCAGCTCCAGCCCCGTTTCTTCTATCACCTCGCGCCTGATCCCTTCCTCAAGCTGTTCGCCGCGTTCGAGGAATCCGCCCGGCAGCCCCCAGCCCGATCTCGGCCGTAAATGGTGGTCGAGCAGCAGTATGCGCCCATCGCTATCGACTATCAGAACTGCGGCCGACACAGTGAATCGCTGCTGCGTGAGAGCAATTGTGAACCGACGCAATTTTTTTGGCATCCGCCGCCAGACAATGCCCGCCCAATCTGTTATCATCATTTTGCCCTGATCGACATTTTATTCGACCCCAAGCATTTGCTCCTAAATTCCTGGAAGCAATGACATTTTAGTCGTTTTTATACTTTGGTGGGACAACTGCCCGCAGTCCCGTCTCTGTAATCACAGCTTTTTCTAAAAAGGATACACGAATAGAAATGAGAAACACCTGTGTTTTAGGTTTGCTCGTATTGTGCGCATTTGGCGTTCTTCCCTTATCTCTGAATGCTCAGGACCCGCGTGTCAAGGCCGACCTTGAACGCTCGTTCGAGAGCTTTGAGCTCGTAAGGCCCTCGGTGGCGTGGAGCGAAGGCGTGCTCGAACGAGTGGAATTTGCCGCTTCGGGCCGCGATCTGGGGATTCGCTTGTGGCCGAACGACATGTTCGCACCCGGATATTTCGCCGAGAGTACCACGTCTTTAGGCCGGGTCCCCGTTCCGCGCCCGAATGTAAATACCTATCAAGGCGTCATCGAAGGGATCGACAGGTCCGAGGTCAGGCTGAGCGTCAGCGGCTCGCGGGTGGAGGGATTGGTCGAGATTGATGGCAATCGGTATTTCATCGAGCCGGCCGACCGATTCTCCGACCTTGCGACACCGGCCGAATATGTTGTCTATCGTGAAAAGGACGCCATCCACGGCAAAAGTTTTTATTGCGCATCGGAAATGCCTCACCGATTAAGCGTCGGCAGCTCATTCCTTGATCCCGATAATCAGGAATCGTCGATCTCCGCGTCCAGAAATCTCGAGATCGCGACCGACGCCGATCTCCAGTATGTGAACGTGTTTGGCGGTGCGTCGCAGGCAAACTCGAACATCGTGAGCATCCTGAACATGGTCGAAGGAACTTATGCAAGCGATCTCGACATTGAGATCACCATCACTTACCAGCACGCCTGGTCAACGGCCGACCCGTTCGCAGGAACCAATTCGAGCGATGTCCTTATGAATTTCAAGGGACACTGGAACGCAAACTTCCCGAGAAATACTTACCCACGCGACACGGCCCATCTGTTCTCCGCGAAATCCTATGTTCAATCGGGCGGGATCGCGTTCTTGGGCTCCGTCTGTTATTTTCCGGATTTCGCGTACGGAGTAACAGGTTACGTTAGCTGGGCTCCCGGCAAATATCTGATCCCTGCTCACGAGTTGGGCCACAACCTCGGCGCGGACCACGCAGAAACAGGGCAAGGGTGTGGAAATACGATAATGAACGCCTTTCTCAGCAGCGGAGCAGCTCTGTCGTTTTGCCAATATAGTCGAAATCAGATAGGAGGGTTTGTCGGCCTGTACGGAAGCTGCCTTCTCAATGGCGCCGGCGGCGGCGGCCCAACGCCGACCCCAACCCCAACTCCGACACCTACTCCGGTACCCACGCCTACGCCTACTCCGGTGCCTACACCCACACCTACTCCGCTACCCACGCCCACACCTACTCCCGTACCCACGCCCACACCTACTCCGGTACCCACGCCCACGCCTACTCCGGTACCCACGCCTACGCCTGCCCCGTCACCAACTCCAGGACCGCAGATCCGGAACAGGTTTGATTTTGACGCCGACGGACGGGCCGATCTGGTCGTATTCCGGCCGTCCAACGGCACCTGGTATATGAACCGCTCGCAAGGCGGCTTTTACACGCAGACCTTCGGCCAGAATGGTGACGTGCCCGTCGCTGCGGACTACGACGGCGATGGAAAAGCCGACCCGGCCGTCTTCCGCAATGGGACCTGGTATCGGATCTCGACCGCAGCAATGACATACGACGTAGTTCAATTTGGCGTGGCCGGCGACATTCCCGTTCCCGCAGACTTCAATGGCGACGGCCGTGCCGATATCGCGGTCTTTAGGCCATCGACAGGCCAGTGGTTCTGGGTACCTAGCGTCACGGGCGGTTTTTACGTCGCTAGCTTTGGCCAGAACGGTGACAGGCCGATGCCCGGCGACTACGACGGCGATGGGCGGGCTGACCTGGCCGTGTTCCGGCCATCGAACGGCACTTGGTATCGTCTGGACAGCACCGGCTTTTTCACCGTCACACAATTTGGCGTGAACGGCGATATCCCGGTCTCTGGCGACTTTGACGGCGACGGAAAGCTTGATCACGCTGTGTGGCGGCCATCAAATGGGAACTGGTACATGCTCGGCGGCAATTCGTTCTCAGTCGTCAACTTCGGCGTAAACGGCGACATCCCGACACCTGCGGATTTTGACGGCGACCGGACAACGGATATCGCGGTCTTCAGGCCGTCAAACGGAACGTGGTACCGCATAAACAGCAGGAACAAGAACTTCGAGGTCATTCAATACGGCCAGCCGGGCGACCTGCCCGCTCCGGCTTCCGGGCCGTAATAGGGCCGAATTTAAACTCTTTACATTGCCACTAGCTTTAGCGGGTGGATAATAGTAGAACTAAGGATCAGGCTTTAGCTGCAAACACTTTTGAGTGTTCGTGGCTAAAGCCAGATTCTTTTTTTCTTCCTGCGCTGTGCGTTCGCCGCACTCTGGCGAGCTCAGTCGAAAATGAACGACCATCCGGAAAATTTTGTCCGCGGACATATCTACACCTGGTCCGAGGTGAACAAGGTCCACCGCACGAGGAACGGCATTTATCAACGCAGCGGCCAATTACTTTCCCTTCTCACCGATTTCGGCAGGATCAATCCCTGTTACCCCGATACGCATGGCAGCGACCAAAGCACTATAACTTACACGGGCTCGGGCCGGCGCGGCGACCAGAAACTCGATGTCCGTAATCGCGCACTTCTTGATGCGGCAGGCTCGGGCCGTGCGGTGCCCCTTTTCAACAAACTTGCCCCCGGCGAATGGGTGTTCCTGGGCTTCTGGTTTGTCCTCAAAGGCGAGTATATTTTTGACGAAAAACAGAATAGAATGTTGTGGAAATTTACCCTGCAACAAGCTGCCGACGATTAGAACTCAACGGATCGAGGAGACCTGAACCTACAAGACCAAAGGTTCGACGTCGCCCGGCAGCGAAATAGACCCTGGAGATCAAATTATGCGCGTATTCAGATTACTGTTCGTTGTGTTCTTACTTTCGTATGGAACTCAGGCCGTTCCTGGACAGGCCTCGTGGACGCCCGAGGCACAGGTCAAGACAAAAGCCCTCGGCACACCGCGTGTTTCGCCCGACGGGCAGCGGGTCGTTTACACAGTGAATGAAGCGGTCATGACCGCCGACAAAAGCGAGTTTGTAACCCAGATCTGGATGGCGTCCACAGACGGCAAGGAAAATTACCAGATCACCTTTGGCGACAAGTCTTCGACGAATCCTAAATGGTCGCCTGACGGCAAATGGATAGCCTTTACCTCAAACCGTAAGGACAACCGCAATCAGATCTTCGTGCTGCGAATGTCCGGCGGCGAGGCGGAACAGATCACCGACGGTAAGTCCGCCGTCTCCAATTTCGAATGGTCACCGGACGGAAGGTCTTTCGCTTTTACCATGACCGACCCTAAAACCGAGGACGAGGAAAAGAACGATAAGGGCCGGAACGATTTCCGCTGGATCGGTGAGAATAACAAGCTTGCTCGGCTGTACTTAACCCCCGTCGCAAAAAACGCCGACGGTAAACGCGAAGTGCGAAAACTGACGGTCGTCGATCGCCACGTCACATCGTTTGACTGGGCACCTAACGGCTCCCGGATAGTGTTTGCACACGTCAACTCGCCATCGGTGGACCATTGGCCGACTTCCGATGTCAGCATAGTTGATGTCCCCTCAGCCTCAGTCACCCCTTTCGCGGCGACGCCCGCATCCGAGCAAAATCCACAATTCTCACCTGACGGCAATTGGATCGCGATGACCGTAACCGAAATGCCGATCCGCTGGGCGCAGAGCTATCGCATTAACGTGTTTCCGGCCTCAGGCGGCTCGCCAAAAGTGATGCCCTTGTCGCATGACGGCCAGCCCAACATTCTCGCGTGGAATTCGGACAGCCGGGGCATACTCTTCACCGAAGCCCGCGGGACCGGGACGGCCCTCTACGGTGCGGACATCAACGCCGGGACCATACAGATGATGGATAGCCAGGATGCCGTTATCTCCGCGCCGTTCGCGGGCAAGGACGGCTGGTATGCTTTTGTAAAGCAAACGTCGGCCGAACCGCCCGAAGTTTTCGTGGGCCGCCAGGGGGTGATGGAGTCTCGCAAGGTCTCCAACGCGAATGCCGACCACGCCAAATTGTCCGTCGGACGCACCGAGGTTATTAAATGGAAGAGCCGCGATGGCCGCGAGATCGAAGGCCTTCTGCATTACCCGAACGGCTATCAGGCCGGCCAGAAAGTGCCGATGATCCTGAGCATTCACGGCGGCCCGGCAGGCGTCTTCCAGCATTCCTTCGTCGGTAATCGCGGATCGTATCCGCTGGCGAGCTTTATGGCAAAAGGTTACGCGATCTTGCGGCCGAACCCACGCGGCTCGAGCGGTTACGGCACCGAATTTCGTCGAGCCAATATCAAGGATTGGGGGTTTGGCGATTACGAGGACCTGATGACCGGCGTCGATCACGTGATAGCGATGGGTGTCGCCGACCCTGAAAGGCTCGGCGTGATGGGCTGGAGCTACGGCGGTTATATGACGTCGATGATCATAACGAAAACCAACCGCTTCAAGGCCGCATCGGCCGGAGCACCCGTAACGAACATGATGAGCTTTAACGGGACGGCGGATATCCCTTCGTTCCTGCCGGATTATTTCGAGGCCGAATTCTGGGACAACCCGCAGATCTACGCGAAGCACTCGGCAATGTTCAATATCAAGAACGCCAAAACGCCGACGCTCATTCAGCACGGCGAGAACGACCTTCGCGTCCCGATCGCACAAGGCTACGAGCTTTACAATGCGCTAAAACGGCAAAACGTGCCGGTCCGAATGATCGTCCTGCCGCGTCAGCCGCACGGCATCCAGGAACCGCGTCTTCAGATAGCGACACAGCAGAGCAATTTGGATTGGTTTGATAAGTACCTGAAGTAATATTTCTAAACTTGGGAAGCAATCAGACCGGATGCTATTCTTGCGTCCGGTCATTTTTTTGCAGTGCATCAATTTCTTATGGTGACGATCAGAAAAGCGGGCGATGCTGATAAACCCGGGATCTGGCAGATAATCAAGGCAGTGCTCGCCGGCGGTGATACTTACGTTTTTGAACCGGATACACCAGAAAGCGACATGCTCGCCTACTGGTTCTCGCCGGAAAAGCACGTCTATGTCGCAGTGTCAGAACCGCCTGGGTCAGCGGGCGGCCAGTTTGAAGAGGTTCTCGGGACGTTCTGGCTGAAATCCAATCAGCCCGGCCTCGGCGATCACGTCTGCAACGCCGCCTATATGGTCTCGCCCGATGCTCAAGGCCAGGGCGTTGGCAAACTTATGGCCGAGTTCTCGCTCGATGAGGCCCGCCGCCTCGGTTTCAAGGCGATGCAGTTCAATTTCGTCGTCGCGTCAAACACCGCCGCCATCCGCCTCTGGCAGTCTATCGGCATGGAGATCATCGGCACCATCCCCGACGCCTTTCGCCATAATTCCCTCGGAATGACCGACGCGTTGATAATGTTTCGCAAGTTATAGGAATACTCAACGACGACTGAGAATTTGATCTTTCAGGCCATCAAGTCCGGATATTCTTGGACTATCCACTTTTCTATAAGTCTGCGGTATTCTTCGGTCTTGAGTAAGATCTCTTCCATTTCGGCATGCGTGACAACATCGGCCCCGTCATAGTCGATATGATTGCGTTTGCGTCTGCATCTATCGAAATACTCACTAAATGCTTCTATTTCGTCGGTCGGAATGGCGATCTTTACTGTCTCGAATGCATTGAAAGGGAACCTTGTCCTTTGGAAAGCCGGTACCCACTGGCGGCGATCGCCATCTTGGACAGTTGCAGCGCCGCATTGTAAGCGGTGGCAAATCGGCGGTCATCGGATAATGCATCGATTGCCGCGTCAGCCAGGTCCCGTTCGACCAGTCGGCGAAGTTCAGAAAACTCTTCTCGGCTGGTTGAATGAGATCTAACGTATCCGTTTGCCAATAAGTCTTCCCAGGACATTTTCGTCACCTATAACGAATACTTTCGCTCCTTCCAATAACGAACTAACATAGTGGTTCCGCTCGCTTAATTTCTTGCGAAATTCCTCTTCCGAATAGCATTTCACATTGAACTCTCGCCTAAACTTGGCCTCTAATCGTCGCATGGCCGGTGCAATATCGGATAAGCCGATCCCCCCAATCGTTAGCAGATCGACATCACTTTGCGAATTCTGGTCCCCTCGAGCCACCGATCCGTAGATAAACGAAACCTCGATACGGTCACTTAGCGACTCCAACTCCGCTCGCAAGGCTTCGACCACACCATACGAACGCTCGATCAAAAGTCGCAAAGGTTCGTACAATGGCGAATCGGTCTCGGCCGTATAATAAACTCTTGATCCTTCTCTTCGTTTCCGCAGCAGGCCTTTCTGAGCTAAGGCGGTAAGGTCGCGCTGCAGGCTTGAAGGAGTGCGCTCGGCAAAGGCTGCAAGTTCCGCGGCATACCACCATCGATCAGGTTGTCCGTATGTGGCCGCGAGAATAGACTGTTTGACCGGTGAAATTAATGAGTCAACTGGGTTTCCTTTACGCATTCTGCGTATAAGTATACGCATATCGCGTCTACTCTTCAATCATGATTTCATAAGGATTACCGAGGTACGCATTAGAATTTCCCTGCCTCGAGTCCGTTCTAAGAGGATAAATGGCAACGTATGTTCAATTAATATAACTCGCCTGCGTCGGCATATCCCCGTCTTGCCCGAACGGGAGAACGAGAATACCCGATGCGGATTGGATTATGTACCATTGGCCGTTCGATGGCCTAAAGACTGCGATGTCGGTCTTTCCGTCGCCGTCATAATCGGCTGCCACAGGAATGTCGCCAGCCTGTCCCCAATTTCTGACGTTGAATCCCGCAGTGGTCTGGCTTAAATACCACTGGCCCGTCGAAGGCCTGAACACGGCCTGATCGGTCGCCCCGTCGCCGTCGAAATCGCCCGTGAGCGGTATGTCGCCCGCTTCACCCCAGGTCTGAATGAAGAAGCCGAGACTCGATTTGATGATATACCAGTTATTGTTTGACGGACGGAATAGTGCCACATCGCCGATCCCGTCGCCGTCAAAATCGCCGAGCATCGGCTTGTCTCCGGCAACGCCAAACTGAAACGTATGGAATGTGCCATTCGAGAATCGCGTGTACCAGGTGTTATTCGACGGACGATAGATCACCAGATCGGCCTTGCCGTCATTATTGCGATCGGTCGGCACCGGAAGGTCGCCGTCCTGCCCCCAGCCGAATTGCTGAAAGGTCTGCGACTCCGACATATAGACAAACCACGTCCCGGTCGAAGGCCTGAACACCGCCACATCGGTTTTCCCGTCGCCATCGTAATCGGCCGGCACCATCCGGTCTCCCGCCTCGCCGAACTGCATCGCCGTAAAGCCCGCCGTCCCTCTCAATAGATACCAGACATTGCTCGACGGCCGCACGACAGACAGATCTGCCTTGCGGTCGCCGTCGTAATCGAACGGTGTCGGCTCGGCCGAAAAATCGTATTCGTAGATCCCGCGTCCGTGCGTTGAGATACGCAGCAGCCTCTCCGTTCTATGAAATTCCATCCCGAAAACGGCGACACGCGGCAACCCTTCGCTGAACGGTTCCCAGCTCACCCCGGCATCCGTCGATCTAAAAACGCCGATGTCGGTCCCGACAAAGATCGTATTCGTGTTCGCCGGATCGATCGCGAAAGTATTGCAGGGAACATCGGGTATACCGACACCCGAGGCAGTCCAATTCGGCGACCCCGAAAGCAGGTTCGTCGTCTTCCACACGTGCTCACCGTCCGCAAGTCCGAAACCGTTCAACGCAACGTACGCGACGTTCGCGTTTGTCGGGTCGATCGCGACCCGTCCGACATATCGCGACGGTATCGGCCCGGTGATGTTTGTCATCGTTGTAGCACCGGGAGCGGTCGAAAGATAGATCCCGCCGGCGGTTGTGCCCGCGAGGCGTATATTGTCGTCCTGCGGCGAGATGGCAATGGCGCTGATCCGCGCCGGCAGCGTGCCGCTGACGTCGGTCATCGTTGTGCCGGTATCGGCCGATCGATAAAGCCGATTCGTGCCGAAATATATGGTCGAGGGGTTTCCCGGGCCGTGGACCAACGGAGCATAGAACAACACGGGATCGGCGCAGTTTATCCCGTTGTTCGACGTGCCGCCGTTACAGCCGCGGAAGCTCTGCCAGTTCGGATCGCCGAGCGCATCCGTTGTCGTCGCCCGCATGAAACCTATGAGCGAATTCGTCTGGTTGTAATACGTGTGATAAGCGATCACATTGTTCGGCGTGGTCGAATTCTGGTCGATCACGCTGAATCCGCCGTCGCCGCCGTCAGATCTGACCCAGGTCGTACCGTCAGGCGCGAGAAACTGCGTACCGTTGTCCTGCGTTCCACCGATCGTGTAGTTGCGGTCAACAGGATGCAGTGAGATCCCCTGGAATTGCGTAGCGCTGTACGAGGTGTTGTTCAGTGTTATCCAGACGATCGGTGTAGCGTTGATGTCGTCTGTTCGCCAAACGCCGCCGTCACTCCCGAAATAGACTCTGCTAGGGTTCGAGGGTGCGACCGCGAAAGCATGGGTATCGACGTGCAGGTTCGTCGAAAAGCTCGAAAAGCCTGCACCGCCGTTGATAGACCTTCCAAATACCAGTGCAGGAGACCCGCCGAGATAGACCTTGTTCGCATCGTTCGGGTCAACGGCGACGGCGATGTCATAAAAACACTGCGGGCTGCAAAAATTGGTGCCGCCGCTGACCGCGGGAAAAGTGTTGCCTCCGTCAATTGATTTAAACACCGTTCCAGCGTTGACGCCCGACGCGGCGTAGATGGTCATCTGCTCACCGGCTCTATGCACCGCAAATTCAGCTCGGCCCGCAGAATTCCCGTTTGGCGTTGCCAGCTTCCGCGTGAACACAGGCGTCGTATCGTAAGCGTTTGGTGTCGTATAAAATCCGCCGTCGTTGTCGCCGCCGATAACCGAGACCAAAAGCCAGTTCGGATCGGCCGGGTCCGAAACACCATCGGCGATCGACCGGCTCGCGGCGGTTGTTCCCTGGATCGTCAACTTCTCAAAGATAGGATTTGCCGCCATCGCGTTCGTCGTTCGATAAACCCCGGCGTTTGGCAGCGTCGCACCCGTTGTGTTCCCGCCGATTCCCGCGATGCCCTGTGCAGATGTCGCGATCAAACGGTTCGGATCGGTCGGGTGAACGATGATCTTGCTAATTCCCCTGCCGGTAAAGATATCTGCGCCGATCCCGTTCTTGTTCAGCGGCCCTGAAACCGTCGGGTTTGTGTCCGCATTCGTAATGCGATAGATACCGACACCGAAAAAACTGTCGGCTGAGAACGACGTTTCTCCCGTGCCGACGAAGACCGTCGAAGGGTCCGACGGGGCGATGGCGATCGAACCGATCGAGAGCGTCAGTGCATCGTCAAGGAGCGGCGTCCAGCTTGCGCCGCCGTTCAGTGAGCGATAAACCCCGCCCTGCGCCGCACCGGCATAAACGATGTCGGGATTTGTCGGATGGACTGCCAGAGCGACGGTTCGCCCGCTGTAGCTCGTCGATGCATTTACAGGTATCGGCGCCGGCCCCAGAAAGTGCCAGCGGTCAACCGCGGTCGGGCGTTCGCCGCGTTCTGCCCGCTTTCGGTCCCGACCGCGTTCACCGCGTTGCATGTCCTTTATCGCCTGGCTTCGCGATCCCTGATCCGCCGTGTCCAGTCCGCGCCACAACGCGATCTGATCGTTCCTTAGCTGCCTGTATTGAGCCTTGTCGATCTTGAAAGGCACGTCCGGAAGGTCGGGTTCCAATTCGTCAAAGATCTTGCCGATACGAATATCTGCGGAGATTAACCACCATGCCGACACCGCCAAAAGCGCGATGACCACGGCAATGATCACGAGCGTTCTTAAAACTTTCACTAAACGGCCTCCGGGCTAAGCTGCAAAACTGGTCAAATCGTAATTAGGTTGGGATCGAAGAAGCTACACAATGATAACTAGCATTTTCCCGCTTAAAATTCCAGAAAAATCTTGAGCTCCGCCGCCGGTGTCGTGCTTCGGGTCAAGCCTTGCCGGCCCCGGAAAACCTCTTGTTCTTTCGCCATTTCACCACGAACGGAAGCAGGAAAAGCCAAAGCCCTGTCGCCCACAACAGCAAAAGGATCACGGCAGTCGGCAGAAAGATCAGCAGCTTGGCATTTTCGTGAAACCACGAGCCGTCGTGTATCGATTCGATCACGTCAGAGCGGCGATATGCGACCTGCAACACCGCTCCGCTGCCGGAATCGATCTGCGCTTCCCAACCATTTGTTGCCCAGATCTTCATCATTCCCTTCGAGGGCCGAAGGTCGATCCTGTTCACGTCGTCCCAATCCTGCACCTCCAATTCGGGAATGCGGCGGCAGGCCGCCAGTATCTGATCAAAACTAAGCGAGGGCACTGATCCCTCACCTTTCTGCTCGGCTGGCTGGATCCAGTGTGAGTGTTTTTTAAGCTGCAAGAGAATGCCGGTCGAAATGATCACGATAAGCGGCAAAGAGATCGCGAAAGCGGCCCAGTAATGGACTTTCCGGTTGAGATAGTTAAATTTCATTTGCCGACTAAGACCGGGCAGGCAGTACGCTTCTTGCGTGAGGCGATTTTAACACAGTCGTTTTGAAGCCGCAGGCGTGCGCGAATCGGGCGTTCGATCTTTCCGTTCAGGCTTTCGGCGTCTTGCTATCTGCCAGGGACGGTGTCAGATTCCGTAAGTTCTGAGGATCGAGACACGCTCCGCGATCAATTCGCCCGGCAGCCCAAATTCTTCCGAAAGCACGCCCGCCGTGTTCATTTCGATCATGCTTCGGGGCATTATCGCGCAGACGGCAAAGAGATCGGCTTCGGCTTCCTGTCGGGTCTTTCTTCCAACACCGTGGAACCTCGCACCTGCTCCGCTGTTGGGTGCGTGCAGATAGAAATGGGCAAATTCGTGAAACATCACAAACAGCCTCTGCGGGCCGCGAAGCTCGCTGTTGACCGCGATAAAATGCTTTCGGCGCATCGAGAAATAGAAACCGCTCGTCTGAAGCGGCGACTCGACGACCGTGACATCGTGTTCGCTGCAAAGTCGGTAAAAGTCGTCTTCATCAAGCGGCCTTTCGTTCCAGCCGCAGATTAACTTTTCGATTCGTGAGAGAAGCATTTTCATAAGGATGTGAGGACCTTAGACGGCGTTCCATGTGTCGCACATCGTATCATATACGGCCGATCCGCACAAACAGATCCGAACGCAACATGCCGAAATACTCAAGGTTGCCCAACCAACCGGGCGACTATATTTTATCGGGTTCGCACCGTATGATATTCTTGCGCTGAACAACTTATGCCGATAGTTAAGTGTCCAAATTGCGGTAAGGAGGTCGAGTTCGCCGGGAACGAAAATCGGCCGTTTTGTTCTGAACGGTGCAAGCTTCTTGATTTTGGAGCATGGGCCGACGAGAAGTATTCGATTCCCGACGAAAGGTCCCGACTTTCTGAAAAAGAGATAGAAGAGATCGCCGAAACTGTTGAGGGCAATGTAGAGAAATGATCGCCAACGTATTATTGCAGTTTGCCCCAAGCGGCTCTACGATCGGAGCCGTTGTCGCAATTACCTTTCTTATAATGTTTCTCGGAATCGCTTTCGTAGCGTTCAAAGCCCTGAAACGAACGGTCAGGATGGCCTTCAGGCTTACTGCCGTAGGCGTGATACTGATGGTCGGCGTGATCGGCAGCACGATCCTTTGGTACTACAGCTCAAGCGGCCCGCCAAAGCTGAAGCCGCCCACCGAAAGACGGCGCTGACCACCTTCGGCCAGTACCCCGTTCGAGCAAAAGCATTGATATTAAAATACGAAAAGGCCCCGCACTGTTAACGGCGGGGCCTTTTTGGATCGATAGGAAAACCATCAACCGTTGATCCGAAGCGAGCGGACCATGTTTCGAAACGTGTTGTTATACCGTGACGATTCATCCTCCGGTACGACCGCAGCAAAATAGAGCATATCGCCTGAACGAAGCGGAACGGTGAAGATGGTGACCACCTCCGTCCTGTTCGTCACCGGCGAACGTCCGGCGAGCACCACTGAATAACCCTGCCGCTGCGCGATCTGCGTACGGGTTAGCTGGCTTCGCTGCGAGAGATAAGGATTCGCTTGAACGACGCCGTTCAGGTATTCGCGAGTGGCGTCAAGCACGTTGTTCGTATTCGAGCGGTGCAGCCCGATCATCGCTCCGTGCGTGATTCCCTGGTTCCCATAAGCGCCTTCCGGGGCGAAGACCAGCGTGCTTTCGCTCGACAGGTCCCGCCAGTTGCTCGGCACTCCGATATAGAGCTCGCCGTTATTGTAGGCCCGCAAACTGCCAGACGGATACGGCACCGACCGCGAATACCGGCCGCCTGAGGCAGGGCTCTGCCCGCCGCTGCCGGCCCCGCTGGACTCTCGCTGGATCTCGGCCATCGTCCTGGCCGGAGGCATCGACCGCAGCCTCGCCTGGACACGCTCAAAATCCCGCGTGATCTTTATCGGGTTGGGCGAGACATTTAGTTGCCGGGCCTCGTTATTTATCCTCTGGAAACGGTTGCCCGGATCAGGATGGCTGCTGAGAAATTCCGGTGCGCGGCTGCCTCCCTGTTGAGCAATGGTCTGGAACATATTCGCCAGGTCGCGCGGGTCGTAACCCGCGTCCGCCATGATCCGTGCGCCGAGAATGTCTGATTCCGTCTCGTATTCGCGGCTGTATTTCGTCATCCACGCCTGCGCGCCAAGCATTCCGAGCTGGGCTCCCGTCTCGCCGCCCAGGATCGCGCCGCCCAGGATCATCCCGAGCATACCGAGCTGGTTCCTTACGCTGCCTTGTTTTGTCGCCTGCGCTGTCGAGTGGCGAAGCGCGATATGGCTGATCTCATGGGCCATAACGCCCGCCATTTCGCCTTCGTTTCGAGCCGCCTCGATCATTCCCCGGTTCACATACATCGGGCCGCCGGGAACCGCAAACGCATTGATGTCGCTGGCGTTAACGATTGTGAAACGATAATCGAATGCGGGCTGGCGAAACTGTGCCGGGATCGCCGCCACCAGCCTGGCGCCGACGCGTTCGATATACGCTTGCGAATCCCGGTCGTTGACCATCGGAAACATGCGTTCGATCTGGGCCGCGGAGTCGCGCCCGATCTTTACGTCATCTTCGACCTTATATTTGTTCTTTGGCAGGCTAACCTTGGTCTGGGCGACCGATACGATCGGCAGCATCGCAACCATGAGCGCGACCGAAAGAACCGCCGCCTTTTTCGTCTTCAGATAGAAATTCATCAAACCCTCCCTGTCAAACTGGTTTTCCAGCAAATACTAAGCGATTAAGAGAACGGAATCAATTTCCGCCCCTGCAATGAAGTTCGATGGCAGGTCGCTATACGTACGTTTGCTGCAAGATTTTCGAGACGGGTGCGGGGAACGGTGAGATAAGAGGAAAGAACCGCTGGTTAGTGGGAAGTGGCGGTCTCGATCTGGAGAAGCGAAAGGGTGTCGCGATCCCGCTGGTCCGGGTCTGAAACCCCTTTGAGTTCACAAGTTACCCGGTCTATCAACCTTATCGCCTCGCGCATTGCGATCTTTCGCTCGAGTCTTTTCTCAACCAGGAATGCGATCGCGAGATCGCTGCTTAGGTCGTTGATAAGATCCATATTAAATTTTTCCCGAGTGGTCACGGGAATTCTGCTCTCTTAAGGATTCAAAGTAACCTGCTAAGGATAAGTTCATTATAAAGGGAGTGTCCCTAAAGTCCATCCGGCAGGCCTTACATTAGTGTTAACAAAATGTTACATCTCGACACCCCAAATTTCGACCTGAAGCTTATTTAAGGATAATTTAACACCTTATCACGATGATAGTTCGTTAATTTCGGGTATTGTAAATTAAGTAGCTTACGTAACTCGACTTACACACATGCGCTCATTTGCTATGAGAAAAATGTATTGCGTCCTGATCGCAGTTTCGATGCTGTCCTTCGGCTGTTTCAGCGGACGTTACAGCCGCGGTGACTCGATCAAGATCCAGGGTGGCGGCTCCACTTTTATTAATCCGTTAATGCAGAAATGGGTGCATGAATTCGGAGCATTGGAACCAAGCATTAGGATCGATTACCAATCGATAGGCTCCGGCGGCGGAATAAAACAAGTAATGGAAAGGACCATTTTGTTTGGAGCTACCGACGTCGCAATGGCCGAAAGCGACATGCGTTCAGCACCCGGAGAACTGCTGCATATTCCCGTTGTCCTCGGAGCGGTCGTGCTCACGTATAACCTTGCATCGGTCAAAGAGAACCTTCGATTTTCGCCAAACACAATTGCCGATATATTTCTTGGGAAGATAACGCGATGGGACGACGATCGGATACAGGCGGACAATCCGGGCGTTCAGCTTCCACCGGCGGACCTCACCGTTGTTCACCGTTCCGACGGCAGCGGAACTTCGGCCGTCTTTACAAATTACCTGGTCAAGGTGAGTCCGGAATGGAAGGAGAGGGTCGGCGAAGGCACGAGCCCGGCGTGGCCCGTCGGCTTGGGCGGAAAAGGTAACGAGGGCGTAACCGGCCAGGTGAAGCAAACGCCGAACACGATCGGCTATGTCGAGCTCGCTTATGCAGTCAAGAACAATCTGCCCGTAGCACAGATCAAGAACTCGGCCGGAAACTACATCACCCCTGATTTTAAGACGGTCACCAATGCGGCAGCCGAGTCGGTCGATACGGCGCCGGCGGACCTGCGCTTTACCATCACGAACGCGGAAGGCGCCGATGCATATCCCATTTCAAGCTATGTCTTCATTTTGGTCTATAAGAACCAGGAACAGAAACACCTTGGCACGGCCCTTGTCGATTTCCTAGTCTGGGGATTGAACGACGGGCAAAAACATGCCCAGCCACTCTATTATGCGCCGCTGCCGGCGGAAATGGTCCGGCGATCGACCGCAAAGCTCGCCGAAGTGAATTTTCAGGGAGAAAAATTGCTGACGGGCATTTCGGACGGCAATAACTAAACGAAGTGGCTGCGATCCGTTCAAAATTTTTGTCGGGCGACAACGTCTTTCACGCGATCCTGCTGATCTGCGCCGCCTCGGTCCTTCTCATCGCGATCGCAATGGTTGTCGTGATGACGCAGAGCTCGTGGTTGTCGATCCGCGAATTTGGCTTTGGCTTTCTGGTTGGCCAGGTCTGGGACCCGGTGAAGGGCGAATTTGGGGCGCTTCCCTTCATCTGGGGCACGATAATGTCTTCGCTGCTGGCCCTCGTGATAGCGGTCCCGATATCCATCGCCGTAGCGGTTTTCCTGGTGGAGCAGGCGCCAAAATCGATCGCCAGGCCGCTCGGTTTTCTTGTCGAACTTTTAGCAGCGATCCCCTCGGTCGTTTACGGGCTTTGGGCGATATTTGTTCTTGCTCCGATTCTTAGGGTGCACGTCCAGCCGGCACTGCAGGCGGTGTTGGGCTGGCTGCCTTTCTTCCAGGGCACGATCACTGGCATCGGGATGCTCACCGGCGGGGTCGTTCTCGCAATAATGATTACGCCGATCATCACCGCGGTCACCCGCGACGTGCTGGAAGCCGTTCCCGTCACACAGCGGGAAGCCTCGCTCGCGCTCGGTGCGACAAAATGGGAAACAACGCGCATCGTCCTGTCGAACGCATCTTCGGGCATTGCCGGTGCCGTCATACTCGGCCTTGGCCGGGCGATCGGCGAGACGATGGCGGTGACGATGGTGATCGGCAACAGGCCGCAGATAAGCGTGTCGCTCTTTGACCCGGCCTATTCGATCGCATCGGTGATCGCAAACGAGTACACCGAGGCCACCGGCGAACTATATCTCAGTGCATTGACCGAAATGGGCCTCATCTTGTTCATCGTCACGTTCGTCGTGACGGCGCTGGCAAAACTGCTGATCATGAGCGTGGCAAACAGGAACACGCCGCAGCATTAGAGAGCAAACTGATGATCGACCGAAGACGCATTGTAAACGCTATCATGACGGTGACTACCGCCGCGTGCGCTTTTGCAGTCGTGGCCGTGCTACTCCTGATACTCGGATATATAAGCTATCAGGGCATATCGTCGATCAGTTGGCAATTTCTTGTCCAGACGCCAAAGCCTGTCGGCGAGGGCGGAGGCATCGGCAACGCCATCGTCGGCTCTCTCATCCTGCTGGGACTTGCCGCGGCAGTAGGAATTCCGGTCGGTATAGCCGTCGGCACTTATCTCGCGGAGATGGGTAGTGGTTGGTTCGGCAAGACAGTCCGCTTTGTCGCCGATACGATGATCGGTGTTCCGTCCATCGTTTTCGGTGTGTTTGTTTATGGGTTGGTCGTGATCCGGCAAGGGTATTTTTCGACGCTGGCAGGTTCGCTTGCCCTCGCCCTGATAATGATCCCGATAGTCTCGAGAACGACCGAAGAAATGATCCGGCTCGTGCCCAATTCGATGCGCGAAGGGGCATTGGCCCTGGGAGCGCCGAGGTGGCGTGTCATCGTAGACATCGTTCTGCCCGCGGCAATGGCCGGGATCGCGACCGGTGCAATGCTTGCGGTCGCCCGCGTACTTGGCGAAACCGCACCGCTGCTCTTCACGGCGTTCGGCAGCCGTTTTTATAATATTTATCTCGACGAGCCGATGGCGTCGCTGACGGTGCAGATCTATCATTATGCGATCTCACCCTTTGAGGAATGGCACGCTAAGGCCTGGGCCGCAACGCTCGTCCTGATCACGCTGATCCTCGGCATAAACATACTCGTGAGGATAGTGACAAGACGCCGTTTTTGAATTTTCTAAAAGAGATCTGCTGATTTCTATGACGAATAAGATCGAAGTCTCAAATCTTGATTTTTACTATGGCAAGGCCCAGGCCTTGTTCGACATCACGCTCGAGGTGCCGGAGCGTCAGGTGGTGGCTTTCATCGGGCCTTCTGGCTGCGGAAAATCGACCTTTCTCCGTACGCTGAATCGGATGAACGACACGATCCCGATCGCTCGGGCACAAGGGATCGTCACCATCGACGGGAAGAACATCTACGCACCGGGCACGGACGTTGTCGCTCTCCGCCGCAAGGTTGGAATGGTGTTTCAAAAATCCAATCCGTTCCCAAAGTCGATCTTTGAGAATGTCGCCTACGGCATCAGGATCAACCGGATCCATTCGAGCAAAAGCGATCTCACCGAACGTGTCGAAAAGGCGCTTCACGACGCCGCACTTTGGGATGAGGTCAAGGACCGTCTGACGATGTCGGCATTCGGCCTCTCGGGCGGGCAGCAGCAGCGGCTTTGCATCGCACGGGCGCTTGCCGTCCAGCCGGAGGTCATCCTCATGGACGAGCCGGCCTCGGCGCTCGACGTCTCCGGCACCCGCGCCATCGAGGATCTGATGTTCGAGCTGCGCGGGCGCTACACGATCGTGATCGTCACCCACAACATGGCGCAGGCGCGGCGGGCGAGCGACGAGTGCCTGTTCATGCTGCTCGGCGAGGTGGTCGAACACGCGCGGACGGAGAACCTGTTCCTGAGCCCGCGGGACCCGCGGACGGCGGAGTACATAGAAGGCCGGTACGCATAACCCCATAGTGGGGGGCGGGGGTTGCTTCGTCGCGGTACCAAACGGACCGGCTCCTGCTGAGAAACTTGTTCGAGTACGCCACATTTCAGGCAGTTTCCTGGAGTGGGGTCAGCCGGAACCCGAGATGGGCGGCGCGGCGCCGAAGGGCTTGGACCTTGTCGGTCTGAGTTTGTGCGCCGAGGGCGGCCAGCCCCTTGTCGAGATACTCCTGTCCGCGGGTGAGACCTCGAAAGACCAACTTGCTCAAGAGGTGGGCCATGGCGGTGATGGCCTTGGGCATCCCCAGCCTCGCGCGAAGGCTCCGGAGGCGGTCTCCGAGCGGAGTCTTGGACCTGAGCAGGGACTGCGCAGCGAGTCGGAAGGCAGTCGCCACATCAGACGACCGGACTCGGGTCCTGGTGGAGTAGACGCGGCCTCCGGTTATCTTGTTGTTCGGGCACAGGCCGAGCCAAGATGCGAAGTAGTGTTCGTTTGGAAAAGCGCTGAGATCCACACCGCACTCGGAAATCACGGTTTGCGCGCTGATAACTGAGATGCCGGCAATTCGAGTGAGATCGACGCCGGTCACTCGCGCCAGTTCCTGGGCAATGTCAAAGTGGGGCTGGTTCTTTCTTCGCTTCTGCTGCGGGGCCACCTTGGGCGTCTCACCTTTTGTGGGCAGGCGGCGCATGACGGCTTCGACCGCTTCATCGCATTCGCGGATCCGCTCGTGAATGAAGTCGAAGGTCTTCAGGGCCTGGGCGATGCCGAAGACGTGCTGTTCACGATAGTGACCTCGAAGCGCCTGCCTGATTTCTTCGGGGGTCGAGCGAAGAGCCCCACCGGCCAGCGTGGCCAGTTCATTCGGATCCTGGACGCCGCAGGCGATGGCACGCAGGATCTTGAGCCCGCTGACCCCTGAAATGTCACTCAGCACCTTGTGCAGTTGGACATTCATCTGCTCCAGGCTCTTCTGCATCAGGTGGATCTGTCGGGCCGCATCTTGGACCAGAGAGCGTCGATGTCGTTGATAGTCGCGAAGCACCTGAATCTCGGGTGTGGGCCGAAAAGCCGCGGACAACAGTCCGAAGGAATGCATCTGTTGAATCCACGAACAGTCTTCAACGTCCGTCTTCCGGTTCTTCGAATTCTTCAGTTGTCGCGGATCGACCAGGACCACTTCGATGCCGTAGTCCTCCAGAACGGCCGCCACCGAAATCCAGTAGACGCCGGTGGATTCGAGGGCTACCGTCTCGATTCGAGCCGCCTGAAGCCACTCCGCCATCCTCTCCAGTTCGGCGGTCACACAGCCGAAACTCTCGACCGTCCGACTCATCCGTCCCTCCGGAATCGCCACATAGTGCCGCTCAGATCCGATATCGATCCCTGCCGCGTTCGGATTCACGACCTTCAACTCACGCTTGACTCTGCTACTCTTTTTCATGGGTGGACTCCTCCAATGTTGAATGAGAGGGACCCAGCCCGAGTGATCGGAACGGCAAAGCTGCTGAACGGGAAAGTCGCTCACGACGACCTCACCAAAATTGTCTGACCAGACTCGGAGCCAAACTCGCAACCGGACACGAAGGTACCAGGGCGACGGCGGCCATAGCTGCTGGAATCCCACCGGGAGGATCCACCCAACTCCCCGTTTCTCCCCAATGTCACGGACGGAGTCCGTGCTGAAACTCGCAATGACGGAGGGGGGTCGGACGATTTTCGCTGCCCTCGTTGGTACGCAGACCTGACTACCTGGGTGCCGCGTTGCGGATGAATGTCTCGGGCGAGACGCAGACGGTCGGGAACAAACGCGCCAGGCGCCGGTCAGCCGTCACGAGACG
>JBGSYT010000113.1:0-57126 GCA_041750855.1 Pyrinomonadaceae bacterium | reverse complement strand
TACTGCAGTCGAGGTTTTTGCATTGCTCAAAGAACGATAGCCACTTTCTGGTGGACGCGTCGTCCATGCCTGGGAACGCCTGGTTGGCCTGTTGGACGCAGTTCCATTCACACTTTCTACAGCCCTCAGACCTGTCCCTTGGAGGTTCAGGTGGCCTCGACGATGGGTAGTTGCAGACCCTGCTGCAGTCGAGGTTTTTGCATTGCTCAAAGAACGAAAGCCACTTTCTGGTGGACGCGTCATCCTGGCCTGGGAACGCCTGATTGGCCTGTTGCACACAGTTCCATTCACATCTTCTACAATCCTCAGTCCTCTCCTTGGGATCACATGCCGCCATCAAGGTTTTGAATACCGGACACGAGGTGTCCTTCTTTCCCGCGGCTTTAAGGTTTTGACAGATAGCGCTCTTATCTTCTTTGGACACATCCTTAAAGTAGTCCCCGGCGTTGTCCGCCGGCAGCGGCCCACCCCAACATTTCGGAGTCTTGGCCAATACAACGTATTTCATGGTGCCGTCGCCACAGAAGATGGTGCACGCCGGTTTGCGGTTGGGCGGGATTTCCGACATCCGCTGCCCGGAAGAAGATTCCGGTTTCCCGGCCAAAAATATCGCGCCGATCATTATAACCAGAACCGACATAGAAATTAGTGGACTTATTCTTTTCCTCATAGCTAGCCTCCTTTTTACTTCTTCAAGATGATCTCCACCCGCCGGTTTTTTTGCCGGCCGTCAGGATCATCGGAACCGTCCGGCTTAGCATTCGGGACTTTGGGCCGTTTGGCACCGAACCCAGCAGTCGAAAACTCCACATTACGGATACCTTCTTTGTCGGCGAACCAAGCTTTCACGGCTGCGGCGCGCCTTTCGGAGAGTTTCTGGTTGTAAGCGTCCGATCCTTTCGCGTCGGTATGGCCCTCGACGCGGACGGTGCCCTTGGCCTTATCTCGAATGATCGCCGCCGCCTGCTTTAGCGCGTCCTGCGCTTTCGGCAGGATGTCAGCCTTATCGAAATCGAACAGCACGTCCGCCGCCAACTCGATGCGAATTTCAGTATCCGATTCCTTCACTTGAAGATCCTGAACACGTCCGCCAATGTTTTCAACCCGAAAGATCAGGTCGAGGATCTTGACCTTTAAGTCAGCGGTCGCTTCCTGTGCCGGCGAGTACTGAACAACGCAGGCCATGAGCAACAGGATCGCGGCCCTTACCGATTTGTGTACTTTCATATCGAACCTCGCCCGCCAGCGCTAAGGGGTTATTTGCACGTCGTCCATCGGAATAAAGTGCGGTATCACGACTGTGATCGTTTGCACATCAGCCGGCGGTGCGGGAAATTTTGCGAAAAGGTTTGCTCGCGTTTTCGGTTGAATGGACTTTAGCCCTCGGCTGCATAGACAGGCCCCTTCCGAATCGCGCACCACGAAGTATTTTTTCTTGCCGGCCGCGTCGATCAGGTGAGTGCCGGCAATCGTACCAATATCCGTCGTACTTCCTTCGCCAAAATCGTATCCGAATCCCATATCCTGGTCGGAATCGTTGATCATCGCGAACTTTAGGCTCACCGTGTCACCGCTGGTCCGCTTTAACTCCACGACCTCAACCCGAATTCCCGGCTTATCGCCGTCTGTCGTAGCCAAGACGGGACCGGCGGGAACTGCCGGTGCGGGAGACGAGGACGTATTTGTCTGATCTGAAACCGCGGGCGTTGCGGCCTGCTGTGGCGGAGTGTTGCCGTTGGAATTTCCGTACTCCATCAGCTTGCCGCAGCCGATAAACAACAGAGTTGCCGACAGCAACGCCAGCAAGCCTTTAAGGACAAAGATGTGTCGAATCAAACTCTCTTTGCGGTGCATATTTTTTGTCTCCAGTTAAAATGGTACTGCGTGTTGCCTCGGGTCTTCCATCTGAGAATACGGGATGAACATCCGATCTTACGTTCGCCTACCTACTTGGGTTGACCTTCTAATTCTTTTGCCTTCAGGCGGTCCTTTTCAGCCAGTGTTTTCTCGCCCTTGGCTTCATAGGCCTCGGCGCGAACGCGGTAAGCCCACACCCATGTAGGGTCGAGTTCGATCGCTTTCGTTGCATCTGCTATTGCCTTGTCGAATTCTTTCTTCTCCCTATGACTATTGCCGCGATTGCTGTAAGCAGCTGCAAATTTCGGATCAATTTCGATCGCCTTTGTATAATCAGCGATCGCCAGGTCGAACCGTTTCTCGTTAAAGTTCATGTTGCCCCTGTTGTAATAAGGGGCGCGCCATTTCGGTTCAAGCTCAATAGCTTTCGAAAAATCTGCTTTGGCCTTGCCGTATTCGGTCTTATCGCTATAGCTGATGCCCCTTTGGTAATAGGCCTGCGCACCGTTTGGCAAAAGTTCGATCGCTTTTGATAGATCGGCGATCGCCTTGTCGTAGTCCTTTTTATCAGCGAAGGCCAAACCCCGGAAAAACCAACCTCGCCCTTTCGGATCGAGTTCGATCGCTTTTGTGAAGTCGGCAATTGCAAGGTCATGTTGACGTTTAGCTGCGTACGCATTGCCCCGGTTGCCATAGGAGCCGGGGTAACCAGGATCGATCTCTATCGACTTGTTCAGGTCCTTGATCGCCAGGTCGTATTCCCCTTTCTGATAAAACCAGTACGCTCTGCCGTAGTATTCAGCAGCACGTTTAGGGTCAAGCCCGATCGCCTTTGTATAATCGGCAATTGCCTTGTCGAATTCCCCGGCCCGCCCGTGAAGATCCGCGCGCGCAGCATATGCATCATGGAAGCTCGGGCTGAGTTCGATCGCTTTGATATAATCGGCTATCGCTTGTGGGTGAAGCTTCTTGCCTTCGTTCGCCTTTCCACGATTGTAGTATGCCCACGCGAATTGGGGATATAGATCAATCGCCTTGCTGCAATCTGACAGCGCCTCGTCGTACTTTTCAAATCGACGTTCGGCGTAGCACTTTGCCTCAAATTCTTCAGCATTGGCGGGGCTTTTCAGTAACGCAAGCGCCGCGACGGCATCCGCCTTTCCTTTTTCGGCCTCGCCGTTTCTATAGTAGGCGGACGAGCGTATTCTCAACACAACGGCGTCCTGCGGGTTCTTCGCGATCGCCGCGCTCGTTTCCTGGATCAGAGCCTTAGGATCCTCGTAAACCAATTTTTCCCAACGGATGCGGGTTTGCCGCAGATCGGCCTGCGAGGATACAGAATTGATCAGCATTATGATCAAGACTAAGGTTACCGCGACCGATCCGACAGATGCCCGTTCTCGCCAGCCAAACATCACAGAACACCTCCTCAGCTTCTTAAGCTACGTTGTGTGCCCTTTATATACCCGATGGCGCTATCCGTCAAGAAAATTTGGTACAACCCCAGACGGCCGCCCGGGAAAAGGCAAAGCTTTCATCTGGCTTTGCCTTTTGCTGTACTTCTTCTCATTCCCTTTGTTTTCTACTACAATCACGAAATTCGTCACCAAAACGATCTCGTGATCTGTCCCAGATCAACCTTAATATCATGGCCGAAGAGAAACTGATACCGAAACACGGCGGTTATAGAAAGCTCAAGAGTTTTCAGGTAGCGCAGCTTGTCTATGACGTAACGGTGCGTTTTTGCGACCGCTATATCGACAAGCGCAGCCGAACGCATGATCAGATGGTGCAAGCGGCTCGAAGCGGAGTGCAGAACATCGCCGAAGGCAGCCAGGCCAGCGGAACATCAAAGAAATTTGAGCTGAAACTGACCAGCGTCGCCCGCGCCAGCCTTGAAGAGCTGAAGCTCGATTACGAAGATTTTCTGCGTCATCGAGGGCTGAAACAATGGCCTCGCGATGATCGCCGACGGGCGATACTCATAGATAGCAGGCCCGAAACGGCCGATGATGTGGCGGAGTGGGCGACGGAGGTTAAGAACAATGGGCGAGTGGACGAGGTGGACATAGTGGACAGGGTGAATCGTCCGCTGAGTCGACTATGTCCACTATGTCCAAAGCCATCCCTGCTGCCCCTTATCCGGAGATTGCAGCCAACGGTGCTCTTGCCTTAATTGCCGTGGCCGGCAGCCTTTTGGACCGCCAGATCGCGTCTTTGGAAAAAACCTTTGTTGATGAGGGCGGATTTACCGAGAGACTTTATCGTGTCCGCACTGCGTCTCGCAAAAACAAAAAATGACCGTCGCGGGGTTGCTCGAACTGCCTCGAATAAATTCAAATGGCCGCTACGCGGCGAAAAGTTTTATGTCCGACTGCGGGCGGAATGTTTAGCGCCTAACTGTCCCGCGTCGGATACATTAAGGTATTCGACCGGGACAACGGCGCCAATGCTTAAGGTTTCCTCGAATCGAAACGGGCATGAAGACTGCTCGCCATGCCCCTTCCTAAGGTTCTGCCTATTTATTTGCCGGAGCTGGAGGCGGCGGCTTTGCCGAGTTGGTGGCGGTGTTGGAATTCGCCGCTGGCTTATCGGTGGCCGGGGCGGCGGCGGTTATCGGCGTTGCCTGGCCGCTTACGATCTTCCATCCGTCTTTCGTCTTATGGAACACCAGCGTGGCCTTGATGTTCGATGCGACCGGCTGGCCCGAAGTCGTGCCTTTAGCTTTGACATCGGCTATCGCAACAGCAACATCCCCGTAGCTTCGAACGTTGATGTTCTCGTAAGCAAACGATTCGAATTTCGAGGTGCCCGACTTCATATCGGCCATTCGGGCAGCCTTCGTCTGGTCAGCGCCCTGCGGCGTGATCAGATGATAATCGTCCGAATAGTGTTTTGCCGCAGCGTCGGCATCATTCGCGGCAAGCTCGGACGCTAGTTCGGTCATTATCTTCTTGATATCGGCCTCGTGGTTCGTCGTTGCCGTAGAGGCCGTCGCATTGTTAGTTGCATTTGCCGGCCGGTTTGCCGCATTTCCGGCATTGTTCGCCGGCGCCGGATCGCAGGAGCTGGCCATGAGCACGATGGCAGTGATACACGTCATTAAACAGATCAACCTTCGCATAAAATTTTCCTCGTTATCGTCGATGGATGCAGTGATTGGGCAAACAAGGCCGCTGCCGCATCTGTTGACAGCCGCCTTCCCGGAAAAACGCTAACCTGCTTGGATGGAAATCTGAGACTTTATACGCCCGTTCCCGTCCTAAGTCAAGAGGCCAGAACGACGAAAAGTAGCACATCATATGTCTTATTGAATTGGCAAACGATGTGTTCTGTTATCCGTGGGGCAGGTTAGGTTAGTTGCATCAGAGGATCTGGCTGTCATTAGAGTTTATTCAGAAGCTGCTTCGGAGCACTCGATGAAACGAAATGAGAGATTGCGAAGGAAAAATCGAACAAGGTCGGCCCTGATCCGAATTCAAGTTCGGGAGTCGGCCGTGAGTCAGT
Organism: Pyrinomonadaceae bacterium; assembly: GCA_041750855.1. Lineage (GTDB taxonomy): Bacteria > Acidobacteriota > Blastocatellia > Pyrinomonadales > Pyrinomonadaceae > OLB17. Next base: position 51,762 of record JBGSYT010000113.1, on the reverse strand, counting down.
TCTATCTGTCCCGCACGACCCTTCTTTGCGGCCTTTGTGTCGGCCCTTTGAGGCCTTTGTGTTTCAAGATCCGGACTGACCGAGGATAAACCGAGAAATAACCCGAAACTCGCCCTAAATGTTCAATTTTTCCACTTTTGCGCGTGTGTTATGCACAATACACTTGACAATCTATGATACAGTAAGGCAATGCCCCTCCTTCGGGGTCCGGTTCTTTGAAAACTCGGAGTTTAAGGCGGCGGTAGAGCCAATTCTCCCATGTCCCGCGTGGATACGTTAAGGAGATCGGACGAGGGATCCGTCCCGCGTGAAAAACGCCGCGATGAAAGTCTAAGTGGTGCAGCTAAATCACTTAAACAACGTTGATACGTTGTTTTTGTTCAAAAAAGCCGGGACAAACACCTAAGCCTCGTGGGATCAGCAGGTTAGCGGCAAAAAACGGCCCGGGACAAGGGTGGGACATCCGGGACACGGCCCGTCCCCGGCCTGGTACACCTTCGAAAGTGGCCGTTTTCTAATGGCTTGGCAGCCCGAACAAGCTCGAACCGATATTTCCAATACGGGACAACGGCCCAAAGGCCCGGATCAACAGCTTTCGTTTCCTGGCAAGGTTACTTTATCGGCGGTTCCGCGAGCGGGAGGTCGACTATGATCGGACGGTGATCGGAGATGCGGCCTTCTACGGCCTCGCTCACAACTGTAAGGGTTCGTCCAAAGTGCGGAGCAAAGCGATACGACTGTTTGCGGTCTTTCGGATCGGTCAGTTTCGCGGGTTTGACAAATATCCAGTCGAGCTTATATTTCCCGATAAACATTATCGGCCTGGCCACCTGATAAGTGGTAACAAAACCTTTTTTTCCGCGTTGATTCGAGTTTGAGAATGCTTTGGTCTTTCCGCCGGCCGAACGTGTCTTGTCGCCTCGCAAATCGAACGCAACGCCATCTGCAAACCGAAATTCCTTTATCTTTTTGAACAGTTGACGTTCGGGATTCGGAGCAATGAATGGAATATGCTTTACAGTCGGGTCGGAATGTTTTCGGCCAAAAGTGATGCCGCTCAAAATTATTTCTTCGAGCATTCCAATTCCAAGAGCGTATGACGCCGCCTGCCTAACCCAATATTTCGGGTTGCCGAAGCGGTTCATAAACTCCCGCCGGACCGAGGTCGGCGTCAAGTCGGAAGTGCTCGTGTTCAAATCCCCTGCCAACACGACGGGGTGCGGAATGTCCCTTACCTTGTCGAGCAGTTCATTCATCTGGTCCACCCGGCGTGCGGGCTTGGTCCGGTTTTCAAGATGCGTAGCGGCAATGGTGATCCGGCCCATGGGCAGGCGTTCGTCGGCAATTTCGGCTAGCAGGGTCGTTCGTCCGCCGCGTCTGACCTCACGAAACGTCTCTTCGAGAAAGACTGTCTTTGCGATTGCCCGTTTTCCTTTTTCGAGCACGCTCGGCCCTTTCTTCTCGCTCTTGAACCAATCGTACGGCATTGTCTTAAATGGGATCAGGCGTACATTCTCGAGCGGAAAGCGGCTTAGGATGGCAACTCCGTGAAGGCCTTTGTAATGTGCGGGATCAACCGAGAGGATATCCGCGACTTCGACCCCAGCGGCATTACCCCGCGTTTTTTCCGTCAAATAGACGGGACTAAGTTCGACGAACTGAACGCCAAATGCGTAATTCATTCCTAAGGCATCGGCAAGATCAGCGGCAATGTTGCGGTAACCCGTCCGTTTCATCCCGACATCGACTTCATTCAGGACGATCACGTCCGCAGCACGCAGCATTGCTGCCTCGTCGAGAAGCTTCGCTAAGGCCTCGCTGCCCGGTTTGAACCTTTCGTGGTTCAGCAACTCTTTCAGCTCGGCGTCGCTCGTCAGCAGTGCCCTGATCGCATTAAATTCAATGCCGCGCTGGATGTTCCAATGGAATACTCTAAGGTATTCACCAAGTTCCTTCGATCTCGGCAGGTTTACCCGTCCGCTATTGGAGTTTCGGACGAACGGCGTGCTCAGCACGGCATCGAGTTTCGCTCGGAGCGGCCCGTCAAGCTCGTCCCGGTGATAAAGAGCGGTAAGTTCGGAATAGCTGAATGGGGCAGAGCGAAGCGGATCGGCATTCGCGGGAATGCAGAGGAAAAACAGTAACGGCAATACCAACAGCGGTTTCCATTGCCAGTTACGACGATTAAGGCGGGCTATTTTCGCGATAATTAAACGACCTATTTCTTTATCTTCATCAAACTGCCGTCAGCACTTACTCGTTTATTTCCTGCTACTTTCTCAGCTTGGGCGAAGGCACGCAGGAAGTTTTCTCCGAGGACCTTACGGACCTCTTGTTCAGTATAACCGCGGCGAAGCATTTCGTATGTGACTAACACGAGATCTTCAGCTCCCTTCATCGGCGGAGGAAGGAACGGCACGCCGTCGTAATCGGAGCCAATGCCGGCGTGGTCGATGCCGGCGACCTTCTTGATATGGTCAATGTGATCGACGACACGCTTATAATCGGCAAGAAAGATCGGATTCTCGTCATAAAGCTTATTGCGGGCAGCATAAAATGCCGGGTCGTTGTCCTTATGCTGCTCACGGAGGGCGGCGATCTGGTCACGCAGGCGGGCCGAACGCTCGGTTTGCTCACGTGCCGTTCGATCGTCAAGGAACGCGGGATAAAACACAACCATGATCACACCGCCATTCTGCGGCAGGCGTTTCAAGACATCGTCGGGCACATTTCGCGTATGGTTCGAAACGCCGCGAGCACCGGAGTGACTTGCGATTATCGGCGCTTTCGAGATGTCGAGAGCGTCGTGCATTACCTTGTCCGAGACGTGCGAAATGTCGATCAAAATGCCCAGCCGGTTCATTTCGCGGACGACCTCTTTGCCGAAATCGGAAAGGCCGTTGTTGCGCTTTTCGTCTCCGTGAGCGTCTGCCCAGTCGTGGGTAACGTTGTGCGTCAGCGTCATATACCGGATACCGAGACGGTAGAAATTGCGCAAGGCGAACAGCGAGTTCTCGATCGCGTATCCGCCTTCGATGCCCATCAGCAGACAAAGGCGGTTCTGTTTCTTGGCTCGCCGGATCTCGGCCGCCGTGGTGCACGAAGTGAGATAGTCGTGACGTTCTGCCTCACGATTGGTGACGTCGATCAATTCCATAGCTCGACGCATTGCACCGCCCGTGCGAAGCATGCTTCCCGATACGTAGATCGACATAAACTGGCCGGTAATGCCGCTCGCCTTCCAACGAGCAATGTCTGTGTGGATCGGGTCGCCGCCGAGCTGCAGCATACCGCGGGTGTCTGTAGCGAGGTTCAGGTCCTGATCCATCATCGGCCCTGTAATGTCGTTATGGCCGTCAACGATGATCGACTTTTTGTGAAGCCTGACGGCGCGTTCCCACAAAGCCGGATCAGCATCTTGAGGCATCGTTTGCCCGAGGCTGTGGCCTGTGAAAAGCAACATTGCGAAAAGCAGGTAGGTCGTTTTCATATGATATTTATCGGGAAAAGCTTGATATCTCAAGTTTAATGCCATGCGGCCATGATTAAAAGTCCGAGAGGTCATTCAGTTGCAGGAAAGTAGCGGGAAGAACCGTCCCTCGATCTTGTGCCCTTTCGGAATAGGCGGCACGCCGGCGAGCAGCGGCTCGTCGGAATTGGAAACAACGCCGTCTCGGATGAAATTAAGGACCGCCGCCCGTCGCGGCACGTTTGAATTATTTTCGTACGACCCATGAAGCGTAAGCGGATGGTGAAAACTTGCTTCTCCCGCCGACAGCAAAGCAGGAACCGGATCAAAGACGGCACGCTGCTCGTCGGTGAGAAACTCGAACACGGCCGACATTTTGCCTGAAAGATGGACTCGGGGGAGCAGGTCCCATCGATGACTGCCCGGGACATATCGAACGCACCCGTTCTCTTCAGTCGAGTCGTCAAGCCCGATCCAGCAAGTCAAATGTGCCATCGGCTTTGTCCGCGTCCAATAAGAAAAGTCCTGATGCCATTCGACGACCGCGCCGTCTCTCGGCGGTTTGACGAAGATCTGATCGTGCCAGAGGCGGACCGGCCCGCCGAGCAACTGCTCTGCTGCTGTCACGATCGGCGGTAGAAAGAGCAGGTCGTGGTAGGCCGGAGACACTCTCCATGCTCCCAATGCGTGAAAGAGCACGGTTTCCGGGTCGGTCGATTCGTTGTGATGAAATTCGTAGAAAAGTTCGCGGGCGGACTCCGACGGGTCCATCAGGCCGACCAGATCCTCCCGAAGTCGCTTGATCTGATATCGATCGATCACGCGGATGCCAAACACTAATCCGTCCTGCTCAAATGAAGCAATCTGTTTGTCTGAGAGCCCGGCCTTCAGACCGTTTGCCGTGGTGACAAAATGCTTGTCAAGCGGATGTCCAAAGTTCGAAAGTTCTTTAACGGGTTCAAGCATTCAGGAAATCATATCCCAGGCGTCGCGGCGGGGAAAGCAGGATCATCGTTCCTTTGTTGGAACGAAAATTGCAGTTGGTTCATTCGCCGGAATCGGCCGAGCCGATACTTACTCTGGCCAACCTATTGTAAATAGGGCCGTTATGATCTCTGTTTACCTCAGATGTCATTCAAATTACCACAGATTGTCACCCTCTTTTGACAAAATCCGGTAGTTTTCTCTGGCGTTCCACCCTTATCATTTCAAACAGGAGTACCGCTATTCGCGACGAGTCCGCAAAAGGTTCAAGCGTCAACAGATATAGTTTTACGTCGCCGGAACTTGGCGACAGTGAGACCATGTTTCGTGGGTTCATCGAGAATCTTCCGGTCCTCTTTTACGCGGTAAAAGCAGCCCCACCGTTTACGCCTCTTTACGTTAGCCCGGAATTCGAACGATTCGGATATGGCTTGGATGCCTGGAGTTCTGACCCGGACATCTGGGTGAAAGTCATACATCCTGAAGACCGGGACTGGGTGTTTCGTGCAACCGATTTCTCGACGAAATCTGGTGAAGCCGTTGATTACGAATACCGTATCCTGGACGCGAGCGGCATGGTCCACTGGGTCCGCGACCGAGGATGCCTGATCCGTGATGCCAGCGGCATCATACTCTACCGTGAAGGGATCATCCTGGATGTCACAGCCCGCAAGCAGACAGAAGAGGCTCTCCGCGTCAGCGAGGAGCGGTTTCGGAACCTATTCGAAAATGCGAACGACATAATCTATGTCCACGACCTTCAGGGAAATTACGTTTCGATGAATCATGCCGCGGAACGTATTTTCGGCTACACGCGTGAGGAAGCCCTAAAACTGAACATGTCCCAGATCGCCGTGCCCGAGCATATTCCGCTGGTGAAGGAAATGCTTGCGAAAAAGGTCGGCGGATCATTGAAGCAGACCGCATATGAAGTTGATTGCTTTAGAAAGGACGGAACGAGGGTAACGCTGGAGGTCAATAGCTCGGTCATTACGGAAAACGGAGTGCCGGTCGCTGTGCAGGGTATTGCCCGAGACATTACCGAAAGAAAACGGGCCGGGATGGCCATCCGCGAGAGCGAGAAAAAGTATCGAGACCTGTTCGCGAACGCGAACGATCTTATATATACCCACGACCTTCGAGGCAATTTTACTTCGTTGAACCGAGCAGGTGAACGAATAACCGGATACACCAACGATGAAGCGGTGATGATGAATATTTCGCAGGTCGTCGCCCCCAGCTCGATGGCGAGGGCCCGCGAGATGACTGCGAAAAAGATCGCCGAAGAGGTCGCGACAACTTACGAGATCGATATTATCGCCAAAGACGGCCGGACTGTCTCGCTTGAATTAAGCACCCGCCTGATTCACGAGAACGGAGCCCCCGTCGGTGTCCAGGGTATCGGCCGGGATATAACGGACAGGCGGCGTCAGGACGAGGCATTGAAAGCGAGTGAACAACGCTATCGCCAGCTCGGAGAGGGAATTTTCCACCAGGTTTGGACGGCCGAGCCCGACGGCCTGCTCGATTACGTAAACGAGCGAACCGTTAGCTATTTCAAACTGTCAGAAGAAGTCCTGATCGGACAGGGTTGGCAAAAGGTTGTGCATCCAGACGATCTTGAGGAATGCATTGAGCGATGGAACAGCTCGATCCGAACAGGTGAGATCTACGAGACGGAATTTCGACTGCGTCGATGGGACGGCTGTTACCGCTGGCACAAGGCGTGTGCGACGTGCGGCCGCGATGAGAACGGGAACATCACAAAATGGTTCGGCACGAACACTGATATCGATGATCAGAAACAGTCAGAGGAAAAGCTTAGTTTCTATGCTCGGCATGATCCGCTGACCGACCTTCCGAATCGGGCCGAGTTCATGAACCACCTTCGGCTCGCGATCGATCGGGCAGACACAAACCAGCGAACTCGTTTTGCCGTCTTATTTCTCGATCTCGACCGCTTTAAGGTGATCAACGACAGTCTCGGGCATGTCGTCGGCGATTCGCTGCTCCGCCAGATAGCGGAGAGGCTAAAGAAATATGTCCGGCCGGGCGATGTCGTCGCCAGGCTCGGCGGTGACGAATTCACGATACTTTTGAACCGCACCGGAAGTCTTTCCGACGTTATCCAGGTTGCGGAGAGGGTGCAGCAAAATTTGTCCAGGCCCTTCCAAATCGACGGTTACGAAGTGTTCACGTCGGCAAGCATCGGCATCATCGTTTCGGATGAGATCATGCGGCAACCCGAGGATTTCCTGCGGGACGCTGATGCTGCGATGTATCGTGCGAAAGAGGCCGGAAAAGCCCGGTACGAGATATTCGATCGCGAGATGCATGCCCACAATCTTAACTTGCTCCAGTTGGAAACTGATCTCCGCCATGCGGTCGATCGGGAAGAATTCGAACTGCTCTACCAGCCGATCTTCGATCTGGCCACGGGGACGACTTCCGAATTCGAAGCCCTTATTCGCTGGAGGCACCCGAAATTTGGCCTTGTCGGACCGGACGATTTTGTCGGTGCGGCAGAAGAGAGCGGGCTAATAATCCCGATCGGAAACTGGATCATTAACAAGGCCTGCCGACAGTTGGCAGCTTGGCAAACATCGAATGGTAAGAACCTGTCGATCAGCGTGAACTTGTCGGCAAAGCAGCTTTTGCATCCACTGCTTGTCGAGCAGATAAAGACCGTCTTGAACAAGACCGAACTTTCGCCGAATTCGCTAAAGCTTGAGGTAACGGAAACAAAGGTGATGGAACACAGCGAGAGATCGATGAGCGTTCTGTCAGAGCTTGCCGTGTTAGGCGTTTCCCTTTCGACGGATGACTTCGGTACCGGATATTCTAGCTTGAGCTATCTTCAAAAGTTCCCCTTCAACAGGCTGAAGATCGACCGGTCATTTATCGATGAAATGGGGGCGAGCCAGAAGTCAGCTGCGATCGTTAAAACGATACTGATGCTGGGCGAAAACCTTGGTATCGAGGTCGTCGCCGAAGGAATAGAAACCGATCAGCAGCTGGAAACACTTTTGAGCCTTGGCTGCAGGACAGGTCAAGGTTTTCTATTCTCAAGGCCGGTCGAGGCCGCAGAGGCTGAGCGGTTTCTAGACGGCAATCATTCGACTGCCCTTTTTAGGAACAAGGACGTGTTGTCTCGCGTTCAGCCATTGCTAGAGTTCACCGAAATCCATTGAAACAGGCGCCCGTTCCGAGTCCGGGCGCCGATACAACTACCAGTTTGTGATCACCTCGCCGCGGCCTGATTAACGGATCGCGGCTTTGCATTTTTGACGTATTTATCGAACCAATTGACCATCTCGAATAGCGTGTGCTCTACAGATTCGCGGGCTGCGTAGCCGTGCGACTCATGCGGGAGCATAACAAGGCGGGCTGTGCCGCCATTGCCGCTGATAGCCGCAAAAAGGCGTTCCGACTGCATCGGAAACGTGCCCGTGTTGTTATCTGCCTCGCCATGAATGAGCAGGATGGGTTCATTGATCTTGTTTGCGTAGAAGAATGGCGAAACTTCCGTATAAATGCGAGTCGCCTCCCAGAAGCTACGCTGCTCGTCCTGAAAACCGAACGGCGTAAGCGTACGATTATACGCGCCGCTGCGGGCTACGCCGGCGCGGAACATATCCGAATGTGCGAGCAGGTTCGCGGTCATAAATGCACCGTAACTGTGCCCGCCGACACCGACCCGCTCCGGATCCGCCACGCCCATTTCGACGGCTTTGTCGATCGCCGCTTGAGACGCATCGACGATCTGTTTAACAAAGGTGTCATTCTTGGTCTCGGGCGGTCCGACGATCGGCATCGCCGCTCCATCAAGGACGGCATAGCCCGCAAGGACCAGAAACAAATGCGAGATGCCGCCGATCTGCGTGAAACGGTTTGTCGATCCCGTCACCTGCCCGGCAACGGAGCCGTCGGTAAAGCTCTGCGGATAGGCCCAAACAATGGTCGGGAGACGCGCACCTTCCTTGTAGCCCGGCGGCAGATAAAGCGTGAACGAAAGATCGACGCCGTCGGCCCGTTTGTATTGCACGCGTTGTTTCGTGATCCCGCGAAGCTGCGGCAATGGGTCTTTGAAGTCGGTAACCTCGCGACCCGCCATCGCCGTACAAACTTGTCCGGGCGGACAAGCCTGCCTTATGAAAATATTCGGCGGATCGACGACCGATTCCTTTCGCGTGAAAAAGTTGATTCCGTTATCGTCGATCATGCCGGCAAACGCCTCGTATTCCTCGATACCCGAACGGAAAATTTCTTCTACCTTCAATGTCTTGAGGTTCATACGACGGAAGAACGGCCGATCGCCCTGAGGTGACGCTCCGGCGCCGCTAAGAAAGATCTCGTCACCGTACTGCCTGACGAGCGTCACGCCGTTTGGCATGGTGCGTGTAACAGGTGCTCCGATGTCGTTGTAGCGGTCGTTGACATTAAGGTCCCCGATTAGTGTCACGTTGGTCGGGTTGAGATAATTGGCCATGAACATCCGACGCCGCTGCGTATCGCGGTTGAAGTCGAAGAAGAACATCAAACCATCCTTCTCTCCAAAAGTACGGCCCTGAAAGCGATGCTCGGTCTTTAAGAGTTCTTTTGGCGCGCCATTGAAAGGTGCCGAAAGCGTCATCACTTTGTCGCGCGGCGTAACCTTATTGCGCGGATCTCCCCCATCGAGTGCCTCGACCCAGCTAAGCGTCGAACCCTCGATCGGTATCCAACTATAATTTCGCGGTCCGGTTGGAACACCGCCGCTCGGAAGATTGTCTAGAAGTTGCGTATCCGGCAGCTTCTGAACGACATTGCCCTTCGCATCCCAGATCTCCACATGCTTCGGGAAACGGCCCGCCGGCAGAAGATAAGAATAAGGCCGGCGAATCCGAGTTACGTATATGTAATGGCCGTCGGGTGAAATATTCGCATTGTCGAAGATTGCTGGCAGACCGATAGTTCGAACCTTGCCCGCAATATCGATTAGCGCTAACTGCGACGTAGCGTAGTATTCGTACAATTTCTCGTCGTTCGGCGATCTTAGCAGGTCCTGGAAGGTCACCAAAGCACCGCGTCGACCGGTCGTTTCCTGGATGTTAGGCTCATTAGGAGTGACATTCTGATAGGGCGGCGCCGGTCCGCGACCGGCGGGAACCAGCGTTACCGAAAGATGTGTCGAACCTTCCCAGCCGAAGCCGCCAAAAGCGGTATTAACAAAAACGCCGTTCACCCGCGACGCTTTTGCAGTTGCGGTGTCAACGATCCATAGCTCGACGCCGCGAGGTGTTATGTTGCCGAAGGCTATATGTTTGCCGTCGGGCGACCATTGAACCCCCGCGATCTTCGCACCGGCTGGCAGGGCCACCGGCGTCTCACGTCCACCAGAAACGTTCTTAAGGGTCAGACTAGCCGAATATCCCTGAAGATGCGGTGCATTGGTATTCGGATTGAATCGTGTACCGGCAAGTCGCAACATCGGTTGTGCGAGGTCAGCGATCGGCGGGTACCTTAGCGGCTCAAGCATGGCGACCTTATCTCGCGCAGGAGAGATCGATGTCGTCGGTATCGCCGGAGCATTCAAAGCATCCAAAATTTCTTGCTGCGGTTTCTTATACGAACCCTGTCCCGCGAGGTCGGCCGAGACTAGAAACAAGAAAACAAACACAACGACGGTTCTACGGATCATTTGCTTCATACTTCCTCTTTCGATTTGATCGTTCACCAATTTCTATGGAGCATTCCCTGCACCAGCATTCGCAGGCAAATGCACAAACAAAAATGAACAGTATCGCCGGCAGACAGAACACTGCCGGCCGACTTTAATTTCTCAACCCTCTGATCACTCGTGCCGCGATGCCAGCGATGGCTTCCCTGTCGTTAGCATGATTCTCGGTGAATACGACGAGCACAATTTTCAGGCCGTCAGCTGTTTCGATGTAAGCTGCGTCGTGCCGTGCACGGCTGGTCCACCCGGCCTTAGACCAAAGCTTCGCATCCTTCATGCCCAGATCGATCAGGGCTTTTCCGGTGAAACCGACAGCCTGGGAGTCAGGATCTTTCGATTCGGCAAACGGCTCCCGTTTGAGCAGGTCCATCATGATCTTCGTCCTCTCGGGAGTGTTTAGACGGCCTAGCACGATCTCCGCCAGCATACGCGCTGTGGCAAAAGTCGTAATCATATTGCGGTTCTGCCCTTTGTAGTTTCGCGATTGCTGTTCTATGCCGTAAGCATCCTCGCAATATATCTTCTGGTTCAGATTGATGTTGGCGTAGCCCATTGCAGCCAAATATCGATTCATCCGATTTCGTTGAAATTGCCATTTGTCGAATTCGGCCTGTGGCAATTCCGATCCGCTGGCAGTGTCAGTGAGCACATCGACGATATACTGCGTCGCGTCGTTCGACGAATCGACGATCATGTCCTTTTGGCCGCGGACAAGTTCCGGCGTCGCGACGATCTTACCGTCCTCCAGTTGTCGCTGGAGAGCCGCCATGTAGAACATCTTGGGCACGCTCGCGGGATAAAATTGGCGTTCTCCGTTCACGCTTGCCCATCTGAATCGGGAGGAATCTCTGAGATCGATCAATGTTGCGGCAACTTCCTCTGGTTTGAACGATTTCCCGCCGGTACCCGCAAGCAGCGGAGCGACAGCGGCGGTCAGGAGCGTTTCCAAGTCAGCCGCCGGGACCATCACCGGCGGACGATACTCCTTCGGTACCGCGATCTCGATCTTCGACCGGTCTGATTGGGCCAATAGAGTCAATGCTGCCATTAGAATGACAACAAGCATGGTCGCTTTACGTTGCAGGCTTTGCATGATCAGAAGTTGCGGATTCTTTACGGAACTGGTTTTTCAGAGTATAAACGAAAAGCGAGGCCGGTTAAAGGCTCGTCCCAACTATTACAATGTCATCTGAAAAACTCGTGCGAGGCATCGGCCGCTGGGACCTGACCGCAATAATCATCAACACCATCATCGGCGCCGGCATCTTCGGCTTGCCAGCAAAGGTGTATGGCCTGATCGGCACGTGGAGCCTGATCGCTTTCATTGCGTGCGCAATAATTATCAGCTTTATCGTTGTTTGCTATGCAGAGGTTTCCAGCCGCTTTACGGCGACGGGCGGGCCTTACCTCTACGCCCGCGAAGCGTTCGGGCCGCTGGTTGGTTTTGAGGTCGGATGGCTCTATTGGATCGTGCGTGTGACCACATTTGCCGCGAACTGCAACCTCCTGATCACTTATTTCGGATTCTTTGTGGCCGATGCGAACCAGGGAGTTTTCCGTGTCGGAGCGATCTCGGTAGTCGTATTCGGGATCTTCCTGGTTAACCTGATCGGCGTAAAGCAATCGGCGATGATGACAAACATATTCACCGCCGGAAAGCTCATCCCGCTCTTTATTTTCGTTTTCGTCGGAATATTTTTCATCCAGCCGGCAAACTTCACTTTCGACGCCGTTCCGGAATACGGGGCATTCTCAAGTGCCGTGCTTTTGCTTATCTATGCATTCGTCGGTTTTGAGGTCGGGGTCGTGATGGGCGGTGAGACGAAAGATCCTCAGCGGAGCACTCCATTTGCATTGTTTGTTGCGTTAGGGCTTGTCGCCACTTTGTATATTTTGATCCAAATCGTCAGTATCGGAACGCTGCCCGGCCTCGCCCAGTCCGAACGCCCGCTTGCAGACGCCGGGGCCGTTTTCCTCGGGACATACGGAGCTGCCTTCATCACTGCCGGTGCTCTTATATCGATCCTTGGTAACCTGAACGTCGGCTTTCTCGGAAGCACTCGCTTGCTTTTCGCTATGTCGGAAAAAGGCGAGCTTCCCGCCCCGCTTGGCCTCACCCATGAAAGATTCAGGACGCCTTGGGTCTCGATACTGCTGACCTCGGCCGTCATCCTCATTCTGACCATTTATTCGACCTTCCTGACGGCGCTTGCTATCGCGACGATCACCCGTCTTCTGGTCTATGCCACGACCTGTCTCGCCCTGCCCGTGTTCCGCCGGCGTGGCGAAGCACCCGAAGCAAAGTTTCTTGCCCCGCTCGGGATCGTCGCAGCTGTATTATCGCTTCTGCTGATCGGGTGGTTATTAACTCGTGTTGACCTCGCGAGGGAGGGAATTCCCATCGTAATTGCCGCTGCCATCGGATTGGTCATTTTCGGGGTGAATCGCTTTACCCGCGGCAGGACAGCGGCCGAGACAAAGATGGACGAATGAGAAGAGGTTCAGCTGAACACGCCGCCACCGAGGAAATTCCCGCGAATGTACTTGATCGTGTCGTTCAGCGTTTCCTGTGGGTCACGGGGCGTGAAACCTAGTTCCTCTTCAGCTTTCGCTGACGTGAAATACCAGAAATGTTCAGCCTGCTCGACCTCGCTGGTCGCGACCGGCGAGGTACGTCCCCAATTCCTGAAGACGGATTCGATCATTGACGAGCCGGCCATCGCCAATTTCTTTGGCAGCCTTAAGCCCGGGGCCGTGACGCCGGAAAGCCGTTCAAGCCGCCCGAAAAACTCGGTAAAGGTCATATTGCCTGCGCCTAGAAGGTACTTTTCCTTGTTCCTGCCCTTATCCGCGGCATCGATGAACGTCTTAGCGACATCGCGAGTGTCTACGATGTTCAGCCCGCCGGCGGGGCAGTATGGTATCTTTCGACCGAGAAAGTCCAGAACCACCTTCGTCGAACTAAGTCTCTCGTCGCCTGGGCCCAACAGCAGCGTCGGGTTCAGGATCACGAGCTTGCGTCCCGGCCCGTCAAATTCGGCAAGTGCCGTACGCTCCTGGTAGTATTTCGAAGCGTAATAGGCCCACTGCGAGATGATGTCGATCGGCGGAGGATAGGTCTCGTCGATCATCTGCTCGTCTTCGCTGACGGCGATCGTGCCGCTTGAGGACGCGAGGACCATTGTCTGAACGCCGCTCTCTCGTGCCGCCTCGCACAAGATCCGCGTGCCCTCAACATGGACCTTATTCATCGCGGCCGCGTCGTTGTTATCCCGTGATACCTTGCCGGCAAGGTGATAGATCAACGACACATTCTTGACCGCATCGCCGACCCTCTGTCGGTCAGTGACCGAACCAGGAAACGGTTCGACGCCCGCATCCGTCATCCACGCGGGCACGCTCGACGCCATCACGCGCAGGTTCTTCTCACCCGCTTCGGTCAACTGACGAACGATCTCCGCGCCGAGAAAACCGGTTCCACCGGTGATTAGGACCTTCTTTTCAGTTTTTGCCAATGCCTTTCTTTTTGCCATCGGTATAACCGAACACTATCTTCTCCGCATTTTTCTCGTCCAAACGTTGCCGTGAGCTACTTCCATGTTCGCCGGATCGGGTGTGCTTCCGTGTTGAAAACCACTTTCTTAAGATCGAGCGTTTTGTCAGGAGCAAAAAGCAGATAAAAATACTTAAATGTTTCGGCCAGGACAAAGCTCTGCATCGCGTCGTTCTTTTCCTTCGTGACAACGCTCTTGAGGTGAGCATACCCGGCTTCCGTGCGGCAGTGCCTTACGAAATCCTCCCACAGCTGTTTGCCCATCGCCAGGTATTTCGGGTCCTTTGTTGATTGGTACAAAATATACGTGGATTCGACGATCTCGGGCCGCAGAGGGTATCCGGGATGCACTACCTCGCCCGTCTTATAGTTGTACACCTCCGGCTCGATCCCGTGAACCCGCCACATCTTGAACGATGAATCCTGCAAACGCCTTGCCCGTGCCACATCACCGGATATCGCCAGCAAGCCCGGGAAGAACGCATCCAGTGCACCGTACGTGGTTCTTGTCCGTTCGCCTGTCGCCATTTCGGCGTGTCCGTACCAGAGTTCGCCGCCCACGTCGTCCGCAAGGTACTTGTTCATCACCGGGATCGAAGCATCCCACATCACTTTGCATTCCCGGTCGGCAAAAAGTGCCCAGCATTTCCACAGATATTCATAGTAGGAATCGATCTCGGCACTGATGTGGCTACCCGTGTTTGTCCATTCGCCAGTCTCGACATTTATCCGCGTACCGACCAGACCGATGGGCGAACGGCGCTTAAATGTCTCGACCAATGCCCGCTTTGCGTTCTCGTAATAAACCGGCTTGCCTGTCAGCTTCGAGAGCGTTCCGAATTCGATAAGCAACGTTCCCGTCTCGGCTGGGTTCGTTATCGGCGTTGAAACTTTGCCGGTGCGAAGATTGACGTGTTTGTATGGCAGACCAGTCGGTGAATCGAAAGCCGGCAGCAGCCGTGTTCCTAGATCGTCCGCCAACGCGAGAAGCTTCTTATCGCCCGTCATTTGGTACGACGAAAGCAGTCCGCCGAGAAGTCTGATCACGATCTCGAATTTCTGTACGCTAATGTCCTTGTCGAATTTCAGCGTTTCGGTGATGTATTTTCGCGTCGCATCGGCCTCTGCCTTCAAGCCCATCAGATACATCGTGTCCAACGCATCGACTGGCGTCATTAAGAGCGGCTCGGCGTACCAGTTGTGATAGGACTTGCTCAACGGCTTGAGATCATCATTGCCCCAGGCGTATTTCTTGTAGCCGTTCCAAGCATGAAGGAACTCAGCCTTTACATGCTCAGCAGAAGCCTTTCGGTCCAGCGGCTGGCTAAACACAAACGCTGTGAATACGAACACGATCACAGCAAAAAAAATGATCTTCCCTAAGCGTTTTAGCAATGAGGGTACGAATTTCATTTCATTTCCATCACCGGATCGGAGTACGAATCATGAATGACAACTGAAAGGCAAATTATCACATATTAGTAGTCAGGCATTATCTATTCCGGACCAGATGGCGATTTGTTCAAAAGCACCGGGTCGCCGAACCCGAGTTCTTTCAACCGCGGAAGCTGCGTTTTCGCGTCGCCGACGACCAACCAGATCATCTTGTCAGGGTTCAGGTATTTTCCGGCGAGCTCCTTAATCCTTGGAACCGTCATCGATCGTACGACTTGCTCTTGCTCCTTAACATAATCAGGCTTCCAACCGTAAGCGCTGATGTTATCAAGCAGGCTGAGCTTTGCACCGGCGGTCTCGAACGCGCGTGCATTGCTCTTTGTTAGAAAGCTCTTTGTGGTCTCGAGGTCGGAAGCTGTAAATGTCGACGGATAATCCCGCACGATCGACTTTACGAGCTGAGCCGATTCCAGGGTTACGTTCGCCCGGACACCACTGGATATTGTGAAGGTGCCTGGGCTTCTTGAGCCCGAGAATTCGGAGTTTATCCCGTACGTGTAGCCCTTTCCTTCCCGGAGCTCCTGCGTCAGTCTCGAAGCAAATCCGCCGCCGCCAAGGATGTAATTCATCACGACTGCCGGGTAATAGTCCTTGTCCGTTGCCGCCAGCGCCGGATAGCCGAATCTCAGAACCGATTGGACCGCGCCGGGAACATCGTAAAAATAGACCTTCGATGCCGGCGGAACAGCCGGAGACTTAAATTCCGGGATCGTCACCGGTTTCGCCTTCCATTTCGAGCTGATCCCGGCAAGCGACCTCGTTGTCCGCCCGCGATCGATATCGCCGACGACATGCATTCTTGCGACTGAAGGCGAAAGGTTCTTTGTGTAAAATGCCTTCAGATCATCGATCGTGATCGCATTTACCGTGCCGATCGTTCCCAGCAGATTCCGCGAACGAATGCTGTCCTTTCCGTAAACAAGCAAATTGAACTGGTCCGCAGCTATAGCGTTCGGGTTCGCCTCTATCTGCCTTATCTGGCTGATCGTACTTTGCTTGATCAGATCGAATTCCTTTGCGTCCCATCTCGGTTCAAGAAGTATCTCTTCCACCAGGGCCAGGGTCGCCTCGTAGTTCCTTGCAAGCGTATTTCCTCTAAGCCGGACATCCTCGGTTCCGGCGGAAACGCTGATCGACGCCCCAAGCTGCTGGATCGCTTCCTCAAGTTCGGCCGGTGTCTTCTTCGCGGTGCCCTGGGTCATCATCCGAGCCATCAGATTTGCGACCCCGACCTTCTTGATGTCTTCCATCAACAACCCGCCGTCTATCACGATCTCGAATTGGACCAGCGGCACCTCGGAGTTCTGGATCCCATAGACTTGCATGCCGTTGCCGAGGCGTTGTTGCCAGACAGCCGGTATCTTCAACTGGGGTTCCGGGCCATAAGACGGCTCAACAGAACGATCGAATGACGACGGTGTCTTTTCGTATTCAGCCTTTACACTGGGATCGACCGCTGTTTCAGCACCCTGAACGATCTTTTCTTCGACAACCTCGGCCTTCGTCGAGCCCTCAAGCGCAAGATTGACCTTTCCCCTTGGGACAAAACTCGTCGCAACGTAATTCTTCCCTTTGATATATCTCTGATATGCACGAACTACGTCCGCTTGTTTGACGCCGAGGATGTTGCTTATGTCCTTTTCGATGCAGCCAGGGTCGCCTGCGAAAATGTTGCACTGCGTAAGTTGGACACCTTTGCCAAGAACGCTCGCAAGCGAATTGTAGAACTGCGTCTCCTGCCCCGCTTTGATTCGGTCAAGGTCCTTTTGCGGTATTCCATCCTTCTCGAACCGCGCAAACGCCTCATTGATCGCGGCCGCAACTTCGCCAAGGTCTTTGTCATTGAAAGCTCGGACCGAAAGCATCATCTGGCCAGCGAGCTCGGACTCGCGACTGAACATCGATACATTCGGCGCAAGCCTTTTCTCTTCAACTATCACCTGATAGAACGGAGCTCTTTTTCCGCGGGTTAAATAATTTGCCAAAACATTGAGAGCGTAAGAATCCGGGTGGTATTGCTCGACCGTCGGCCAGGTCATCGTAAGCTCCGGAAGCCGGGCTAAATTGTCCTCGTGGTAAAGCTTGATCGTTTCACGCACAACACCGGGACGCTTTTCAAGCGGCTTGATATCCTCGCCACGCTTGATCTCGGTGAAATACTTTTCAACCCACCTGCGTGCCTGCACGGGGTCGAAATCGCCGGCCACGGTTAGCGTAACGTTGTTCGGAACGTACCACCTGCGGAAAAATTCCTTTACGTCTTCGAGTTGCGCGGCCTGAAGGTCGTCAAGCGAACCGATCACCTGCCAATTATACGGATGGTCGGCCGGGTACAGCGCTTTGTCGATCACGTAAGAGGTGTGCCCATAGGGATTGTTATCAACACCCTGCCGCTTTTCGTTCTTTACGACTTGTTTCTCTTTTTCGAGCACGGCCTCGGTCACAGTGTTGATGAACCAGCCAAGCTTGTCGGCTTCGGCCCAGAGCATTTTTTCGAGGGCGTCGTTCGGTACGGTTTGCAGGTAGTTCGTCCGGTCGCGGTTCGTTGAGCCGTTCGCTCCCGAACCGCCGATGCGGGCGCTCAATTTATCAAGCCCGCCTTTTCCGAGATTCTCCGATTCGAGAAACAGCAAATGCTCGAACATATGGGCGAAACCCGTTCTGCCCGGCTTTTCACGCGCCGAACCGACGTGAGCGGTGAGCGAAACCGCAACCACCGGGTCGGAACGATCGATGTGGAATATCACATCCAGACCGTTCGGCAGACTAAATTTCTCGTATTGAATCTTGAACGACGGCGCTTGCTGGCCATACATAAACGATGCGACCAGAAGTGCGGATACAAAGGTAGTAAATGATCTCTTAAGCATAAGTTCGGGTGCGGGAGAAGAATTAACTCACAACGTATATTCTTACGTTACGGACAGGCCTTCAGGTTTCAATTCAATTTTTTCTGTTGTCGATGATAGTTTCTTCCTCATGGCTTCGCATTCTTCAGTGGATGACAAAATGACATCCATATTTTTTAGAAAAGGAGTAATTATTATGAAGAACACTGTAAATCGAATGAAGAACGCAATGGGTTTCACCCTTATCGAACTGCTTGTTGTTTCGGCAAGCATTCCGGTTCTTATCGGACTTCTTCTGCCCGCGATCCAGAAATAGTTCGCGGAAACAAAGCCTAACCAGAGGACGTAGATGTACGCCAACGTGCATCTACGTCCAATTTCTATTCATCGATCATCGGTTCCTGCTTCCGCGACCTTCTCCTCTCTGCTTTCCACGCCTTGCGCACAGCCGCTACGTCGAACTTGTCTCGTTTCGCGTCACGCATATTCTCGACCTCGTGTTGAACGCGGGCCGCGATCAGGCGGTATGCTTCGGTGTTCGGAACGCCTTCGGTCATGTTGCGAAGTTCCTCATGTGAAAGGAATTTACCTATCTTCGCGCCCACTTTCGCCCCGATGCTCTTTTTCGCGGGGATGGTCATACCTTTCGGATAGGCGTCAAACGTGCCCCAGATGTGTATCGGCAAAATGCCGACCTTTTGGTTAAGAGCCAAATAACCGATCACCGGTTTGAACTCCGCGATCTCACCGGTCAGTGAGCGCGTTCCCTCAGGAAATATCAGAGCGTTGTAACCCTCGTTTAAGATGCGGGTCACATGCCTGAGCGATTGCCGGAGGCTTCCGGTCCGCTCGATTGGGATAAGCGTCGTGAAATTGTTCATATATGCACGCTTGTACTTGGTGTCGAACCAGTAGTCAGCCGCAGCGACCGCGACCGTCTGCTCGGCCACATCCTTCCCCAACGCCTGTTTCACTAGGCCCGTGTCGATGTGCGAAGCGTGGTTAGGAGCGACAATGAAATTCACGTGCTGCGGCACATTTCCCTCGCCCTCGATCTTTGTATTAAGAACGTTCGTATAGAGTCGTTCTTGAGCAAAATCGACGGCGGCGTTGCCGATCCTGCGAACCAGTGACGGGATGAATATCTCGTCCTCTTCTTTTTTCTCCTTAACTTGCGGTTCATCGGCTAACCGTTTTGACTTGTCGACACGCTGAACCGCGGTCAGCAATTCACGAACAGTTTGCACCTCGTTCAGTGTGTCCGGCGACGGAATTCTACCCCCGGCATCTTCGACGGCCGCTTGGAGCTCCACGAACATCAGCGAATCAAATCCTAGATCTGCAAGCTTATCTTCCACTGCGATGTCCGAAAGCGGCCGGTTCGACACGGTCGCGACGATCTTGCGGATCCACAGCATGTTGTCGTCGCCCTTGGACTCGACGACAGCTTTGGTTTTTCGCTTATCGCGATCCTCCAGGGCCTGAAGCGTTTCAACTACCTCCGGCCGTTTAACTTTCCTTGTCGCCGTTCGCGGCAGTTCGAAAGGTGTAGTGTGCAATACCTTGATGCGCTTGAAAAACGGCAGTCCCGCCGAAATTTCACGGAAGTGTTCCTCGATCCTTTTGTTCACCTCAGCCCGCGACATGGCGATATCGTGCTCATAGTCCGGCACCACAAGAGTCGCGATCTTTTCCCCGCCGTCTTCGTCCGGCAGGCCTACAACGCTCAATTCCTTGATCAACGGAGACTTGCTGTAGAGGTCCTCGATCTCATCCGGGTAAATATTCTTCCCGTTCGAATCGATAATGACATCTTTTGAACGTCCAACGATGAAAAGGTGTCCGTCCTCGTCGATCTTCCCAAGATCGCCCGTCCGTAGCCATCTATCTTGTAATACAGCTTCGGTCGCTTCTTCGTTGTTGTAATAGCCGAGCATTACATTCTGACCGCGAGCCAGCACTTCGCCCACACCGTTGTCGTCCGGGTTATCGATCTTCACCTCGACGCCGGGCAAGGGTTTTCCGACACTGCCGCGAAGCAGTTTATTGCCCGGCCTGGCCACCGTCAGAACTGGTGAGGTCTCTGTAAGGCCGTAGCCTTCGAGAATAGTAAACCCAAGCCCATGCAGGTCCTTTTGCACTTTCTCGCTCAGCGCCGAACCGCCGGAGATCAGGTAACGCATTTTGCCGCCCATCCCCTGATGTATCGGGAAAAACACTATCGGCCCCAGATTGAACGGTGTGTTATCGCGGATCCAGGCATTAAACTCGATCATGCTGTCCGCCGCGTCGGCTATCCAATCACCACGCTCGCGGAGTCGAGTTTTGATCCGACGGTGGAGCATTTCCCACAAGGCCGGGACGCCAACCATGCCCGTGACGTGTCCTTTCTCGATCGCACGCGAGAGTTCTTCTGAGGTCAATTCGTCCAGATAAGTGATCTGCGTTCCGTTGCAAAATGGCGTCAGAAATCCGGCCGAAAACTCGAAAGTATGATGCATCGGCAGCACCGACAGAACGCCATCGGTGATGTCCATATCCAGCACGCTCGATAGCATCGAGATCATATTGGTAAAGTTCTTGTGCGATAACATCACGGCCTTCGGTTTGCCAGTCGTGCCCGATGTGAAGATCAGCGACGCGACAGCATTGCCGAGCACCTTCGGCGGCAACAAGGCGAGGCGTTTCGATTCCTCGATCTCATCCGGCATATCGAACACTTCGTCGAATGTCCAAACTAGAGGGCAAGGATCCTTCTTGCCTTTCTCCGTCTTTTTCTTCTTACCGGCACCAACCGCAGCGTCTAACACTTCGCGCAAAGTGGGATTTTCAGAATCCAGTTTCGGTGAGATCACGATCGCCGAAGCCTCGCCCGCTTTTGCAAAATTAACGATCTCTTCAACCGAGCTCGCCGGATCGACAGGAATAGCCGTTGCCCCGGCCTTCAAAATTCCGAAGTAGGTCATTCCCCACTCAGGCATATTGTGGGAGAAAAGTATGACGCGGTCGCCCGGTTGGATACCCTTATCTGCAAAAAAGCCCGCAGCCCTAAGCGTAAGCTCTCTTACGTCTTCAAACGTGTACTGCTCCTTTTTCCCGTTGCGTTCAATACGCATCGCAACACGTGTTGTGAAGCGTTTCGTGGCCGTGTCGAAAAGATCTAGTAGATCGCGGTATGTATGCGACCGCTTTTCCTGAAGCTTTAATTCCTCTTCAAGGGTAGGCAGGACCCACTTTTTCATCCCGGGGAAATGCACGTTAAGCCAGTAGTCGTACCAGTCCAGCTTTTCCGGGTACCAGGGCAACAGATGCCTTTCCTTTTCCTTGATCACCGACATTAAAGCCCGCACGTTGTCCGAGCGATAGAGATACTCATTATCGATCATGAACGGTTTGAACATCGCAAACGCGTGCATGGTCTCTTCGGTCGTGCGTTTGAAATCCTCGGTTGTTTTCTTCAGGTCGGAAATTATGTTCCCGATTCGCCCGCCGCCCCAGCGAGGCGTCGCCCGGTCCATCAGGTCATCGGCTCGACGGGCGAGCTTGTTCAGCATCGGCGCGGATGTAAGTTCGTACGCCCGCTGCTTTACCGGGATCGCCTCGACCATCCCGGCTAGTTTGTTCGCTATCTTGTTTCCGGTTTCCTTCTCTTCGAAATGCTGACGTTTGTAGAGGCCCACGAGCCCGACAATCCGCTTCATATCGTTCGGGTTCGAATCGCCGGACGAAGCCTGAAAAACAAGCGGCGGATTGTCATCAATAAGACCGTTCATAGCGGCCGCCAGGATCGCACCCGCGACCATGTCAACAGGAATCACGTCCATGATCAGCTTTTCATTGACGGGAATGATCGGTTGTCCACGCAACGCGATCAGAATTAGCGGAGCTGTCGTTGTAAATCCTTCATTCCAGCCCGGAAACGGATATTGATTTGCAGATTCGACAACCGACGGGCGAACGAGAATCTTTACAATATCGTCCTGCTGCGCGATGATCTGCTCCGCAAGCGATTTGGAATAGGTATAAATGTTCGTCCAACCCCAATAATCGGCGCGTTCAGATCCAAGCTCCGTAGTCCGTTCGCGGATCCACATCTTACGTTCACGGAAGATCGCAGATTTCAGTTCCGATTCGTCATCCGGGTCACGGCCTTCTTCGATAAATCGGTTGCGGGCCTGTTCACGGAACTTCGCGTGCTGAACCGCGTCGTCTGCCTCCTGACGCGCTTGTTCGCTCAAACGTGCACAGTCCTCAACCTCGCGGTTCACATCGAAAGTCGTGCCGACCAGTTCATTCTTTCGCGGAAAATAGCCGACGACCGGCTCGTTTTCCCAGATCGCACCGGAACGCTTACCCGCGACGAAGCACGTAGAAACATGCACCAACCGCGGCTTCTTCATCATCCGCGCCATCTTGATGATGTTGTTCGACCCAACCACGTTCGTGCGAAGAGCGGTCTCGAGCGGCGGGTTGAACGTCACGTTGCCGGCACCATTGATAATGATGTCGGTGTCACGCATTATCTTCTTCGCTTCTTTTTCGTCGAGGCCAAGAAACTCATTCCCGACATCCCCGTTTACCGGCACTACCTTCGACTTTATAAAATCGTCAAACCCATCGCCATACTTTTCACGTAACGGATCAAACGTCGGAGACGTCACAATGCTCGTCCAAAACCGCGTGACCGATTCGTTCTCATCCCGCGCCCGCACCGTCGCATAAACTTTCCCGATGTCCGGAAAATTATGCAGCAGCATCGACAACGTAACCTTCCCCACGAAACCGGTCCCGCCGATGAAGAAGATGTTCTTACCCTTAAATATTTCTGTTGGTGATAGTTTCATTCGCACTAAGCTCTTATCGCCCGCACCTCTAAATACTCCGACTCACCCAGAGTACTGCCGTCTGTGGCGATGTTGATATCCGTCCAGAACTGCTCTAAGTCATGCCTGAGCGCCTCTTCGCCAACCGCATCGAGAGAATCGAATGCCTTCTTTGTTGGACCGAAATACTGCCTGAAATGCTCGACGACCTCGGCAGGAGGCATCGGGAAAGTGAACATGATCTTCCGCCGGTGAAACTGAAGGTCGCCGATCCGGTCGTCGTTAAACCGTTCGCGCACCGCTTCCTCTGTTCCCCACATCAGCGGCGAAGGCATTCCCGGCGGCGGCGGTACGTGTTTAGCGCTGATGCGAAACATCTGTCCCGTCGGCCCTTCCGGTGTCCAATTCGCCATCGCGATAAGCCCGCCGGGCTTGGTTACGCGGATAAGTTCGGCAGCTGTGACATCCGGCCGCGGTGCAAACATCGCTCCGAACATGGTCATCACCACGTCGAAACTTTCGTCTTCATAAGGCAGGGCCTCTGCGTCACCGACATCAAATCGGCACTCGACGCCCTCATCGACGGCTCGCGAAATGGCGCCTTCGATCAGGTTGGGGGCGATATCGACACCTGTCACGTCCGCACCGAGCTTAGCCGCAGGGATCGCCAAATTTCCCGTACCGCATGCGACATCCAGGACCCGGTCGCCACGTTTGAGATCAAGCCGGGCGACAAACTCCTCTGCCCCTTCCTCGATCCCTTTCGCGATCTCCCCAAAATCTCCGGCGATCCATGTATCGCGAAGTTTCCCTTTCAATGTTTCCATTTCGGGAGTCATAGCTGTGCTTGTCATTATTGTTGCCTCCTTCTCTAATTCTTGTTCTCGTCGCAATTCGTGACCTAGTCCGTCACCGCACACAACCCAATGATCGGCTGATGTAGCATCGTGATCTCGGCGTTGCGGCCCATGTACGAGCGTGCCATTGCGATCGCCTCGGTTAGGTTGTCGGCGCGTTCCCAGCCTAGCATTTCGGGGACGTGTGCGTTTTCCGCCCCGGCGACGATGACTTTGCCGACGTGTTGGCGGCCGTTCTCGCCCCAGTACCACATGAAGAACGGGTGAGCACCGTGATAGGCGTTGCCGCGGCGGTACATCTCGACGTATGCCGGATTCGACGCAAACTCGCGTTCGTATTTTTCACGAAGGTAAAAAGCGTCTCGCGATTCGGGCAGCAGGCGATGGAAAAACTCTATATATGACGGATGAAAATTATGGTCGAACTCGTCAAAGCACGGATGCGTTATCACCATAACGCCGCCCTTTCGCAGCAGCGGCTTGTTCCGGTACATATTGAAATGATAACCAAGAGCCATCACCTGAACCAGCAGCGGATTAAGGGCCGAATAGACGTTATACGGCGAGATGTCCGGGATGCCGGAGATCAGGATGTCGCACTGGCCTTTGACCGGGATCTCGTACTGCCGGTAATTGAGCTCGAGGATCTTGTCGTGGACAGGTTCGGTCTTGCCGGCGTAGCAGCCGATCAGTTCATACTGCGCGGGGATCGCGTGCAGCATCTTTCGACGGGCACCGCGCGGCATCTTTGAAAATGTCCGAGCCATTGCTTCCCACTTCATCCGGTCCATGAACGAGAATTCGTCCTCATTGCGGGTAAGAATGTCGTAGCCGTCCGAGAACATTTTGTTGTTCAAGGCGGTCTCGATGTGAAAGACCTTGCACTGTTCATCGACCAGTTTGCCCAGCCGGATAACCTTGTGGTTCAGCTCCGAAGCCGGCGGATCCATATACGAATGCGAATCGCGTATCGTCTGCGGTTCGTGGTGAGCACGCAGGGATTCGTAATCGCACAAACCGACCGCTACGGACTTGTGGCCGCCATCCATCGGAACAAGGTTGATGTTCAGATAAATGAGCAGGTCGCTCTCGATGGCGCGTTTGTTCACTCGCAGCGGTTCGTTGTGACGCGTGTGGCCGAGAGTTACCAGATTGTCATCGTCCTCAGCGTCGTGGTTGTAATAGCGGTCGGGATAATATTCGTCATAGATCGCCGAACCAACCATCCGTTTCATTTCCCACGCCGTCATTTTGCGGTGAAGCGAATTCGCGATGATCAAGTGAATGTCGTCGACGCCGTTCGCCCCGCACATATCCAGCACGACCTCCAGCATCGTCTGCCGCATGTCCGGCAAAGCCATCGGCGGCAGCGGCAGCGAGATGTCGTCCATCGCGATCGTTACCCGCATCCCGGGCTCGAGCAGTGCGTAGAGCGGCTCCATCTCGATCGGGTGATTCACCGCATACCGGATAGCCGCCTCACGATTCGGCAACCCCTTGATCGGCGGATTCGGATAAATTACTCGCGTCCCAATAGGAATGTCCTCAAGGATAAAATCCTCACCGTTCGGCATGATGCGCGGCGCCGAGTCCTTATCAATGTACACGATCGATTCGTGCGTTTTGCGTCGTAGTGCAAGTGCCATAATTCGATTAGCGATCTACCTTCAGTTCAGCGATCTCCCTTCAGTTTAGGACAACGAACCGAGTCGTGTTTCTTCCACTTCTTCGCGCCAACCTTCGCCCCGCATCTTTGGCAGGTTTGATATAAAGCTTCAGGATGCCCTGACACCAACTGATTCGGTAAAGACTGCTCCAGCTTCTTCTCGTAATAATCAAATTCCTGCGACCAATACGGTCCTGTTGCCGGTTGCACGGGTTTCTCTCGAGAGCTCCTTTTTGGAGAAGCCGAAGGTTTTGACCTGTATCCGTACTCACGCCAAGATCTGAACTGGATTTCTCGCCCAACCTTTTCATGCATCATTTGTTTCTGTGCAACCAGTACATAACAAATCGCACGTATCCGGCTCTCTCGGTAACTCGCTTCACTTATGTATCTGAACAGATTGACTTCACGGGGGTGAAACAACTGACCGCCAAGTTTGTCAACCTCTCTTAATACTTGCTCCGTCTCCCAACTCGAAATCGCGATGAAGTTTCCTCGCTCGTCGTCATCCATAGAAGTCATGACGAAGTACGTTTCATCCTGCTCGAACACTAACTGCGGTTTTTTACCATCAATCTCGCAAATAAACCGTAAGTCCTTTGGTCTCATAAACCATGACCTCGCTCGAGGGTTCGCAAGTTGGTCCCGATTCTACTTGGCGAATTCCTTCACAGCCTCAATAATCGTCTCCACCGCCCTCACATAAAACGCCGGCTGGATGTTGGCGAAGACGTCCGTCGGTCGATGGTAGTCCTTGTGGTCCTCGACGCCGAAGTAGATGAACGGGATCTTTTCGCGGTGAAAGGCGGCGTGGTCAGACTGGTTAGTCCAATCGTCGCTGCCGAGCTTGGGGTCGTCGTGGCCGAGGAGCAGTTTTATCTTCGACTTTTTTGCCGCGGCCTCGAGAGCTGGCCTGAACTGCGGATAATGGTACGTTCCCGCAGCGTAAAGCTCGTTCCTATCGTTCCGCGAGATCATGTCCATGTTGATGTTTAACAGGATCGATTCCTTTTTCACCGGCAAGTTCGCGACAAAATGCCTTGCTCCCTGCAGGCCCATCTCCTCGGCGTCGAAGGCCACAAATATGATCGAATGGTCGGACTGGTGTTTGTTGAAATATGAGGCGATCGCGAACAGTGCAGCGGTGCCTGAGGCGTTATCGTCCGCACCGTTGTAGATCTCGCCGTTCCTGATACCTACGTGGTCGTAGTGGGCCGTGACGACGATGTACCTGTCCGCTTTCTTTCGCCCCTTGATCTGTCCGACGTAGTTGACGCCTTTGAGGATCTCATTCGACCCCCGAGGTTTTACATCGAATTCTTGTTTGAAGGTGTCGCCGACCGGCTTGATCCCTGACTCACGAAACCGTTTTTCAATGTGATCCCTGGCTTTCTGCATTGAAGGCCTGTCAGCGGACCGCCCCTCCATATCATCCGCTGAAAGCAACTGAACGTCGCAAAGCAGCTGTGCCGCGTCAAACATCTTCGAATGCGGCACTTCCGAAACCGTCGTCCTCTTCCCAACACTGACCTGTGCCGAAACCGCGAGGCTGAGTACGATCAACGCCAACCAATATTTATAATGTTTAAAACTTCTCATCGAATCGTTAAATGCAGTCGCCTTCGTTCGCTTTGTGTCTTCGCCTTCGTGCCCTTTGTGTTTAAATTCCTAGCTCAACCAAACGGGTACAACGGGTTATTTCAAATTCAGAACGGCCCAGTCGTGCTGCCTTGCCGTTTGCTTCAGCCTGAAATCCGGACATACGGCCACCGGGTGCCCGACTATTGAAAGCATCGGCAGGTCGGAGATGCTGTCGGAATAGGCAAACGATTCGGAGAGATTGATGTCCTCGCGTTCGGCGTATTCTCGTATCCACTTCGCTTTGGTCGCTGAGGCCATTACGGGCGGCAGGACGCGGCCCGTCGCATAACCGTTTACAAACTCCAGCCGGTTGGCCACGTAATCGTCGATCCCAAGATGCTCCATCAGCCTGTCGATCGTAAAGTCCAACGCACCTGTCAGCACCACCTGCCGCTGCCCGATCTTCTTGCCCTGTGCGATCAACTCAAGCGTTCCGGCAAAGACCGCCGGTTTCAGCACTTCCTCAAACAACTCGTCGGAAAAATACCTCAGCCTATCCTGCGAAAAGCCCTCGTAGCTTCGAAAAAACACCTCGTTGAAGACATTTCTTGAATACAGGTCAGTGATCCCGAAAAAAGGGAGCTTCGCCAAGGTGCCCGCACTCTTCTTTGCCGTTTGCCACAATCCTTGCTGTCGCGTGGCATAAAATGCCAAGGTATGGACAAGATTTGTGCTTACTAGCGTACCTTCCAGATCATAGAACGCAGCCGACTGGCCGTTTCGCTTCATACGGTTTTCGTGATAGTTTAAGGGCGTTCGATTTGCACTCTGGTTCATTAATTATCGAGCAATAGTATCATGTCGCAGCGACGCTCACATCCTCACTGGCCAAATCTTTACAAATCTATTGCAATTGTAATTACTTTGTACCTACTTGCCAACTGTGCGGGCCAGGCCGACTCTCACAGCGAAGTCCAGTCTCTTAGCCCACCCGACCTATCTGATAGCCTCATCGCTGCGGAGCAGCTTTTTTCTGAAAGAGCAGATATCGACAAGCTCCGCCAGGCAGTGTTGAGGCTTGCCGGGGCCCGCAACCCGGACAGTCGTAATTACGAAGTTGAATGGAAATTCGCAAAATATAGTTATTTTTTGGGCAAGGCCGAGAAGATCGAGAAGGAAGCTATCGCAGCATTTGAAAAAGGAAAGGAGGCGGCGAGCATCGCTTCGCGACTTGAACCGGATAAGCCTGACGGGCATTTTTGGCACGGTGCGAATCTTGGCGAACTGGCCCGCATCAGCCCGTTAACGATCGGACTCACGGACGTCGACGAGATACGGTCGTCAATGTATTCGGTGTTGTCGACAGATCCTGGCTACCAGGCAGGCAGCGTATACGATGCCCTCGGACAGCTCGAGATGGCAACGCGAACACTTAAAGGCGGTACGACCGAAAAAGCGATCGAATATTTCGAATTGGGCATTAAATTGTCGCCGGAGGATGCGAACCTTCGGGTTAATCTCGCAGAAGCATACCTCGCTGTTAGGGATAACGAGGCCGCAAAGAAACAACTTAATGCCTTGTTCACTATCAAGCCCGATCCCAAGTACGCGGCCGAACACGGGACAGCAGTCGAAAAGGGCAAGACCCTAATGTCAAAGAGTTTTTAACCGCTTACAATGCGAAAAGCCATTTTCCCCGGATCGTTCGATCCTCTGACCAACGGCCATCTCGACATCGTCAAACGCAGTTCACCGCTGTTCGACGAGATCGTTATCGCCGTTTTGAATAATCCGGACAAAATGCCGATGTTCACCGTGGAAGAGCGATGTGAGATGATCCGCGAGGTGCTGCCGGGTGTGGACACCTACGACTGCGTGATCACGGTCGAGAGCTTCTCCGGGCTGACAGCCGAATTTGCCAAACGCCGGGGAGCGACCGCGATCGTTCGAGGGATCAGGGCTGTAAGCGATTACGAATACGAGCTGCGAATGGCACTGATGAATCGCAAGCTCGAGCCGAATATCGAGACCGTTTTTCTCATGGCGGACGAGGCCTATTCTTATGTCTCATCAACCCTGATGAAGCAGGTTTTCCTGCTGGGGGGCCGAGTGGCAGGGTTGATCCCGGAACTTGTCGAAACTCGAATGCGCGAAAAACTCGGTCAAGAACCGCTCGGCTGAGCGTCAGGGACGGTGGGAGATCGTCCACTAAAATCAGATACGGGCAGCTTGATGGGCAGCAGCGGTGACGTTGGCGACGAACGTTAGGACGTCATCCGCAGTTCGTTTTGGGTCTTCCCATTGGGGTGTATGGCCTGTGCCGTCGTAGATGGTTAGCCGAGCGTCGGGGATGAGCGACAAAAGCCGCTTCTGGTCGTCGACTGAAATGTAAGCGTCCTCACTGCCCCAGAGCAGGAGGGTTTTTGTATTGATGCTTTTCAGGAGCGGGCTGTGATCGGTGTCGATCATCGACAGGCACGCCTCTTTCCAAACCCGTGCGGGAGCCTTCAGGCTTTCGTTAACGACGAGTTCCTCGAACCATACTGGTAGACTTTTGGAATAGGTTCCAGCCTGGAAATCCGTAGCTACTTCCCTCGGGATCGGGTCGGTCAACGGCTCGACCACGGCATCTACGAATTGCTTGACGCCATCGTTATCGGCACAGGTCGCAAACGAGCCGATCAGCACCAGCCCGCGAACCATCTGCGGATTCTCGGCCGCAAACCTCTGCGCCACAAAGCTGCCCATTGAATGCCCGACAATAAAAGCAGAATCGATCCGCAGGGCCTCCATAAATTGCTTCAGGTCGCCGGCGAGGTGCGCGGACGAATAGCCGCTCGCAGGTTTCGAAGCGTTGCCGTGCCCGCGTTGGGTGATGGCGATCGCCCGGAATTCGCTCGGAATGTGCTCGCGGATCAGATCAAATGACCGGTGTGAATCGGTCACACCGTGTAAAAAGATGAGGGGCGTGCCGCTCGGGTCGCCCTGTTCCACATACGGCAAGGTGATGCCGTTTTTGAGCTCGATATAATTCATATTTTCATTCATAAACTGATGCCTCCGAATGATAAGACGCATTCGAGGTTGAAAAGCGACAATCGCTGGGTGAGTATTTTTTCATTGACGGAGGTATGTTTCGGCGTGCGGTAGGGTTGTGGCAGAATAGGTGGCATGAAGGGTTTCCCGGTTTCTGAAAATGTGGCGGCGATGCGTGCTTCGACGACGTTGAAGGCTGCTCAGGCTGCGGCAGAGATGCGAGCCAAAGGCATTGACGTGATCGACCTGTCAGTGGGCGAGCCGGACTTTGACACGCCCGAGTTCATAAAAGACTATGCGGTGGAAGGACTCGAAAAAGGCCTTACGAAATACACAGCAACCGCAGGAATGGCAGAATTTCGCAGCAGCGTAGTCGATTTTTATGGCTCAATCTTCGGTACCGCTATCGAGGTCGGTGAAATTGCAGCATCGTGCGGGGGAAAGCAGGCCTTGTTCAACGCCGCTTGTTCCTTACTTAATGAAGGCGACGAGGTCCTTATTCCCAGGCCATACTGGGTAACCTTTCCAGAGATAGTTTCATTCTGCGGAGCGAACAGCGTCTTTATCGATACGGAGTCCACCGGCTTTGTTTTAACCACTTCTCAGGTTGAGGCTTCGATCACCGACAGGACCCGCCTGTTGATCGTAAACTCGCCGAATAACCCATCCGGACGCGTTATTCCCTCCGACGAGCTGCGGTGCATCGTCGAGGCCTGTGCAAAACGTGGCATATATGTCATTACCGACGAATGTTACCTTTTTTTCGTCTATCCGCCTGCTCAGCCATTCTCGCTAGCTTCTCTTCCTGCCGAACTCCGCAGCTTTGTTTGTGTTGCCGGCAGTTTTTCGAAGACCTACGCTATGACCGGCTGGCGCATCGGCTATACGATCGCGAATCCGGAGTGGACAAACGCGATGGTCAAACTGCAAAGCCATTCTGCAACTCATCCGACGTCATTCGTCCAGTATGCTTGTGCGAAGGCCCTGGGTGATCGCAAACGAACGATGGCTGCTGTTTCGGAAATGACCGAAGAATACAAACGCCGTCGAGACTGGTTCGTTCCGGCTCTTAACAACATTGACGGACTTCGCTGTGAGATGCCTGAAGGCGCCTTTTACGCTTTCGTGGATATGCGGGAAATGCTAGGAGAAGAATTTAAAACCTCCGCCGATGTGGCCGATCATTTGCTTCGCGAGGCGCAGATAGTTGTCACGGACGGCGAAGGATTTGGAGCCGAAGGATTTCTCCGTTTGTCTTATGCAACATCGATGGAAAATCTTGAGAAAGCGATTGAGAGAATTAAGTCGGCCTTGGCGTGTAGTAGGCGGTCCCACACGTAGTGAGCTTCTTAAATTCGACTCTCCTGCCGCATGGCGCCTGCATCAATCGCTTCCTGTCATCAACAATCCGATCTCTTCCGCCGTCGCTTCGGCAGGATCAAGTTCGCCCACGATCTTTCCTTCACGAATAACGAGCAATCGGTCGGATAACGCCGTCACCTCTTCAAGTTCCGCTGATACAAGAAGTATTGCTCTACCCTTGTCTCGCAAGTCGATGATCGATCTGTGGATAAATTCAATAGCGCCGATGTCCACGCCACGGGTCGGCTGCGAGACGAGCAGCAATTTCGGATCAAGTGCAAATTCGCGTCCGACAATGAGTTTCTGCTGATTGCCGCCGGAGAGTGACCTTGCTAACAACTCAGGATCGGGCGGCCTGACATCGAAGTTTCGAATTATATCGGCGGCCCGGTTTACGACCGCTGCCGAACTCATCAAACCTGCAGAATTCGCGATCGGGGGGCGGTAGTGGACGCCAAGGATGGCATTTTCAGAGAGGTCCGAATTTAATAGAAGGCCCCGCTTGTGCCGGTCTTCGGGTATGTGAGCGATCCCGAGTTCCTTGAGCCGCCTTGCTCCGTGCTTCGTCACGTCGCGCTCTTCAAACTGTATACTTCCGCTTGTCGGCGCCGTCAACCCGGCCAGGGCCTCGATCAACTCGGTTTGGCCATTTCCCTCGATGCCCGCGATCCCGACTATCTCGCCGGCCGCGACCGAGAACGAGGCGCCATTTAGGCCTCGGCCGTGTTGTCCGGGCACGACAAGGTCTCGGACTTCGAGGATGGTAGAAGCCGGCGAAGCGGGGGTCTTCTCAACCCGAAGCAGAACGTCTCTGCCGACGATCATTCGCGCAAGTTCTTTCGCATTCGTATCGGCGGTCAATACATTCCCGACTGTTCTGCCATCGCGCATCACCGTTACTTCGTCAGAGATCGCGAGTACCTCATTGAGCTTATGCGTGATAATGACAATGGTCTTGCGCTGTCCCTTCATTCGACGAAGGATATTGAAAAACTCTTCGACCTCCTGCGGTGACAAGACCGCCGTCGGCTCGTCCAGGATCAGCAGATCGGCATTCCGATAAAGCGCCTTCAACAATTCGACACGCTGCTGCTGGCCGACGGAAAGGTCTTCGATGATCGCATTGGGATCAATTGCAAGCTTTAATTCTTCGGATAACTTCTTGATCTGCTGGGCGCCGGTGTCCAGGTCCAGGTTCATCCTGGAACCTGTCTCTGCTCCGAGGATAATATTCTCGGCCACGGTCATCGTATCGACCAGCATAAAATGCTGGTGCACCATTCCGATGCCAAGGTCTATCGCATCGTGAGGGCTCCGGATCGTAACCGCTCTTCCGTCGAGCAGGATCTCACCGCTGTCCGGGTTGTAGAAACCGTACACGATCTTCATCGCGGTCGATTTTCCGGCACCGTTCTCACCCACGATCGCGTGAATCGTACCTTTCGTGACGATGAGCGAAACATCGTCATTCGCAACACAGTCACCAAAAGTCTTTCGAATGTTTTTCAGCTCCAACATTTATCGACTCACCTGGGACTTCCGCTAGTTTGCCATCGCGTCGGTAACTTTGATCTCGCCGCTTACGATCTTGCTCCTCGCCTCTTCAACTCTTGTTAGGACATCCGCCGGAATGAGGGGCTTGTTGAATTCGTCCATCGCGTAAGCAACCCCGTCTTTGTCTAGGCCGAATACGTGAAATCCGCCCTGAAATC
The DNA here is from genome assembly GCA_041750855.1 of Pyrinomonadaceae bacterium. Classification (GTDB taxonomy): domain Bacteria; phylum Acidobacteriota; class Blastocatellia; order Pyrinomonadales; family Pyrinomonadaceae; genus OLB17. The sequence continues at coordinate 18,696 of JBGSYT010000113.1, read as the reverse complement.
TTTTTTCGAGGACTTCCTGCACAACGTCAAAGACAGCGTTATCGACACGTTTGACCATTGAGGTTAGAACGAAGCCGGGCTTCACGCCGTTTTGGTTTGAATCGACACCGATCACGAACTTGTTTGCCTCGCCGTTTTCGTTCTTGCCGTATTGCTCGACCGCGTCGAAAGCTCCCAAGCCCGAATTTCCCGCTGCTGTGAACAGCACGTCGGCGCCCTTGTCAATTTGGTTCAATGCAAGTTCTTTGCCTTTTCCTGGATTGTTCCAGGCGCTGTCAGTCACGCCGACAAAGTTGGTTAGCACCTTGATGTTCGGATTGACGTATTTCGCACCTTCTTCATAGCCCGTCGCAAACCGGTGAATAAGCTTGATGTCCATTCCTCCGACAAAACCTAATATCCCGGACTTCGATTTTGACGCCGCGATCATTCCAACTAGGAACGAGCCTTCGTGTTCGCGAAAGACCAGCGATGCAACGTTGGCTTTCGGGGTCTTGCCGTCCTTTTCGAAGATCACGCCGTCGATGATCGCAAACTTGATGTCGGGATAGTCGTTGGCGACCTTCTGCATGATCGGCCCCTGAGCAAAGCCGACACCGATGACGAGGTCAAAATCCCTCTCGGCAAAGGCACGCATCGCCGGCTCGATCGACGTCGGATTGCCCGGTTCAACATCGTAAAGGCAGATGTCCAGTTCCTTTTCCGCCCGCCTTACGCCTTCCCACGCAGCCGCATTGAACGAGCGGTCATTCTTGCCGCCAATGTCAAAAACGATGCCGACATGGATGTTGCAGCCTTCGCGTTTTACATCGGCCCGGGTACTGCAGGAAGTGATCAGGAAAACGGCGAGAAATAAGGTTCCCGCCACTAGAACGGATCTGAGATAGTTGGTCCGAAGGCTGTTTTGTTGAAACATCGTTTGCGTTCAACAAGATTACAAGCATAGGCAATTTTCGGCAAGCTTATCATCTGCGCTACTTAATTCCGCGACGGGCAAGCTGCTCGCCAAGGGCGGACTGCACCGCGGTGTCGAAACCGTTCGTTTTGCCTGATCTCAATCGCTCTGCCTTGATGAAGGCCTCACGCTGTTTCGAAAGTTGCAGGATCTCTTCGCGGATCTTCTTTCGTTCCACCACCTTTTTTTCTATCTCTTGGGATCGTTCTGCTTCGGGCATTTTCCGGATCGCCTCTGGCAGGTCTTCGGCTTTCACATCGCTCAGTCGTGTTTTCCCTTTCTCGATGTCCTGGACAAAATCGTTCACATAGGCGTCTTTGCTGATCGCCTTATTAAGTGCACGGTCGGCACGGGCTGTGTTCGAAGCCGCGTTCGCTACCTTTGATTCCGTTTCGGCCATCGTCCTGGCCGCAACCTCCCGCACCGGAGCCGCCCCATAAGTCAACGTGGTGCCGCTGAGCCGTCTTCCGAGTTCTGACAACCGTTCATCGTAGGGGGTGTGAATAGTATCAACGCCGCCGTTCTGGGCGATCGCAAAGTACTTTCCCTGGCCGGCTGCGGCGATCTGCTGCCAAACTACTCGCGTGCCAGCATCCGAGCCGCATTGTATTGTATTAACGATCATGTTCTTGCGCACCGCTTCTGATGCAGTGGCAAGCACGTCGGGCTCGTTCTGGTAGTTATGAGGCGGAGCGTCGCCGACAAGGAAGATGACCTGTGCAACACCGGCGCGGGCCGTGGACCAGCCCGCGTCCTTAACGCCTTCGGCAAGTGCCCGTCGGACGTTCTCAGGCGAATCGCCGCCGCCTCCTGCATCCAGGTCCATTAGTTCGGAGTAAACTCTGTCCAGATCGGCGGTGATGGGCGTGAGGCGGGTCACATAGTCGTCGCCGATATCGCGGTAAGCAACGAGGCCGACGCGGACGTTGGGCCGAGACTGTTTTTGCATCACATCGTTCACGATGCTCCAGATCTTTTCTTTGGCGGCATCCAGCAGCCCGCCCATGGAACCGGTCGTATCAAGAACGAACACCATTTCAAGCGTTTGGCCATTCGGCGGGTTAGACTCGTCAGGCGGCAATTCTATCCTGTCTTCCGGAACCTCGACCGGATGAATCACCCGTCCAAAGAAAGAAATGCTCGCAAAAGCGATCCCAACGCTGAATGCGAACAGCATAATTGCGGCTCCGATAGTTTTCCGTTCCATGTCCTGGCTCCTTTTTTTATAGAAAGTGATCGCAAAACCCTTTGTCTGAAATAGGAACGTAGGAACGGTTGGCGGCTTGCAGGAAAAATTGTCAGGAAATTATGGCCTTGATGAGGTTCACCGGCTCAACGCCGTCCTCTGCAAGGACATACGCGGCGCTCAGTTTGTCAACCTCAAGCGCGGCCGTATTTGTGCTGCGGCAATAGAGGATCCCTAGATCGTCTCCCACTCGTACCGCTTCACCGATGGTGACAAGGCTCGAATACCCCACCGCGTGGTCGATCTCGTCATCGGCCTTCGTACGGCCGCCGCCGATCGATGCAACGGCGGTTCCGATGGCTAGAGTATCGATCTCCGAGACATAGCCATTCGATCCGGCGAGAATTCTGATCTCGGAAATACTTGGATCGAGCAGCTTCTCCGGTGTATCACAGATGCCCGTGTCGCCGCCCTGAAGCCTTACGTTTTCGACGAACGCATCAAACGCAGCTCCGTTCTGCAGCTTCTCCGACGCCAGATTGCGAGCTTCATCAAGGGTAGAAGCCATGCCGGCCAAAACGAGCAACCGAGAGGAGAGTTCCAGCGAAAGTTCCAGCGTCGCTGCCGAGGACTCGTCCTCTTCCCCTCGCAGTATTTTTATGCATTCATACATCTCTAGTGCATTGCCGACAAAGCGGCCCAGCGGCTGGCTCATATCAGAAATCACCGCCTCGGTCCGCACGCTGAAATTCTGTCCGGTCGTTACGAGGGCTTCGGCCAATGCTTTAGAATCCTCGAACTCCGGCATAAATGCTCCCGAACCTGTTTTTACATCGAGGATAAGTGCGTCTAGGCCTTCGGCCAGCTTCTTTGACATGATCGACGCTACGATGAGGGGTATGGATGGGACGGTCGCGGTCGCGTCGCGGAGTGCGTAGATGATCCTATCCGCCGGAGCGATCTCGGCCGTCTGGCCAGCCATTGCAAAACCGCAGGCATCGATCACGCGATGAAGGTCGTTCTTCGAAAGCTTGACGTTATAGCCCGAGATCGCCTCAAGCTTATCGAGTGTTCCGCCCGTATGCCCTAAGCCCCGGCCGGAGATCATCGGCACCGCAACACCGCACGCAGCCATGATGGGTGCAATGATCAGTGAGGTCTTGTCTCCGACGCCCCCGGTCGAGTGTTTGTCGGCTTTCGGCTTGTCGATATCGGAAAAGTCGAGGACTTCACCTGAACGAAGCATCGCGTCGGTGATAGCGTCCTGTTCGGCCAAACTCAACCCGCGAATGACCATCGCCATGATCAACGCAGAAGTCTGATAGTCCGCCCACGACCGGTCGCAAACACCGTCGATAAATGCACATATTTCCAAGTCGGAAAGCTCTCCGCCGTCACGTTTCTTTGCAATTATTTCCTGTGGGCGCATTTTCACTTCCCAGAACTACTTACTTGTCACCACACACTTATAACTGATGCAGGCCGTATTTTCTTCAGTGAGTAGTTTTAAGTACCTAGTGAATAGTCCGGTCACTATACGTTCTTGAGGAGGACGACCGCCTCTGCTCGGATCGCCCGTCGTTCGCCGACGGCATCGACACTCTCGCCGGTCTTTGCTTTTATGCTAACTCGATTTGTCTCCGCCTCCAGGGCGTCCGCAATGCCCTTCCGGATCTCGTCGATATATGGGCGGAGCTTCGGGTGTTCGAGGTGTACGGTCGAATCGACATTTGCGATCTCGTAGCCGTGCTGTTTCATCTCGCCGATCGCGAAACGCAGGAACACGGAGCTCTCGGCGTTTCTCCATCGCTCGTCGCTTGGCGGAAAGTGCGAGCCGATATCGCCAAGTGCAAGCGAACCGAGGATGGCGTCTGTGATCGCGTGGATCAGGACGTCGGCGTCCGAGTGGCCATCAGCCCCAAGGTCGGATTCGATCTCCACGCCGCCAATTATCAGCGCCCTGCCCGGCACTAGTCGGTGAATATCGGAGCCGAAGCCAATTCGATGCATCTGTTACCTCGACCGAACAAAATTCAAGAAGCCAAGGACCGTTGTTGATCAGGCTATTAGCGATTAGCTGTTAGCTTTAAGCCGATCCTTCAGCAATGATTCTGCGAGGATAAGGTCCTCGGGGTGCGTGATCTTGATGTTCCGCGCACTGCCCTCTACTATCGCTATCGGATGCCCGAGTTTTTCAACAAGAAAACATTCGTCGGTGACCGATTCGTCCAGATTGACGCCCGCGAAAGCCTTTCGCAAAACCTCGAACCTGAACACCTGCGGGGTCAATGCCCGACGTAGTTTATCACGGTCGAGCGTTGCCGCTATCTCGCCGCCGCGAATCGATTTGATAGTGTCGGTGACCCGAGCAACAAGGCAGGCGGCGCCGGTTTCTTTCGCTTTTGCTATAGTACGTTCGATCTCATCCACCGTTACGAGCGGCCTAGCACCGTCGTGAACCGCGACTAATTTACAGCTCTCGCCCACCGCGTTCAACCCGTTTAGAACCGACTGCGCACGCGTCGTTCCACCGACCACAACCGATTCGAGCTTTCTAAACGGCGTCATATCAACCCTCGATACCTGCGCTTTGGCAAGAACGAGGATGATCGAATCGACTGATGGCGCGTACTCGAAACGCTCGATTGTGTGCGTTATTACCGGCTTGCCGTGGATTTCGAGAAATTGTTTTGGAGTTTCAGAATTGAAACGCGATCCGGTGCCGGCGGCCACGATGATAGCAATGTTCATCTCCGGAAAATGGCTGACAGGGCTCGATCAGCGGTCGAGTTCCTCAATGATGGTCGTTTGACGAAGTTCACGTGTCGCCTTTCGAAAGCCAAGCGAACGAGAATCATGGACGGACATGTTCGATTCACCGCCGTTGGAAGTTTCTTCAGCGCCTTGCTTCTCTTCCCAAAGCCTTCCGAAGATCATCTTTCCTGCCGTCGTTTGCAGAACGCTCGTCACCGAAATATCCGCAGTCTTTCCTATCAGCCGGCGGGCATTATCAACAACGACCATCGTCCCATCATCAAGATAGGCAACGCCCTGGTTATATTCCTTGCCTTCCTTCAATACGAAAACGCGCATTGCCTCGCCGGGAAGAACTACAGGCTTAAGAGCGTTGGCCAGCTCGTTGATGTTTAAGACCGATACGCCGCGAAGCTGCGATACCTTATTGAGATTAAAGTCGTTCGTGACGATCACCGCATCAAGCTGCTTTCCAAGCTCGATCAGCTTAAGGTCCACTTCCTTCACCGAGGGAAAGTCCTGTTCAATTATCTGAACATCAAGCTTGCTGTTGTTGCGAAGACGCTGAAGCATGTCCAGGCCGCGTCGTCCACGCTGGCGTTTGGACGAATCTGCCGAATCGGCCACCTGTTGGAGCTCAGCCAAAATGAAGTTTGGGATGATCAGTGTTCCGCCCAAAAAACCCGTTTCCGAGACGTCTGCAATTCGGCCGTCTATGATCACAGACGTGTCGAGGATCTTGTAATCAACTTTGACGTTCTTGTCACTGAAGATCCCGCCAAGAGCAGAGAGATCCAGATAATCGCCTTTGGCTGCCCCGACCATCAACCCGACGTATCCCATAAAGAACGCGAGCGAGATCGTCAAAAATGTTTGCATTTCAGCAGAGACTGCAGATTCTTTTTGGATCGAGATCAACACGCCGATCAGGAATGCCCCGATGATGCCGAGGATCGATCCGATGGCCGCACCGATGAGCGTCTTAAGGGAGGCCCTCCGCACCCGCATCTCAAACGCTATGATGAAAAGGCCGACGATCAGGCCGAGGAAAGCCGACAAAACGTGTCTCCCCACCGGATCGGCGATCTGATCGAGGCCAAATCTCTGGGTCCGCTCAAACGGATTTAGCAAATAGGCCAGGAGAACCAAGAGACTGACAAAAGCGATCCTAATTATGAGAACGTCAAACTTCATCTCGATAAAAATCTTACCACGAATGCACTGGCCACAAACAACCCACCTAACTTTCCAGCCTCAATCCGAGCGGCCAAGGTGGATCACTTGCCCATTCATCGCCGTCGATTCTGACGAAAGCAGGAAGAGCACCGCCCTTGCGACATCGTCCGAATCTACAAATGGGCCAGGTGCCTTCTCTCTCTCGTCGCCCCTGCCTTGCGCCGACGTTTTGTAACCCACCCGGACGCAATTAACGCGAAAATTCTTTGGCAGCTTCAAGGCGGCCATTTCAGTAAGACTTACAATGCCAGCCTGTGCGGCCGTAAATAGAGGATCCGAATCGACCGTCCAGGCAATGTTTACGATCCTCGGATTCGGCCGATCGCTCATCAATCCAACCGCAACGTCTGTCAGAAACTGGACCGAACCGAGATTTGCTTGTAAGAGCCCGACAAAATCGGCCTCTGTATTGGTTTCAAATGACGATTCAGGCTCCTTTTTCAGACAATTGACCAAAAGGTCCAGCCGGCCAAACGCCTTTCGAACCTCACCGGTGATCCTTTCACATCCTGCAACAGTGCCCGGATCGGCAGAAACACACATCGCAAGCGTTCCCAGATTCACGAGTTCCTGAATTGAATTACGTCCGTCTGCGGTAGAGTCAGGGTCAACCCCGACAACGAAACACCCCAGCAGGGCAAGCTGCATCGAAACCGCACGGCCAACCGGGCCCCGGATATCGCTTACAAGCGCGACTTTCTCCGCAAAATGATGTGTTCCGTATTCTGGCATTCTAATTCCACCTGTGAAAAGGATAACGAAGGGGCGTCCACATCTCAATGTCCCGTTTCGCGGGTTTGACGGGTCGATGTATTCTGTACCTGCAACCGAATGGGAAAACGCCCTGAAACAGTATTTGTTTGTCAGAACTGCGGCAGCGAAGCTCGCAAATGGCTCGGGCAATGCCCGGACTGCCGGGAGTGGGACACGTATACCGAGGAGCGGAACCGAGCGGGCGGCCAAAACGGCCGATTTGCTGCAGGATCGAGGCTCTTCTCCGGACGCGAGGCCGTTGCCTATACGGATGTTGAGTCCCAGGAAGAAACTCGGCTTCCTTCCGGTATCGACGAACTAGACCGCGTTCTCGGCGGCGGGATCGTCGCAGGTTCTATCGTCCTTATCGGCGGGGCTCCGGGCATCGGCAAATCGACGCTTGCCGTGCAGATGGCGGATAAGCTAAGCGGCGGCGGACGCAAGATACTTTACGTCACGGGCGAAGAATCCGAGCGGCAGGTCAAAATGCGTGGTGAACGCCTGGGCCTCTCGGCGACCACCCTTTATCTCTTGCCCGAGACCGATCTTCAATCGGTTTTTGCCTCGGTCGAACACATTGGGCCGGATATTCTTATTGTCGACTCTATCCAAACGATGTTCAGTGATCGTGTCGAATCGGCACCCGGAAGCGTTTCACAGGTCCGCGAGGTAGCTGCACAGCTGATGATGCTGGCAAAGCAGACCGGAATTCCCGTTTTCGTCACGGGCCACGTGACGAAAGACGGCAGCATTGCCGGACCGAAGACCCTGGAACATATTGTCGATACCGTTTTGTACTTCGAAGGAGACCGGCACCACAACCATCGGATCATTAGGGCGACCAAGAACCGTTTTGGTGCCGTTAACGAGATCGGGGTATTCGAAATGACGAACATCGGATTGGTCGCAGTCGCAAATCCGTCAGAACTATTCCTTCAGGAAAGGCCCGCCGGGGCGAGCGGATCGGCCGTGACCGTCTGTATCGAAGGAACCAGGCCCATGATGCTTGAGGTCCAGGCTTTGGTTGGAGGTTCGCGTGCAGGTTCGGGACGACGGATGGCACAAGGGTTCGATTACAATCGGGCTGCTTTGCTGATCGCGGTTATGGAAAAGCGTCTGGGCTTTCAGTTCGGTGCAGACGATATTTTCGTTAACGTAGCGGGTGGAATGGAGATCGATGAACCGGCGGCAGATCTGGGTGTTGTCGCAGCGATCGCATCAAGCTTCCGCAATCTGGAGATAGATCGCGACATCGCCATTTTTGGCGAGGTCGGCCTGACCGGCGAGGTGCGAGGCGTGCTCCAGGCACCGGCCCGCGTGCAAGAGGCACGATCGCTCGGATTCGAGAAGCTGATCTTGCCGCGTTCGAATCTGAAGGGATCGGAAAAGCTTCTCGGCATCAGGACCGTTGGGGTGAGTAACCTCGAAGAGGCGATGGAGGAATTGTTCCGATGAAAAAGACGGTTCTGACCGAAGGTGACGAAGGTGTGCGGCTGATACTGCGTGGGCACCGCTCAAAACAACAAAGCTCCTCAGTTGTACAGCAAGTGTCTTCCCGCGCGCCCGTCCACGTCGTTTACGGCGGCGCCCATCTGTTTTCAAAAGACACGCCGGCTAAGCTGGGGAAGATCGCGCTCCAGACCCTCAACACTTATGTCAGCGATCATCTTGAATTTGCCGCGGCACTTGGCATTGCCGAGTGCAGAACGCTTCCGCGATCGGCTGCTGAGGCAGACAGCCTTGAAAGGGCATTGCTAAAGGAATCAGCGGCCTTGAGATCGGAGAACTTTCCCGCATGGCTTGCTTCTGAAGTGTATGGCCGAACGAAGCAAAAGCTTGAGCTGGAACCGGTTGAAGATCTCAGGATCGACTTTGAGGACGGATACGGATTCCGAAGTGATGATGAGGAAAATTTTCACGCCGTGCGGGCCGCCCGAGAACTTGCAGCATCAGTAAAGGCCGGAACATCTACGCCATTTACCGGCATCCGCATAAAACCCTTTTCCAGTGCCACGCGAAGCCGAGCAAAGCGAACTTTGCAGATATTCCTCAAGACTCTGGCCGAGGATCTTGAAGGGAGCGTGCCTGACAATTTTGTCGTTACACTTCCGAAGGTTACTGACAAGAAAGAGGTTGAGGCCCTGTCTCGCCACCTCCGCAAGATCGAAAGGGAGATCGGGCTCAGCAATGGCCGCGTTGGAATAGAGATCATGGTCGAGCATCCGCTGGCCCTGATCGACAAGAAGGGAAACTTTGCGCTTCGGTCGTTGGCGGAAGCCGCACGCGGACGATGTGTCGCCGCACATTTCGGAGCCTACGATTACACGTCATCGATCGGCATCGCCGCCTCGGAACAGGATTTGAACCACCCATCGTGCGATTTTGCACGCAACCTCATGCTAGTTACTCTTCGGCCCGCGGGCATCAGGCTTTCCGATTCGGTCACCACGACCCTTCCCGTGCCAGTCCACAGGGAAGGCCGGTTGACGAAGGAGAAGACCTTCGCAAACAAGGCTGCGGTCTTTGCCGGGTGGCAGATCCATTATTCAAATGTCACCCGGTCGCTTTCGAGCGGTTTTTTTCAAAGCTGGGACCTACACCCGAACCAGCTTGTTGCACGGTATGCAGCGGTTTACAGATTCTTTCTTGTCTCGGCAGAGGAACAGGGCAAGCGTCTGCGAGCATTCATTAATGCCGCAACACAGGCGACTCTTACAGGCACCGCGTTTGACGATGCGGCCACAGCGTTGGGCATAGTTAACTTTTTTCGGCAAGGACTTGATTGCGGTGCTCTCACCGAGCAAGAAGTGACGGTCGCAACAGGACTCTCCAATGATGAGTTTCGAACGTACGAAACGAACGGTTTTCAATCAACGAAAATGTCGGGCTAGACATTGCCTTCACCGGACATAATGCTGTCGAGGATCGCTTCTCTGGATTCTCGTTCCGTCGAATCGGAAACGGGCGGAACATCGGGTTTGGCGAACGGCTTGGGCTGAAAGAAAGGATCTACATCGGTCGGTAAACCCTCGAGGCGGAGCTTCTCTCTAATAATAGTTGAGAGAAGCGACTGCTCGAACTGAGAGATATCAATGAACTTGACGCCAACTCCCGTGTTCTCAAATCGGTACACGGCCCTGCATGAAAGCGGAAGGAGGTTTCGGTTCGGGAGTTGAATTTCCATCCTAAATTCGTCGCCGGTAAAAATGTTTTCCTCCCAGCCGGTAAAACAACCGCCGACACTTATCTGCTGAAGCACAGTGTTCTGCCGCTCGCCGGACTCTGTACAAATAATGGCCGGGATCTCAAGCGAGAATCTGGTGTGTTGTCGCTGTTCTGATGACATCGAAGGACAGGGGGCCGTACGGATAAAGAAATTCCGCACGGCCCGTATTTTAGACCCAACTCAGGCGGCAAAGCAATTCCGACACAGCGTCGAACCGTGCAAATAGAGTTTATTGATCTACGCAGCAGCAGTCTCGGCCGGGGCGCAGTGCTCTTCAAATGCCTTCGCAAGAGCGTCCGCAATTACGAAAGGCGGCCTTCCCTCAAGGTCCCTGCGCTCGAACATTTGCACGAGCTTGCCGTCTTTGAGAAAGCCGATGGCCGGCGACGATGGAGCGTAGCCGGAGAAATATTCCCTTGCCGTCTCCGTTGCGTCGATGTCGGCACCGGCAAATACGGTGATCGCCCGTTCTGGCTTCACCGACGATCTTTCAAGTGCCGTCGCTATGCCGGGGCGAACTCCGCCGGCCGCGCAGCCGCAAACAGAATTTACGACCACCATCAGCGTCCCTTTGGTATTCTTGATCGCTTCCTCAACCGATTCGGGTGTCTTTGTCTCTTCGATCCCAAGCTGCGCCAGTTCCGCACGCATTCCTTGGATCATCATTTCCGGGTATGGCATAAGTTCTCCTGTATTAAACCGATCTCCGCAGGTTAATACCTGACGTTTTAATCAAGTATTCAGGTTTAGGACCGGGTAAGTCAAGGACGCACACGCCTCAGCCGCTTGGTTTGCCGAAGTTCCGGCAATCAAATAAGATTGGTCTTTGCTTTGATCCAAATGGGTATCGAGATCGAAAAAAAGTACCGGCTCGACCGCAAGAGGCTTGTTGAGATCGCCACGCGGCTTCGTGAACTAGGCGCTGAGTTTCGCAGCGAAGTGTTTGAAGAAAACTACCTGCACAAAGGCGGACTTCTCGAAGAAAGGGCGGCAGTTCTGCGTTTGCGAAAGGTTGCCGGCCACACGGTCCTGACCTACAAAGAACGGCTTAGATACGACTCGGACATAAAACACAGGATCGAATATGAGACGGCGGTCGCGGATGTCGATGCAATGGAAAAGATCATTCAGTGCCTGGGCTATAAGCTTTCCGTCATCTACGAAAAACATCGCAAGACTTGGCATTTAAAGGATGTCGAGGTTGTGCTTGACGAGCTTCCTTTCGGGCTATATATGGAGATCGAAGGCGAGGTGGAAGCCATTAACGAAGCCGAAAACGTGCTTGAGATCGGCGACCTCGAGGCTGAACCGCGAGGCTATCCTCGCCTCGCGATTAAATATGGCCGAATGGTCGGCGATGTGGCCGAGTCAAGATTTACGAAGAAGACGGCCGCGTAATTACTTTCCAATGTTCGCCATTAAGTGTTGACCGCTCAGGCGCCGATGTCGCGTCCGACAAAGGCCATTTGAGCATCAAACGGCTCGCCGCCCGTTACCTTTCGGTACGTTCCATCTGGACGAAGAACGCGTGCATTGACATTGTCTTTAAGATAGAACTGAAGTATCTCGTCAACGATATACCGCCGCACGTCCGGGTCAAGCACGGGAATAACGACCTCGACCCGACGGTCCAGGTTCCGCTGCATCCAATCGGCACTGCCGATGTACACTTCCTCGCTGGTAACGCCGTTGCCAAAAAAGAAGATCCGGCTATGCTCAAGGAACCGGCCCACTATCGACCGAACTCGAATGCCTGACGAAAGCCCTTTAACCCCCGGCCGCAAGGAGCAAATCCCCCGGACGATGAGGTCGATCTCCACACCCGCCTGCGAGGCTTCGTAAAGCTCATGGATCAATTCCTCGTCGGTTAAGCTGTTGATCTTGATGATTATCCGGCCATTTTGTCCCGAATGGGCAATGTCGCGTTCCCGGCGGATCAATTCCACAAGCTTTTCACGCAAATTAAGCGGAGCTACAAGAAGGCGATTATATTGATCCTGCTGTGAATATCCTGTCAGGAAATTGAATAAACTGGTCGCGTCTTCCCCTATCTCCTCGTCTGCGGTCAGCAGCCCCAGATCCGTGTAAAGCTTTGACGTTGCCGGGTTGTAGTTGCCGGTACCGAAATGGACGTACCGGACCAGCTTGTCCTTTTCGCGACGCACGACGAGCAACACCTTCGAATGTGTCTTGAGGCTGCTGATGCCGTAAACCACGTGCACCCCCTCGTTTTCAAGCCGCCTTGCCCATTCGATATTGTTCTCCTCATCGAATCGAGCCTTCAGTTCGACCAAAGCCGTCACTTGTTTTCCCAATAGCGTAGCCCGGATCAGCGAGTCCACGATCGGCGAGTCTTTCCCGGTTCGATACAGACAGATCTTAATGGCCTGCACGTGCGGATCTTCGGCGGCATCGGCTAGGAAATCCGTGACCGCCGAGAACGAAGTGTAGGGATGATGCAGCAGGATGTCCTGTTTTCTCAGAACATCGAAGACGTTCTTTTTCTCATGCAGAACCGACGGATGAACAGGCGTGATCGGCCGCTCCTTAAGCTGCGGCCGGGCAAGCGAATAGAGCTGCATCAGGTCAGGTATGTCCACAAAGCCCTCTATCGGGAACACGTCCTGTCCACTAAGGCCGATGCCGTCGGTCAACAGTTTCAGCATTTTTTCGGGCATCGTGTCCGACACTTCAAGCCTGACCGGAAACCGGAATCGCCGTCGCTGCAACTCGCGTTCGAGCGTTCGCATCAGGTCACCGGCCTCGTCTTCGCGGATCTCGATGTCCGCGTCTCGGGTCACCCGAAAGAGGTATCCGTCACTGGTCTTCATGTTCGGGAACAGCGCCGTGGCATTTGCGGCGACCACTTCTTCCATTAGCGAAAATCGGCCCGTCTTCTCATTGATCGGTATTAGCCGAGGCAGTGATGGCGGCAGCTTTATGCGGGCAAATCTTTTCTGGCGAAAGAGATGTTTGAGATTCTTTTGGGTGACGTTTCGGTCAGGTTCGATAAAAAGGCCGATGTTCAAGCTTAGGTTTGAAATATAGGGAAACGGATGGCTCGAATCGACGGACTGCGGCGTAAGGATCGGGAAGAGATTGTCCCGAAAATACTTATCAAGCTTTTTTCTTTCCTTAGCATTCAACGACCGATACGGTTCGATGGTGATCTTCTGTGCGGCAAGCTCCGGCAGAACATGCTCCTTTAGATAAGATGCCTGCCGTTTCAGCATCGGCCGCAGGCGCTTTCCGATCTCGCGTAGCTGCTCCGCGGGCGTCAACCCATCAACCGACAGCTCGGCCACCCCTTCCTCGATCTGCTCCTTCAAGCCGGAGACCCGGATCATGAAAAATTCGTCGAGATTTGTAGAAAAGATCGATAGAAACCTCAGCCGCTCAAGGATCGGCAGGTGCTCGTCCATCGCCTCATCCAGTACGCGGCGATTGAATTCGAGCCAACTCAGTTCACGATTAAATAGGGCCGCGCCGTCAAACGCAACATCAGCGGCCGCTTCCGCCGGAAGTTCAGACCGTGTCTTTTCTGCCTTGATATTCTCCTGGTCCATATGGGCCAATCCTCTATTATATTTCAGAAGGCCCTGTGGTTGTTTTAAATTCGCGTTACAAAAATTCTACAAAAATTGCGGCCTATTTCAATATCGTGACCGGTGTTCTGACAGGGATCGCCTCGAACAGCACTGTCATTTCATCATCGGAGAGAGCGATGCAGCCGTCGGTCCAGTCGCAAGCAGTGCCGCCACCGTGTATATAGATCTCGCCCCCAAGCCGCGTATTCTGCGGCGGACGTCCGTTTGTTCTCTCGGCCTCGGCGATCGCGTCGTGTTCCTCGCGCGATATGATCCCGTTATTTAACCCACGAACAGCTGCCGCGCGGTTTGGATAGCTGATCGCCAGAGAAAGGTGGTATCGGCTTTCGGGATTTCGCGTGAAGATGTAGAACTCGCCTTCAGGCGTCCTGCCGTCTCCTTCGACCTCCTTATCACCGATCGGCGACGATCCAAGAACGATGTCGAACAGTCGGACCAGATCGCTGCCCTCATAAAGCTCGAGCCGCCGCAGCGATTTAAGGATCAGGATACTCGGATCACTCAGGATTGTAAGTTTGCCAGGGGCTTCGGCCATGTAGTTTTGTATTGATCAGCATGTTGGGGCAATGCCAGGCCTAGCCAGCAGGCCTCTCATTTAGCTGGGACACTTTTCTCAAAAGCCCTAACCGCTTGGGCCTTTTGCCGATTCTCTTCGGCATCTTTCGCTCTTCCCTGCTTCGTCCAGAACTCGGCAAGCGCTTCATATCGCGTGACAGCGTCGTAATTCATGGCCCACGCGAGTTTTGCCATACATTCGGGGCAATTGTCCAAAGGCCGCCGGTCGGTCTCGGCTAAGTGATTTGTCCCGGCCATGAGGCATTCGTATTTCGTGCAGTGCCTCATCGAGAACATATGCCCCGTCTCGTGCATCGCCACCTTTAACGTGCGGTCGAGCAGTTGGTCAAAACTCGTTCTGCGGCCAGGCGGCTTGAACTGATACAACGACCATACGCCCACCCGTTCCGAGAAAGTCGCCTGCCCAAAGACGAAGGCCCAAGTATCGCCCGGGTAAAGATCGTAGTTAGTAAATGCGATCAGCGCGGCAGCATCCTGAGGCAGGAACTTAGGCAGGACGTCGTCGAGGAAATACTGTGTCCGTATCTGAAGATTGTTGCGATATTCGATAAGCCGCTTTTTGTCGTCCGGCACATTACCGAGTGCGCGGTCGGCGTTCAATTTTACGGGCAGGCTGTAAAACGCCCGCATATATTCGGCCGTAAGCCGTATAGCTCTTCGCTGTTCCGCGGTGAAAGTGCCGATCGGTTGAATATAGATCGTGCGACGCTCTGCGGTAGGAAGCGTTGGGTTCGAAGTGAGATACTCTTCGAAGGTCTCACCCGATTCCCTTTGGGTGTCGAGCCAATCGCCGGTTTCGACCTTCATCGGTTTGAAAAATGCCTGAACCGTTTCCTTCTGCAGCTTTAGCCTCTCCGCACGCTCGTCGCGCGGCGGAGCTTTGTTAGCTGCCGGCCCTTCCGCGTCTGAGCAACCTAAAGCCAGGGCAAAGATCAACAGGGCCGTATATCTCATAACACCTTAGACCGATTCCCTATTCATTTGTTCCCCAAAGTCTAGAGCGATCTTTCTAGGTTCGTCGCCGGAGCCCTCGATCGTGACCGGAATGACTTGATTTGCGGTTGGGGTCTGCCGAAGGCGATCGGCCCACTCGATCACGACTATCGCTTGCGGGTCCTCAAGTATCTCTTCCAACCCGACTGCGTGTGCGGCATCGACCCTCTCATCGATTCGCCAAAGATCGATATGATAAACGTTGAAACTGCCGGTTTTGTAGAGATTCACGAGAGCGAAACTGGGGCTGGTCACCTCGTCGATGTCATATTCAAGCGATGCAAGGATTCCCTTCGTCAACAGCGTCTTGCCCGCTCCGAGGCCGCCGTAAAGTAGAACTACACTCCCCGCTTGCAATCCCCTGCCGACCCGCTCACCGATGGCGAATGTCTCGTCGGGCGTTGTACATTCAACTGTTTTGGTCATTCGATCGGCAGGCCTATCTGCGAGAACCAAGTGTGTTTGTCCCAATAACCGCGTTGAAATACGATCTTTCCACCACTAAATCTGAAAAATCCGCAACCGCGAAGCTCGTAGCTTTTTCCGGTCGGTTGATGACCGAGGAATTCACCCGTCCATGTTCCACCGCCAAGCCATTCCCACGCTGCCCAGTCACCGTCGCCGATAACATTCTCGACATTAGCGTAAAGATCCGGAAAAGCTGTGAAGAAGCCCTCGAAGTCAACCCGTATCTGCTCAACGCCGATCGCAGGATCGCCCGCTGCCACCTGAAAATTAACCGCATCGTCGGCGTAGCAGTCCATAACAGCGTCGATATCGACGCGTTGCAATGCGGCTATCCAGACCTTCAACAATTCAACTGGGTTCATTGATTCCACAATTCTTCGAACATAATAGACAGGATTAACGAGATCTATTTTCGGCCAATTATCCTGCTTATCCTGTCCATCCTGTTCTAATTCTTCTCAAACTCGGCAAACACGTCGGTCAAACACTCCCTTACGTCAGAAGCCGTCATTACTCGTTTCCCGAACTTCTTTTCTGCGACATCGCCTGCCATCCCAGCAACGTAAACCGCCGCGACGACCGTCTCGAATACATCGATATTCATTTTCGCTGCCTGCGCAACAAAACCGGCGAGAATACCGGCGAGGGTGTCACCATTACCCGCTTTGCCAAGGCCTGAATTACCTGTCGGATTTACGACGACCTTGCCGCCCGGTTCGCCGATCAGCACGCGTTCGCCTTTAAGCACAAGGATCACGCCGTGCTTCTGCGAAAAGTCGCGAACGGCCGCCACGCGGTCATCTTTCAGGCTCCCCTCCTTGCTATGGAGGGGTGGCGGCGTTTCGCCGACGGGGTGGTTCTCTCCTTGACTAGCCAGAAGCCGCAAAAACTCGCCCTCATGCGGCGTGAGGATCAACGGCGCTCTTTCCAAGCTCCCCTCCGTACTAAGGAGGGGTGTCGGCGTTTCGCCGACGGGGTGGTTCTCGCCTGGCGGATTGAAAAACCACAACGCCCCCGCATCGACGATCACCGGCTTAGTTCTATTCTCGACCAGTTCACGAACGAGCTTCTCTATTTTCGGATCGTTCGCGTCAAGCCCGCACCCGACCGCGACCGCATCCGCCCGTTCGAGATGCCCGGCAAAGTCATCCGACTCGAGCGTCGAGAGTATCACTTCCGGTAACAGCCTCGTCGCTATCTCCGCCTTCGCACTCGCGGGACAGACAAGCGTCGCCAAACCAACGCCCGACCGAATCGCCGCGTTCGCGGCCAACACCGCCGCCCCGGAATAATCCTCAGATCCCGCGATCAATAATGCGTGGCCACGTTTATTCTTGTAGGAATCGGCAGAAAAGCGTGATTCCCGCAACCAAACGCGGGCATCTCTTTGTTCAGAGACATAGAGCTTGCTGGGCTGATCTTCGATCAAACCAGGCGGAGTTCCTATATCGGCAATGATCAATTCCCCATTAGATCGGGCAACTGGCAACAATACATTCGCAGGTTTGGGTGATGTGAAAGTGACCGTTATATCCGGGGTGACTTGAGGACCGATAGGATGCGACTCGTCAGCATCAACGCCTGAAGGCAGGTCGACTGATACGAAGAGTGGCGTGCCGAGAAAACGGCGACGAACTGCGAGCAAATCGATTGCCGTTTTGAAGTCTCCTTCAACCGGCCGAGTTAGCCCGGTTCCAAAGAAAGCATCGACAAAACAATCTTTTTCACGCTCTGTCCATTGATATAGAAAACCATCAAGTTGATCGCCCTGAACCTCAGTCAGATAAAGACAGTTCTCATTCGGCCAGTTTGCATCATCGGATTCCGAAATAGTTAATACCGATTCGAAATTTACTCGTGCGTCGCCGGAAGTTTCGCTTACTTTCCCGATTAAATAAACAAAACAGTTCGCCCCCAGTGTCCACAATATCCGCGCCAACGCCGCTCCATCGCCGCCGTTGTTCCCTTTCCCGCAAAGGATCAAGATCGATTTACCTTTGACCGAACCGCCTAGTTTTTCGGTGATGACGCGGGCGACGGCGTGGGCGGCGTTTTCCATCAGAATGATGGAGGGGATGCCGTAGCGTTGGGTCGTCAGGCGATCGACCTCGCGCATTTCGGCGGCTGTCAGCACTTTATGCATCGCAAATAATTTAGCACAAAGGCATTACTCGCGGATCGCCGGCCGTTGGTTTATTCGGGATTCCGCGATTGGAGTTATTATTCCCCTTTTCCTTACTTCGCGTTCTTCGCAGCTTTGCGTGCAAAAAAGAGGTCGGTTTCACGCAAAGCCGCCAAGCCCGCAAAGAATGCGCAAAGATGAGATTCAACGGGTCCGTATCACCCGTTTCTCTAATGGGAATCCGGGGTAATGAAGGTGAAACGGTACATCGCCGTTGTTAAAAGCATTGAACCGTTTCGGAGGGAATGTGCGGAAAAGGCTGGGCCACGGACCCCAAAAGTGAAAGACCGCATCCTCGTCGAATGCGGTTCGCGAAACTTATGTACACAGGCTTTGCCTTGCCGGGACAGAACTATATTTGTCTGCCACTGTGCTTGTACATGGATTACTTCCGTTCAATTAATAGAAATGCCGATTCGACACCGGCTTCCACAAAACCGAACCGGTCAAAATGCCCTGATAAAACTGGTGGTCCCGGCTGGATTCGAACCAGCGGCCTCGACAATCCTCAGCTTGGCTCGGAAAATGTAGAATCATCTCGACCGTTAGATTGTTTCGATCCTCAAGAAAGAGGGCGTATAGCAAATAGCGTAAGGTCGAATGAAGTCAGGTGCAATATTTCGACCAGATTTGAGCAACTTAAGTTCTTGAGGCGTGTGCAAACCTTGAAGTTCCCTGACTCGATCGATGCCATAGATGGTTGGTGCGTCACCGTCAAGTTGAATCCGAGTAACAATTCCCCAATATAGAAGGCGCGTA
>JBGSYT010000112.1:0-2731 GCA_041750855.1 Pyrinomonadaceae bacterium | reverse complement strand
GAACAAAAAAGATGAAAAAAAGGCTGCGGAACTTGGAAGTGACGTGATCAGAAAACTGGTCGATTCCGATCTCGCCCAAAATGGTGAGGACATGCAGATCGCGGTGCAGTTTCTTCAATTTGCATTTAAACCGCAGGGAGTTCCTAAGGATAAGCCTTTTGCGTTTCCCGAAGCGTCTATAAAGGACCTGGCCGGTAAAGTGGCCTACGCACTGCTCCAGCCATCCCGATCGTTATCGACAGCGATGATCCTGAGTCAGGCGATGCCTATGCTCGAAAAATTTGTTCCGGAACGCTCCGCTCAGCTTAGGCAGCGCCAGGCAGAGGTTAACGCTGAACTTCCGGCCGAGTTTGCCAACGTTCAGCAGCAGCAACGGCTGTGGGACCCCAATTCGACGCCGGAAGATCTACTTGCACACCTTCCTCAGTTAAAGAATGAGATGGAAAGATCGATGGCGTATCAAAATCTCGCTACAAAGATCGGCCAGATAGACGATGACGCGAGGGCCAGGAAATTGATCGACCAGATCCCAGACGAAAAAACGCGGATGAATGCCCTGGAACAACTTGAATCGCGTCGCATCAGCCGCTCGGCGGGTGCGGGGAAACTGGAAGAAGCCCGGCGAATGATCCGCAATCTGACCAAAAAGAAGATCCAGATCCAAAAACTCGTTGCGTTAGCCACGGAATTTCATAAAAAGGGTGGTGAGGAAAACATTGCTGTCGCAAAGGAGTTGATGACAGATGCCAAATCGCTGACTAGCGATTATGCGGAAACCGGCGACGATCTCGCCGATATTATGGAGGTTATTAAGGGATATTCCACTATTGACCCTGGTATCGCCTTCAGAATGTGCGAGCCGGTGATCGATGTGCTCAACGAACACATCCAGGCGTCAGCCGCGATCGCGAAATTTAACGCGCAGACAACGACTTTCAGGAAAGGTGAATTAATAATGAAAGTCGCCGGCGGCGATTTTGCGCTTTTCCGCTATATTCCTCAAATGCAAATGCTTGGAAAAGCGGGCCTGGACCGAATGAATACCCTCGTCGACCGATTTCATAGAACCGATGCACGGGCGATCGTTAAGCTTTATGTACTTCAGGGTTTTCTTAAAGACGAACGGACGCCTCCTGTTCAAGTTGGAGGAGGCGGGATGATAGTTCAGGTTAACGAATGAGGCGGCGACTTGAACGGCGTGTTTACTAAGCGAGCAGGACCTAAATTTGGAGATTTAAATGGCGACGAATGAAATCTATGACTGGCGGCAGTCGGATCGCCGGCTGTTTGCGGCGGTGGCGTTACTTTTTCCTATCATAATTCTTATCGGATTTGCCCGGACTTATTATCTGAAGGCCGTTTTCGGTGCGCCACCGGTTCCGTCCATGCTTGTGCACGTTCATGGGCTCGTGATGACGGCGTGGGTCTTTTACTTCATCGCACAGGTTTGGCTGATCCGGTCGAAGAGGGCACGCGTGCACATGCGGGCCGGGATGCTCGGTATCGCGCTTGCGATCGTCGTCCTGATTGTCGGGTTTTTCACCGCTGCGGCAGCAGCGTTCGGGTCAGCCTCAGCTCCACCGGGCATTCCGCCGCTATCCTTCATGATCGTCCCAATGACGGACCTTGTGATGTTTGCAGGGCTGTTCGGGGCCGCAATTTATTACCGTAAGCGGCCTGCACATCACAAACGCCTGATGCTCCTAACCGTGATCAATTTTCTTCCGCCCGCTATCGCCCGGATACCGATCGAATCGCTGCAGGCGACGGGACCGCTGTTCTTTTTCGGCGCTCCGACCGTAATGATCGTGGGCCTTTTGATCTATGACACCTGGCGAAATCGAAAGCTCGACAGGGTCTTCCTCATCGGCTCGATCATATTGATAGCCTCGTACCCTATACGTCTTATTATGATGGAAACAAACGTGTGGTTAAGCTTTGCCACGTGGGTCACGAGTTGGGCAGCTTAAGCCGCTTGCGTTAGTTGGCTGGGGAACTATCTTTTCGAATAACGAAACTTCTGGAATATTCGCCCGCGGTGTTTGATTTCACATCATGGCGGACCGTGCTGCCGTAGATGGCCCTGCCGGGCCTATATTCGATGGTCACGATGCCGCCGCTTTCCAGGTTTATGACGCCCACGTGGACCGCCGCCGTACAAATAGACGAATAATCAGTGTAAGTATCGCTCCCGTATACCGGGTGTTTTGAGCCGCCGGACGGACATTCGAAAGTGTAGGTTCGGCCGGTCTCACCCTGAAACCCGCCCGCCGTTGTTTCCCAGCCTATAGGCGTGACCTCGTCCGAATTACCCGGTACCGGCGTTGGGTCGCCGTCCTCACTCTCGTCAGACTCGTCACTTGCCATTGTTGGGGAGGGTGACGGAGTCGGCGTCGGGGTTCGGTCCAAAACGGAACGTCGATTTGAAGAGTTCTGATTTTGGCTGATCGATACTTCGGTACCGCCGGAGTATTTGTAGACCAAGCCGGCGGCGACGATGACCACGCCGATCATTATAGCGGCGACAGCAAGGGCCAGCCATAATAGAAAAGTCCGTTTTTTCCGGGGGGCCGGACGCGGGATGACGACTGTGGGTTCGCTGTCAATGGAAACCAAAGGCCCGCCGTCGGCCAGGCAGAAATTCAAACTGTCGTCGACATAGGTCTGATCACATCTTGAACATCGCTTCATAATCGATCCGTCGCCAGGTGGTTAATTTTTCATACTCTAC
>JBGSYT010000111.1:0-5707 GCA_041750855.1 Pyrinomonadaceae bacterium | reverse complement strand
CAACAAAACCGCCTGCACACCCAGTTCCTCGCCGATCTTCTTTGGTGAAGTTTCCTTGCCCTTGTAATAAAAGACCGTGCTTCTCGATTTGACCGCCAAATTCGGCACCTGCGACAAGCTCTTTATCAACGTCTCGGTCATTCCGTCGCTCAAGTATTCTACGTCTGGGTTCCCGCTTTCATTAACAAACGGCATCACGGCGATGGATTCGATCTGTTTGGTGGGCGTGAAATAGCGATAGGCAAAGAATCCGCCTACCATAAGGATCACAGCGGCAAGGAGGGCGATCAGCGGCTTCGCCGCTCTATTTGCGGAAATGCTTTGCTTCTCCGGCAATCCATCCAAAGACTCCTGAGGCTCCGATTCCACTCCGCGAGGGAAGACAGCTGTTTGATCGGTGGTGTGAACCTGCGGGCGAGTAGCGTCACCTTCTCGGAGCCCAGTCGCTACCGATCCCGGTTCTGACGAGATCGCGGTCGCCGGTTCATCCATAGACGCCGGGCCAAAGAGCAATTCGGAACCGTCGTCAAGACAGAAACTCATCGAATCGTCGTTATAATCTCTTCCGCATTCAGGGCATCGTTTCATAGGTTATTTTTTCAACAGTGCGGGCCAGTTCAGGATCACGGTCGGCGGCGGGGCCTTTGTGTCGCCGATGAGGGTGCCAATGAGAAATCGCTGGCCGTCGAGCGAGATGTCAAATTCGTGAAAAGCGTTTCGAAAGTCAAGCACGCGCGTCTTAAAAAGAGCTTCGGGCGTCGTGAATTCGAATCCGGCATCGCTTAGCTTCACCGAGGTCGCCATCAACGAGGAATCGGTAGCGACAAAGAACAACTCTGATCCGTCGCGCCGCCAAACCGGCATTCGGCCGCCCGTGTTCGATACTCTTTTTCGATCGACAGCTTTGCCGTCCGGCGAGAATGGTTGAACATAGACCTCCAGCGTGCCCGTGTCGTCGGTCGCATAGGCGAGCCATCTACCATCTGGGGACAGAGCGGGACTCAATTCGTCGAACGGCGAGTTCAGCAGAAGTATCTCCTTCTTTTCGCCGTCTAAGGAAACTGAATATAGGTCGAGACGCGACTTTACGCCGCGCTTTTGATAAACGATGTGCCGCCCGTCCGGCGTCCAGCAGCAAGGGAACGTCGCTCCTGAGACGTCAGAAGGCAGGACAACTTCTGGCTCGCCCAAACCGTTCGACGCCTTTGTGGTCAGGCCAAGACTTCCGCCATAGGCGATCCGCGAGCCGTCAGGCGACCAGAGCGGCATCTGTCCGAAATCCGAAGTTATACGCACGCTCGTGCCTTTTTCAAGATCTATTGTCCACAGCGTTTGCGGCGGGTTTCGCTTTATCACCACACGCTTTCCGTCTGGCGATATTCTCGGGTCTTGTCCGGTTCCGATCTTTGTCACGGCATCGACAGTCCCGACCTGCTTGCCTTCGCGGTCGAACCACGTCAGCTGATAATCGCGTTCCCAAGCCGGTTGCCAGAGCAGAACGCCGGTATCCGAAACGGAAACCCGAAAGGTGGTTGACGCACTTTCACCGGTTATTAAAGTGACCGGCTCACCGCTAACAGCAAGCCGCGAAGGATCGAACGCCTGGGCGACAACAGCCTCGTTCTTTAGGAAGATCAGCCAACCATCCGAGGTATACACCGCGCCTGACGAATCCGGAACGATCTGAACAATGTCAGGCGAATCAAGCGAACCGGCGTAGATGCCCTTCCGCTCATATTGGAATAGGAAACGACGACCGTCTGGCAGAAAGTGTGGATAGCGGTGGCGCGGAATCTCACTACCCTCGAAACTCATTTCTACCGCGGTCGGTTCGCCTCCCTTTGCCGACACCTGTACCAATGACTTGCGATAGTCGGGGACAAAGATTATCGTGCCGTCTTTACTCCAACTGCCTCCCACCGGGCGTGCGGCGTCACACAGCACTTGGGCGTTGCCGCCGTTCAGGTCCGAGCGCTTCAGCTTGCCCTGCGAACCATATGCGATCGACTTGCTGTCCGGTGACCAAAACGGTTCCAGTGGATTGTCCGATCCTGGCAGCAGTTTCGCGTCAGTGCCATCGAGTTCCCGCACGTAGAGCATGTTCTTGCCGTCCGCGGTTGCGGAAAATGCGATCTTCCTGCCGTCCGGCGAGATTGTCGCATAGTCGGGCTGAACGTCGTTGAATGACAGCTCAGCCGGCGGCTCGAACGCTAATCTCACCGCCTGTGAAGTTCCGCTCGACGATCGGTTGAAGTACCCGTAGGCAAACGCCATGGCGACGAGTGCCAGCGCTCCCGCGACGATCCACGCCACCTTTTGTCCCGAAAGAAACGCCGGAAGGCCGAACGTAATGGATTTCGAACGTGCCGCGGTGCCGTCCGTCTTTAACTGCTTTGTCCGACCTTCATCCGAAAATCTGTCACCCGACAATATCGCCGTCGCCGGCTCATCCGTGACCGTTCCCTGCACGAGCGCAGTTCCGTCGTCGAGGCAGTACAAGAGACTGTCGTCCAGATAATCTTTCCTACATTCAGGGCAGCGTTTCATATTGCGTTTGTCAGGCCAATTCAGTCGAGATCGCCTTTAATGCTGTATCGATGTCGGCCTCGGTATTGAAGACATGCGGCGAGATCCGCATGCCGTTGCCCCATCGTTTCTCGGTTTGCTTCAGCATAATGTTGTATTTTTCCCGCAGGGTCGTGCGAAATGCGGAGCTGTCCACCGTGTCGGGCAGCCTGAAAGCTACCAGCGCGGTGGCGAGTGGCCCGGGCGGTGCGCTTACCACTTGCACTTTGGCGATCCCTTTCAGACCCTCATACGCGCGGTTTCGTAAAGCCAGGTTCCGAGTTTCGGATGCCGCAATACCGCGTCTTTGCGCGACCTGGATGGCGGCCCCTAGACCTACCATCAATGGCAACGAGCCCATCCCTGCCGACCCTAGGACGTATGCCTTACCGTCCGTCCACTCTACCGGCTGTATCTTCGACTGCGACTCTTTGTTTATATAAAGAAACCCGGTGCCCTTCGGAGCTAACAGCCATTTATGCCCCGGCGCCGCATAGGCATCACAGCCGATCGCTTTTACATTGACTTCTACATTTCCGACTGCCTGTGCCCCGTCTATGATCGACAAGACGTTTCGGGTCTTCGCGAGCCCGACGATCTCACGGACCGGCATTCGCAGCCCTGTCGATGTGATCACGTGACTCACGCTTATTACCCTGGTCTGTTTAGTTATAGCGCTCTCAAAACGGTCAACGATTCCCCTGACGTCGTGATCCTCGGGCTTAATCACTACCCGGTCTATACCAACGCCGCGCCGTGTCTTGAGATATTTCCAAATGGCCGAGCCCCCCTCGTGCTCAACATCGGTCGTCAGAACACGATCGCCGCGAGACAGTTCGAGACCAAGCCCAGCGATCGTCATCGCATTTGTTGTGCTGCGAGTCAACAGAACTTCGTCGGCCGCGCAACCGATCAACCCACCTACGAGTTCGCGTGTCTTGTCCGCTAGCGCATGTGTCGTCCCGCCGTAGGCTTTGCTCACCGGATTCAACTCGAGATCGTTCCACGCCTTTAATACTTCGTCTAAGACAAGACGCGGCGTCGGCCCAAGGGAGCCGGTATTGAGATAGATCAACCCCGGAGCTAATCCGAACGCACCACCATCCGCACGCGTGGTACCCCCAGATGATAAGCCTGCGGCGGCGATCAGGCCGCCAACGCCAGTGAACAT
This sequence comes from Pyrinomonadaceae bacterium, assembly GCA_041750855.1. GTDB lineage: Bacteria > Acidobacteriota > Blastocatellia > Pyrinomonadales > Pyrinomonadaceae > OLB17. The sequence continues at coordinate 1,971 of JBGSYT010000111.1, read as the reverse complement.
CTCCCGTCTGGATAGTCTGGCCATAAGCAAATTCCTCAAATGTCTATTGCGGCGGATCGAACCGCTTCAGTATTTCCTGAAATCTCGGATCGCCGCGCAAAGAGTCGTATGTTGGATCGGTCCGGATCAGGAATAACCAGAAATTTCCGTTCTCGGCCCTCTGCTGAATATTGGCGATCAGACGTTCTTTGCCAGCTTCGTCCTCGGGCCCCTCGATCATCGTGAATCCGCGGGGACGACCTCCGCTCTTGCTTTCGGCAATGAATGCCTTCCATCCGCCGCTTGTATATGCCTCGCGCATTCTCCTTGCAACTTCTGGTTCACCCTCAAGTTCGACAGAGCGCGCCCAATTCTCAACGGCCAAAGCAATATCGCCATCAAAGAAATACTGACGAGCGAGATTGCTGTAAGCCCAGGGAAAGGCCGGGTCCATTTCGATTATTCTCTTGAAATGCTGGATGGCAGCGACCCGCCGTCCAGCGGCCGCCAGCGTGACCGCCTTATAGAAATTGATACCATTGGCGGTCGGCTCGATCGCGAGTGCCCGGTCAAGCTCAGCCAAAGCCTCGTCGTATTTTCCGATCATCGTCAGCCGCATCCCGTTCCAGGCGTAGGCCTGTGCGTAATTCGGGTTCAGCTCCTGCGCCCTCTTGAGCTCGCGTTCGGAAGCCACCCAGTCCTGCTTGCACATCAATTGATACCCAAGCGATGCGTGTGCCTCAGCCAGATCCGGATCGATCTCAAGCGCGCGCCGTATGTATTCAAGCTTCTGCGGCCGGTTCACATCCTCGTGCGAGTCTGCAAGTCCCACATAGCCGAGCGCGAAATTCGGGTCTTTTGCGATCGCTTGTTGAAAGAAAGGTATGCCTTTATCGACCTCCGCAAACCCTCGTTTGTTCCAGTAATAGCGGCCTTGCAGGTAAAGGCGATAAACCTCGGGGTCGCTTGTGTAGTTCTTGGCCAGCTTCAACTCGTCGGCGCTTGTTAGTTTGAGTTTCAGTTTGCTTGAAACGTCGCGTGCGATCTCGGTCTGCAGTTTAACGATGTCGGCCTGCCGGCGGTCGTACTTGTCCTGCCAAATGACGTTCTCGTTCTCTGCATCGATGAGCTCAAGGCTGAGTGTAAGCTGGTCGCCACGCTGCACAAGCCGACCGTTCAGCACAGCCTGCACCCCGAGTTCTTTCCCGATCGTTCTTGCGTCCGTCTCCTTGCCTTTGTAACGAAACACCGACGAGCGCGCCTTTACGTTCAGCCCGGCGATCTGCGACAGGCTCGCGATCAGCGTCTCCGTCATACCGTCCGACAAATACTCGTTTTCCGGATTGCCGCTGTCATTCGCAAACGGCATCACCGCGATCGAGTTGATCTGGCCGGAGCCTTCGGCATTGAAATATCGATAGGCAAAGAACCCGCCGGCTACGAGAACAAGAGCAAACCCCAATCTCGCGATCTGCTGCATTCGATTGCCGGCTTTCTTCTGCGGCTCGGCCGCTCTATTTGCGGAAAAGCTCTGCTTTTCCGACGGCCCGCCCAAACTTCCTCGCGGCTCCGCCTCGGCTCCTGTGCGGCGAATTGCGGTCTTGTCGGTCGTATTTAACTGCGCACGAGTCGGAGTTTCGCCCGGTGCGGCCGTCGAGTGAAGAATTGCGGTTTGCGGTTCGTCTCCTGGAAACCCAGTCGCTATCGCTCCCGGTTCTGACAAGATTGCCGTCGCGGGTTCATCAGGCCCATCTTGAGGTGGCGGGACGGAACCCTGCACAAGCGCACTTCCGTCCTCGAGACAATACAACAGCGTGTCGTCGTAGTAATCCCGCCTACATTCAGGGCATCGTTTCATAGCGGTTTATTTACCAAGGCCGGCGGACCAGTTTAGGATCACATTGACCGGCGGCAGTGAGCCGTCGGTGCCGCGGCTTATGAACATCAGGCGTTGGCCGTCGTTTGAGACGACATAGTCGTCGCCGCGCACCG
>JBGSYT010000110.1:0-2033 GCA_041750855.1 Pyrinomonadaceae bacterium | reverse complement strand
CGGCTATGGTGTTGTAGCCCTGCAGGTCGTCCTCATGAAACTTAACATCGAGGTCAACCGTCATTTTGACCGGGACGCCTTGTTTTACGAGCCTTAGGATACGATTGTATTGTTCGACTTCGGCAACCAACTGAGGGATCGTTGCTGCTCCATTTTTTGATGCGGCCCTTCTTCCACGTACGGGAGCTGAACCAGGAGGCAGCGGCGGAGAGCTGGCGCCCATAACACGTATCGTGCCGGCGTCAACGCCAAACCCTGAATCGATCAGTACGCCCGCCCCTTCCTCGTAATAGAAACGATTCCTGCGGTCGGCAAACTTCGCGGCATCGATGTCGGCCTGAGCCGGAGCTGTCGGGGCCGCGGGAGCCTGGGGCTTGGCCGCTTCGAGCTCCGTCAGAGATTCGGATGTCCGTCGTGTCGCTGTTGGCTCAAAGCCCGGTTTAATATCGCGTTCAGGGGCCGTAAAGACGATCGCGCCCTTGAGCTTGCCCTTGTAAGCCTCAAGACCCGCCTCGTCCGTGGCATCAACGTAAACTACATCGCTCGTAATGGCTCCGTTGGTACCGGGAGACCATCCCTTCGGATAGGCCCGAAACGGCATCGACTGATCGGGGGTTGAAAAGGCTGCGTTAAAACGCAATATTTCCCAACCGCGGCCAAATTCACCCCAGGGGTCGATTATCGCGTTCTTCATACCCCATTTCTCGAGCTGCTCTTTGGTCCAACGATTCGCACGTCTCTGATTTGGCGAATTGGTGAGGCGCGGGCCGATGACGTCGGACAAGTAACGAATCGTGGGCATGACCTGCGAGCGGTTCATCCCTTCATCTTTGATCAACGCGATCGGGTCCATGGCCACCGAGGACGTTTGCCCAAGCGCCAGGCCGGGTGCGAGCAGCGCGGCACAGACCACGGAAACAATACTCTTCTTTTGGAACATTACGGATCTCCTTGTAAACACTATTTAGATAGACAGCATTACTACGCAGTTGGTTGGAATAAAGTTTAATAGAATGTTGGAAAAGGCTCGCCCGCGATCCTATAAACTCCCGTCGCCAGACGCTCGGCATACCCTTCGTCCACGAGCTGATGATTTGCCCCACCCGCTTCGCGCCGGTTAAACCCAAAGGTGCGCGAAAGGTCGCCGAGCAGTGTCATTCCGCACATCTGTAAATATGCCCTGGCAAGCTCACGCACGGCTTCGTCACGCGGAAGCTTCGTTTCGAGTTGCTCCGGAAAGCGTGCCTCAGCGAGAGTCCAGATGTAGGTAAATCGGGGAACGTAAAGAACTTCCTGTGGAATTACCTTCATCGTACGCTGCAGTTTGTCGAGGGCCTTGGTAAACCGCGGGCGGGTCGTGATCTGAGCCTCGGTCCTCAGGTCGGCCGATCCCATCTCCCATTCCTTTCGCAGCACTTTCAAAATCTTGTTGGCACTGCCCGAAAGATCTCTTTCCTCTCGACTCTTCGGAACGCCCCAGATGGCATTAAAGACCGGGATCATCCGCGGAGCGAGAAACATTGAGTGGCCCTTTACCAGTTTTGCGTAGTACACCTTGCCGCGCACTATGACCTCGTCCTTGAGCACCCATGCACGGCTTGCTTCGTAATCTTTCTGGACGTTGCGAGGCATGTGGGCATCGCGCCGGCCGCAGACCGCAATATAGACTGAGGGAAGTGATTTGCGATGATCGGTTAGACCGAGACAGAAACCGAGTTCCTCGACCATTGCTTCAACGTCCTCGGCGGTGTCGATCTTGAGCGATTCCTCACGCCGCCATTTCCGGTCTCGGTATCGTTCTATCTCTTCGGGAAGCTGTCTCATAGATCTGCGCTGGGTATAGCCGCGGATAATGATAGACAAAATGAGAAGGCCGGGCAATCGGCCCGACCTGTCGATCCTCAATTAGATAGACTTTATCTATCCTGCTGGCGGTATCGCTGGGCAGGAGACGATGAGGTGACCGTTATAACCGAGCCTTGCCGGAGTTCGATGTCCTCCCTTCCCTGCACGGCTACTGACCCGGCGCCGGC
>JBGSYT010000109.1:0-6592 GCA_041750855.1 Pyrinomonadaceae bacterium | reverse complement strand
CGACGGAACACTTTGGATGGATGTCAATAATTGGCATCCATCCTTTTGTCTTAGTAGTAATTCGACGGGGAAGTCTAATGAACCAGCAAAAACTTTCAATGGCGCGGCGGCACGTTCTTGGCAACATGAATAGCCGATGCGAGCCGGTGACGGATGTTCCGGTACTTTTAAACGACGGCGACGGCGAGGTGCTCGGGCACGTGGACGAAAGCCTCGGCAAGTACGCCGATGCGCTGACATTTCACCTGGACGACCAGGTCTGCAAAAGGCTGGCGTCCGGACATTATAGTTTTTCGTTTGAATTCAAATTTGCCGATGAGAGCGATGCGGAATTGCCTGCGGCAAGAAGGCGGATCATGCTTAGTTCCGTATTCCTCATCATGCGGAAGGGCTACGAGAAGCCGATTCCCAGAAGCAAGCAGCCGACGGCTGCGGCGATCTGATCCACGACGGATCTTTCAGCCCGGATCGTAGTATAGCGTTTGTTCAATCCCACGGTTTTCCGGGACGGTAAGTCCAGCAGTCTGTGTTGTGAAAATACTTTTATATAATCCGGACAACGGAGTGACGCGCAATTTTATGCCGCATCTCTGGATGTTCCTTCTCCAGTCGCTCACGCCGAAAGGCCATGAGGTCGTGTTGATCGACGGGAACGCAAAGGCAATGACACGCGCCGAGCTTGTCGACTTTTGCCTCAAAGAAGATATCGGACTGGTCGGGATCGGGTCGATGACGCGAATGGTCGCGAGGGCGTATCAGGTCGCGGATTCGCTCCGTGAAGCAGGGATCCCCGTCGTGATGGGCGGGCCGCACGTGACGGAGTGCCCCGACGAAGCCCTTGGCCGTGACGGCGGGCCGCGTCATGTCGATGCGGTTGCACTCGGCGAGGCCGATGCGACCTGGCATTTGATCGTGGAAGATGCGGCAAACGGCCGTTTGAAAGAGGTCTATCAGCCCGAGGTCGATGAGAAGGGAAGCGACATTAAACCTTCGCTGCAGCCCTATCCGCATATCCCGTGGGAATCGCTCGACCTTGAGCAATTCAGTCTTGTTCCGAAGTTCCTCCGGCCGCTGATGTCGAGGATGGGCGCCGGCTGGGGCAAATTTTTCGTTGTACCGATCGAGACCGGACGCGGGTGCCCGTACGGCTGCGAGTTTTGCACAGTCACCGGATTTTTTGGTGATTCGATCCGTTTTCGTACGAATGAGAGCGTCGTCGAAGAACTTCTTCGTTTGAAAGCCCGTGCGAAGAAGGAAAAGGGGCAGATCGCGGTTTTCTTTATTGACGACAATCTCGCGATCAACAAGAAGCGGCTGAAATCGCTGCTCCGCGATGTTATCGCGGCCGGGGCCGAGCTGCCGTGGGTGGCGCAGATAAGCGCGAACCTGTTGGCGGATGACGAACTGGTCGATCTGATCGCGGAATCCGGCGGCCGATGGATCTTCATCGGGATGGAGTCGATCGACCCGGCCAACATGGCCGACGTGAACAAGAATTTTTCGAAGCCCGCAAATTATAAGACGGTGCTGGATGGCCTTGCACGGCGAAACATCTACGCGATCACGTCGTTCATCTTCGGGATGGACAACGACACGGTCGGCGTCGGTGACCGCACGGTGGACGAGATCGAGAGTTGGGCTCCGGGCCTGCCGGTCTTCGGCCAGTTGACGCCTTTTCCTGCGACGCCGCTTTACGACCGCCTGCAAAAGGCCGGACGTCTCGAACGCCCGAAGCATTGGCTCGATTTTGCCCAGTTTGTGATGGCGCACAAGCCGGCGAAGATGACCATCGAAGAAGCGAGACAGGAAACGATCGGCGCGTGGTCGCGTTCATACAGCCCCGAGCGTAATCTCGAGGCCGTCGAATCGATCGCCGACGCTCCGATACAGGCGCGTATCAGCCATCTTGTCGCACGCCTTTTCTTCCGCGGCATCTACTTTCCGCAAATGGGCACGCGGGCATGGGTCAAGCTCCTTTTCCAAAATCGTCGCTGTATCATCAGCCTCACGCGCGAAGGTATCGCAACGTGGCGGGCATCGAAGAAAATGGCGGCAACTACCTCAGCTCCCAGAGATCCTGTCGGGCCTTCGGATTCGCATACTCAAGTGCCGATCTGAGATATTAAACGCGGCCCAGTGCATCGACACAAAAATACCGGCTGATCGTGTGGACGATCGACCGGTTTTTATTTTTTGCAGGATCGGCCTAAAAGATCGGTTTCTCGGCAACTGCGTGCTTTGCCTTGGGGGGCATCGGGGCATGTTCGGGCGCAGGCTTTGGTGTCAGCACTGTGCCGAGGGAATGGATCACACCGTTGCTTGCTTCAATATTGCGGCCCTGAAGCGGTGATCCGTTCACCGTAATACCCTGAAAATCGGCAAAGTTGATCTCTTCGCCGTTGACGGATGTTCGAACCTGTCGCGAACCGATGTTGGCGGCCATTATCTTTCCCGGCAAAATGTGGTACGACAGAAGGCCTCGCAGCTCGAGCTGGCCCGGCTCGTTGAGCAACTCGTTCATTTTGTTGTCGGGGATCTTCGCAAACGCATCGTTCGTCGGGACAAAAACGGTGAATTCGCCGGGGCGGCTGAAAAGCGCGTTGGCGTTGGAGGAGCCCATGTAACGCGAGAATGTTGAGAACTTAGGTTCATTGGCGATGGTTTCGATAAGGTTTAGCTTTTCGGACATATTTTTCTCCTCTGCAATACAACCGCAAACTCGTCGGTGAGACGATCTGCGGCTGCCGGGATTGAGGCCCGGTGACGGTCGTTAAAGCTGTACGGGTCAGGAATTTGCCGAGGTATTCGGGAAAGCTGAAAAAAGAGGAAGCCAGGCTCGATTCACCCTTAACCCTACTCTTAACGGGGTGAGATAGCAATGTTAAGCCCGAGTGCGTCTGCTTCCGGCGTGATCGAGGCCATCGCCGCAAGCGGTGTTGGAGCTGCGGCAGCTAAATGGATCTTCCGGAAGGGATCGAACGATAGTGCACGACCTCTGATCGCGATTTGCTATTCCCGCCTGCGAATGCAACACTTTAAAAGTCGATCCTACTCTCGCGTCATTAATTGGACGCGCTTCGCCTTAAGCGGTTTTCGGAAAAGTTAGAGAGCAGGCCTTTAGTACAACAGAAGTGGCTCTCAACTAAATTTTGAGTATCCGAGATCCGGCCTTTCCTTTACTGCGAAAAAAGCCTAGATCGTGAAAGCTTCTCCAGCATGCCCGGACAGCCGGGAAAGGAAACAAATATAATGTCAATGAAACTTTACGTAGGAAATCTTTCCTTCAACACATCGAATCAGGACCTGAACGAACTTTTCGGCTCGGTCGGTACGGTAGAATCTACCAACATCATTGAAGACCGCGAAACCGGCCGCTCACGCGGGTTCGGCTTTGTCGAAATGTCTTCGAAGGAAGAAGGCCAGAGCGCCATCGAGCAGCTCAACGGTAAAGAGATCGACGGGCGCGAGCTCAAGGTCAACGAAGCCAAGCCGCAGGAAAACCGCGGCGGAGGCGGCGGTGGTCGCGGTGGCGATCGTGGCGGCTTCAAAGGCGGCCGAGGCGGCTACGGCCAGTCTGGCTGGTAAGCCGGAAGGTTCAACCTAAATAAAACGAGGCTGTCTGGAAACTGGGTTTCTTGACAGCCTTTTTTTATTTTAATGTCCGGGGTGATCAGGAGCCGCGAGCGGTATTCGTCGCCTTCAGCGACGGGGCCCGGGTTGGCTGCGATCCCAGGGTTTCGCCGAGCGACGGTTCAACCCTGGGCTTTAGTATTGGTCGCCGTTTGCGACAAAGGAGCCCGCCTCCGGTCAGAGGCCCCAGCCGGCGTTCAGCGGCCTGACACCCAGCCATCAAATTCATAATATCTAAAGTTTCGAACTTTACGATCTTGCTAGTCATGAGCGAACATGACTTAAACAAAGTACCGCAACGCATATACTTGGCCCACTCCAAATTTGACGTCGTTGTCATTGATTATCGTCGCAGTTAGTGTAAAATCCTCGAGGACCATCCACAACGCAAGCGGCTGCCGGTCTTGTTGATGCACGGCAGGAACTTATCTACGCTTACATCCCGCATCATTCTTTCGAAAAGGAGAAAAAGTGAAAATTAGAAGTATTGTCGTACTGTGTTTTGTTTCGATCGCATTAGTTGTTTCCGGTATTTCGATGGCCCAGGTAAAACGGCCGTTTCACGACGGCAGCGTCTGGGACATCGCATACATTAAGATGAAACCGGGAATGGAGACTGCATATCTTAACTACTTGGCGACTGACTGGAAGAGAAGTCAGGAAGCTATGAAAAAAGAAGGGATCATCGTTTCATATAAGGTGATAACGTCGGAACCCCACAACCCCAATGATTTCAACATTATGCTGATGACCGAATACAAGGATCTTGCCACGATGGAGAAGAATTCACAAAAGGCAGATGATCTCGCCCAAACCGTGGTCGGAAACGACCAGAAACAAATGGAGGGGTATAACCAGCGACTTGCTATTCGGGAAGTGCTGGGTAGTCGGCTATCGCGGGAGATCATTTTGACGCCCAAACCATAAAGGGATTCATGGCTTGATAGCGGGTGGATCGTTTCGATCCGCCCATTTTCATTATGCCGGCCGGTTCGAATGCGGATTTAATTGCGCGAATCGCTGCCCGAAACCCACATTAAGTTTCTCTTCACTATTAGAATACGATCTTTCCACTGCGCTTTCGCCGGGGACGGGCCATCTGTTTCGTTTCTCGGACTTAGTGGTAGGCCTTTTCGAACCTCGGACCTACGGGTTGGAGCGGACCCACATAGCTACTCCCCCGGCTTGACACCATTTCAACAAAATCATAATATCTAAAGTTTCGGACTTTAGTGTCTGGGCTGTTGTGAGGTTCGGCGACGGACTGAAAAGCAGGTGTTTGAAAGCTTTGACAGGAAATGTAGCGTAAAGGGCGTCGCACCAACGGCGTCTGGGCACTCGGGTTTTGCTCGCGAAGATCACCACCCCTTCAGCCGAAGCGGCTGACACCCCTCCTTAAACAAGGAGGGGAGGGGAGTGGAGAGGGACGGGCACCGCAACTAACCGCCACGCTACAGCAAAGTTTGAGCTTTTGAGTGGAAGGCAGTGCCCTTACTAACGTGCGGGCTACTGACACAATAGGATTAAGCAAACAGAGGTCTGGGGAAGAGCCCTTACTTACGTGCGGGCTACTGACACAGGTGCTGCTTGAGCTAACTGCCGGAACAGGTTTTCGGCAAGAGTCAGGTGAGACGATAGTTTTGCTTTTAAATAGGGTGGAAGAGAGAACCACCCCGTCCGCTCGTGGAAGACGCGAGCATCCACCCCTCCTTTGTAAGGAGGGGAGTTAAGAGGGGCACCACCCCGTCAGCCGAAACGGCTGCCTCCCCTCCTTTGTAAGGAGGGGAGTTCAAGGACCGCCTCGCCCGCTGCCGCACGTGGTAACGATTTGAATAGCGACAGGCTGGAAAGCCTGTCGTACGAAAGAGAGAATATGCCGACTATTAATCAATTAGTTCGCAAGGGACGACAGAGGGTCAAGTACAAAACCGCCAGCCCGGCTTTGCAGGGGAATCCGCAGAAACGCGGGGTTTGCACGCGTGTTTACACGTCGACGCCGAAGAAGCCGAACTCGGCTTTGCGTAAGGTGGCCCGTGTGCGGCTGACCAACCAGATCGAAGTTACGACATATATCCCGGGTATCGGCCACAACCTGCAGGAGCACTCGATCGTGCTTATCCGCGGCGGCCGTGTAAAGGACCTTCCGGGTGTGCGTTACCACATCGTCCGCGGAACGCTCGATGCCTCAGGCGTCGCGAACCGCAATCAGTCACGGTCGAAGTATGGGGCGAAGAGGCCGAAAGGCTCTAAGTGATAAGTGATAAGTGACGAGTGACGAGGGCAAAGAAAATGAGTAGCCACTCGCCACTTGTCACTAACAACTACTGATATGGCACGAAGAAGAACAGCAGAACGAAGAGATGTATTGCCGGACCCGATCTATAGCAGCACGATCGTGACCAAGTTCATCAACAGCATGATGTGGGCCGGCAAAAAGTCTGTCGCCGAGCAGATCTTTTACGGCGCGATGGACAAGATCGCCGAAAAGACGGGCGAAGAGCCGCTGAAGGTGTTTAAGAAAGCTCTCGACACGGTGGCACCGACGCTGGAAGTTAAATCGCGTCGTATCGGCGGAGCGACCTATCAGGTGCCTCTCGAGGTGACGAAGGATCGGCGAAACACGCTGGCGATCCGCTGGATCGTGAGCAACGCCCGGAACCGAAGCGAAAAAACGATGCGCGACCGGCTGGTCGGCGAGCTGCTCGATTCGACCACGGGACGCGGCGGAGCGTTCAAGAAAAAGGAAGACGTCCACCGCATGGCCGAAGCGAACAAGGCGTTCGCACATTATAGGTTTTAGCAGATAGGGACGAGTGGCGAGTGACGAGTGTTGTCTTGTCACTTGTCACTGTTCACTCGTCACTTGAGTTATGGCTAACATTAGCTTAGACAAATATAGAAACATCGGCATTATGGCCCATATCGACGCGGGTAAGACCACGGCGACTGAGCGCATTTTGTA
>JBGSYT010000108.1:0-8490 GCA_041750855.1 Pyrinomonadaceae bacterium | reverse complement strand
CCATCCAATATGATGAGCAGGCGTTCCGGCTCCGCATCATCGTCGGATTCTGTCGTGAGAATGTCCCAAGATCCGATAAGGTTATGCCATTCGAAATCTCCTTCTCGAAGCTGCATGCGAGTTCGTATCTCGTTGGCGATGCTGGCAAGGGAAAGATCCGGATAGTATGGCAAGCTGACGAACACCGTCGTAAAGCCGGCATCAATAGCCGCTCGTGCTTCGAGAGCAAGCACCGTTGACTTTCCGACACTTGATGGTCCCGTCAGAAAACAGTAGCGAACTGAAGATTCTATAAATTGAGATATCTGCTGCTGTGATTCCGGACGGGGAACAAGCGTGCGCGACTCAAGCGCTAACCTTATGGTCGCATCCGAAACCTTAGTACAGGCCTTTTTCAAAGAGCTAAAGCTATACTTTTCCCCGTCACCAAGATTCTTCGCCAGTATCGATTCGATGCGGTTGATCTCGTCGATTTCAAGAGTGTCGATTTTTGCCTGAAGAGTAGTGATGTCATGCACGTTTCCGGCTTCAAACTCAAAAGAACCGCCAATTGCTTTCTTCCACCCTTTAACACTCGGTTTGCCTTCCAACGGAACAATGCCAAATACGTAAAAAGTATCGAACGAGCGAAAATGCTCGCCTTTCTTTATTCCTATGAGAGTTTTGAGAACCTTGGCGCCGGTCGCTCGTGAAGTTATCTGAAATGCCGTTCGTGCTACCTTGTCTCCCAGATCGAGAGCGTCGGAATTCGGCATTTCCGCGTTGAGGTTTACGAGATCAGGAAGCTTATAAGCGATCTGAAAAACCGGACGGAGAATGTCTTCAGCGATCCTGTTAAGATCGAAGTGAAAGGATTTATTATCAACCTGCACTTGAAGAGCAAGTTTTACCAGGTAATCCCGTATTCGATTTATCGTTTGCTGCCGATCCATATTCAAATCAACTAACGAAGCCTTGCACCGACGTTCATGGCTGCGTCCGATCGATGGCTCTCACCTCATCGACTAGAGACTCGCTGCGAACTCGGAGTCTTCGTGAACAAATGCGGACGCCATCCTTTCGATTTCGCGTTCACTCAAATCGTTGGCGAATGCAAGCTTGCGCCATTCCGACACTGCACCGCCCACCTCCTTAATGATCGTCTTGCCGTCCGCTAGTGTCAGTCTAAAGTTCTCCGCCACCGACAAGGCCAGATCGAGCGAAGCGGAACCATTATCAAGGTCAATGTTGGTCGTCAAAATCCTAGGTTTTACGTCCGTCGGCACGGGGTTAAGATCGTAAGCTGGGGATAGGCGCCATCCCTTAAACCGTTCGTAAACGAAACCGTGATTTCGAAGATGATCGTCGGTGTTTGAAACAAGGATACTGAACACGATCCGGCGCCACATCTGCGCCAGATCCGCCGTGGGTTCTGCTCCGTACTGACCGAGAGCGTCGGCGATTTCGAGATAGCTGTGAGTATCGCTGTCCCTTGCCTGAAGCATGCTCATTGCCGATAAGAACGGGACGCGGGTTGTCCCTTGGCGGTCAAAACGCCGGACAAGCAGGACGGATTTACCGGCGATATCCAGTAGCCTGCCGGAGGAGCATTCAAGTCCTGCGCGCTCGGCAAGTATCAGAGCAATCGCTTCCCAAACAACAACGTTACTTTCATCATCGTTCCGCGGGAATTTGGCGATCGCCAATTGACCGTCGTTATCCCTGACTGACGCTTTCGGTCGGGCTCCACCCAAGGACGAGCCCGGTGCGAGCAAAATGCGAAGATCTTCCGCATCTTCGTCTTCATCCAGAAAACGTTCCGTAGCCGAAAGCAGTCTGGGCAAATCGACGAGCGGAGGAATTGCGCGACGCCCATCCTGAGCAAGGAAAGGTCCATCTTTCTCATCGGAAAAACGCAAGGCTCCTTGGCGTGCTTCGTCACTTACGCCAAGCAGAAAATCGACTTCGCCCAACGTTCTCGGAGTTTCACGGTCCGTCCGGGCTCGCTGAGATTCCGCCCGCCGCATCAACACTCGACCCCATCGATCAGGCGCCGAATCTCCTATCGAACCGAATACATTCAGGTCGGTATGAAATGAGCCTGCCGTTAATGCTAATGCGGGCTCGAGCGCAAAACGCTCCTTGTGTTCAAGCCAGCTTTGGTCATATTCGAAAGAAGCGCTTTCGCGCCCCTTTCGATAGTGACACCACAATCGCCCGACAAGATAAATCTCGTCCCCCAGAGCTATCGAGACGTAGATCTTTCGACTACTCATTTCGTCCGCCTCCGGAGGGTAAGCGAATTCGCTTAGGAAGGTTTTCTTCTTCCAACATCCTGCCGACCGGGTCGAAGTTTGCATCCGCTAAGCTGCTAAGCCGTTCAGTTAGTCCGAGCACAAACAGGACTGCCGCGTACCCTCCGAGTGATACTGAGGGATCCCCTTTTTCTATTTTGCCGAGAGTCGATCTGGAAATGTCGGCTCTCTCGGCCATCAGTTCTAGAGGGATACGCCGCCGGCGTCTGCCGTCGGTTATGTCTTGACCCAACTTCCGCAGGGCTTTTCGAACTGGAATTGGAATACTTTGTTTCATCGTTCTTAGTTAGTTAACGCCTAAGATAATACTCGTTAATCTATATAGCGTCTAAGATACTACACATTAAGAAAAAACACAACAGGGCTTTTCATAACGTATATGATATACGACCTTAAGGCATTTAACGTCTAAGATGCTAGCCACTAAAGGGTCAAAAACTAACCTAAATGATGGGTTTTTGACGGCGTTGCATCTTCGCAATATACTCTTAGCTCTAGCACAAAGCAACTTGAGCTCGCCCTATTACGACATGTTATGTGAACTGCATAAACGCTCGGACTTCAGCTTCCTATCCTCAGGCTCAGAACCTCAAATATCGGTGATCTGAGCGAAATCGAAACAGGGTCTCGATGTTTGTTCTATCGAAGAATGAGGTTCGGATCAGTGGACTTTTGGCTTCCAGGTCGGCACGCAGTTCGGCTTCGGCGGTGAGCATGTCTCCGGTGCGGTGGCAACCGGCGTAGCGTTTGCCGCTGCCGCACCAGCATTGGCTATTAGGGTTGACGGTTGCAGCGAGGAAGACGGAATCGTGGTTCATTTCATGACCCAGCCACAGCTCGCCGTTCGTCGCGTCGAACACATTCCATTTCATGAGCCATACGAGCACATGATCCGTGAAGTCCGCAACTGTATCTCGCTGCCATTCCCATACGTCCTCCCACGCAGGATAGGCGCAGCTCGCTCCGTCGCCAAACGTGTGATCACCCGGTCGCCGCACGAGCACCGGGTCTAGCATGAAAGCCCGAGGATGTTTCAAGCCACCGGCGTGTTCGATCCGCACTTTGAAACTGCGGTTCGGGCGTTTCAGGTGCTTCCGAATCGACGGCTTGTCGTGCGGCCCTTTGCATCGCGGGTTGTGCAGGATCTCACCGTCCTCGCCGATCATGATCGGACGGTTATAGTGCAGATCGTTGATGATCAGGTCGAAGTCCCGGAGCGAGCCTATCGGCTGGAGCCAGCCTTCCCATACGGCCATGCAGGACGCACCGCTTCCGTCGCTGATCAGGGTGAGCGCCGGGTAGCGGTCCGCCATGGCTTTTATGCTCGCATCGAGACGTCCGGAGGTTGGCGACATCTACTCGCCTCCGAAAGCCGGCCGTGGAACAAAGATCCGCGGAGTGGAGGAAGTGCCGTTCGAGTGCCCGGCGGACGCTGAATGCGACTTGGACTCCGCCACCTCACCGAAGATTGCGGTCCAATTGTCGTCATCGACGAGCTCAAGTGCGACCCGTGCCGCATCGGACAGCTCGAATTTGATCGCGGTGTTGAAAAGTTCGGACAGATCGTTGCCCGTCTGATTCGCCGGATCTTCGATCGTAATATCGTCGATGATGTCGCGAAGCTCGGTCCATAGGTGAATCAGCTGATCGGTCAGGCTCTTATTCTTTTTGTCCTTGAGCAGCTCGATAGTAAGCAACTCGAGTATGAAGTTGCGGACCGCCATGTTGTTCCGTACTCGCCACAGCTTGCCAAGACGAATCGCCGGGATCGCGCCGCTATCCTTGACATGGTCAATGTGAACGTTCAAGTTCGTCTTCTGTCGGCCCTTCTCACCGGAGTGACGATAAAGAAAAACATCGTCGCGTTCGTCGTCGACGTATCGGCCAGGTACAACATCGATGTGATAGTCCTCGATTTCGTCCGAGTCCTTGCACTTCAGGCGGATAGCAGACGGTTTGCGTTCGAGATAGTAGTCGTCTTCAAAGGTCTCCGCGACATCGTCATAGATCTCTTGAAGCGTGTCGCCGGCAGTGCCGTCGTCATTGTCGAAGTAGCAGATCACGTCAAGATCATAAGAATCCTTGATCATCGTGCCTTTTGCCTTCGAGCCGCCGTAGCGGATGCTTGGTGAGCTACCGTACTTCTCGCGGAGAAGTTTTTCCACGTCGTTGCGTCGCTGCCGCAGCAATTTGAGCTCGTCGCCGTCGTTTGCAAGTGTTTGAGATTTGAGAACCTCGTTCAGATATTCTTCGTTAGTCATGATGTTAGTTGTTTACCTCTAATATTTTTGTGAAACCGCCGAGTCGCTTGTCCACGTCGTAAACCAAAATGGTCGGGTCCGCCATCGGCATCAGCCCGCGACCACATGTAAACGCAATCGGTGCCGGAGCGACCGGGAATAAGTGAAGGGAGTCGAGTTTGCCGTGTTTGGTGCCGATCGCACGCAGGGAGCGCTGATACACCTCGCGGAAATTTTCCAGGTCGTCTTTACGACGAAGAAACCCAAGATGCGGATCGACGCCATCGAGCGTAATCTCATAAACGGTCGCGTCGGTCATGACGTCTGCCGGTAGGGCATCGACGTCGATCGTCCCGCTCAACGAAATCAGAAGTGCGACCTTCTTGCGATCCTTGCCGTTGCGCAGCACGTGGAATTTGTACCGGACTGGTTCGCCGTCCGCCTTCCATTTCCAGTCTTCGGTGTCTCGGTGTTTTTGATACAGGTCCGACGTGATCTTGTCGCCCAGGATGTTTCCCGCAAGGATAAGTATTGGCATCGGTGCCAGCGGGAAGATCGACAGGTGATCGGTATGATCCTCGGCCATCGTCGTCGCGACAACACGCTCGAGGTCGTGCCGCACCTTCTTCTCTGCAATCTCATAGAAGGCCGGCCCTACGTCCGGGATCGAGTTGAGATCGATGTCGAATCCTTCGCGGGTGGCCGAATACCGCGGCGCGACCGATGTGTTGATCTCAGCCGGTGTGACCTTTCTTGTGGTCTTACCACCGATCTTGGCCCTGATCACAACGGCCGTAGTCTGACGGTCAGGCGAAGTGCCAGTGAGAAGGAAGACGCGATCTTCGTGGGCTTTCTTGTAGGCCTCAAGCACTTCGCGGGGATGCTCGTCCGGCGAGTCGTCGATCAGCTTGTGACACCGGTGACAGAGGAGCATCAGATTGTCGATGTCGTTGATGTTCTCAGGCCGATCGGTAACATTTCCGCGCGGCCCCTTCTTGCTAAAGGCGACCACATGTGCCATCTGAGCGAAGTTGCCGCGTTTGTGCGTCAAGTGGTGCTCAATTAGGTATTTGTTGCAGCCGTCAAACTCGCATCGACCGCCGGCTTTGACGAACAGCAGCAGTTGCACGGGAGGTTTGATCTTCCGCGTGACACCGATCACCGGAGAATCGGGCGTTTTTGCCTTTGGGGAAGCTTTTGGTTTCGCTGTTGGTTTAGTTGATCTCATAAAAAACAAAGGGATTTCTACTCCCACGCCCTAATACTGGGTTTGCGGCGGATTCCCGACATTTTTTTGTCGGAAAGCTGCAAAAAAATCAGTATTGGATTTCGGGATCGCTTGATTAGGCTATAAATTAGATGGCAATGAACGACTCCCGCCACGATCAGAATGAGACAGTTGCGACTCAAGAAGAGATCACGGCAGCAATCAATGCGTTGAACCGTACGGACAAGAAGCGGCTTGAACGTGCGGCCAGGTATTACATCAACGGCCTCGGGCGGAAGGCGGTCCGTCGAGATTGGGGAGATCTGCTCAGGGAAACGGTCCTGGCTTTCTACCGGCCCGACGGGCGCAAGTGGTACAAGGAACGCGTCGACCTAATGCGAACGCTATTGCTTAACATGCGAAGCGTCGCCTCGAACTGGAAGGAAGCCGTCCACGATCGTGAAGCGATTGTTGAGGCCGAGCTCATTTCTGTTGATGACGAAGGACGGACGTCGTTTTCCATAGAGCAAGTCGCCGGAGAGTCTCCTGATATACAAAAGGAACTTGAGCGGCGTGAGAAATTGGAAATGGCAAAAAAGGTTATCGAAGAGCGCGACGTCGCCGTATTGATCCTCGACGGAATATGCGAGGGGCTGAAAGGATCGGAGATTGCGGAGGCGCTCGAACTCAGCGAGCAGGAGTACGAAACGCAAAGGATATGGATGCTTCGAAAGTTGCGCAGGGCGTTCCAACGTGGGTGATCGATTAATGCCGAATAACTACGACGAACAATATTTCAATCTGATGAGCTCCATGGCGGACTCGGTCATCGACATGTCCGATGAAGAGGTCGAAGAGGCGATTCGGGAAGACGGCGACAATGTCGATCAGATCCATGCGGTTTTGATGGACACGATCAAGGAGGGAAGGAAACTGGCACTCGAACAGGCGCGCCGTGAGTATGAAGCAGAGAGTGAGCGGTTGCGGACACAGACATACGAACTACCCCAAACCCCCGCCGAGAAACGGAGTCTGATCCAGAAATTGATCGAGTCGCTGAGCTTTGGCCAACAGGAGTTGACCCTGCAGTTCCGCGAATACGAAAGCATGCCCGACGAAGACCTTGATCTGGCGCTGAAACAGCTACTGGAACTCCAGTCGGAAACAGAGAAACTTGAGCAATAAGCCGGTGTCAGCCAAGAAGATCTTCGAAGACCTGCCGGTCGACTCCCCGGCGGAGATCGACGTCGAGGCGATCGCGTACTACTACGGAGCTTTGGTTGTAAAGGAGAAGTTGCACGGTAGTGCTGCACGGATCATCGGTAAGGACGATCGTGCGTTCATTACGGTCGACAGTTCGGGCTTGCCAGCTCGGCAGCGATTCTCGGTCGCGCACGAACTCGGCCACTGGATGATACATCGTGGAAGGCTTTCAACCCTAATTTGTAGCGAAAGAGATCTATCGACCGGTTGGAAGGTTGACGACCCTGAACGGAGCGCCAACCGCTTCGCCGCTGACCTGCTGATGCCGTCGTTTTTGTTTGCCCCCTCCGCGAAGAACCGGCCGATCACCTTCGATTCCGTGCGGGAGTTGTGCGCAGAGTTTCGAACCAGTCTTAC
This sequence comes from Pyrinomonadaceae bacterium, assembly GCA_041750855.1. Taxonomy (GTDB): domain Bacteria; phylum Acidobacteriota; class Blastocatellia; order Pyrinomonadales; family Pyrinomonadaceae; genus OLB17. Next base: position 1,129 of record JBGSYT010000108.1, on the reverse strand, counting down.
CGCGACAGCGATCCGACTTGTAGAAAGCGGATCGTTCACGTCTATCCTGGTATGCTCGACAAGCAATGGTGTGAAGTGGAAGTTTCGCAATCGCGACGTTCCCGACGAGATCCAACTCCACGACGAGCCAGGCGCCCACACTAACGCCTTTGAGATGCTTAGTCAGAAGACGCCCCAAACAAACCCGGTAGACGTCCAGGCGAGCGACTGGTTCACCCACCCAAGATCGAAACACTACGAGGTTTGCGAGGACTCGGTCAAGGTGTACGACGACACGGTCCTGTCACTCCTCTGGTGGAGGAATGAACAGCAACTGGTCGATCTCGATCGCGAGGGCGAAGATAGGGAATCAGAAGACTACTAGGCAAACGTCACGTCGGCTGCTGAGGAAAGGGGGCAAAGCGGCGTTCTCGTTCTCTTCGGCGAAAAGATGGAGACCCGATGCCTCCAGATCCTCGTACCGAAGGTATTCCTCCGAGTATGCTTTCTAGGTAAATGTTAACAAGCAGATCATCCTCTCAGCACATGACGAGAACTTTCACAATTTGCTCAAACGCAAGTTGCCGGAAAATAGGTTTCGCTCTAAATTTATTGAGATCGAAACGTACGGCAAGGTTAAGCGGGCGGGCTCCTAACGGTGAGCCCAAACTATTTTTTAATTACAAAACTAATTTTTTTTGCGATGAGGTCGGCGAGATAACCCAAATGGAAATCGAGCGATTATAGGGGCGATGAGGGCCGCAATCCGTGGCTCTGCAAAATGGCAGATTACAGGAAAATAAGCGGTGTAATTGTTCCTACAGAGGCCGAAGCGAGCTGGAACTTGAAATAGGGAGACTTTAGTTGTGCCAAATGTGAAATAAACGAGATCGAATACAATATGCCAGAAAGATTTTGACCAAACGACCAGAGACTGAGAACCGATAACTTGCCGTAACATACAGAGGACGCCTGTGCTGCCACCTCCCTTGGCTGCAAGTTATTCATCTTCTTTCAGGCGGGCGATATTTGCAATATACCTTCATGTCATCGTAGGTGGTTTTGAGAGGCTCATTAGAGATGCTGATTGGTTATCATTATCAAGCAGCTCTTTCGCCTGCATGGCAGCGGCTTCGTCGAATACGGTGTA
>JBGSYT010000107.1:0-43795 GCA_041750855.1 Pyrinomonadaceae bacterium | reverse complement strand
GACCGGGATCAACCCGGGGCGCCTGGCCGCGTTCGACCTCAACTGGAGCGGGATGCAGCAGGTCGGGTCGCTGCCCTTGGGGGGGCTCTCCTCGCGCACGCTGGCCACGGTCGGCGGTTGGGGCCGGGCGAGCTGGGTGATCGTCAACGAGTACAACAACAACCGCACCCTGGTCGTCTCGGCCACTTCATCGCCCTAGGGCTCAGGGCAGCGCGATCCGAACCAAGTTTGTCGGCTCGCCGTCGGTCTCGGGCCGGACCTCGACCTCGCCCCGTCTGCGCGGCGGCGAGCAGAACGAGACCGTGCGGATAAGAAACTTGCGGCCACGCCGGGACGGGCCGCGTGGCGGCGATCGTCAGCAGGGCGAAGGTCACGCCGGAGATTGCTTTTGATTACTGGCGCAACGTAGTTTCTATCTGAAACTAGCGGCCCATCGGTTCGTGGTAAAATCCCTTGGTATGGAAATCAGACGAATTATTGCAGGAACGATTCTCGCAGCCTTTCTACTGACAATATCGGCACCAAATGTGGTGGCACAGCAGGACAGCAACGAAGCCCGGTTCGTTGCCATCGCGCGCGGGATCCACCAGCGCGTGATCACGCTCGACACGCACGTGGACATAAACACCGCGAACTTCACTCCGACGGTGAACTACACGCAGGAGCTTCCGATACAGGTGGATCTGCCTAAGATGGAGCGTGGCGGGCTTGATGTTGCCTGGCTCATCGTCTATACCGGGCAGGGCGAGCTGACCGAAGAGGGGTACAAGCGTGCGTATGCGAACGCCATCGACAAATTCGACGCGATCCATCGTCTCACGAAGCAGATCGCGCCCAACAGGATCGAGCTCGCGCTGACGTCAAAGGACGTCCGCCGCATCGTCCGGTCGGGCAAGAAGGTCGCGATGATCGGCGTCGAGAACGCCTATCCGATCGGCACCGACATTTCGTTGATCAAGGCTTTCGCCGATCGCGGCGCGCGTTATATGTCGCTGTCGCACAACGGCCACAGCCAGTTTGCCGATTCGAACACCGGCGAACGCGACGGCGTTTGGCTGCACAAGGGCTTGAGCGATCTGGGCAGACAGGCCGTGGCCGAGATGAACAAGTGGGGCATAATGATCGACCTGTCGCACCCGTCGAAAGCGGCCAATATGCAGACGCTCCAGTTGACGAAGGCCCCGGTCATCGCGTCTCATTCGGGCGTACGGACCATCGCCGACCATAGCCGCAACCTCGACGACGAGGAACTGCTTGCGATCAAGAAGAACGGCGGCGTGGTGCAGGCGGTCGCGTTTCGCGGATATGTGAACCGGGAAAAGGCCGAACTTCGTGCGGCGAAGATGACCGAGATACTTCGCGAGCTTGGTGTGGCCGAGGGCTTTTCGGTGCTGGCACAGGCCGACGTCGCGCGGCTCGCTCAGCCCGAGCGGGCGGCCTATCAGGCGAAACTTCGCGAACTGCGGCTGCGGAACGCGGCCCTCATCCGTGAACGGCTGCGCAAGATCGCGCCGGACGTGAACATAAAGGATTTCGTCGATCACATCGACTATCTCGTGATGAAACTCGGTATAAACCACGTCGGCATCTCGTCGGATTTTGACGGCGGCGGCGGCGTCGAGGGGTGGGACAACGCGGGCGAGACGTTCAACGTAACGCTCGAGATGGTCCGCCGAGGATACACGGAGAAACAGATCGCGAAGATCTGGAGCGGCAACCTGCTGCGTGTGCTCGACCGCGTGCAGAAGGTGTCCCGGCAGCTCCAAAAGTAGCGCGGAGCGGGGACACTCTTGTCCCCACGGCCCGAAGGGCCGAAATTCCTTCCGAGTTCGCCGCACGCACGCAAAAATACGCTGTCCCCACGCAAGAGTACGCTGTCCCCACGCAAGAGTACGCCGTCCCCGAGCGAGAGTACGCTGTCCCCAAGCAAGAGTACGCCGTTCAAAGACGCGCGATACGCGTGCTCTGTGAACTTTGTGTCGGCTCTTTGTGCCTTTGTGGTGAAAGATCCTTAACACAAAGTGCGCAAAGCAAAGAGCACAAAGTTCGCAAAGGCCAAGGACCAAAACTCGGAACTCCGAACTCTGAACTCGAAACTCAGAACCGCGGCTTTCTTGGCGATCTCTGCGAGCTTTGCGTGAGAAAAAGAAGTTTCACGCCAAGCCCGCCAAGTTCGCAAAGTCAGAACCCCGAACTCCCGAACGCGGAATGCGGAGTCCGAACTCTGAATGCGGAACGCGGAACGCGGAATGCGGAACCCGGAACTCGGAACTCGGAACTCGTTCTCCCGCGGGAGCTGTGGTAGATTCTAGGCTTGCGAAACCAGCTTCCGATCGGTATTTTCGACTCCGGCGTTGGCGGGCTGACCGTTTATCGCGCGCTGCACGACCGTCTGCCGAACGAGCGGTTCATTTACCTCGGCGACACGGCCCGCGTGCCCTACGGGACGAAATCTCTGGCAACTGTCGAGCGCTATGCGTTGGAGAATGCGCAATTTCTCGCGTCGCTCGGGATCAAGCTGCTCGTCGTGGCGTGCAACACGGCATCGGCACTGGCCTTGCCGAAGATCCGCGAGCGCATCGGGCTGGATGTGGTCGGCGTGATTGGCCCGGGCTGTCGCAAGGCGGTCGCAATGTTCGCCGACCGGCCGGTTCCGCGTATCGGCGTCATCGCAACCGAGGCGACTGTCCTGAGTAACGCGTACTCTGAAGCGATCCGCCGGGCCTCGACGAGGGCGGGGATCGTACAGACGGCGTGCCCGCTGTTCGTGCCGCTCGCCGAGGAAGGCTGGACCGCGGAACCCGAAACCTTTTCGATCGCTCGACGATACCTTGAGAGAATAAGGTCGTTTCACCCGCACGCGCTGGTGCTCGGCTGCACGCATTACCCGCTCCTTCGCGACGTGATTCAGCAAACCGTGGGCGAAGATGTTACCCTTATCGATTCGGGCGAGGCTGCGGCCGATGAGGTCGCGGAACTTCTCCGGGATCAGGGGCTCGCCGATCCGTCGCCCGTGAAAGGAACGCGGCGGCTTTGCGACGATCTGGATCATTTTTACGTCACCGATGCCGCCGACAGGTTCGCCCGCGTCGCGGAGAGATTTCTCGGGACCACGCCATCGAAACTCGAGGCGATCGAAGTTTACGGCGGCGATGAATTGATGAATTAAGAAAGAATTAGCCGCAGATGAAAGTAGATGAATACGGATCTGTGGCCAGGTAAAATTAATGAGCTTTTCAAGACATGATAACCGGTCGTACGACCAACTTCGCAACGTCAAGATCACTCCGAATATCAATCCTTACGCCGAAGGTTCGGCACTCATCGAGGTCGGCGGGACGAAGGTGATATGCACCGCCTCGGTTGAGGAGCGCGTGCCGATCTTTCTCAGGAACAAAGGCGTCGGCTGGGTGACCGCCGAATACGCGATGCTGCCGCGAGCGACCAGCACGCGAACTCAGCGGGAAACGCAGCGGCCGGCGGGCCGTACGCAGGAGATCCAGCGGCTGATCGGGCGAAGCCTGCGGGCGATCGTCGATACAAAGCTGCTGGGCGAGCGGCAGATCTTTCTCGACTGCGATGTGATACAGGCTGACGGCGGTACACGGTGCGCGTCGATCACCGGTGCCTACGTGGCACTGGCGCTCGCCTGCCGCAAGCTGCTCAAACAGGCCGTTGTAAAGGCCTCGCCGATCGTCAGCGAGGTCGCCGCGGTCAGCGTCGGCATTGTCGAAGGCCATGCGGTGCTCGATCTTTCGTATGTCGAGGACTCAGAGGCCGATGTCGATATGAACGTCGTCTGCACGGGCGCCGGCAAATTCATCGAGCTGCAGGGAACCGCAGAACGTGAGCCTTTCTCCCGCGAGCAGATGGACGAGATGCTCATCCTTGCGGACACCGGCATCAATAGGTTGTTCGAGATCCAGCGGAACGCGTTGGCAGCGTAAAACGAGCGTTCGTCGCAGAATTTAAGTTCATCTCTTGTTTCCGGCGACGTTTCGCAGCTCAGTACGGACTGCTTTTCAAAGTGGACCGGAGGGGCGACCGCCGCGATTCTGACCCATCAATTTCGCCGCAAGACCGCGCCGGGTAAATTCCCGGTAACCTTGCCGTTTTCCCAGACCGGAACGCCGCCGACAAAGACCGTTTTGATGCCTTCGGAAATTACTTGAGGCTCGGTGAAGGTTGCTCGATCGATCACCGTTTTTGCGTCAAACAGAACGAGATCTGCCTTCATTCCCTTTTTGATCAATCCCCGGTCCTTCAGGCCAAGGCGTTGCGCCGGCATAGCCGACGATTTGCGAACAGCTTCTTCGAGGGTCAACCATTTGTCCTCGCGGGCAAACTTTCCGAGCACGCGGGTGAATGTGCCGGTTCCACGAGGATGCCGGCTGCCGATGCCGCCGTCGCTTGAGGCCATCACCCACGGAGTTTGATAAAAGGCCTTGACGTCCGTTTCGGTCATTCCAAAACCGACCACACCCGCCCCGCCCTTTTTTACGATGTCGATGTACGTTTCAACGGGCGATGTATTTGCCATTGCGGCTGCCTCGGCAAGGGTCTTGCCTTCGTATTGCGGATATGCGGTGCAACTCGTTATCAGTACCTTGTCCGCGCCGCCGATCGCATTGATACCTTTCTGGACGTCGGCCGGGTCTTCGTGCTTTCGGCTTGGCACGAGAACCGTGATCGTTGACGCCCAGGCGATGTAGGGATACGCATCCGCGGTGATGTCCAGCCCGCCGCGGCGAGCTTCGTTGACGATCGCGATCGCCTCGACCGACTTGCCCCACACGCTGCTGTTGCCCATCTTGATGTGCGAGATCTGAACGGGAATTTTTGCCTCGCGGCCGATACGGATAGCCTCGCGGATGGCGTCGAGCACGCCTTCCTCTTCGTCGCGCATATGGGTCATATAAATGCCGCCGAGCCTTGCGGCAACTCTCGCAAGAGCGATCAGTTCTTCGGTCGTCGATCGATAGCCTGCGTCGTATTCAAGTCCGGACGAGAGCCCGAACGCACCCTCGCGCATTGCCCGTTCGAGCAGCTCGGACATTGCGGCGATCTCGGCATCGGCCGCCGGCCGTGCCAGATCTTCTTTCATCACCTGCGAGCGCAGCGTTCCGTGCCCGATAAACGAACCGACGTTGACGGCGATCTTTCCCTCCAATTTCGATAAATAATCGGCAAACGGCCAGGGACTGCCCCCGTCCGGGCCCACGATCACGGTGGTAATGCCCTGTGAGACCTGGTTTGCTGCCGTCCCTTCGCGAAGCAGGCCCGATTCGGAATGATTGTGAATATCGATAAACCCCGGAGCCAGCACCAAACCCGACGCATCCACAACTTCTTCGCCGCTCTTCGGTTTTAGCTTTCCGACGGCTGTGATCTTTCCGTCTTTAACTCGCACATCTCCCGAAAATGCGGATTTCCCGGTGCCGTCGATGATCGAGGCATTCCGGATCACAACGCTTTCGGATTGCCCGATAAGAATTTGGAAAAAAGCGAAAAGACAAACCAGCGATAGAGTGATGTGTTTCGTTAGGTACATATTGATGCAAATAATAGTTAATGGGCGTTTGCTCGTCCAATCAGTCCACCCTAGAATCTTAAATTTACCGGGAGAAAAAACTTGAGCGAAAGACAATTTGAAGGAAAGTCGGCGATCGTGACCGGCGGAACGCGGGGTATTGGAAAGGCTATCGTGCTTGAACTTGCGAGGAACGGTGCGAATGTCGCATTTAATTACTCAAAGAGCGGAGAAGAGGCAGAACTGCTGAGATCGGAGGCCGAGGCACACGGCGTCAAGGCATTTTCGGCCCAATGCGATGTCGCCAGCACCGAGCTATCGGCGGAATTTGTCGGCCTCGTGAAAGATACTTTCGGGACCGTGGACATTCTGGTCAACAACGCCGGCATCACACGAGATCAATTGATCCTGCGGATGAAGGAAGAGGACTGGGACGCCGTGATCGACACGAACCTGAAAGGTGCCTGGAATTTTTGCAAGGCGGTGCTGCGGCCAATGATGCGAAACGCGGAAGGCGGGGCCATCGTGAATGTCTCATCGATCAGCGGCGTTGTCGGGATGCTCGGGCAATCGAACTATTCGGCTTCGAAGGCCGGAATGATCGGGCTGACCAAGTCGCTTGCAAAGGAGGTCGCCAGCCGCAAGATCACGGTTAATGCCGTTGCCTTCGGCATGATCGAAACTGAAATGGTGAGCGAGATGAACACCGACTTTCGCGAAAAGATACTTGCCAGCATCCCGCTTGCCCGATTCGGGACGGTGCAGGAAGCTGCGGAGGTCGTTTGCTTTCTGTTATCGGATTCTGCACGCTATATAACCGGACAGGTCGTCCAGGCAGACGGCGGCCTCGCGATGTGATCTTTTGCGATGTCGGTTAAATACCAGAACGATAACCCTATCGAGTCCGAGGAAAGTGAGACGGCCGAAACGGACGAAGCGGTCCCGGACGCCGGATTCGGATTTCCTCTCTACACCGCGATCCTTGTTTCGTGTCTGATCGGAGTATTCATCGTGCAGACGATGTCCGATCCACAGGGAATTGGCACGAGCTTCCTTAGCCTTGCCGAGATGAGGCCGTCGATTCTCGCCGCCGGGTTTGTTAAGCCGGCATTCCTCCAGGGTGAATATTGGCGCCTGCTGACAGGGGCCGCACTTCACGGCGGGCTGATGCACATCTTTTTTAACTCTTACGCGTTTTATAGTTTCGGAAGGCTGTTCGAATATTTATCAAACCGCGCCCATCTGGCCATCGTTTTTGTTCTGGCTGCGGCGGGCGGGGGTTTGCTGAGCCTTATTTTTAAGCCGGATGGCATCTCGGTCGGTGCGTCGGGCGGCGTCCTCGGCCTGATCAGCTATCTTGCCGTCTATGCGTTCAAACGAAGGCAATTTGTGTCGCCCGAATTTCGAAAGAACCTGCTTTTTAATATTGGGTTCGTGCTTGTGTTCGGGCTTATCTTGTTTCAGGTCGTGGACAATTACGGGCATATCGGCGGGCTGGTGGTCGGTGCCGTCTATGGAATGATCCAGATTCCGGTGGACCCGTACACCGATCCACGTCAGGCTGGAACGCTGACAACTGTTCTCGGCCTTGTGGCGATGGGCCTTTTTATTGCGGTTTGTATCTTCAGCGCCTACCTAACAATGGCCGCGGCCGTTTGATCCAGAAATGCCTCGCGTTAGAGTCCACCAACACGTTAATCCGCTGGCGCCGTTTTACCGGCAGGCACCGAAGCCGGTCGATGCCGGAGGGGTGTTTGCCCAGCCCGATCGACCATTGCTATTGGATATCGGCTGTGCACGAGGACGATTTTTGCTGAGGATGGCCGAGGCCGAGCCTGCGTGGAATTACCTCGGCGTTGAGATCAGAGAGCCTCTGGTCGAAGAGGCAAACCGGCTGGCCCAAGAGGCAGGCTTGACGAATCTGCATTACTCATTCTGCAACGCGATGCTCTGGCTCGACCGGTTGCTCGCAGGGATTCCGTCGGGCGTCCTGCAAGCCGTCACGATCCAATTCCCCGATCCGTGGTTCAAGAGAAAGCATGCAAAACGGCGGATGGTGAACGATGAGATGATCGATACCATCGCGCGCCATCTTTCTCCGGGCGGCCGCGTTTTTGTTCAGACCGATATCGAATCACTTGCCGAAGAGATATTTGAGCTATTTCGAGCGGACGAGCGGTTCAGCGAAACACCGATTAACGAAAACCCTTTTCCGGTTAAGACCGAAAGGGAGAAGGCTGTTGAGGACAAGAGCCTTCAAGTCTATAGAACTCTTTTTCGCTTGCGATAGCATGGTTTGGGTATGTTGAAGCCCTTTAGATTTTTACGAGGTTTATGGCATCTAGATCGACGTCTGACCGCAGAAGAACAGCAACAGGCGAGCGAGGGTTATTCTATACGACGAGAATACGCCGGCCCGGAAACTTATACGAATTACCTTGAAGGCGAGCGAGAAGCGAATATTCTGGTCCAATTTAATCTTTGGAATGACGTAATTATCTTCACGGATTCTTTTCGACGATGGGCAGAACCTTATGGCGAACCGATATCAGATCTTGAGTTTGCTAAAATACTGAGCCGCTCTATTCGCTATTTTGAATGCTGGGGTGGCGAGGTCACGACGAACGACATGACACTGGAGACGAACGAAGACATCAAAGCGGAACTGGAAGAAGCCAGGATTCCGTATGAAGAACTACCTGGCGGTGTGATCAAATATTCAAATGACATCGACGAAGAACGAAAACGGCCCGGGGGGATTTTTCGATCGGTAAGCAAAGTCTTGAATTGTGTTAATATTTTGGCGATGAACATTGGCCGTTACAAAGATCAGATCGTTGAGGTTTGTCGTGAATTCGATGTCTTAACCCTATCCGTATTCGGTTCCGTCGCCCGCGGCGAAGACGGCCCTAAAAGCGACGTCGATCTGCTGGTTAAGTTTAAGAGGCCGGTCGGTCTAACAAGGCTCATCCGGCTCGAAGATAGGTTTGCTCAGATCTTTGGCAGACGTGTAGATCTGGGTACCGAAAACAGCCTTCATCCTCTCCTTAGAAACAGCGTTCTGAGAGATTCAAAGGTCATTTATGAAGGTTAGGAACGACGAACTCTACCTATACGACATCGCAAAAAGTTGCCGAAAGATAGCCGATTATCTTGACAGTGTTTCGGAGGATGCGTTTCGTAGCAATGAGCTGCTTCAAGACGCCGTCGCCCGAAATATCGAGATCATCGGCAAGGCCTCAAAGGGTGTCAGTTCAGACCTTCGGGAACAGAATCCTGAAATAGAATGGAAAGAAATAATGAGAATGAGGGACAAAATAGTTCACCATTATTTTAAGCTGGATCTCGACGTGATTTGGCAAACCGTAACCGAGGACATTCCGCCACTAGGGCTTAAGGTAGAAAAGATTCTTTGTTCATTCGCAGATCTGGCTCAATAACAAAGTTTACTTCCAGTTCTTTTCTTTCTTAAACCTTTTCAGCACCATCTCGCGGCGAAGTTTGGGTAAGTGGTCGATGAAGAGTTTGCCGTCGCAGTGGTCGGTTTCGTGGAGGAACGCCCGGGCGGCATAGCCTTCTGCTTCGTGTTCGAACCACTCGCCTTTTTCGTTTTGGGCTCGTAACCGAGCCTTTAGTGGGCGGACGACGACGGCCGGGACCTTGCCGACCGAGAGGCAGCCTTCCTGCCCGGACTGCTCGCCCTCGGTGTGGACGATCTCCGGATTGGCGGCTATCAGTTTTAAGCCGTCGCAGTCCATAACAAATAGCCGCAGGTTCAGCCCGATCTGCGGTGCCGCGAGGCCGACACCTTCAGCATCGTACATAGTTTCGAACATATCGGCACAGAGATCGGCCAATGCCTGATCGAACTCAGTGACGGGTTTGCCGACTTCGCCCAGGACGGTTTCCGGATATTCGGTGATCTTTCGAACTGCCATAAAAAGGGCAGAAACACGAGCAGTAGCGAGTGTGCCATCGGTTCTCGTGTGGTTAGGAGGCACCCTCCCTACCGGTCGTGTTTCAGCCTGGCACTACCTCGGAATATACCCGCTGCGGGCTTCGCGTCGAAACGAGCGATGGGCGAAAAACCCCTTTTCCTCACGGGCCTTGCATTCCCAGCAAACCACCTCTGCTCGACCGGCCGGATCGAACCAGAGATTGTAGTGTTCGGTTTCGCGGTCGCAGCGGCTGCAGCGTTTGCTGGGCTTTTCGGTTATCTTGGGGTCAAACGATTCGATCATGGTTAGGATTCTATAACTGTATTCAACGGCATTCAATTGAAAAGGCGGCCGAAATGGCCGCCCGCCGCTCGTGCTGAGGTCCAAACTACTCCGGCTGGCCTTTACATCCCGGCCCGAACAATGCCGGCTGTTTGGTGCTGATAATCGGATAATTCTCCGCCTCTTTATTGATGTCAAGCCATGTAAGATACTCTTCAGGTACGGACATGTCCGAGAAAATGGCCTCGACAGGGCATTCCGGTATGCACGCGTCGCAATCGATACAGGTATCCGGATTTATGAGCAGCCTATCGGGCGTTTCGTGAAAGGCCTCTACTGGGCAAACCGCTGCGCAGTCGGTATACTTACATTCCACGCAGGGCTCGGTTACGATATAAGTCATCTGATTCTAGGGATTCTCCTGTTCCGGATAAACGAAAAATGCAAACTAAAACCGTAATATCCAGACGATAACTTGTCAAATCCGCCTTAACAAGTGTTAGAATCCCTGAAACACCAGTTCTTGGCGATTCGACAATATATAGGAAAAATTAATGAAAGAGGGTAGAGCGGAACACGAATTATCGTTGGATTTTCTGCGTGTCACTGAGGCGGCGGCGATCGAATCGGCCAGGACGATGGGCCAGGGCGACCGCAAACATTCAGACCATGTCGCGGTCGAGGCAATGCGTAGGGTAATGGACACGGTCCCGATGCGTGGCCGCATCGTCATAGGAGAAGGCGAACGCGACGAGGCGCCGATGTTGTATATCGGAGAAGAGTTGGGCGGAGGAGCTTTTTCCGCCGAGGCAAGGGCCGAGTTTCCGGAAGTGGATATCGCGGTGGATCCGCTTGAAGGAACAAACCTTTGTGCGCTCGGGGCAAACAACGCGATCGCCGTTCTTGCCGCATCTGAACGCGGCGGCCTATTGAACGCCCCTGATATTTACATGGACAAGATCATCGTCGGCCCATCGTGCAAGGGTGCCGTCGATATCGATGCTCCGGTTGCCGACAACCTTAAAAACATCGCCCGTCGTCTCGGCCGCGACATTGACGATCTGACCGTCGTCTGTCTTGACCGCCAACGCCACAAGCAGCTTGTTGCCGATGTAAGAGCCGCCGGGGCCAGAATCCGGCTGATCTCGGACGGAGATCTTTCCGCCGGAATTTCGGCCGCGGTCGCGGGAACGAATATCCATGCCCTGATGGGAATTGGCGGAGCGCCGGAAGGCGTGATCACCGCGGCGGCGATGAAATGCCTGAATGGCGAGATATTGTCGAAATTCGTATTCGATCCCGAACGGCTCGGTGTCGATCGGACAAAGGTGCCGCCGCGTGACGAATCGATCGAGCGGGTCAAGGGAATGGGAATAAACGATCCGCACAAGGTGTTCGACACAAACGACCTAGCTCCGGGCAAAAAGGTCATCTTTGCCGCAACCGGCGTGACGGACGGTTCACTGCTCAGAGGCGTCAGGTTCTTTGGCGAAGGGAAGCGGACCCATTCGGTAGTAATGACCACGGACAATAAGAGCATAAGATTCGTCGACACGGTGCACGTTGAAGGCGGGCCCGATGCGATCATCAGGTTCTAGTGATCCCGGCATCTCCCCTGAGAAATGCCTAGGCTTTGTAGTTTTTCTGCGGATGGGGCCGACGTGTTGAGGCCTCCCTATCGAGCCGGCTGGGTAGTGCGATCAAATTAATCGAAAAAGGAGTAAGTCTTGGTGAGTGGCTTTTCAGCAAAACTAAATGGATCGAACGGCAACGGCTTAGCGAGGGCTAATGGGGACGAGGGTAAACTAATCGTCCTGACCGCGCCTCTTACAGAGGCCATAGATCACGCGGGTTACTTTATTCAGATGGCAATGGCTTCGCTGCCGATTTGGCTCGAAGGGATCCTTAACCGAAAGTATCCCGAGTGGCGCAATGTCGAGCACAACCCTGACGGCACCGCTAAATACATGCCCGCCGGCGTGCGGCTGGTCGAAAAATCGCTCGAACGTGTTTACTCGACCGACGACATCGTCTGCTGCTTTCCACAGGATCTTGACAAGTTCATCGGGCCGCGTACTCGTGTGGTCGCGGTCTCGACCCACAATCCTCTCGGCGTCACATTCGCCGCGGGTGTTTACACTTCGATCTTCGGCTCGTCGAAAATGCCGATCAATTCGCACTATTCACGCGAATTATTTGCACAGATCAAGGCTAGCCCGCATCGCGAGAACTTCAAGGTTATTGTCGGCGGTTCGGGAGGCTGGCAGATAATCCAGACCGATATGTACGACGAGCTCGGTATCGACTGCGTGGTCGAAGGCCGGAGCGAGTCGCAGGACACGCTCGACCTTTTCGCAAAAGCCGTCGCGGGCGAAGACCTGCCGAAAGAATTGACAGTCGTGCACCCTAAAGAACGCGAAGCGATAATGTTCCCCGACAAGCGGACGACGTTCGGCGTGGTCGAAATGACCACCGGCTGCGGGCGTCGCTGTAAATTTTGCGTTCCCGATCTGAATCCCCAGATCGACCTTCCGAAAGACAAGATCATGGGCGCCGTAAGGGCGAACGTCGAGCAGGGCAACAAGCAGATCAGCCTGGCGACCGAGGATATGTTCATCTGGGGCCAGGTGCACACCGATACGCCATTTTATTTTCCGAACCGCGAGGCGTTGGTGGATCTGTACCAATCTATCGTCGATACTCCGGGCGTTGAGCAGCATGTGTTGAGCCATTCGACTATCGCGCCGGCCGTTGTCGATCCGATCCTGATAAAAGAGCTTTCACGTATCCTGCTGCCGAAAAGTCCTATCCATTTCCCTTACCTAAGCTCTCATCCGGAGAAAAAGGCCCTTGCGCCGTTGATCGGCCTCGAGACCGGCTCGGTCCGCATGGCAAAGAAGGTGATGGCAAGCAAGGGCGTTCCGTTCTCGATCAGCGACTGGCCGAGCGTTGTATTAGAGGGATTGCGTATTCTCAATGAGAACAACTGGTTCCCGGCAATGACGCTGATCGTCGGAAACCCGGACGAGACGGACGAGGACAACATGGCCACCATCGACCTCATTTATGAGATAGAACGACGCGGGCTGTTTGCTTTTCTCATCCCATCGATCTTTACGCCGCTTCACGATACTCGGATGGAAATGGATAAGGGCGTGACGCAGACCAAAAACCTGACGCCGCTGCAGTGGCAGTTGATGATGAAGTGTTGGAAGATGAATCTTCGTCCGGGGCAATATAGCTGGTGGGGACCAACGGCCTGGCGTCTGGGATCGATCGGTATGTGGCTGTATAAATTAAGAAAGCTGAATGGTCCAAATTTCACCTACCCGCTGCTGATGTTCTCCGGTGCTCTCAGCGAAAGTCGGCTAGCCAAGATGGGCAAGATCTATCCCGGCCAGCCGATCGAGACGAAAAACCGAGCCGAACTGCTCGCAACAGTTAAGCCAAATCAGCGGAAATATTTGCGTGCGGATTGCGGGGATCTTCCAAAGGAAGCTCCGGCTGCGGCAGCCGTATTATCCGTAGCATGAAGGTCGACTTTGTAGAATGGTGCCGCTTCGTTGGCGACGACCGTAATGACTGATTCTCAAAAATACGTACTTGACTTCAGCGAGGTCAGCGCCGGCGATGTCGCCCTTGTGGGCGGTAAGTGTGCGAGCTTAGGTGAACTTTTCCGCGAACTGGCAGCTCAGGGCGTACGTACGGTCGATGGCTTTACCACGACAAGCAGCGCATACGAATTGCTGCTCGAAACGGGCGGCCTTCGAAAGAAGCTCAAGTCGCTGCTGAAGGGGCTTGACGTAAATGACCTCGATGCACTTGCTCGTGTGGGGAACGAGGCGAGAACTCTAATGCTTGAGACGCCCTTTCCGCCCGAAGTTGAAGCCTCGATCTTTGACGGATATGCGCGACTAGGAGAGCGGATCGGGAAAAAGGCGTTCGAGGTTGCCGTTCGCTCGTCGGCAACTGCAGAAGACCTTCCCGATGCTTCTTTTGCCGGGCAGCAGGACACGATCCTCAACGTGCGTGGGCAGAAGCGGCTCATCGAAGCGTGTCATCAGTGTTATGCGTCTCTCTGGACCGACCGTGCGATCTCGTACCGCACTGCGAAGGGGTTTGATCATTTCGATGTTGCCCTCTCTATCGGCATCCAGCCGATGGTGCGTTCCGACATCGCCTGTTCCGGCGTAATTTTCACTCTCGACACAGAAAGCGGCTTTCGCGATGTGGTTGTGATCAATGGTGCCTGGGGGCTTGGCGAAGCGGTCGTTCAGGGAATGGCGACGCCGGACGAGTGGATAGTGTTCAAACCCACTCTGAAGCTCGGTTTTCGTCCAATTGTCACAAGAAAGCTCGGCGTCAAGGAAGTAAAGATGGTCTTTGCCGACGACACGACCGGGACGCAGGTGCGCGAGGTGGTCGAATCTCAGCGAAACCGGTTCTGCCTTGCCGGGTTTGAGGTGCTTCAATTGGCGGACTGGGCGTGCAAGATCGAGGACCACTATTCGACTCTCGCCGGCCAGCACCAGCCGATGGACATCGAATGGGCGAAGGACGGTATCACGGGTGAACTTTTCATCCTCCAGGCACGTCCCGAGACGGTTCACACTCAGAAGGATCAGAACTTTGTCGAGACTTATAGTCTAACCGGACAACACGGGGCTCCGCTGACCAGCGGCGTTGCCGTCGGTGAAAGGATAGGCCATGGAACCGCACATGTTCTTCTTGACCCGTCGAAACTGAACACCTTTAAGGAAGGCGAGATCCTGGTGACAACGATGACTGATCCCGCCTGGGAGCCGATAATGAAGCGGGCTTCGGCCATCGTGACCGAACGCGGCGGACGTACCTGCCACAGCGCGATCATCAGCCGGGAGCTTGGCATACCGTGCATCGTCGGATCGGGCAATGCCACCGAGGTTGTCAAGAGCGGAACGGATATAACCGTTTCATGTGCCGAAGGTGAGCGGGGCAACGTTTATTACGGAAAAATAGACTTTGAGGTGGACCGACAGGCCGTCACCGACCAGGAGCGGCCGAAGACAAAGGTCATGATGAACGTAGGCGATCCGGACCACGCCTTTGCGGTTTCGCGAATGCCGAACGACGGAGTCGGCCTGGCACGTCTCGAGTTCATAATCAACAACCATATCGGAATTCATCCGATGGCGTTGGTCAATTATCCGAAACTTAAAAGGCATGAGGATATTGCGGCGATATCCCTCCGTGTTTTGGAAGAAGACCCGAAGGAGTTTTTCGTTCGCAAGCTCGCCGAGGGCGTTGGGCGAATAGCGGCGGCTTTTTATCCAAAGCCGGTGATCGTGAGAATGTCGGATTTTAAGTCAAACGAGTATGCACGCCTGATGGGTGGACTCGAATTTGAGCCCGAAGAAGAAAACCCGATGATCGGGTTTCGAGGTGCATCGCGGTATTACGATGATCGATATCGGGCCGGGTTTAAACTTGAATGCCAGGCCCTGCTGCGTGTCCGTGAAGATATGGGACTGACGAACGTGACACCGATGATCCCTTTTTGCCGGACGGTCGAAGAAGGCGAACGCGTGATCGCATTGATGGGCGAATTCGGCCTCGTGCAGGGCGAGAACGGGCTCGAGATCTACGCGATGTGTGAGCTGCCGGCGAACGTCGTTTTCGCGGACGAGTTTCTTCAGGTTTTCGACGGCTATTCGATCGGGTCTAACGACCTCACGCAGCTTGCGCTTGGCCTGGACCGCGATTCGGAAATGGTCGCGCACCTGTTTGACGAACGGAATGGTGCGGTCGAGAAGATGGTCGCAATGGCGATCGACGCTGCAATACGTAACAACAAAAAGATCGGCATCTGCGGCCAGGCACCGTCGGATTATCCGGAGTTTGCGGAGTTTCTGGTCAAACGCGGTATCAATTCGATCTCGCTGAATCCGGATACCGTTATACAAACAACGCTCCATATATTACAGGCCGAAAAAGCACTGGAAGGCGCGGCACTTGGCTCGCAGGCTTCCTGATTGACGGCTCAACGACTCGCCCGGCTGGATCCCTGTATCGTACGCTTTCCCTACGAACCTTTCATCGGCAAAGCCCGGTCCGGGGACGCGGCAGTTGCTTTCGAGTAGTATGACCGAACCAGCTGCAAATTATATTGGTCAAAATGATTCCAGGTACTTTCGAGGGAAGGCGCGCCAGGCATGGCTGATCACAGCTGGCATAGTCGGGGCCTGGGTTGCACTCATGGTGATCGCTCCGTTGGCGCGGGAAAGCGGTTGGGCTTTTTCCTCGTCGCTTTATAATTTTTTCAGCTATATCTGCCATCAGCTTCCAGAGCGGTCGCTGCACATAGCGGGACACCCGATGGCGGTGTGTTCCCGGTGTTTCGGGGTATATTTCGGGCTGTTTGCGGGCATACTGTTCTATCCGCTGATACGGCCCGTCGAGACCATTGATCCGCTGCCGCGTATTTGGCTTATTTTGTCCATTGTCCCGATCGGGGTCGACTGGTCGCTTACGTTTCTAGGCATCTGGGAAAATACACATGTTTCACGCGTAATTACAGGTGCGATCCTTGGCGTAGCTTGTGCGGTTTACATCGTTCCGGCCATTGTCGAGATACGGTATAACCTCATCTTCAGGCGGCGAACAACAGGCTGAACTTTTGTTGACTTATGGGCGTATAAATAGCAAGATTGTCTTGCTGGGAAATTTATGGGATTTACAAAGGAAACGGCTGTTGAAACAGCCAGGAAAGATCTGGCGAAACGTTTAAAGCTTAGTGAAGGCGATATTGACGAGGGGCCGGTCTCAAAGGTCGATTTTCCCGACATGTCACTTGGTGCGCCCGCTGCCGGAGAAATGTCCGCCCAGATGATCTCCACGGGCTGGAAGATCAACTTAAAAGCTAAGGGCCGTAACTACGAGTATCGGGCCGACAAGTACCAGATTAGGTTAAAAGATTTTGACGGTGCGAACCACGTGATCGCGTCGTAAGGTTGCAGGCCGGCATAGCTGGCCCTTCGCTCACAGTTTCAAATCAGGAGTATTATTTATGAACTGGGGAAACATTTGGATACGCATCACGATCGTTGGGGTTTTGATAGTAAGTGCTGCCGTTCTTGGCCAGATCAGGCGCTGGCAGGCAGAGCCCGTACCGAACATCGAGGTTGACCAGTCAACAGTAAAGAAACCCCGTTCGATTGCAAGATCGCTTAAAGATGCTGAACCGGAGGTCATGGTTCGTTTCAAGCCCGGTGTGAGCGTTCAGGAGAAAAAGAAGATCGCGGGACGCTTGAACGATAGGATCGAAGACCGGATCGAATCGGTAACGGGCCTGGTCGCTATCGATGACCTGGATAACGCGTCGCCGGAAGCTGTGGCGGAGCAATACCGGCAGATGCCCGAGGTTCTGTATGCCGAACCGGTCATGACGATCAGCCTGGACGATCCGATGCAGGGACCGGTGCGTCGCGATCTGCTGCAACGCGAACCGAGCGATAATATTCCTAACGACCCGCAATTCGCGGAACAATGGGCCCTGAATAATCTTGGCCAGGACGGAGGCAAAGAACGGGCCGACATTGACGCGTTAAGAGCGTGGTTGAAGACGAGAGGTAGTGAGGAAGTAGTGGTCGCGGTGCTCGACACCGGTGTCGATTATACCCACACCGACCTTGCTACGAACATGTGGGTGCGTCCCGACCGCGTCCCGCAATACGTTGATGATGAATTGGGGACGTTCAACGACTTAAACGGATATGATGCGAATGCGAACGCCGCCGATCCGATGGACGAAAACGGTCACGGCACTCATTGCTCGGGCATCATCGGTGCCGAGGGGAACAACGGCGAAGGGATCGCAGGCATTAACTGGAACGTGCGCATTATGCCGCTGAAGTTCATGGGCCGCGGCGGTTATGGAACGACCAAGGATGCTATCGAAGCGATCAACTATGCGATCGACCGAAAACAGAAAGGGGTAAACGTTCGTGTTATCAGTGCAAGCTGGGGTTCGACGATGTATTCCAAGGCACTTGAGGACGCGATAAAAGCGGCAGGGGAGAATGGCATTCTCTTTGTTGCGGCTGCCGGCAACTCCTCGACGAACAACGACAGCCGGCCGCACTATCCGTCGAATTACGATCTGCCAAATGTTATAAGTGTTGCCGCGACCGACCGCAACGATGTATTGGCAAACTTTTCTAACTTTGGTGTGAAAACGGTCCATATCGCCGCCCCCGGACGCGAGGTCCTTTCAACATGGCTAAGCAATGCCTACCGCGAAGCATCGGGAACGTCGATGGCAACGCCCTATGTTTCCGGCGTCGCAGCTCTGATAATTGCATCTGAGCCTGATATCACGGTAGAAAAATTGCGTGAACGACTTCTGAGATCGGTTGACAAGATCGACCAGCTATCAGGGAAGGTCGCATCGGGTGGAAGACTTAACGCGGCCAAAGCTCTCGGGCAATAAGTTGCTTCCGTTTGCCATTTTTAATTGAGGTAGAACGTCAGGAATTATCCTCAGGTATAGACGTTCTGCCGCATGTAGTAGACGTTTTGGTTCGTGACACCTGATCGCGGATCGCCGCCGTTTATCCTTAGAAAAGCAAAATCTTCCGTAAAGCCCTGTAAAAAAAGGGCTTTTTTTATCTATTCGATCGCCGATAACAATGGCACGCCCGTTGCACTACTGTTCTTTAGCAATGCCTGGTCATTGCCTGAGAATAATAGGAATTGGGAGAGAATTATGAACAAGATCAAATGGTTGGTGGCTACAAGCGCACTTTCTTTATTAATTTTGGGCTTGCCGGCGATTGCTTCAGCACAGTGGAACGGCGGTTACGGAAATAGCGGCCCATACAACAGCAACTACAACATTAAGTCCACGGTCAAGAACCTCAAGGACAAGGCCAGGTCGTTCGAGAGAGCAGTTGACCGCATGGATGATCGGAGGAACGACCGCAGGAGTGGGCCCTGGGGCCAGAGAAGCTACGGCGGCAACAATCTCCGTAACCTTGAAAGGCTTTCGACCGATTTTCGGAAGGCGACCAACGAGCTTGACAAGAGATATGGTAACGGGCGCAACCTCAACAACAGCGCTCCTCACGCACGCCGCGTCATGGACATCGCTATGCAGATCGATCGCGAGATCAACGCATCGCGAGGGCGAGGGAATCTCCAGGGACAGTGGAACAGCATGAGGCAGGAATTGAACATGGTCGCACAGGTTTACGGATACAACACTCGCGGTCCGGGCCGGAACGACCGCGGCAATGGCAACTGGAGGAACAACTTCCCTTTCCCTTTCCCGTTCTAATGAATGGTTAATTGGGGAAACCAAACCGAATACTAGATGATAAGGGCCCGGGCGTTAAACCCCGGGCCTTTTTGTGTTGCGGACGTTCCATCGAACGGCTCTTTCTCGGTTAAAATACCGAGGGAAGCTTCATGTCATCAAAATCGGAAAAGGGAACATTATTCGTGGTTGCGACGCCTATCGGAAACCTGGCCGACATGTCCTTTCGTGGCCTTGAAGTGCTGGGGTCGGCCGATATCATCGCTTGTGAGGACACACGTCATACGGCGAAGCTCCTGAACCACTTCAAGATCTCGAAAAAGACCGTAAGTTATCACCAGCACAACGAACGAGGGCGATCCTCAGAACTGATCGAGATGCTCAACGAAGGGCGTTCAATCGCCCTCGTCTCAGATGCAGGAACCCCGGCGATCAACGATCCGGGATCGACACTAATAAATAGAGCTATCGAAGCCGGAATTTCCGTCGTTCCCGTGCCCGGCCCGGCCGCCTTTGTCAGCGCCGTCGTCACTTCCGGATTGCCCACCGACTCGATCTTTTTTGGCGGTTTCCTACCGGCCCGGACCGGCGATCGGCGTCGAAGGCTCGTACAAGTCCTCGAAATTCCCGCCACACTTGTATTCTATGAAACTCCGACCCGACTTATCCGATCGCTGACGGATTGCCTTGATGTTCTTGGCGACCGGAAGGCTGCTGCCGCCCGCGAATTGACGAAAGTCCATGAAGAGATCGTGCGCGGAACGATAAATTCACTCATTAGCCACTTTTCTAGTGCAAAACCGAGAGGAGAACTCGTTCTTGTCTTTGACAGGGCCGGGGAAGAAGCACCTGCGCGACGTGATCTTTTGCCAAACCGTGTTAACGAGCTGATCGCCGAAGGTAGTGGCGATAGAGCGGCGTTGAGGGCGGCGGCAAAGGAGTTTGGCATTAGCCGTTCCGAGGCCTATCGCCGAATGCAGGGATCGTCGAAATAGTGGAACTTTTTCGCTCCGGCAGTGTCTGAATGGAAAGGTTTGTATTCCAGGGCAAGGCAACGAAATCTCGTGCTGCCGCCTCAGAGAGGATACGGGCCTGACCGATCCGATCCACGACAGGAGCGTTAAGTTATGCTGAGGTTTTTTGTTTCGACAACAACGGTTTTTTCACTGCTTTTTTCAATTTGTTTGCTGCCGCAAACCGCCTCGGCACGGCGTTGCGGCGAAAAGGACCCCGAGACGCTCCTTTCCCTTTATCAGG
Organism: Pyrinomonadaceae bacterium; assembly: GCA_041750855.1. Taxonomy (GTDB): domain Bacteria; phylum Acidobacteriota; class Blastocatellia; order Pyrinomonadales; family Pyrinomonadaceae; genus OLB17. The sequence continues at coordinate 23,496 of JBGSYT010000107.1, read as the reverse complement.
ACAGTGACGGCATCTACACAGGCACGTTTGAGAAAACCGTCGAAGGCGGAATTCTGGAAGCGACCGAAGACTATAAGACCGTGGAGATCAAGCATCACTTCACCATCTCATCCGCGCTAAAGGGCGAAGCGAGGAAGTTTCTGGTAATTGACGACCGTGAATTCAGGTATGACGAACAAGTTCCAACGGAACCGGAGCCCGGTCATGACGAGGAAAGTTTCGAAGACGAATACGCGGTAGGTGTCCGGTCGCTTAAGGATGGCGACACTGTCCTACTGTTCATTCGAAACAATAAGGAAGGGTCGACCGTTGAACTGGCCGACTATGCAGACGGGGTCAAGAAGTTGTCTGTTGCCGAAATGCAGGCTTACACTGACCGGATCAACGAGCTTAATTCGATCTTCGGCCAGAAAGAGGTTAATGCTGCTCATCTTCTCGAATGGGTGATCCGCACCACAGCGGACCCGATAACCCGTTGGGAAGGCGCGTATGAGCTTCTGCAAAGCGTTCGCCTTCAGATGTATCAGGATCAGATCGAAAAAGAGACGAACGAGCGCGGCGAAAATGGCCCTTCGGAAGAGGAGATGGCGAACGAGGGCTATGAGATGGACGGAGAAGAAGGCGAAGATCTGCGACGCCCAAGATTCGACACGAGTGTTTTTCCGAAGATGCTCAGCCCGAACCAGAAAGAAGAACTTGCTAACATCCTCCTTCAGCCGAAAGAGAGCAATGAGGCTGAGACGGACGAGGATAAGCCGAAACGAATAAACGGTGACCGTGAACTTATCGAGCTGGTCGCGACATGGAAGGATCCTCGGCTGGCCGGATTCCTTCTTCAACAGCTGCGAGCTGGTTCCGCCGACGCGGAATGGACGAGTGCGACGATGACGGTTATTGCGGAAGTGATGGACGACGGCGAGTCAAAGAAGATCGCATCAAGGTATGCCGACTACCAGTGGTACGCTGACGACGAGGAGTTCGAAGATATGGGAGCCGTTGAGGAAGCAGAACCCGTCACAGGCGAAACAGGGGAGACTTCAGACGAACCTGAAATGCCGGCCAGACCTGAGCGGGAGTCGGACGATTCTGCAGATAGCCGCGAAAAACCCGAGGTGAAGAAACTGACGTATGCGGAATTTCGATCTGGACTTGTCGAAAAGTTCATCGCTCGGTGTGACATGGTGATCGCTGAGCGGGCGGCCGTTGCGGAAGCACGGTAGCGGCGCATCTCGGTTCGTCTTAAGAACATGTGTCAAGAAATACGGCCCGGATGACCGACAATATCTCGGTTTTCCGGGCCTTTGTGTCTGCAAGACAGGCATAATCGTGCCGACCATCTGCGTTCTTGGACAGATGTCGCCAAAAACTATCTTCGTGTCAGCTGCGGCGGCAGTTGTTTGTCGATCGCCGGACGCTCACGCAGATCGGAAAGCTTGAGCATTGTCAAAAATATCGTCCGCGCTATCTTTTCCATTTTCTCGTAATCGATCTTGTCCGCATGATCGGCAGGCCCGTGATAGTCCTCGTGCACCCCGCTGAACCAAAAGACCACCGGAATGCCGTTTTTCGCGTAATGATAGTGGTCAGACCTGAAAAAGAATTGCTCTTTGTCGTCTGGGTCGTCGTATTTGTAATCGTAATTTAGTTTCAGGAAAGCGTCGTTGGTCGATTTGGTGATCGCTCCCAGCGTCGAGCTCATCATTTCCGAACCGATAACGTAAACCGAGTTGGCGTCGGTCAGATCCTTGTTGCGTGGATTTGTGTCACCGGGTTGTTTGCTGCGGCCGATCATATCGATGTTTAGCTGGGCAACAACCTTCGATATATCGACTGTCGGGAACTTGTTAAAATACTCGGCGCCCCAAAGCCCCTTTTCTTCCCCTGCGTGCCAGACGAGAAGTATCGAACGCTTCGGCCGAGCTTTTGCTTTGGCGAGGGCTTCGGCCATGGCGAGCACGGCGACAGTCCCCGAACCGTCGTCGTCTGCACCGTTAAAGATCTTGTCGTCGCCGGGGAGGTTCGGGTTCGTCCCGACATGGTCGTAGTGGGCGCCGACCGCGACCATCTCGGCCTTTAACACCGGATCGCCTCCTTCCCAAAGAGCTACCACGTTCTGGGTCCAGACGATCTCGCTCTTTGTCGCGAATCCTACTTCGATGGTCTTTGTCGCTCCGACGGCGAATGACTGTGAATACCCCATCAGGGGATCACCTGCTTCACCTCGGAAGATCGCGTTTGCGAGTTTTGGCGAGGCGAACATTACGCTGAAGGACGGCGCAGGCTGCGAAGCCGCGACCGGTACGGGCGAAAGTTTATCAACGACCAGCCGGCCTCGGCCGAAATTCTGGGTGATCGACGGCCAGTTTGTCTGAACGAACTTTGAGGGAAGTAGAAGTAGCCCGGCGGCTCCATTCGCCCTCGCATAGCTGTTCGCATCGTCCCAATCTGTGCCGCGTCCGCTCGGTGGCAGGTCTGCCTGGGTAACTCCCTCGGGTAGCGGGAGCGAGTTGCGGGGGCCGAACTGGCCTTCGGCGTAAACCGCGAGGATCTTACCGCGAACATCAAGGTTTGCGTATGGGTCGAGTCCTTTCGACTTGATCTTCCACCCATTGCCGGCAAATACGATAGGAGCCGAAAGGTCTCCGCTTCCAGACGCTCGGGCAAGGTCTACGCCATAGGCAAACTGATCACCGCCAAGCTGGACCGTTGTCGCCGCCGGATCGGGAACATCCCGGCGCAGAGCGATCTTTTGGAAGAACGTGCCGTTGTCGCCGGCGGGCTTAAAGCCCCAGCGGGACAGCTTCATTTTCAGGAACTCGGCCATAATATCGAGCCCCTGCGATGGAGTGTCGCGGCCGCCCATCGCGTCGGAAGCCACAAAGTGCAGATAATTGCTAAGCTGCGATGCGGTTATCGCATCGGCCATTGCTCGCTCGGCCGGCGTGATCCTGACCGTTTGGCCAAGCACGAGCGTCGGCACAAGCAAAGTGAATGCAAGGAAAAAAGCGAAAAACGTTCGTCTCATTTGGTCTCCGTATCTAACGTTTGGCTGAACCGAAGATCTGCGGGGATTTGAATGCTTTCACAAACGGCGGTCGAGGGTTCAGCAGAATATTATGGTACGCACGAACAGGAAGTTTGTTTCACCCGATGGCCGCTGTGGGATCTAATCCGCTGCAGTTTCCGGACTTCCGACAATGCAGATACTATGCCGGTTCGCAGAATCGATCATTTCTTCCTTCCTGAACATAAGGGTCTTTCCGACCGTAACCGACAGGCACGTAGCCCCGGCCTTGGCCATCGTTTCGATCGTCGGAGGGCCGATGACGGGAACATCGAACCGCATATCCTGGTTCGGTTTTGCGACTTTAACTACGGTGAGCTTACCCTTCGCAAGCGCACCCGCCCGCGTTATCGTCGCGTCCGTACCCTCCATCGCCTCGATCGCAACACATGCCTTGGCCCTGACGACGATCGTTTGGCCGAGATCAAGCCGCGCGATCTCGTTAGCGATAAAAAGCCCGTACTCGATGTTCTCAGCTTCGATGGTGCTTGGCTTACGACGGGAGATAACGCCTTCCGGAGCCAAATGTTCGCCAAGGAAAAAGGTGGAATCGATCAGCCTAATGCCGTCCTTTTCAAGCTCATCCGCTACGCCGCCGATAAGCGAATTGGTGTTACGGCGAGGAAGATTCCAGAGCATTTTGAGCATTCGCGTGTCCGGCAGCACTCCGGAAAAAAGCTGCACGTGCTTTACCTGGCCGGCCATCATTACCTCTTCAACACCCGAGCTCTTGAAGAACGTGATCATCTTGCCCAGCTGCCCCAGGCCGACCCAGACAATTTCACCGGCGACCTTTTTAATTTCAGGATCGGTCTCTTCCCTGATCGCCACGACCGCCAGCTCGACGCCCTGTTTTTTCGCGCCTTCGATGACCAGAAATGGAAACTCGCCGTTGCCGGCGATCAGTCCGTATTTCATAAAGGAATATCAATCATAGCCTAAGCCAGGGACATTGCGGAAAAGTGCCAGGGTAAATGGAGCGAGCATTATTAGCCGCAATGAAAATGCGGTCCCGAAGAACCGCATTTTATATTGATGATTCGCAGGTGTTTTACTTTCCGACTGCCTTTGCCTTGGCAAAATCACCGGCCTTGAAGACGGATATCTTTGCAGGCGTGATATGTTTTCTCGCCGCCGCATTTACCTGCTCTACTGTCAAAGCCCCGATCTTTCGTTCGAGGTCTGCGGTCCAATCGAACGTTCGATCCAGATCTAAAAAGTTGGTCCACGCAGATGCGATGGAGAGGTCCGTCGCACGCTGTCGATGTTGAGCAAGCAGATAACCCTGCTTAGCGCTTGCGACCTCATCTGCGGTAAAGCCGTCCTTTATCACTTTTTCGATCTCTTCGCGGAAGGCTGCTTCCAGCCTGTCGCGATTTTCGGGTGCGTAGATCGCCTGCGCGAAAAGGAATCCCGATTCGCTTAGCGCCGGAGTCTGCAAACCGGCACCGACGCCGTAGCTCAGGCCATCCTGTTGGCGGATGCGGGTGGCGAGGCGAGAGTTCAGAAAACCACCGCCGATGATAGAGCTTGCTATCTGCAACGCCGGATAATCCGGATTATCCATGTTCATTTTCACGTTCACACGGGCCAGAAATACAGCATTCGCCTTATCCGGTGTTTCGAATGTTTGATTAGCCGCCGGCACGTCATGGTAATCGCTAAGAATTCTCCCATACGATTTTGAGCTCTTCCATGATCCGAAATGCTGATCAAGCTTTTTGCTGATCGCATCGGGATCGAAATCACCGACGATCGAGACGTAAGCATTTGAGGCACCGTAGAAATCCTTGTGGAAAGCTTTGATGGACTCGAGCGTCACCTGTTTCGTCGCTTCGATATTTTCATCGAGACTTGCGGCATATCGGATGTCACCCTTTGGATAACGGTTGAAATGCTTGGACATTGCCTCGTTCGCTATCTGGGACGGTTCGCTTCGGTTCGCTTCCAGGTTGGTGAGCGATTGCGCTTTCATCGTGTCAAACTCGTTTTCGGGGAAGCTCGGCTCTTTGAGGATCTCGGCGATGAGATCGATAACTGCCGGCAGATTTGCCCGGGTCGTTTCGATAAAGACGCCAGCCGAATTAGCCGAGCCTGAGACAGATACCTGGGCTTTGAGCCGGTCGAATTCGTCCTGGATCTGCTGACGGGACCGCTTAGCGGTGCCGCGCATCAGAAGGCGTCCTGCAAAGCTGCCCACATCGCGAAGCCCCTTCAGGTTATTCTCATCGCCAAATCGGAAGATCATGTTCGCGAAAACGGTCTCACCGCGATTCTTTTTCGGAAGGAACGCCATTTTCATGCCGCCGGTCTGCGAACGCTTGGTGCGTGCTTCAATGTTGATAGGGGTCGGGTCGAACGCCTCGCCGGCGGCTACCGCTTCGCCGCCTTTATACTCATTAACGAGTTTTGCGAGTTGTTCGGAAGTGATCATCGGGATCTCAGCACGGTCTGGCGCCGTTGTCGGTATAAACTGCGCGATGGTACGGTTGGCGGGCTTCAGATAAGTTCTCGCGACACGCTGTACGTCCTCGGGTGTCACGGTCCTGAGCCGATCGCGCTGGATAAAGAACATTCTCCAGTCACCCTGGGCAATGTATTCGCTGAGCCCGAGCCCGACGCGATTCGGATCGTTAAGCGTCATCTCAATGTTTTTAAGGCGCTGAGTTTTTGCACGCTCGACCTCTTCTTTTGACGGAGGCTCCTTTCCTGCGTTTTCTACGATCTCGAGGAGCGTTTTGCGTACATCCGCCAAGTCGCCGTTCTTATCCACGACTGAGGTGAAATAAAAATAGCCGGGGTCATGCAATTCAAAATTGCTGGCGCTTACGGACGTTGCCTTTTTGGTTTCGACCAGACGCTTGTACAAAATGCCTGACGGGCTGCTTGAAAGAACGCTTGCGAGGATGTTGAGGGCACCGGAATCCGGGTGAGTCCCGGCCGGCACCTTGTATCCCGCCATCAGCAGATGGATATCGCCAACGCGCCGGATGGTAACTTCGCGTTCCCCGTCCTGCACAGGCTCAATCGTGTAGATCGGATCCAGGCGGCGGTCAGGCCGGGGTATCACGCCGAATTTTTGATTAATAAGCTGAAGCGTTTTCGCTTCGTCGAATTTGCCTGCGACAAGCAGCACGGCATTGTCCGGCTGGTAATATTTGCGATAGAAAGCCTGGAGACGCTCGATGGGCACATTTTCGATATCGGAACGGGCACCGATGGTGGTTTTGCCGTAATTGTGCCATTCGAATGCGGCGGCCATCATCCGCTGCATGGTTACGCGGAAGGGGCTGTTCTCGCCGGATTCGAATTCGTTTCGAACAACCGAGAATTCACTTTCAAGGTCTTTCTTGGCAATGAAGGAATTCACCATCCGGTCGGCTTCGAGGTCGAGAGCCCAGTCGAGATTGTCGTCCGTAGCGGCGAAGGTTTCGAAGTAGTTCGTCCGGTCGTACCAAGTGGTCCCGTTGGGCGAGGCACCTCGCTCGGTAAGCTCTTTGGGAATATTCGGATGCCGCGGCGTGCCTTTGAAAACGAGATGTTCGAGCAAGTGGGCCATGCCGGTCTCGCCGTAGTTCTCATGCCGCGAACCTACAAGATAAGTTACATTGACCGTTATCGTCTGCTTGGTCTGATCAGGGAAAAGCAGCACACGAAGACCGTTGTCGAGGCGGTATTCGGTGATGCCTTCGACGCTGGCGCCTTTGGTTATGCCTTTCGGGAGCTGGGCCGCAGTCTGCGCGATCGAACCGGCCGCCAAGCACAATACTACAAACAGGGACGCGAATGCTCCGGCAAATCCTGATGGTTTACTCTTCACAATACCTCCGTAATAGACCTGAAATTTCTGCAATGTATGTTTAATGATGATAACGCCGGATCTGGTTTACTACAAGACATGAACAATATGCGTCCACAATGGTGCGAGGCGGCCCTTGCTGTGTGTACACGCTAAATGTCGCTAGATTCAGCCGAGCGGTACGGGATTTGTTAGGCGCCTAGGAGCCGGCTATTCAGTGAAACTAAGAGTATGCCATTGCTTGTACCCGCAGGTTTCACACTTAATTCGCCATCGCGGGGAACCGGACGCCTTCCAACGGATGCCGCCCATCTCCCACACGCTCCTTTTTGTTTCGCAGTCATCGCACGCGACGATCCATGCTCGCGATTCTTTCTCCATCGCGGCCGCTTTGGATCGCGGCAGAACCGACGTTATGATGCGTTGCAGCAAGCCCATTATTCGCTGAATGGCTCGATCTCGCCCGGTTTGCGAAGCATCTTGTTTACCTCGTCGAGGTGTGTCTCTTCGAGCAGGATCATCTCCCGTGCATACTCTTCAAGCGTGACGCTGTTGCCCTCGACCAGCTTCAGCAAGTCGTAATAGGCAGCCAGCGTCGTCGACTCCTGGTCGAGGCTCTCGCGAAGTATATCGCCGATGTCGTGTTTGTGGGTTTCGAGAAGCGTGCCGATCCGAAGGCTCGGATGGCCGCCAAGCATCGTCACGAACTCGCCCGCTCGTTTCGCGTGAGCCAAACTCTCACCGGCGTTTCCGTCCAGCCACGATACGATCGGGATGCGGTTGTACCCAAACACCATCAGCGCATAATGCGTGTACCGCACCACGCCGGCAAGCTCCAATTCCATGATCCGGTTGAGGACCTCGATGGCTCTCTGTTTGTCGATGTCGTTCATAGTTTCTTAACGGTCTGTAAATGGACCGCGAATATGGAGTATGGTCACTAACTTCCCCTCAAGATGAAAAAGCACGTTGTAGCGATCGATCACCAACACTCGTGTTTCCACCTTATACCGCTGCTGTTGCGGAGCGAGTGGACACGCGAGAGGCGATTTGCTGAGTCGTTCATTGATCTTATCGCGTATCACTATATACCAATTTGCCGCCTGCGGTGGTCCCCATTCCTCGCAACCCCATTCAAATGATTGATCGAGATCGGCAATTGCTTCATGGGAAAACTCGACCTCGAATCGTTTCATTTGCCTAGCAAGGTTTTATACTTCTTCTCGAACTCGCGAAAGACTTGCTCGGCCGGCTTGGTTCGGCCGGCTCGCATATCATCAATGCCTCGGTTCACGCTCGCGATCATATCGAGACGGTCTTTCTCGCGCAGATACTCGTCGTAAGAATCGGCGTCGATCACGACCATGTCGGCCTTTCCATTGACAGTGAGAATGATTGGCTGCTTGGTCTTCTTCAGTTGCCGCCTGAATTTTGCAGTGTCCCTCTTGAATACGCTGAGGCTTTGAATGTCACGGGAAAGCTTCATGCCATAAATATTATCACATTGTTGCTAAATCAGGTGCGAATTTCGCAACCTGACAGTGCATTATCCGGATGTCTCAGCCTGTTCTCTTGCGTGATACGAACTCCGCGTCAGCGGCGATGATTCGACGTGTTTGAATCCCATAGCCTCGCCGATCTTTTTCCACTCGGCGAACTCTTCGGGCGTGACGTAGCGTTCGACGGGAAGGCGTTTTTCGTAGGGCTGGAGGTATTGGCCGATGGTCATAATGTTGCATGACGCGGCGCGGAGATCGCGCATCAGATCGACGACCTCTTCAAATGTTTCGCCGAGGCCTGCCATGATGCCGCTCTTGGTGAGCATCGACGGCATTTGCGTGTCACGGAAATAGGCGGCCCGGGCCAGCAATTCCATCGACTGTTCGTACTTCGCGTCGGGCCGAACGCGTCGGTAGAGGCGAGCGATCGTTTCCGTGTTGTGATTCAGAACGTCCGGGCGAGCCTTCAACACATTGTTCAATGCGTCCTCGTCACCGTTGAAATCAGGTATCAGCACCTCGACCTTGCACTCCGGGTTCATTTCGCGCACTTTCGTGATCGTTTCCGCCCAATGCATTGAACCGCCGTCGGAAAGGTCGTCACGATTTACGGATGTGATAACCGCGTGTTTGAGATCGAGGTGTTTTACCGCTTCGGCGACGTGGATCGGTTCCAGCGGATCGAGGTCCATCGGCACGCCTTTGTTCACGGCGCAGAATCCGCAATGCCGCGTGCAGGTGTCGCCGCCGAGCATAAAAGTTGCTGTCTTATCGGTCCAGCATTCGAAGATATTCGGGCACTTTGCTTCCTGGCAGACGGTGTGGAGATTCAGCCCGTCGATCAGGTTCAGGACCTGATTCTGGTTTGCCGGATCGCCGAGCTTGATCTTCAACCAATCAGGCTTTTTCAGCCGCTCACGCTGTTTGCGGTTCAGAAATTGTTGAACTAAAACACCTTCGTTTGTCATGACGTTTGCACTAACATCATTCTATCATTCACCGGCAAACATTGCCTGATTCCGGACCGCCGCTGTTATGCGGCCTTTGCGACGGATAAGGGCCGAATGGTAACCTCGCATCTGACATATTGGCATTTCGAACCCAGTGTTTTGGGAACTGATGAAAACGACTTTGGTGTTGACGTATGACTTTGAATGAGAAAATAGTCGCCGACATAAGCGAGGCGATGAGGGCGAAGGACGCGGAACGACTGTCCACGTTGAGAATGGTCAAGGCGAATCTGATGAACCGCCGGATCGAAAAAGGAAGCGACCTGACCGACGAAGAAGTACAGAAAGCGCTTCAGTCTCTGGTCAAACAGCGGCGCGATTCGATCGAACAATTCGAGAAGGGCGGCCGTCCTGAGCTTGCCGCCAAAGAAGCGACAGAGATCTCGCACATTGAACGATATCTTCCTCAGGCTGCGTCGCCTGAACAACTCGAAAAGGCAGTGGCCGAGGCCGTTGCAGAAACGGGAGCATCGTCGATGAAGGATATGGGTGCGGTGATGAAAGCGGCCCAGGCAAAACTCGCCGGGTTATCTGTTGACGGAAGGGCGTTAAGCGAAGCCGTAAAGGCAAAGCTGGGTTGACAGCGGTGCTTCGCCCAATTGCGGAATGGAAAAGGCACAAAAACCGAGTGTTGCGGGTTGGGCCGAAAAGTATTCAGAACGGCGCGGCAAACGGGCGCTCGCACGCCAGCTTGAATATCAACGCGGAAAGGCACGGTCCATCGATGATGTTGATCGTGAATTAAGGACTGTTTTTCTTCACTCCCAGGCAGTCAGAAGCAAGCTCGCTTCGGTTCGAACGATCAGTGAAAACGACAAGATCCTTGAGGTGGGCAGCGGCGCACACGGCCTGATTTTCGGCCTGGGCCTGAAGTCGGCGATCGGGATCGATCCCCTAGCGGTCGAATACAAGCGGCTTTTCCCGGAGATCCAGCAAAAGGCCCTAACCGTTGCGTCGATCGGGGAAGAACTCCCGTTTGAGAGCGCGTCCTTCGACATCGTGCTAAGCGACAACGTGATCGACCATGCAGGAAAGCCTCTGGCGATTCTGGACGAGATCGCTCGCGTGCTAAAGCCTGGCGGCGTAGTCTATTTCACGGTGAACATTCACCATCCGGTCTATGACTTGGCGTCGCGGGCACATGGGCTGTGGAACGCTGCGGGGATAAGATTCGAGTTATCCGCATTTGCCGACCATACGGTCCATTTCACCGAGGCCCAGATCCGCAAGGCGATCTCGCGACTGCCGCTGCGGCGGGTGAGCGAGTCGACGACGGTGTCGGAAACGAGACAGACTCAGTGGGAAAACCGCGGACTCGCTCCTGATGCCATGCTCAAAAAGCTCTTCTTCAAGAATGCCCTCTACGAGCTCGTTGCAGTTAAGACCGGGGGCTAGCCGAAAATATTCCTGACCTTCTCTATAAAGGACTCGCTGTTAAAATCGGTGTCCTCGACCTCGGCGAGTTGTTCGAGCAGCTTTCTCTGCTCTTTCGTGAGCGTCTTTGGCGTTATCAATGTCACTGCCACGAACAGGTCGCCGCGTCCGCGTCCGCCAAGTGCCGGCATTCCCTGACTCTTGATCCGGAAAACAGTGCCGGTTTGGGTGCCGGCCGGTATTTTTAAATTTTCTTCGCCGTCAAGCGTTTTAACGTTTAGCTCTGCCCCGAGAGCTGCTTGTGCAAAGGTGATCGGGACTGCCGAATACAGGTTTGCCCCCTGGCGTTCGAAAACATCGTGTTCCTTTACGTGAATTACCACGAAAAGGTCGCCCGACGGCCCGCCGTTTACACCGCCTTCGCCCTCGCCCGAGACGCGAAGCCGCGAGCCCGTCTCGACTCCAGCCGGGATCTTGATCTCCAGTTCTTTTTCTTTTTCGATCCGGCCGGAGCCGCGACACTCGCCGCAAGGGTTCCGGATGATCTGACCGCGTCCTCTGCAGTTTGAACATGTCCGCATTACGCTGAAGAACCCCTGCTGATAGCGCGTCTGCCCGCTTCCCTGGCACGTGATGCAGGTTTCCGGCTCGGAACCTTTTGCGGCACCGGCACCGGCACACTCGCTACACTTTTCAAGTCGAGGAATCCGAAGTTTCTCTTCCTTTCCGTCTGCCGCCTCTTCGAGCGTGATCTCAAGGTCGTAGCGGAGATCGGCACCGCGTTGGACCGTCGTTCGTCGTCCGGTCCGCGACCCGAACATATCGCCGAATCCGAACATATCGAAGATGTCTTCGATATTGGAGAATCCCGGGTCAAATCCGCCCATTCCTGCCCCGACACCGGAATGGCCGAAGCGGTCATATGCGGCCCGTTTCTGCGAGTCTGACAGCACGGCGTAGGCCTCGGCACATTCCTTAAACTTCTCCTCGGCCTGAATGTCATCCGGGTTCTTGTCCGGGTGATACTTTACGGCCAAAGAGCGGTATGCCCGCTTTATCTCCGAATCCGTCGCGGAACGTGAAACACCAAGGATCTCGTAATAATCTCTTTTACTCATCGCTCGTTTATGAACACCGGCCTGGGGCCGGCGGCATTGGACAGGTGGGACGCTCGTTCCTATCCCGAAATCCAAAGCCACGAACGCGCCAGCCCAACCTTTTGAACTGACGCCTCCGTGAATCTGTATTTTCCTTCAAGCCGGAGATTTTCTCAAGCCGGTAGACCGTTACACGGCGGTCAACATTGCCTCGGTGATCTTGCTCGAAGCGGTCTCGACCGAAGAGATCGCCTGTGCAACCTCTGCCGGGCTTCCGTCCTTTAGGATCTCGTCAGCCTCGCCGAGCGAGCCGTTGATCTCCTGTTGAAACTCTAATGAAAATGCTTTGCCTACCTCAGACATCGCCTTCCTCGCGTTTCGGATCAGGTTTTCAAGTTGGTTTCGTTTGTTGATCAGCTCGCGTTCTTCACGATCACGATCGACCGATGTCTCCGCCTCGACGATAAGACGATCGATCTCGCTCGGTGATAGGCCGGACGAAGGCGTGATCTGCATCGCCTGTTCCATGCCGGTCATCTTATCCTGTGCAGAAACGTTCACGATTGCGTTCGTATCGATCTCAAATGTAACCTCGATCTGTGGGACGCCTCGTGGTGCCGGCGGAATTCCTACAAGCTCAAATTTCGCAAGGCTTCGGTTCTCACGCGAGATCTCGCGCTCACCCTGGAGGATGTGGATCTCGACGGTCTGCTGGTTGTCGACGACTGTCGTGAACAACTGGGTCTGTTTATAAGGGATCGAGGAATTTCGCGGGATCAGCTTTACAAACAGGCCGCCGCGAGTCTCAAGGCCGAGGCTTAGCGGCAAGACGTCGAGCAGGACGATGTCCTTGACATCCCCGGTCAATACGCCGCCTTGGATCGCCGCGCCCATCGCGACAACTTCGTCGGGATTGATCTCGGCCGACGCTTCTTTACCGAAAACTTCCTTAACCGTGCGTGCAATGATCGGCGATCGTGTTTGGCCGCCGACCAGGATCACCTTGTCGATATCCGTAGGCTTGAGCTTGGCATCCCATAGCGCTTTTTGGCAAGGTTCCACCGAAGCATCGACAAGGTCCTGCACCAACTCTTCAAATTTATCGCGGGACAGGTTCGCGTTGATGTGCTTCGGGCCGGTGGTGTCCGCTGCGATGAACGGCAGGCTGATGTTTGTCTCGGAAACGCTTGAAAGCTCACATTTCGCCCGCTCTGCGGCCTCCTTCAGACGCTGAAGTGCGAGGCGGTCCGGTTTGAGGTCGATCCCGCAATCCGCCTGGAAAAGTTCGACCAGCCATTCGATTATCCTCTGGTCAAAGTCTTCGCCGCCCAGAAACGTATTGCCAGATGTTGAAAGAACCTCGAACACGCCGTCGTTTATTTCAAGGATCGAAATATCAAATGTTCCGCCGCCGAGATCGTAAACCGCGATCTTCTCGTTCTTTCCTTTGCCAAAACCATAGGCGAGCGCGGCCGCTGTCGGCTCGTTGATGATGCGTTCGACCTCCAGCCCGGCGATCTTACCGGCGTCCCGGGTCGCCTGTCGCTGCATGTCATCGAAATAGGCAGGGACGGTGATGATCGCTTCTCTGATCTTGTCGCCGAGAAACTCCTCGGCAGCCAGTTTCAACCGCTGCAGTACGATACCCGAGATCTCGGGCGGGCTGTAAACACGGTCGAGCACCTTGATGTGGGCGTCGCCGTTCGGGGCCTCGACGATCTCGCACGGGACCGTTTGCCGCATCTTTTCGACCTCGGGGGCATTGTATTTCCGCCCGATCAACCGCTTGACTGCGTAAAGAGTGTTCGCCGAATTTGTCACGGCTTGTCGCTTGGCGATCTGGCCGACCAGCCGCTCGTCTTTGTCCGTGAAGCCGACGACGGACGGCGTTGTCCTCCCGCCTTCCTTGTTCGGGATTATCTGTACGGTCCCGCCCTCTAGAACGGAAACGCAGCAGTTTGTTGTGCCAAGGTCAATTCCGATTACTTTGCTCATTTTTGCTCGGTCCTATTGACGAATTTCGTCCGGGAGAAGGCCTATCTGGTTTCGTCCCCTTTCTCGTTCTGATCACCTACAACTTCACCATTGCATTCGATCTCAAAGCCTTTCGTCTCAACGGCCCCAGGCTCCGGTTCCGACGCCGATAAGCTTGTCGAGGTGTCCGCGTCGTTCGCTTCGGCCGACTCATTCTCACCGGTCTCGGGCTCCTCTAGTCTCGAATTGTCTGATTCTGCATCAAGGTTTGCGTCCTGGGATTCGCCAGGCGAATCTTCCGGACTCGGTTCCGTGGTCTGGTCCTCGGTTGGTGCGGGTGCCGGCATTGAAACTTTCACCATCGAATGCCGGATCACGTGTTCACCGATGCGAAAGCCCCGAAGAAGCTCGGTCGTGACAATATTCGGAGGCAGATCGCTTAGTTCGTCTATCGCAACGGCCTCATGGTAATGCGGATCGAACGTTTCGCCGACGCTTGCGATCGGTACGATCCCCATCCCACCGAGTACCTCATTAACCTGCTGGTTCACCAGGACGATACCGTCAAAAAACTGAGCAAAGCCATTTCGTTCGTCGTCCGGAAGATCTGAGGCGAACTGAAAGGCGCGGTCAAGGTTGTCGAGTGCCGGAAGCATCTGGGTCGCAAGGTTGCTGAGTTGACGCTGGAAGGTCTCGCTTCGCTCACGTTCGGTGCGGGCCTTGAATGCCTCAAAATCCTTCAGTCGGCGTTGAGCATTCTTGTATAGCTCGGTTCTTTCTTCCTGCAGGCCGCCTACCTTTGCCTGGAGTGTAGCCGTTTCCTTTTCAAGCCGCTTTATTTCACTTTCCATGCGCTTGACTTCGGCTTTAAGTGCTTTTGAATCGCTGTCCACCGACCCTCTTTGGGTCGATTCAATGTCCTCCTTCAGAAAATCCGGGATCTCTTCATCGTCGAAATCGGAGGCAAGCTCGATGAACGTCGTCTCCGATGTTATATGGAGATCCTTTTCCTTCTTCTCGAGCTCGCGAATGAAATCATCGACCGAGACGGATTCGTCCGCCGCGTCGTCTTCTGCTAGCTCGACTGGAAGATTATCGATATCTTTTTCCTGTTTTGGGTCCATTGAGAAAGGCGCTATCAAGGGTTTTCCGGGGAGAGAATTGCCTGCTGTTCGGTCAAGTGCGGCCGCATGGTCGGTGCCGCTGAAGGTTAGTCGTTCGAGAGGTTTCGGGACATCATTTTTTCCATTGTTTTCGCAACGTAGGAGACAATCGAGATCATCCGTGCATACTCGATCCGGGTTGGGCCCAGCACACTAAGTGTTCCGATCGCCGAACCGCCTATCTGATACGGGGCCGAGATCAACGTGCAATTATGAAGCGACGGCGTACGGTTTTCGCTGCCGATCACGACCTGGACGTTCCCCGGGCTCGAGACATCACGGGAAATGCATTCGTTCAGGATCTCGATCAAGCGGGATTTTTCTCCGATCGTCGAAAGGAGTTCGCGTAGCCTTTCGAGATCGGTGAAATCCGATTTCCTCAGGATATTCGAAGTCCCGCCGACGAAAACTTCTCCCGGATTGTTCTCATCGTCTTCGATGCTCTGCGAACACAGGATAACGGCCGTTTGCAGAAGCTTATCGAACAGCGCCTTTTCCTCGTGCATCAGCTTTAGGATCTCGGCACGGATCTCCGACAGGCTCTTACCGATGAATTCCCGATTCAGGTAATTCGCGGTCCGCTCGAGTTCTTCCCGGGTAAAGGTCACATTCAGATGAATTATCCGATTGTGGACGATACTCGGGGCCGAAACCAGGACAACCAGGATGCGGTTGTCGGTAAGGTTCACGAACTCGATATGCTGCAATCGATCGTTGGCCAGGCTTGGCGAGACGACGATCCCGACATTATTTGAAAGAGCAGAGAGCAGCTGGGAAGTGCGCTCCATGATCCTGTCCGGTGTCTCAGCATTCTCGGTCAGACCGAATTCATCGTCGATCCTATGCAGATCGTCGTTGGAAATGCTAAGTACCCCGAGCAGATTATCAACAAAGAACCTGTAGCCGCGATCGGTCGGGACACGTCCGGCGGAAGTGTGAGGCTGTTCGAGAAATCCCATCTCTTCCAGTTCACCCATCACGCCCCGAATCGTCGCCGCGCTCAAGCCCGAGGCGTTGGCAAACTTTTCGGCGACCGCTTTTGAGCCCACAGGCTCGCCCGTAACAAAATGTTCATTGATTATCGCTGAAAGGATAGTTTGTCCGCGAGAGTCAGGAAAATTCGGGTCTTTCCCGACTTTAGGGTTTGGCCCAAGGACAGACATCTTATTACGGTAGGTTTGAAGCTAACCGCTTAGGGGCGGTATGCTTCCCAGTAACAGGAATAGCATTTAGGGGCGTATCCTGTCAAGAATTATTAGTTTAACTGTGATTAACAACGACGAGAGGACGATGCTTTCGAAGATCGGCGAGTATTACGCGGAGGCCTTGCGTTATTACGGCCCGGAACGAGAGGTTCCGCCAGTGGAGGTGAGTTTCTACCCATATATCGGGATCAACCACACGATTCGCATCCGAGGCGGCACGGCGTTTGTCCGGATCGCCGAGGTCTGCCGCGACATGCCTGCTGACGCACAACGGGCCCTCGCGTTCATTCTCGTGGCAAAGCTGTTTCGACGCCGGGTTTCGAAACGAGCCAATGAGATTTATTCGAACTACGCAAAGAGTGCTGAGATCCGCGGCCAGGCGGCCGAAAGCAAGCGTACACGTGGGCGAAAGGTGATTACGACGCACGCAGGCGAGCACTTTGACCTGATCGAGATATTCGACCGGCTTAATTCGACTTACTTCGGCGGGCGGATGCCGAGGCCCACGCTGACCTGGTCGGCGAAAAAGACCTATCGGATGCTGGGCCAACACGACGCGACACATGAAACCATCGTCGTGAGCCGGTCGCTGGATGCGCACGAGACACCCGACTACGTGGTCGACTACATCGTCTTTCACGAAATGCTCCACATCCACCACCCGACCGTTCATCATAACGGCCGCCGGTACAACCACACCGCGGCATTTCGAGCCGATGAGGAAAAATTCGAGCATTTTGACGCTGCCGAACGATGGATCGAGCAAAACGTGCGGCGGTTGAAGCGAGATGCGAAGAAGAAATAGGTGGTTAGGATGGTGAATTGTGAAGATTCCAAAAGGGAATCGCCTTTCGTTGTTTCGGCAAGAAAGTTCATCATTTTTCAGGAGCAAGCCGAGCTATCATCGCCCCGATAAGCCCAAAATCGGAGACCGCTCTTCGCTCGATGCCGTTCAGGTTGAGTCGAGATTCAACGGTATAGGTTTGCGTCAGCGGACCGCTCTCGCCTTTTCGTTCGGATAGGGCTGCGACCACCAGTGCCGAGGGATCAACCTCCGTCCCGAATGTAAACATTGCGGCGGAGGAATTACTAAACTGGGAGCCTGCCGATATCGTTGCAAAATTGCGGCCTTGGTTCCGAGCAGTTACGCAGCGTTCAACGCCTTTCGCCTCACCTATTACGATCCGATTCTCAACGATCGCCGCAGCGAGATCGCCATCTCCGGAACGCCAGATGTCGGCGTTCTCGAATTTTTCCGGCGGCTTGGAAAAATCTATCTCTCTCGCAACAGAACGTCTTAAAGTCTCGAGGTTCTTTATCCGGGCCGTAACCGCGACCTCATCACCATCCGCATCGAACCGCACCGTCTGCAAGGAGCTTCCGACCGCACTAAGGAACACTTCGGCATCCTCGACACCGTAAGGCTCAAAAAGGGATAAGGAAAATGCCGAAAGCAGATCGCCGCTGATCTGGTCAGTCTTCGTCCGTGTAGTAAACAGAGTGCTTCGCCAGGCGACTTGTGCGTCCTTCAAGTTGTAGCGGGTAGTCGAAGCAAATTCCGTCGGCACAAACCGGCTCAAGTCGGGGTCCGGATCACTACCCGGAACGATGGTTTCGCTAAGTACTTTAGCCGTTTCCTTGTCCAGCGAGATCGCATAGCTATCCTCGATTCGGCCGCCTTCGAGGCGTCTCGACGTCCACGAAACCTCGGTCACCGAGTTTCGAACGATCTCGGGCAGCACCCGAGTGATAAAGTTCCTTACCTCGCCTTCCTCACCCGCACCGATAGCGAGCGAAACGGCCACGATGTTTGCGATCTGTGCGACGCCGTCCTTTGAGACATACCCGGAAGTAAGCGAATCAGGTGAAAAATCCGAAACCCTGCCGATTCCGCCAATGTTTTCAGCACCGCCGCTCATAACGTTGACGCAGCTTTCGAGGGCTGACTCGTCGTTGCCGAAAAGAATAAGGCTACCGCGAACCAGGGCAAATGCCTTTCGGCCATCCTGCGCGGTCCACGTGAAGAACGTGCCGGCGTGTTTGTCGCCTGTGACCAACTCGACCGCGCCGCCATAGACGTCATTAATGAACTCGCCCAGCTTGTTTTCGGTGAAGGCAAGGGCCTGATAGTTCCAGGCGTTTGTCTCGGCGACCGCGACGAAATTCGGTTTGAAATTGAGGACGGCGCTTGTTTCTGAAACCGCTTCTTCGGAGGTTTGAAATCCGGTGATCGCCACAGACAGCCTGATTCCATTCAACACCGACGTGTCAGGTTTCGTTTTCGCGAGCTCCTGAAACTTCGGGTTGGACGTGACCGCCTCCAACACTTTGCCGAGGTCCGATGTTTCAAGATACACGAGAGCGTCGGCGGGAATTGTGGTTCGCGGGTCGGTCGGCTTTGAGCCGCAGGACGTGAGGAGGATCAGCCACAGAGGAACACAGATGAACACAGATAGAAGAAAGCTCCTTTTCAAATGGCGAGGTAGAATGAGTTTTTCCGCCTTCAAAAATCTGTGTCCATCCTTGTTCATCTGTGGTTAAACTTTCGTGCTAAAATCCAAGGCAATTATGACCAACATTTTCGCAGATAACATCTTAGAGGGTAAAGTTGCGTTTGTGACCGGCGGCGGAACGGGCATCACCGGTGGTGTGGCCCGGGCTTTCGCCGACCACGGAGCAAAGCTCGCTATCACCAGTCGCAAGATCGAGAATCTTGAGCCGATGAAGGCTGCCATCGAAAGCAGCGGCGGCGAATGTCTGGCGGTGGCGGCCGACGTCCGCGACTTCGAAGCCGTTCAGGCCGCGATCGCAAAAACCATTGAGCAATACGGCCAGATCGATATCGTAGTCAACGGAGCCGCAGGGAATTTCCTGTGCGCGGCGAACGAACTTTCCCCGAACGGTTTCGGCACAGTCGTGGACATCGACACCAAGGGCACGTTCAATGTTTGCAGGGCCGCGTTCAAAGAACTTCAAAGATCGAAGGGGCAGATCCTGAACATCTCTGCCACGCTTCACTACCTTGCTACGCCGATGCAGATCCACGTTTCGGCGGCAAAGGCCGGGGTCGATGCGATTACCCGAAATTTGTCGGTCGAATGGGGGCCTCGCGGTATTCGCGTGAACGGCATCGCTCCGGGGCCGATCGAAGATACCGAAGGGATGAAACGCCTTTTGCCCGAGCCGCTGAAGGAGAAGATCACCAAAAAGATACCGCTCGGCCGTTTCGGCAGGATCGCCGACATCGAAAACGCTGCACTTTTCCTCACATCTGATGCCGCCAGCTACATCAACGGTGTGACGCTGGTCGTGGACGGCGGGCAATGGCTGAAGGGCACCAGCCTGGGTTAATCAGGACCGCGTGCGAGGAGCGGTCTTTTCGCGATCCGCCTTTGCGTTCTTCGCGGGCTCTGCGTGAAACCTGATCGTCACAGGCAAAGGCCGCAAAGGAAGGCGAAAGTAGATCTGCCTGATCGGTTCAAACGCTAAGCCCAGGCCAAGTCTCAAACGTCAGATCAGTTTGTTTACTTTGCCAACGAGGCTTCCGTTTCTTTAGTTTCCTGTTTTTTCTCTCCCAACACGGCCCGAAGTATCATCATCTTCGCAAGGATCCTCACTTCTGAGCGGTCGAAGCGGCTTGTCAAGTCGCGCGTCTTTTTGAAGTCCGCCCTTGCTAGCGTTTTCAGCGTCGCATCGGCCATTGCCAGTTCACCGGTCAATCCTCTTATCATCGATCCGCCAAACGCCCCGACCTGCACTTCGCCCTCCTGTATCAACTCGCCGGCAACGTCGATAAACTCGCCAACCTTGATGAACGCGGCCAGCGTGTCGTTGACCCGATAGATCGTATCTTCTAGAAGCGGAAAAGCCCGGGCCGGGTCCGACTCGGCATAGCCGGTGGCCAGCATCAATGTGAGCAGGAAGTCCTGATAGTTCTTCGGCATCGGGTTAACCAGGGCCTGTGCCTCTTTCATTATCTCAGCCGCAAGCTCTTTGTCGCCGGCCCGTGCGATCGTAGCGGCCAGAGCGCTCAGCCCGAGGATCTTTTTGTCGCGACCGGGTGTGGACATAAGGATGCGGCGAGCCTGTTCCGCTACCTTTTCACGTTCTTCCTTCGATAGCTGCTTGTTTCCGAGTTTCTCTACATTCTCGGCGAATTCCGCTTCGGATCTTTCACGTTCCTGCCGTTCACGTTCGGCCCGACCATTCGAATTCGACGCCATATTGTGGGCATTGGCCATAGCATTTGCCGCATTATAGGATACATTCGAATTGGTTCCTCGCGGGCCGGTTGCCAGATTCCTGTACTTTGCCCTTATTTGCGCGGCCCGGCCCGGATTGTATTTTTCGATAAGGGTTGCGTAACCGAGGCCTGAGTGGTTCTCGTTTTCCTTATCGCCGTTGAGAATCGCCTGGGCAAGCACGTCTGCGAGGTCCCGAAGCTCGTTTCGGGTCAGCATCGGTTTCTTGCCGCCTTCCTTTTGCGAGGCCTCGAACGATTCGCTTGCGGCCCCGAGAAACGAGCTAACGAGCCAAAGCTCTTCCTCGTCAATGTCCGCCTTAACCTTCACGAGCATCGATAAGGCCACCTCAGCACCTTTTTCCGGGTCCTTTTCGTGGATCTTCGTCAAAAGCGCGATGTGCGAATAGTTCAGCCCTTCGTTCATCGACTCTCTTGCAAGCTGGGCGGCCTTGCCGGCATTCGATTTTGCGATCTCTGCCAACAGTTCGGTCTCGAAATAATCATCCCGGTTTGCCGCCTGTTTCTGGAAATAGGGATTGGACACGGCCCGAATGCTGTCGAAATAAAATTGATACGCAAGCTCGGGATCGTGCTCTGCAAGGCTCATCGCGATCTGCTGCCGCACCTGCATCGCGACCTGGAATTTGCGTGTAAGCCGCGCGCGGTCCGTTATATCCGTGAAAATGTTGCCGCGATACATGCCAATGTTGTCGTCTTCGTCGGTCTCGTTCCCCAAGCCGAGCGAATTCATCTGCTGGTCATACTGAAACAGCAGCTCGCGGAAATTCCCGAAAGCGGCCAGATAGAGCGACCGGGCCTCTTTCTCGTCGTGAAACCACATAAGGCCGGCCAATTCGGCGGAAAAGCTGATGCGATTTTCCAGCGTTCGCAGGTTGTTTACGTCAGCCATCGTCTCGCGAAGGAATGCGACGGCGTCTTTTTTCAGGGCTTCCGGGTCGGCGGTCGGGGAAGAATTGTTCAGTCCCTGCCCAAAAGCCGCCGGCGACAATAGTGCGAATACGAAGAGGGAGCAGGTAAGTTTCGAAAGTTTCATTCGGCCTCCAGGGAGCATTTCGAATATCATAGGAACGAACCGGATTTAAGTAAACAAATAAATTCATTAAATGTCCGGTAACGAGTTAGATCAGGGATGCTCTTAGTCATCGACAATTACGATTCCTTCACCTATAACCTCGTCCAGTACCTGGGCGAGCTTGGTGCGGACATTAAGATCTTCCGCAATGACGAGATAACTGTGGACAAGATCGAAAGCGACCTGCGGCCCGAACGCATCCTTATCTCGCCGGGCCCGGGCACGCCCGACGCGGCAGGGATCTCACTGGCCGTCATCGAACGATTTGCAGGGAAACTGCCGATACTCGGCGTTTGCCTTGGCCATCAGGCGATCGGGCAGCACTTTGGCGGAAAGGTCGTCCGCGGCCCCGAACCCGTCCACGGCAAGCCTGTCGTGATCAGACACGACGGAAAAGGCCTGTTCGCGGGGATAGAGGGCGAGTTCAACGCCGGACGGTATCACTCGCTGGTCGTTGATCGCGATTCATTGCCGGATTCTCTCGAGATATCGGCCGAATCCCCGGATGGCCTGATCATGGGACTGCGGCATAAGGAGCTGCCCATCGAAGGCGTTCAATTTCACCCCGAATCGATCCTGACCGACCACGGAAAGCTGATGCTCGCCAATTTCCTCGCCGTTTAGCCCGGCCGTTGGTTCCGAAGCGTTCGGAGGGCGTTCAGGCCGCGTTCCGAGCATCGACAGAACGTGTAACCATCTGACATTATTCGACTTATTCGTTCACAAGAGCGAAATTCCGTCACTTTTGCGCAAAACTTTTTTCGCGTACCCAAAACCCCGAATTTTCAAATATCAACCGCCTCGCGCACGCGCAGCGGAAAAACAGGTGCCGTACCTGTTGTGCAACAACATATCATAACTGATACACAATTCAAAGAAGGTTTTTGCGCAGTTGGTTGGGCGTGCTCGACGGCCCGAAGGCTTTGCGCCGTTTACGGGATAGGACGGAGCGGCGACACTCTTGTCCCCACGAACGTCGCTTCGGCGTTCGGCAAATGTTTCGGCGGAGGAACCGCCGATGGGGACAGGAGTGTCCCCGCTCCCTCGCACGCCCACCGGCACCAGGCCGAACGAATCTTTCAGCCGCAGTTTCATCAAACCGACGCTCAGATGCGTGATGTCGATGCCGATCCATCGCCGGTTGAGCTTCTGCACTTTTGTGGCGATGGGTGTTTCGGCGTAATTTCGTGTTAGAATTCCAGCCTTGGGCCGAACTCTGGCCAGGCTCCCCTGAAACTTCAACGCTAAAGCAAAGACTATGAAATATTGCCCGACCTGCGATACGCGTTACGACGAGGAAATCCTGCGCTTCTGTATGAAGGACGGAACGCCGCTTTTGGAGGAAGACGAGCCGGCGTTTATACAGATGCCGAGCGAGAGTATTGAAGAACCGGATGACGACGATCCGAGCGAGGTGACGATCATTCGCAAGAATTCCGCACCGCCGCCTTCGCAGCCGCCGCCGCACAGCCTGATCGACGATATCTCGTTCTCGCCTGATCCGCCTTCGTCGCGAGATCGGATAATTGTGCCGATGGATGACGAGCAGCCGCATTCACAGGCAGCCCCGCGTGCCCGCGTAATCCCGCCTTACCAGGCGCCGCAGGAACCGCCGAACACGGCGAAGGTGGTGATACTGACCATCATCGGGACGCTCGCGGCGATGACGTTTGGAGCATTGCTTTTCTGGTTCCTGCAGAACAGCGGGACCGACAATACGAGCGTCAACGTAAACTTCAACAACTATTTGGACAACGTGAACACGAACGTGAACACGAACCTCGGGTTAGATTCGAACTTTAACTTTAACCTGAACGGCAATTTCAATACGAACTTGCTGTCAAATATCAACACGAACTTCAATACAGATATTCGTACACCGACGCCTACGCCGCGGCCAAGCCCGTCGCCTTCGCCTACGGCGACACCGGACGATGACGAGGTGCCGTCGCCGAGCCCGACTCGGCCGCCTGAG
>JBGSYT010000106.1:0-12359 GCA_041750855.1 Pyrinomonadaceae bacterium | reverse complement strand
ATTTCTAAACGGCGGCCTATATAATTTCAAGACCTCGAACGGGGCGATCAGGCTGGCCGTTCCCGCCGCGACGTCATGCCGCATTCTTGCTTCTTACGGTTTTGGCTCGATCGAGTCCGAGATCACGATGAAAACCGTCCTCGAAAATATCTCGCCGGGCGGCAAGAGTCTCCACGCCCTTATGGGAACTGGTGATGCACTGCTCAGATTGACGACGACCAGCGGCAAGATCAGCTTCACAAAACAGTGACCACTTCCCGGCCCGACGATCATCCCTAAAATTCGGCCAAGCTCCGCCCGGTACGCTGCCCGAAAAGTTCAGCCATTGACGGCGAATCTTCTACCCCTTCATCGCGGACCATTCGCTCCACCCGCCACATCGGATAAAAATAGTCGCTCATCGGCAGGTAAGCCTCGTCGTTGCTGATGGACTGGCACCAGTCGTCGAAATACCCGAGGTCGATGGCCCGCACGAAAATGCCCGCAGACGTAAGCTCCTGGACCAGCCCCAAAAGCTTTTCCCTGGGCGAATGAAGCACGACAACGACACAATCTCCTTTCTCAATCTTCATACGACAAAGGAATTGTAACCCATCGTCAGGCAAAGCTCTCGCATGTGCGGCGTGTTTCGTTACGCTCGAGATTCTGAAAATCCTGTCGACTATTCTAGAATCGAAACATAGGACGGATCACAATTTAGAACCGCGCCGACGGATGCATATTTCAAAGGTCGAACTGGAAGATTTCAAATCCCACGAGAATTCTGTTTTCGAATTCGGGCGTGGCACAACGTCCATTACCGGTGAGAACGGTGCCGGAAAGACCTCGATCCTGGAAGCGATCGCCTGGACCATCTTCGACACCCTTGATTACAAGAAGAGCGATATCGTCCGTCGAGGTGCGAAAAAGGCCTCGGCACGCGTTACATTTGAAAGCAGCCTCGACGAACGCATCTACACGGTCTATCGGGACACCGGAACCGGTTTCTACGTTTACGACCCCCGCCTTGATACACGCATCGCCGACAAGAAGGAAGAGGTCACACGGTTTTTGTGGCAGCACCTCGGCATCGAACCCGGGACCGACCTTGAGTCTTTGTTCAAGCAGGCGATCGGCGTGCCGCAGGGAACGTTTACCGCGATTTTCCTGGCCGCGGCGACCGAGAGAAAAAAGACCTTCGACACCCTTCTCAAGGTGGAAGAATATCGCCAGAGCGCGGACGAGCTTCTGAAAACGGTCCGTTTCGTCGAACAACAGATCGCTGGAGTCGACGTCCGGATCGCCCGTGCCGAGGGTGAGATCTCGCGCATCGACCCTCTTGAATCGGAGATCTCAGCTCTCGCCGACCGGATCGCCGCGGCTGAAAGCTCCGTCATTTCGATAGAAAAAGGCCTGGCGGGCTCGCAGGCCGAGCTGAACCAACTGGACGAACTGGAAGAGACCGTCAGGGCGGCCAGGACGAATGCTGAACGTTTGAAGGGCGAGCTCTCTAATGCCGATATGTCCTTCAAACATCAGGCAAGCCAACTCGAACGCGCTCGCGAAGCCGCCGCCCGCCTCGAACAGGTTCGGCCCGACGCTACGACCCACGAACAGGCCGTCTCGCGGCTGAAGGAGCTCGAACGCGAACGTGTCGCTCGACAAACCCTGCTCGGGCAATTGTCCCAGACCGAAGCGGCGATCGCGTCGGTGATGGCCGAACAGAAACATCTGCAGCAGGATATAGAAAGGGTCGCTGCCGCGCGCACCGCCATCGCAGATCTCACGCCTCTTGCCCAGAAATATGAAGATCTCGGGCTCGAACTTGAAAAGGCACGGACCGCTCTTGGCCAGGCAGAAACTGCCTTGACGCAGTTGAGATCGCTTGACGAACGCGTCGAATCCCTTCGGGCTGCCTATAAAAAAACTTCCGATGACCTCTTCACACTGCAGGAAAAGGCGGTTGCCGCGGGGATGATCGAATCGCTCGAAGGCCGCGAGTCCGCGATCGTGAACGATCTTGCCGCGATAAAGGCCGCGCTCGACCGCGACCAATCGTTTCAGCTTGAAATTCGCAACGGCCTTTGCCCGATACTCTCTGAGAAATGTTTGAACCTAAAAGAGGGCCAGACCCTTGACGGCTTTCTTTCTTCAAAGTTCGAAGACTTGCAGGGAGAGATCGTAAGGCTTTCGTCTGAGAGAACGCACGTTGGCGTCGAGCTTAAGGCCGCGCGCGATGCACGTCGGTTCGATGCACAGGCAGCGGTGCTCGGCGAACGGCTGAAAGAGATCGAGCACGAAGGCAAAACGCTTCGCGACAGGCGGGAGAAGATCGACGAAGAGGCGGGGAAGGCCGAGGCGTTGCGGGCGGAATTTTCCCTGCTCGAGAATGAATTGCGAGCGTTGAATGACCCCAAAGCCCGCCTAGCTCTCGCTCAGGAAGAGGCCGGACGCGAACCGGAACTGCGCGAGCGGCTTTCGGCGATCGAGAAGAATCTCGAAAGGCTCGAAACAGACCGACGTTCGGCCGCAGAAGGGCTTGACGAATATAAAGACCTGGACGAAAAGATCGCCGAATCGTCCGAACTGCGTGATCGGACTGCCGAGGCATATCGATCCTTCGTAGCCTCCGAGGCCCTTGCCGGGCAGGCGGCGGCTTTCGAAGAAGCGTTCGATAAGGCGGCCGCAGACCGCGACCGGAAGGCCGAAATGGCGCAGGCTGCCATTGAGGAACTCGAAAAACTGTCGTCCGAATACGATCGCGAAAAACACCTCGCCCAGCGTGCTCGGTTTATCGACTTTCAGAAAAAACTTGCAGAATCGCGTGCTCTGCTCGAAGCGGACCGCAACCGCCGAGGGGAACTGACGGCCGAATTTGAGCGTCTAACGGCGATACGGGCCTCGCTTCAGTCCGAATTCAGGGAACGGGAGCGGTTGAAGACGATCGCCGAGACCACGGAGTTCATCAGGATCACACTGAAAGACGCGGCCCCGCTCGTTGCAAGAAACTATGTTCACCATGTGACCCTTGACGCGAACCGATTATTTCGCGAGATCGGCGGCGATCCGGAACGGACCCTGAAATGGGGCGAGGATTACGCGATCAGCGTTGAGGAACGCGGCTATGACCGCCCGTTCCAAAGCCTTTCGGGAGGCGAACAAATGGCCGCGGCGATGGCGGTCCGGCTGGCATTGTTGAAGCAATTGTCGGACATACGGATCGCATTTTTTGACGAGCCGACAACGAATATGGACGCCGAGCGTCGCGAGAACCTGGCCCAGCAAATAGGCCAGATCACCAACTTCGATCAGCTTTTTGTCATCTCGCACGACGACACGTTCGAAGGGTATATGGATCATGAGATAAGGGTCGGCGACTAGTTCCCCGCCCACGAGCCTAGGAATTTTTCCGGGACGGCCATACGGTTTATCCCGGACGGAAATGTAATCCCGAGAGAAATGCGATGAAGCATGTGACCATTGTTTGTGACGGTTCAAGCCTCGGCAACGGCAAGCTGAACCCAAGGGCTGCCGCTGTCGCCGTGCTTGGCTTTAAGGGCTTTTGGAAGGCATTCGGAGAGTACCTCGGAACCGCGACGAATCAGCAGGCGGAGATAGCCGCGGCGGCGCTCGGGCTTGAGAACCTCAAAGAACACTGCCGCGTGAAACTGCTTTCGGATTCGCGCTATGTAGTGGAAACGATGGGCGGCACCTGGAAGCGAAAGACGAATCACGAATGGTGGGAGCGTCTTGACCGAGCGGCTGCCCGGCACACGATCGAATGGCAGTGGGTGAAGGGGCACGCGGGCCACGAGATACAGGAGATCGCCGACAAGGCGGCGAGAAAGATCGCAAATGCCGGCACGGTGGATAACGAGCTTCTCGACGATCTTGTCGCCAACATCGGCACCCTGGAGATCTGAATCGGAATGTTGTTCGTGAAAGTCTTTTCTGAGCGAAAGCACATTGGACCGCGCGTCCTCGGCGGCCTGGGGTTTGCTGCATCCGCAGATCGGGGCGCAAGGCCGTTACGCGTCAGCTCCACCCGTTTCTTTAGCCTAATTCTTTGCTTGACGATCCTGTGTGCCGGCTCTTTCATCTCCTTTGGGCAGCGTGCGATCAATGGCTGGATCTGGCAAAACCCGCTGCCTCAGGGTAATCAACTCCGTTCGATACACTTTGCTCCCGACAAAGAAAACGGCTTTGCCGTCGGCTCTGACAACACGATCCTGCGAACGGAGAACGGTGGTTTGACGTGGGAGCGACAATCCGGCCCGCCGAACATTTCCTGGTCGGATGTATTTGTGTTTGACCAGAGGTCAGCGGTGATTGTGGGTATGCGGGGTTCAATCCTCCATACATCCAACGGCGGCAAGAGCTGGCGGCCAGTCAACCCCGATGTCCGCGATCACTTTTACGCGGTTTCCTTCGCAGGTGATGCCAATGGGTTCGGCTGGGTCGCAGGAACTTACGGTACGATCCTTCGAACTACGGACCGCGGGCTGACATGGGAACGATCAAAAGCACCGACCGAACAGCATCTTTCGGATATTGCCGCATTCGACGCAGAAACGGTCGCAACAGTCGGCTCGGCAGGCGAGGTTCTGATCACGACCGATGCGGGCAGCAACTGGGCCGCTTCCTCGCCCTGCGGCAAGACCGCGATGTCCGGTGTCCGCTTCGTGAACGCCGAAACGGTCGTTGCCGTGGGAAGCAGCGGGTGCCTTGTCCGATCTTCCGATCTGGGAAAGACGTGGAACAGGATTAACATCTTTAGCCGGGCAGATCTGCTCTCGATCAATTTCACCGATGAAAAAATGGGCTCGATGACCGCGTCGAACGGTGCCGTCTGGATCACCGGAGACGGCGGCATTTCGTGGCTGCCCTTCAGCGTCCGCACAAGCCCTATGCTGGCGGCGTCATTTTTTGCCGACAAGTTCACTGGCTGGGCCGTTGGCGAGGACGGCCTGATCCTCCGCACCGACGATGGCGGCTACACCTGGAATCGGCTGACTTACGGATCCCGTAGCGACATCAACGACCTCCTGTTCTTTGATCGAGATTACGGCGTCGCCGTCGGCTCCGCTGGAAAGATCTGGATCACGAACGATTCTGGCCGCAACTGGCTGCCAGTTCATTCCGACGTTGCCGCGAACCTCAACGCCGTCTACTTCATCAACGCCGACCAGGGCTGGGCCGTAGGCGACAACGGTTCCGTGCTCAGGACATTGAATGGCGGTGCAAGTTGGGGAAAGGGGATCAGCGGCATAACGGACGATCTGCTGGGCGTGCATTTCGTAAACGATCGCACGGGATTTGCCGTAGGTTCGGGCGGCACGATAATCCGAACATCCACAGGCGGGGCGTACTGGGAACGCGTGCCGTCGGGAACGAACGCATGGCTCGAGGATATCGAGTTCACTAGCGAGGCTCGAGGTGTGATAGTCGGAAGCGAAGGCACTATCCTGGCATCGCTTGACAGTGGGGCAACCTGGTCGACGGTCAGAACCGATATCGCGAACGACATTTACTCCGTCAGCTTTTACGACAAAGATATCGGCTCTGCGGTCGGCAGCGGCGGGATGGTCCTGCGGACATCGGACGGCGGCCTGAGCTGGGCCGACACCGAATCGCCGGTGCGCTCAAACCTGTTTGCGGTTTACAGCTTTGGCCGCGACCAGCTTATTGCCGCCGGTGAACTTGGCACTTTGGTACTTACCACCGACGGCGGAAGGACTTGGCAAATACAGCCGACAGTGACCGGAAAAGGCCTGAACGCATTGGCCTTTCGCGGCGGCTCTGACATATGGGTCGCCGGCAAAGGCGGGACGATCCTCAAACGAGATCAGCCGCTGACGCCCTTTAAGCTCTCTTTCGGAGGAAGCGGGCCGCCGGTGCTCAGGCCGGCAAGCGGCATCCGCCGGCCGAGGGTCCCTGTCCTGACGGTTCCTGACGATGGCGATATCCCGGCAGCCCGTCGGCCTTCACAACGCCCATAGAACGAGCGAGACTTACCCCCGCAAAAGAACTTTGCCACCCGCTTCCTTGGGTGCTAATATTGCGTCCCTTACCCCTGCGTGTCTTTGCAAAGGTGCATTGCGATCCATTCGCCTTTCTTTTGCACCAGAGGCTCTATTTGGCCGGGAATCGATTGGCGGACCGACCTCTCCTGTTCCGCAAGAATGCCGGACATCACAAGTCTGTTCTCCGTTCTTTCGAGAAGAGTTGGAAGAGCCGGAATTATAACGTCTGCGGTCAGGTTGGCGCAGACGAAGTCGAAGGTTCCCTTCACCTGATCGACGGTACCGTGAACAAATTCGATACTGTCTAAAACTCCGTTTAGTTGCGCATTCGACCTTGCGATCGCTATCGCTTCGCCGTCGTTGTCGATCGCAACGATCCTCGGCGATCCGGCCGACATTTTCGCCGCCGCGATCGCTAGCACGCCCGTTCCCGTTCCGACATCGAGAAACGACCTGCCCGGCAAGTAAAATTCGTCGATCGCAGCCAGGCAAAGCCGCGTCGTCTCGTGGGTTCCGGTCCCGAAAGCCATTCCCGGGTCTATCCGTACTACGATCTCGCTGGCGGAAGCCACATCAAACCACGGTGCCGCAACGATGAACCTTCCTATCTTTACCGGCGTCCAGTACTTCTTCCATTCGGCCAACCAGTCTTGTTCTTCCACTACGCATTGCTGCACCTGAAATTCGCCCACATCGGAATGGCCGTGGATCTCCATCGCGGTTTTGATCGCAGCAGATAAGACCTCGGGCGCGAGTGGCTTCGTGAAATAGCCGGCAACGGAGCATGTTTCGCTTCCGTCGGCGGGAACCAGGTCGACGCTGTTACCCACCGAGTCCAGCTCGTTGAACGCAAATTCGACCGCTTCGACCAATTCGGGCGGAACTTCCAGCCTGACCTCGAACCATTCTGCCGGCTGCGGGTTCATTCCATCACTCCCAGTTCGTCGAGCTCGCGTCCGCTGTTTCGCCAGTCCGAAACGACTTTCACGAACAGCCTCAGGATCACTTTCTTATCGAGCAGTTTCTCCATGGAAATGCGTGCGGCGGTCCCGATCCTTTTCAGCTGCGAACCGCCCTTCCCGATGATTATTCCCTTTTGCGACGGCCGTTCGACGTAGATAGCGCAAAATATTTCGACCGCGTTATCATGGGTCTCTTCGTCGAACTTTTCGGTAACGACCGCGGTCACGTACGGGATCTCGTCACCCGTAACCTGCAGAATTTGTTCGCGCACCATCTCGGAGACAAGCAAGCGTACCGGCTGGTCGGTTAGCTCGTCTTCCGCAAAGATCGGCTCACCTTCGGGCAGATGTTTGAGAATCTGGGTGAGCAGGTTGTCCAACGCCTCGCCTCTCAATGCCGAAACAGGAACGATCTCAGCAAACTCATGTTCGTTTGAATAATACTCGATCAACGGCAGGAGAAGCGTTTTGTCCTTCACCTTGTCGATCTTATTCAGTACGAGAAGCGCCGGCTTCTCCGATCGTTTTACAAGGTCGAGAACGAACCTGTCGCCATTGCCGGTGGACACGCTCGCATCGCGCAAGAGAATGAGAAGGTCCACAGACATTAGAGCGTCGTGAACGGCGGCCATCATCCGTCGATTCAGGAGATAGCCGGGTTTGTGCACGCCGGGCGTGTCCACAAAGACGATCTGTCCGTCGGAGCGGCTGACGATCCCCTGGATCTTGTGCCGGGTCGTTTGTGGTTTGTTCGAAACGGCGGCGATCCTTTCGCCGACAAACCGATTCAACAGCGTCGATTTGCCCGCATTCGGCCGGCCTATCAGGCCGACATAACCGCTGCGGAAATTGGCTTTTGACATCGTGTAGAAAGTATTGGATAGACGAGAGAAAGTAAAACGCGGCGTGACAATTTCCTGCCCACCGCGTCGTGTTCTCGTTTATACGCTCGCGATCTTAAGGCTCCTTGATCAGCCTGGCCTTGGCCGCCATCGCCTCGGCGTGCCCGCCGCCTGCCACCGGCCCAAGCTGGATCGCTTTGTCATAGACACCGATCGCATAGGTCGTGTCGCCGAAAAATTCGTAGATCTTTGCGAGTGCGACGTAAGTTAGCGAAACCAACGCCCGGTCGGTATCGGCCGTCGCGGAGCGGAGGACGTTCTCATATGCCACCTTCGCCTCAAGTAGTTTCGCGTTGAGCTGTTCCTCATCTTCTATGCCTTCTGCGACCAATCCGGCAACGCGGCCAACGTTATAGAAGACCCTCGGCTCGGACGGATTCTTGTCAATAAGCTGCTTTAGCTCTGCCGAGGCACGCGCGTACTCCTTCGCGTCGATCAGCTTCTGTATTTCCACCAGTCGGGACGTTACCGGGTTTTCAACAATGATGTTCGGCGTTTGTGTCAGCCGTCGTTCGTCGCGTGCGGCCAAGGCCCTTTTCCGGGCGTCTGCGGACTGGCCGAGCCGGTCGACCTCTCTCGAACCGTCAAACGAAAGGATCATTTCCCTCATCGACGAGGCGATATCAAAGCCGGAATCTTCGAATCCCTTGAGTTGTTCGGCAAAATAGAACGACAAGATCGCCCCATTTTCATAATCTTCGGAAAGACGCATGAGCGTTTCGTCCGCTATCTCTGCTTTCAGCTTTTCCAATTCCTGAACGATCGCCTTTCGCTCGGTATCGTTTTTCGCAGTATCGATCCTGCGGCGGGCCTGCGCGGTCAGTGCCTTGACCCGCGAATTCTCTGCCTGTTTCACATCGACCGCCGCGGAAACAGATCGGGCGATCGTGAGATAGACGTCGGGCGAGGCCACAGTGGAACTCTTGCGGCGCTCGTCAAGCAGGGATTTTACCTTCGGCCGTATCGTCTCGATATCCTTCGCCAGGCCATACACAAGCGGATCGATGACAAACTGGATAAACGCACGCCTTATCTCGGACCCGCTCAAGTCCCGGTCCGCAGGCAGCTCGGCCGGTACCACGACAAAATAATCGTCCCTTACATTTACGAAATTGACCGCCCCGACCGGTGCGAGAAGCTCGGGGACGATCGCAAATGTTCGTTCCCGTTGGCGGGTTTCTACGTTCTTGAGCGGGGTGCTTCTGCCCCGCGCGGCCCGGGCCTCGGTCCTTACCCGCTCCGAGATAAACAGCTGGGGCCGGGTGTTCAGGTAGCCGAGTATTTCACTGACCATATCTCGCGTCGAGGATCGAAGGCGAGCGTCGCCAGTTTTTTGATAGGCCTTAACGTATTCGTTTATATTTCCGCTCATACTCGAGCGTCGATAGAAATCGCGCACAAGCGGAGCAAAATCGAGCACATCCAGTAAGTTTCCCGGAAGGTCTACCGTGACGACCGGATCTGAAAGCTCGGGCGGCGGCGTTAGGGCATAGGCCATCGAAATGAACGGTGCCACGATCTCTGCGTCGGTCAGGTTCGGATTTCGACGCTTATGGGCAAGGAGAAATGCGGACACACGCTGACGCAGATCGGCCGGAAGGGCCGCGAGGTCGCTTTTCAGAAGTTCGCGAAACTTCGAACCTTCGGCAGACAGCGGCGTCTTTATGATCTGAACTTCCTCACCGTTCGGCCCGGACGTTCTGCCGACTTCGATCGTGGCGAGAACGATCATCACCCTGCGGTCCGGTTCGATGCGAACGCCCTGATTTGAAAGGTCGAAACCTGCCGGCGCATTCTGCCCTGCAACCGGTATCGTAAGGAACAAGATTATTGCGGTAAATATAAATCGGATCATCGGGTTGACAGCCATTCGGCGGCTTCAATACGGTACCTGCTCTCCAAACTTCGGCAATAGTTAAAGATGAATTCTATCCCAATTTGGATGCATTCCGCCATTTACGACCATTCCGGCAGGCGGATTCATTCGAAATTTCAGCCTTCCTTTTCTTCTTCGTGATCTCTGTGCCAACCCTTTGTGCGCTTTGTGTTACAGAACTCTGTTAACACAAAGGCCACGTAAGAATTCAAATTGATCACTGTTCTATCCCGGGACTGGCAATATGGTGGTCAGATTGTACTTGTGAAATAAATCAAATGGCATCTGCCTTTCAGATCGGAACGGTAACGTTCAGAAGGATATCATTGAGGATCTGTTCGGCTTCGCGGGTCTTGTTTTTCAGTCCCGCCGACCTCGAACTGATCATCACACGGTGAGCAAAGCATGGGATGACCAGCCGCTTCACGTCGTCCGCGATGCAATAATCCCGTCCTTCGATCATTGCCAGGGCCTGAGATGACCGAAACAGTGCCAAAGTCCCCCTAGGGCTGACGCCGAGGTCAAGCTGTTCCGAAGCCCGGGTGGAAGCGACGATCTCAAGGAGATAATCTACCAGCGCCGGATCGATCCTTACTTGAGAAGCGAGCTTTTGCAGATCGAGCACCTCGGACCCCGTCATGACCGGCTTGACCAGATCCAGCGGGTCAACATCCGTCCGGTCGAAAACCATCCTCCGCTCGTTTTCCTGGCTCGGATAACCCATATGGAGCCTGAGCATGAATCGGTCGAGCTGCGATTCGGGCAGCGGGTACGTGCCGTGATGCTCCGACGGATTTTGTGTGGCGACGACCATAAATGGCAGCGGCAGGCCTCGCGAAATTCCCTCAACCGTAACCTGCTCCTCGGCCATCGCCTCTAGAAGCGCGGACTGCGTCTTTGGCGTCGCCCTGTTTATCTCGTCGGCAATTACTACATTTGAGAAGATCGGCCCTGGCTTCCAGAGAAATTCGCTGTTGTGCTGGTCAAAGATCGACAGGCCGATAACGTCAGAGGGCAGCAGGTCGGATGTGAACTGAATACGATGGATCGACAAGTCGAGAGCACGTGCCATCGCGTTGGAAAGGGTTGTTTTGCCTATTCCCGGAACGTCCTCGATCAACAAATGTCCTTTTGCGAACAGGGCGACAAGCGCAAATTTGACCGTGTCGGCCTTTCCGCGGATAACCGATTCGATCGCCGCCTGCAGCTCGGCTATCTTCTCGGCCGAACTGCGGGCATGCGTTGCGGGCTCACGCTCCAGTGTTGCTTCGTTTGCGATCCAATCTCTCATTGTTCGGGGTAAAGATGCCTTACCACGTCTATATTACAAGATTATTGATGCCCGTCGCATCAAAAACTTTGCCGTCTAAAGTACGCCAGACTTTTAGCCTTGCGCCTTGCTTGCCGAGGTCTGTTGGTGCACAACGATCTGGTCGAATCTGCCGGAAAGCCGCGTCCGCACCTTATGGAATCTATTCGTATTTGCAAATTTACCATAAAAACAACTAAAATTTTGAAACTTGGTCCTGCGGAATTCGTGGAATATCCGGTAGGAGTTATCACCAAAGATACTATGAATTTACGCAATCGTATTCGGGATCAGCGAGGATTTAACCTGATCGAATTGATGATCGTTATCGCGATCATCGGGCTTCTTATCGGCGTCGGTAGCATGGCCTGGGGTGCGATGATCAGAAGTGGGAACGAGGCCGCCGCCGCGACGATACTTGATCGAATGAGAATGTACCAGGCTCAATATGCTTCGCGCCATAAGGGCCGGTTTGGCAGCTTTGACGAGTTGATCGCGGCGGGTGCCCTCGACTCGCAATACGCAGGCGACGCTCCTGTCGTCAACGGCTATGTCTTTACGTTGGAGATCGTTGAGCCGACCAGCTCGGCTCCGGCGTCCTACAAGGTTTGGGCCGATCCTCAGGTATCGACCGGCCTGACGGCCACGGGCAACCGTTTCTTTTTTACGAGCTCGTCTATCGGCACCATCAAAGCCAAAGAAGGCGAGAAGGCCAGCGAGAACGATCCCTCGATCTAAACTGGATCAGCCGTCTTAGCTCAGCGGTAGAGCACTCGCTTCACACGCGATAGGTCAGAAGTTCAAATCTTCTAGACGGCACCAATGTTATCAATAACTTACGGGGTGTTCAGGAATCTGGAGGCTCCGTTTTTTCGTCCGATGGTGGGAAGATGGTGGGATCGTCCAAAAACTTGCTAACAAAAACGCCCTCATTGGCTAAAGAGATCGATTTTTCAATCACCCTACTTGCCAGCAGATCCACAGTCACACATCGTATCCCAGATCCTTCCGCAGACTGCTTACTGCTCACTGCTCACTTAATCTGAACCCGGTCGCTATTGCTCCCGGTTCTGACCACCGACCACTGACCACCGACCACCGCTTTCTCTTCACTCGTCACTAAACACAAAAAAGAAGAGCGTGATCGCTCACGCCCTTCTTTGCTAAAGGTTGAACCGTTCAGGCGGCCTCGTTAAGGACCGCCTGAGCGGAGGTTATAGTTGACTACTGTGCCTGTACCGGCGAGTCAGCGTCGGATCCCAGAGCAAACGATGAGCTTGCTGCAGATTCACCTTGTGCTGAACTCCT
>JBGSYT010000105.1:0-3094 GCA_041750855.1 Pyrinomonadaceae bacterium | reverse complement strand
CTGTATGGCCTCGCCGGCATTTATCGCGCTACTGATCACGTAAATATAGTCAGCGAGATCAATGGCCGTATAAACACCCGCAACGGCCCCGCACCTCTTGGTACCGAAAGCATCGGACAGTTTCGGGTCGGCACGCAGGTCCGGACCTCAGGGCTCAGATTTGACGCTGCCGCCGCATTCGGCCTGACGGAGTTCAGCCCGCGTACCGGAGTCACCTTTGGTGTAACCTATCTTTCCCCCAGCATCTTTACACCAGCAAAATAGTTATCTGATATTCAGTGGAGAGTGTCCCTTTCCGAGCATCGGAGCGGTTCGAATCGCATCGGTGACGAAATCCTTGGCATTTTTTACGGATTCACTCAAATGCTTGCCTAACGCCAGATTGGCTGTGATCGCTGCCGCCAAAGTACAGCCAGTGCCGTGGGTTGCTGTCGTGTCGATCAGATCAGCTTCGTAAATATACTCGCCGGTGGCTGTATATAGATAATCGATAGCCTTTCCCGTTCGGGCCAGATCAACCGAATGGCCACCCTTAATGAGCACGTTGCGAGCACCGAAGCTTTGCATGATCGCGGCAGCCTCGGCAATATCTGAGCGGGATCGGATCTTGATCCCGGATATGCGTTCGGTCTCGGGAATGTTCGGCGTGACGACCAGGGCCAGGGGAAACAGATGTTCGATAAGAGAGGACAGGGCGGCATCGTCGATAAGATCAAATCCGGAGGTTGAACGAACCACGGGGTCGACCACAAGATGTACAGTCCCTCGCTCGCGAAATATCGCGGCCACTTCCTCAATGATCTCGCTTGTTGGGAGCATTCCCGTCTTTGCCGCCGCTATATCGTAATCGTCGAAAACAGGCTCGGCCTGTCGCCGGACCGAATCCGCGGTCTGATGCACCGAGCCAAAAACGCCAACGGTATTCTGAAAAGTTACCGACGCGACAACAGCCGCCGCAAAACAGCCATGCGCCCCAAAGGTTTTTATATCCGCCACCAAGCCGGCACCGCCCGAAGGGTCGAGGCCGGCGATCGTAAGACAGACGGGCGGGATCTTGTTAATGTTAGTCTTTCCTGTCATTTTCGAAGCTCTCTGATCATCAAACGAATCGATTCCGCGTCTTCCATACCGCGTATTGCGGCAACGCCCGCGGCTCCGGCTGCTATCACCGAACGACAATTTGATTCGTCGATTCCGCCGACCCCCAACACTGGAAACGCTGCGATTGCAGAACATGCGTCGGCCAGGAGTTTCACTCCGACAGCGGGACCTTTACCGGGCGTTTCGAATATCGGACCGTAAACTGCGAAATCCGCTCCATCCGCAGCACCAGAACGTGCCCCCTCCGGAGTGTGAGTCGATACGCCGATCAGCAGTTCTTTTCCGAAAACTTCTCGGGCCACGGAAACGGGAATAGAAACTTCGGTCAAATGCACGCCATCTGCTCCTGCGGCGACCGCAATGTCACCGCGATCATTGATCAATAGCTTTGATCGTGTGTTTTTAACAACGTTGACACAGGCGGAGGCAAGTTCGAACAGACGCCTGCCCGATAGCTGCTTTTCTCGCAATTGGATCAGCGATACGCCTTCTCGTACTGCGATGGCGACCAGGGCAAGAATGTCGCTGGCAGCTTCTGAGAAATTTTCATCCGTAGCCTTTCCGCTTGTTATGAGGTAAGTTATCGGCTCCTTAGCGTCGGACAACATGGCTATTTGTCCACGGTGTCACCCTGCAGCATCCGGACACTTTGCTTGAAATGGAACATTTCCCAAATAGCGATCAGGATGTTCACAACTCCAAGACCGGTAACCGCACCGCGAAACCAGGTGGAAGCAACTGTTTGCCGCAAACCCGGTAAATTCGTCTTATCGGACAGGAATACCAGCAGGTAATTTTCGCCCCAAGGGCCAAAAAGGGCATCCCACGGCGAAAAGATCAGATAGAACCCCAGCAGCAGGCAAAGAATGATAAAAAAAATGACGGTCAGGCGTTCCACCATACCGTCAAAGTATAACTGCTGGGCTTTTGTCGCCCAAACTTAAACAACTCATGGAGCGGGCACGAAATTCTTTACTCGCTCGCCGACATCGCGAAAGTCCACATTTTCGGCATAGATCCGTTCAAAATAAGTGGCGGCGGTCGCCTCGTCACCTTGTGCCTCGTAGGCAGTTCCGAGTTCGTACCACAGCCCGTGATATTCCTCGTCCGAAATATTCGGAGTCTCGAGTGCACGCGTTATCCACGTTATGGCGTGATGCGGTTTTCCGTTTTCGAGGAAACAATGGCCCAGGAGGTTGGCACATTGGAAAAAACGACGGTCGGCATTTTTCGGATTGGTTAGGTTGATCGCATCCTGGAATTCGCGGATCGCGTCTTCCGTCAAGCCCATTTCGTGGTAAGCGACGGCCATTTGATAATGCGTGTCGTAGTCTTCATTCTCAGCTTCAGATTCTGTAGATTCCAACCCGAATTCAGACCGCATCTCGTCGATGCCAATCGTGTTTGCATTGACCTCGGCAGCGGCCTCGGGAGTTTGGCCTTTATCGCCGCCGGAACTTCCGAGAAGGTCAAATTCCGGCCTGTCGCCGAATTCCTTTCGCAACTCGGCAAGGGCTTTCTCGGCCAACTCGCGGTAATCGTTTTCGAGATAAAATGAAATGCTTTCCAACTCTTTCTGTATCTTTAGGTCGGCAGCATGAGAATGGCCGTTGGTTTCCGGGCCAGACGGTTCGTGCACGATCTCGGCGTCGACCACATAGCCGTTCGTTTCGAAGCCGGTTGCCGAGGGAATAGTTTCTGAAACAGCGTCATCGTTTGTTGACGGCGTGTCGTCGGTTCTGGTGTGCTCGGCGAGACCATCTGCCGGCAATATGCCGAATTGAGCCCTCAGAGTTTCTTCGTTGACCGACTCTTCTTCGAAGCCGAATTCTTCATTGATCTCGGTCAGGCGGTCCCTGAATCGGGTCTCGTGCGGTCTGACGATCACCAATTGCGAAAGAGCGATCCGTTCATCATCCACGGATCCCTGTTCTGCGGCCGTTGCAAACAGCCGTTCAAGGGACAAACGAAAACCGTTCGGATCGTTCATCCA
>JBGSYT010000104.1:0-83658 GCA_041750855.1 Pyrinomonadaceae bacterium | reverse complement strand
AGCGGTCAGATCAAGCGAAAAGTATCGCAAAATTTGACGGAATTTCTTACGAGAAATTCGGGCACGCTTGAATATGT
The DNA here is from genome assembly GCA_041750855.1 of Pyrinomonadaceae bacterium. Taxonomy (GTDB): domain Bacteria; phylum Acidobacteriota; class Blastocatellia; order Pyrinomonadales; family Pyrinomonadaceae; genus OLB17. The sequence continues at coordinate 83,581 of JBGSYT010000104.1, read as the reverse complement.
TGTAACTACCTGTCATTACTAGCTTTATCTTATATAATAAGATGTTTAACTAGTCATGACCCTTTATTAATTATCGGCGTTTTTTTCGCCGTGCAACCTCTCTGCTTTTAACGCTGATCACTGATCGCCACTTCGACTATGAGAAACTCGCTTCCAATTCTTGGCATAGCACTTACCCTTGGGATCGCCTCCACGTTATTCTTTTCGCTCCCGGCGACGACCCAGTCAGCGGCACCGGCGGTCCAGGATCTACCTCTTAAAGAAAGAACTTTTGCGAGGCTGATCGCCGAATCGACAACCAAGGGGCCGGTAAGGATAATCGTGGGACTGGACCAGCATGTGCGGCCGGTCGGTGAGTTAGGCCGGGACGAACTGGCGAACCAGAAAGTCTCGATCAAGACCGGCCAGGACGAATTTTTGAATCGCTATCCGGAAGCGCATAATGAGAAATTGATCCATTTTCAGTTCATTCCGTTCGTTGCGATGACGGTCAGCGCCGCAACGCTCGAGGCAATGCGAGACGATCCGTCGATCAAGAGTATCGAAGAGGACGTTGCCGATCCGCCTAACCTCGCTGAAAGTACGGTCATTGTAGGCACAGCACCAGCCTGGAATGCTGGATTTGACGGAAGCGGACAAGCGGTAGCGATTTTGGATACGGGCGTTAACAAGAATCACACCTTCCTCCAGGGCAAGGTCGTATCCGAGGCTTGTTATTCGAAGACCATTTCGGGTTCATCGACGAGCGTGTGTCCTGGCGGAGCACAGTCATCCACCGACCCCGATTCAGGACTCAACTGTGACCCGGCGATCAACGGCTGTGCCCACGGCACACACGTTGCGGGAACTGCTGCGGGAACATCTGCATCTTTCAGCGGCGTCGGCATGGGTGCAAATATCATTGCTGTTCAGGTTTTCTCCCGATTTGACAGCACGGCGAGCTGCAGCTCAGGCGCTCCATGTATGCTTTCGTACGCATCGGATCAGGTCCTCGGGCTCGAGCGTGTTCTTGCTCTCGCTTCTACAATAGACATCGCCGCGGTCAACATGAGCCTTGGAGGAGGCCAGTATTTCGCTCCTTGCGACGATGTTCAGACGGCGAGAAAAGCAGCGATCGACAATCTCAGGTCGGTAGAGATCCCAACCGTGATCTCATCGGGGAACACCGGATACACCAACGCGATGGGAGCTCCCGCTTGTATCTCGAGCGCGATAAGCGTCGGCTCGACGGGCGATGGCAGTTCCGGGGCCACCGCCGACGTTGTGGTCAGTTCATCGAACAGCGCATCTTTTCTGAGCATACTTGCTCCTGGACGCTGGATCACGTCGTCAGTAGCAGCTCCCGGTTCAAATAACACTTTCCAGGCTTACTCCGGCACTTCGATGGCGGCACCTCACGTTGCAGGCGCATTCGCCCTGCTTCGCGAACGGAACCCGTCCATCAGCGTGACAGATGGGTTGAATATTTTGCTGAACACTGGAACTCCGATCCTCGATTCGCGTAACAACATTACCAAACCGCGGCTTCAGGTCGATCGGGCGGTGAGCCTCGCCGGGGCAACCTGCCAGTCGCAGCCCATTTTTGTGGGGCAAACGACGAGCGGCCAGTTTCTTACCGGCACCGACTGTAATTTCGCAAACGACTTTGGCCGGTTTTACGACCGGTATACTTTTTCTGCCGTCGCCGGCCAGGATATCTCGGTCGCGTTGAATGCGGGGTTTGACGCCCACTTGAGGCTCGTAAACGAAGCGGATCAGGTCGTTGCCGAGGACGATAACGGAGGCGGCGGAACGAACGCCCGCATCCCGGCCGGGTCGGGATCTTTCTCTATACCTGCGACGGGCAACTATTCGATCATCGCGACGTCGAGCCCGACAATGACGACAACATTGAACTCGGTCGGTGCATATTCGCTTTCGCTGAACGGCACTTGCAGCTATTCGTTCAGCTCGGGAAGCGCGAGCTTTGACACCAGCGGAGGCATGGGAAACTTTAATATCAACGTATCCGGCAGCTGTCCGTGGGCAGTGACGAGCAGCGCGAATTGGTTAGCGGTGACATCCTCGCCGACCGGTTCTGGCAACACGACGGTGAACTTCACGGTCGCCGCAAATACGGGTGGCGGACGGTCTGCAACGATCACGGGGATCGGCCAGACATTTACGGTCAGTCAAAGCGGAATCAATAGTACGGCATTTGACTATGACGGCGACGGGCGAGCGGACCTTGCTGTGGTTAGGCCGGCGAATAATACTTGGTATCTCTTAAGAGGGACTGCGGGCTTCACCGCAATGCAGTTTGGTGAGGCGGGAGACCGAATGGTTCCTGCGGATTACGACGGGGACGGGAAGACGGACGTGGCGGTGTGGCGCCCCTCGAACGGGCGGTGGTATATATACATGTCGCAGACGCAGACGTTCGAGCAGTTCGGCTGGGGTCAGGACGGCGACCTTCCGGTGCCGACCGATCGCAATAATGACGGCACGGCCGATCTGGTGATCTATCGTCCGTCGAATAACACCTGGTACACGCGATTCTCGAATGGCACATTCCATACGTTTCAGTTTGGCGTTGCGGGCGACAAGCCGATGTTGGGAGATTTTGACGGAGACGGGATAGGCGACGTGGCACTTTTCCGTCCGTCAAACAACAACTGGTACATCATCAAGTCATCGCTTGGCTTCTTCATCCAAACCTGGGGTGAAGCGGGCGATATTCCGCTGACCGGCGATTTTGACGGCGATGGAGCGACCGACCAAGCCGTATTTCGTCCTTCGACGGGACAGTGGTATTTAAGCCAGACCACTGCGGGATTCAGCGTCAGAAATTGGGGACAGGCTGGCGATATCCCCGTTCCAGCGGATTACGACGGCGACGGCAAAACGGACATCGCGGTCTTCAGGCCATCGACCGGGATCTGGTATCTCGTTCAATCAACGGACGGCATACTCTACCTTCCTTTCGGGCAGGATGGTGATTTGCCAACGAAGGCGGCTTTCGTTTATTAGACTTAGATAGGTTAGTAAGCCTGAACTACACACACGCTTTAAGGCCCGGCCTCAAAGCGTGCGTTGTCTTTCGGAGTGCGTCGGCCTTCGAAGAAGCTGACGGTATGTTCACCGATTAATAATTCAGCTTTATTGAATTCATTCCACGTATGATCGCCCTTTGTCGGCGAACCACACGTTTTCGGTTTTTTTCCGGATTAAAGACATTTAGCGGGCTGGGGATCATGGCGGCCAGGAACGCGGCTTCTTCACGGGTGAGATTTGATGCCGACTTTCGAAAATAATTTCGCGATGCGGCTTCTGCCCCATATATGCCGTCGCCCCATTCGATAACATTCAGATATATCTCGAGGATCCGTCGTTTCGAAAGGTTCCTTTCGAGAAAATATGTATAGACGGCCTCGCGGCCCTTTCTAAGAAAATTTCGGTCCTCTGAGAGATAAAGATTCTTTGCAAGCTGCTGTGAAACGGTGGAGGCACCCCGCTTAAAGCTCGGGAGTGGTGGTATCCACTCGTCTTCACGCGAGGCACAATCCCTCAGCGACTGTCCGGCCGCCTTTGCCTGAGACTCACATTCCTCTTTCGCCGCCTTTTCGCCCTCGCGCACAGCCTCGTTCCAGGCCTTTTCGATCGCATCCCAGTCAAAGCCGTTGTGCTCAAAGAATCGGGCGTCTTCTCCGGCCAGCACCGCTCGCTGAAGATTTGGCGAGATCTGTTCCATCGGCATCCAGATCATGAATTTTCTGGGTTCGCGTCCTTCGCTTCGGGCTTCGCTAAGTCTGTGCTCGATCATCGACGTCGTCATCGGATTCTCATTGCGGAGAGCCGAGACCTTTGGAAACGTCACAAGCTCATACAAAAGCCAGACGCACACCGCCCCAACCACGATCAAAAACAGAAGTTTTGTCCAATACCACATCTACTTCTCAGCTAAAGCGAATCAGCTTCCGCTATTACGATTATATATTACGATCACCCGCTGATGCCTGTTCCGATCAAAGCCGCTTCAATTACTTGAACCCGTTCGCCCTTTGCGGCTATTCTGTTCGTGCTCCTCGCTATCCTGGTGCCTTTAAAAGTATATGGGTCAAACCGACAATGTCGTCGCGGTCATTCTTGGTGGTGGTGCGGGTTCGCGGCTGTTTCCGCTGACGCGGGAACGCTCGAAGCCGGCAGTGCCGCTTGGCGGTAAATACCGCTTGATCGACGTGCCCGTTTCCAATTGCATTAACTCAAACGTTACGCAGATCTTCGTCCTGACGCAGTACAACTCAGCGTCCCTAAACCGTCATATTTCAAGGACATACAGGTTTTCGAGTTTCTCGACGGGTTTCGTCGAAATTCTGGCCGCGGAGCAACGGAACGATAGCCCGGACTGGTTTCAGGGAACCGCCGATGCTGTGAGGCAGATACTTCCTCATCTCCGCAGCTGGAACGTAAAGACCCTTCTTATACTCTCGGGCGACCACCTTTACCGAATGGATTATCGTAAGTTTCTAGCCCGCCATTTTGAGTCGAATGCCGACGTGACTATATCGGTCGTTCCGTCCCGCCCCGAAGATGCCGAAGGTTTTGGGCTGCTCAAAACTGATACTGCAGGCCGGATCGTCGAATTTAAGGAAAAACCGAAAGGCGACGAGCTCGAATCAATGCGGGTTGATACCACGAGCTTTGGCCTTACACAGGCAGAGGCCCAAAAACGGCCCTATCTCGCTTCGATGGGGATTTACGTTTTTAATTATGCAAAGCTCGTTGAACTGCTCCAGGCCGATGAAACCGCCGTCGACTTCGGCGGCGAGATTATCCCGGCAGCGATAAGCAACTACAATGTCCAGGCCCATCTCTTCAACGATTATTGGGAAGACATTGGAACGATCAGGGCGTTCTACCAGGCAAATCTCGATCTCGCTTCACCGCTTCCGAAATTCAATTTTTTTGATACGGAATCGCCGATTTACACGCGAAGCCGCTATCTTCCGCCGTCCAAGCTGCACGGCTGCGATATCGATAATTCAATGGTCAGCGAGGGCTGCATCATGAGCGGCGTTCATGCACGCAACTCGATCTTCGGACTGCGGAGCAGGATCGATGTCGGTGTGAAAGTCGAGGACTCGATAATAATGGGCTCGGATTTTTTTGAAACTATCGAGGCGATCTCCTCGAACCTCGCAAGCGGACATCCACACATCGGGATCGGCCAAAATACCGTGATCAAACGCGCGATCATCGACAAGGACGTTCGGATCGGCAAGAACGTCCAGCTTGTAAACAGCGGCAATATCGAAAAGATGGACGGCGAGGCCGGACGATTTTTCATCCGTGAAGGAATAATAATCGTGCCAAAGGGCGCTACGATCCCTGACGGCACCGTGATATGACCCGGATGTCTGCCTGCGGCCTAATTCCCCTTCGCGTCGATGAATGTGTCGCGTGCTTTCACGACCACGTTCGGCCGGTCGACCCTAACCTTAATCCGTCGTGTCTTTCCTGGCTCCGACGAATCGAGCGGATAGTAGCCGATGCTGTAAAACTCGCGAAGTTCGCTGGCGATTCGGGCGAAGGCACTGTTCAGGTTGAATAGATTCGACGCAAGGTGCATCCGCCCACCAGTTCGCGTTGCCAACTGGTCAAGATAGTATTCGGCATACGCATATTCGGCGGCGGTCGTTCCGCGTTCGCTGGGCCGGCTGACAGGCGGACGGGTCGGAGGCAAACCGGTTGGATCGTTCCGCTCATCGCCGCTTCGCCCCGAAGGGTTGCGCGTCGAGCCCGGACCCGGATAACCCGTTGGCAACGAGGTCGTCGGCACGCCCGGGATGCGGGTCCTGATGACCGTCTGGCCTCGGCTCATTGCCTGAACATCGGCAAAAGTATCGTAACGGATCGGATAGATCAGGGCATCGAGTTCCATAGCATCGCGAAGGTTGTCGAGGTCGTGGGCGGAACGGCTGGTCGTGTCAACGCCGTCCGTGAACAGAACTATCGCCCGCCGGCCATTGATGGACCTCATGCGCGCGTTCATCGTCAGGTCAACGGCCTCGTAAAGGCTCGTGCCCGTCGCAATACGCGTGCTCCTGATCGCCGAATAGATCCGTTTTCGGTCGCTGGTCGCCTCGCACAGCATGTGGACGCCCTCGTCGAAAGATATCACCATCACCTGGTCTTCGGGCCTTAGTTGATCGATAAACGCGATGGCAGCGTTCTGGATCTCCTCGATCTTGAATGTCGAGGAATAGCTCATGTCGAGCAACAGGGCGACCGTGAACGGCTGGGCCTCGTTGGAGAAATAGGCGAGTTCCTGTGGGACATTGTCTTCGAATATCGAAAAATCCGCCTTGGTCAACCCGCCGATAAATCGGTTCCTTCTGTCGAGCACCCTGACCGGAATGGTCACCAGCTTTGTATCGACCGAGAAAATCTCGTCGGCTTCTTCTGGTTCCGAAGGCTTTGGTGTCGGTGTGGGCCCGGGCGGCGTTATTTTCCGGCTTTCGTTCTCGTTTGTACGCGTTTGCGGCACGCGCCGGGATTGACCCGCCACCGGGAGCGCGGAGGCAAACAACGCAATCATCAAGATCACCAGGAGAGCTTTCATCAGTTTCGGCCAGCACGGGCCGATAACGAGTATACGATGCAGCAAAGCCGATTGAAAGATGTATTTCCGCCGCAAAAGGCGTACCGGCCTGGGCCAAAGGACAGGCCTCAAGCCTGTTCGATAATGTATAGTTCCTAGCCTTCAGTTTTGCGGCTCCGAATCTCGAGGCTATAGAGCAGTCAGGCGTCTAAGCACCAGGAGGCTTTCCGGAACTTTGCCCGACCACGTAGCTGTTCTTGGCCCGAACGACCAGGTTTGGCCGCATGACCCGAACACGGATCTGCTTTCTTTCACCAACTTCGCCAACCCGTTCCGGGTAATATCCTAGCGAGTATTGCCTTCTCAGCTCTTCAGCGATCCCGGCAAAGGCCGCGTTGAGGTTGGCCGATGTATCAGCTTCAAAGCTTCGGCCGCCGCTTTTTTGAGCAAGGGCCTCTAGATACTGCCGGCCGGTTTCGTATTCGTTTGACGACCCGCCGCGTCCACCGCCGGTGCCAGGAACGGGGCCCGGGAAGTTTCCGCCGCCAAGGATTATGCTGATTATGCCCCCGAGATTTCCACTACCCGTGCCGCCGCGACGCGGAAATCGATTTCCGCCCCAGCCGCCGCTGCCGAACCCGTCCCTCTCAGTGTTATAGCGGATGGTGTAAAACAATACGTCTACTTCCTCGACATCCGCGATCGTGCCGTCATAGCTGGCACGTCTTGACGTGGTGTCAACCCCGTCCGTAAACAGGACCACAGCCCGACGGCCGCTTATCTGCGACAATTCTCGGCTGATCACGCGGTCGACCGCTTCGTATAGGCTGGTGCCGTTGCCGAATTGAGCCTGGTAGATCGCATCCCTCAATATTCGCTTGTCGTTGGTCGGCCGGCAAAGGACCTTGTACCGGTCATCGAAGGCTACGACCATCACCCGGTCGTCCGGGCGGAGTTGCTCTACAAAGGCAAAGGCAGATGAATGTATCTCGTCGATACGAAACTGGGTGGATGGGCTGACATCGATCAACAGAACGACGGTGAACGGCTGTTCGACCGACTGAAAATAATCGACCTTTTGTTCAACGCCATTCTCGAAGATGCGAAAATCTCGCTGGTCGAGCCCGCTGATGAAACGGCCGTCGCGGTCGAGCACCGAGACCGGCATCGTGATCAGGTTCGTTTCGATCTTGATCACTTCCGTCCCGTCGTCCGCGCTATCCGGTGTCGGTGTCGGCATAGGACGTCGCGTCTGGTCGCCCGCAAAAATCGGCGGGCCACTGCGGCGTTCAGTGCGAGGATCATCGCCCTGAATCACGGGCGGGGCAGGCGTTGGAGTAGGAACTATTCGCGGTCGTGTCGCGTTGCTCTGGGCAAGCGCGACTGCAGCCACGGCTGCACTGACCATGAAGACGTGAAGGAAGCGTTTCATCATCGCCGGATCTCCGATCAAGAACTTTGACTTTTGGGGAAAGCGCCCATTTTGATTATTAAAACATTAGATGCGTTGCTAACTTTTTTTTGGCGAAAAGATCAGTCCAACCCGGTATGTGCATTGTCATTCTAGCCTTTGCGATCTTGGCGCTTTGTGTGAAAAATCTCGTGATGCGGCAAGGAGGCTCACGCAAAGCCAGCAAAGAACCCAAAGGAAGGATATGACGTCTTCCAGTATCGCCTATTTTTCCAGGTCTTCGATGGCAAGATCATGAAATTGCCGGCGGATCGAATTGATGTTCACGAACGGCAGCGGATGGGCGTGCGTGCGGTTCGTGAGTAGGACAAATATCCTGTCGCGGACGGGGTCGATCCACAGGCTTGTGCCCGTAAACCCATTATGTCCAAAGGTTTCCGGCGACATTGCGCTGCCTGCAGTCGAATCTTTGGTCGAAGCAAGCTGAAAGGCGAAGGAGCGGTCCTCGTTCATGCCTTTTGTGAAATTGGTGCGAAAAAGTTCGCAGGTCTTCGGCTCCAAAAGCTTTGTGTGGTTCGGCAAGAACTGGAGCGCGATCTTAAAAACTTCCTCAGCCGTCGAGAAAAGACCCGCGTGCCCCGCAACACCACCCATGAAATAGGCGTTGCCATCGTGGACCTCGCCCCAGATCGTTTCACTACGGAATGCGGATCGCATTTCAGAACCACCTGCGTTAGCGGGTGGTTGAAGATATCCCTGCTCGTTGCAGGTCTGCTTCTCGTATTCGTTCCCCTTCTCGCTTGCGGCAATAATTCGCTTACCTCCTTGGTCGGATACTTGAGCCCAGTTCTCGATGAACGGACTGAACAGCGTCCGCTTTAAGTTCAGGAATTCGATAATTTCTTCGATCGCGACGAGATCGATGCGAGAGCCATAGTGGCACTTCTCGACAATTTGCCCGAGGACGATGAAGTTGAGATCGCTGTAGATGACCCTTTCATCCGGGGGGCACTCAAAAGGAAGTGCAGCTATCGTACGTGAAACCGATAGCAACGAACCCGCGAGCAGATACAATGGCACCCAACTCTTAAGTCCTGATGTGTGAGCCACGAGTCGCGCAGGCGTTATTTCGTGAAATTTTGGGTCTTTGAACTCGTCCAGTAAGACGGACACCGGTTCGCTTGTTTTCAGCTTGCCCGCCTCGATCGCCTTTGCCGCCAAAAGTCCTGTGACGAGCGGCTTTGTCAGGCTTGCGAGGTCGTAGATCGTATCGAGCTTCGCCGGTATTTTCTCTGGCTCGACGACGGCGTGGCCGAGCGCGTCATGAAATATGATCTCGCCCTTTTCCGCAACAAGATAGACGGCTGACGGAAAGTCGTTCGCATTGATACGTTCGGCCAGAAACGCCGAGATCCGTTCGTTCATCTTACATACATCCTAACTTGAAGCACCGCTGATTGACACTCCGAAAGCGCACGGCTAGACTTCATTTACAATTTCAATGGAGGTTTTTCATGAGCAAGTTCGAATCTGCCGAATTGATACTTAAGTTATACGACCTGCGTCGCGAACCGACGATGCGCAAGGCCCGTGACTGGATGTTCACCTTTAACCCTGAGACCGCCGAAGAGTTTGAAAAGACGATGATGGACCCTGAGGTCGGCGGCTATCTGCGAATGGTCACGTCCTATTGGGACATGGCTTCTGCGCTTGTAAACCATGGAGCGATAAAGGCTTCGATGTTCAACGACACGGTTGGCGAGCACATTATGGTGTTTGCCAAGATCGAACCGGTCCTCGAGGAGCTGAGAGAAAAATGGGAAATGCCTGATGCATTCTCACATCTCGAAAAAGTGATCATGGACCGCAAGGATGGTGCCGCACGCGTCAAGAAAACACAAGAGTGGTTGAAGTCGATCCGTGAGCAAATGGCCGAGGGGCAGACCGGCGACGAACAGGCCAGCGAAGCTTCCGCATGACTGGAGGGCGAGCATCGCTGCTCGCCCATGCTTTTTACTTTTCGATAATATCCAGAATCTAAATAGCCGTCTACTCGTTTTTTAAAAACAGAGTCTTCTAGTAATTCTGATTGCCAACGGTCAAATAGGCTCATGCGAGCAGGGATGCTCGCACACCAGTCATGTGTTCGTCGATCTTCTCAAGGACGCCAACTGCCAATCCAACCGCCCGCCGTCCGTCCTCACCTGAGATCGGAGGCTCGGTATCGTTTTCGATCGAGTCTAAAAACGCCAATAGCTCGGCACGAAGCGGTTCAACGTCAACGATCTCGAGCTGGTTTACGGAGATCCCCAGTAACGGATCGGCCGCGCCGGGATCGAGAGAGGTCAGCGACGCAAATTTTGTCGCATAATCGAGAATGACGTAAGCACTCGTTTGATAGAACCGAGTCTTGCGGATCTTCTCCGTTCCGACCCGCGAAGCGGTAATGTTTGCGACCGCCCCGTTCTCAAACTCCAACCGGGCGTTTGCGGCATCGACCATGTTGGAAATAACCGGAATACCGACCGCGTGTATTGCCGCGATCCGAACATCGCTGCCGACCAGCCACTGTACAGCGTCAAGATCGTGGATCATCACGTCGAGCACCACGTCAACGTCCAGCGAACGGTTCGGAAAGGGAGAAACGCGATGGATCTCAAAATACAGTGGTTTCGTAACGTGAGGCCGAAGGGCGACCATCGCCGGGTTGAAACGTTCGAGATGCCCGACCATCAGTTTCGCACCCGAAGCATTGGCCGCTGCGATCATCTGATCCGATTCAGCGACCGAAAGTGCCATCGGTTTCTCGACCAGGACGTGTACGCCTCGTTCAAGGAATGCGCACGCGATCTCACGATGCGTCTCGGTCGGCGTCGCGATCGAGACCAGGTCAATTTCGTCCAGCAATTCACGCCAGTCCGTATGGACTGAAGCTCCCAGCCCGGCGGCGATCCGGCCAGCGGTATCAATATCGATATCGCAAACCCCAGCAAAATCGAGCCGCCCTTCGTTTGCGAGCTCGGCGTAATTTCGGGCGTGATGGCGGCCGAGGCTTCCGACGCCGATCGCAGCCGCACGCAGAAGGCCTCCGTTGTTCGAGTTATTAGCCATGTTGAACCACAAGCAGAATTCGGTAATACTGAATATTTTCCGCTAAGTTTCGTCAAATGACAAAGTTAACCCTATCCAACAACCGCGTGTTTTGGGCCGCAATGGCAGTGCTAGCGGTTTTTGTATATCTATTTGGGTTGGGCGTGCCGCTATTGGGCCCGGATGAACCGAGATACGCGCAGGTGGCACGTGAGATGTTCGAGCGTGGTGACTGGGTCACGACAACACTCGGCGGTTTCAACTGGTTTGAAAAGCCGGCACTTCTCTATTGGCTGCAGATCTTTTTCTACAACTTGTTTGGCGTTTCGGAATATTCAGCGCGGCTTGGCTCGGCCCTTTTCGGGCTTGGGACGATCGCAAGCCTATGGTTGTTGGGCCGGCAGGCTGAGAAAGAGATAACCGCCTCGCGACCTGAAAACGGGCCACGCTTCTTTGGGAATATCGAGGGCATTTTCCCTGCGGACAAGTTTGCAAACTGGCTTGCCCTTACGGCGGCAACTTCACTCGGACTTTTCGCCTTCGCCAGAGGCGCCAGCTTTGACATTATTCTCACCTTCCCGATAGCGGCCTCGCTGGTTTGTTTTTATATTTTCGATTCACGAAAAAGAATTTCATTTCACGTCGGTTCGGACCAAAACGATTCGGATTGGGGTGATGATTCTGCAAGAAAACATGATCGGAAGCGCCTGCTGATCCCGTTGGCGGGGTTCTACTTTTTCATCGGGGTTTCGCTTTTGGCGAAGGGGCTGATCGGTGCGGTTTTTCCGCTTGGGATCGCCGGCTTATACCTTCTGCTATCACGACGATTCCCGGGCCGGATGTTCGTGGTCAGCCTGTTTTGGGGCGGCCTGTTGGCTGCGGCGGTTGCGTCGGCGTGGTATCTGCCGATGTATCACCGTCACGGATGGGAATTCATCGACCAGTTCTTCGTCCAGCACCACTTTCAACGCTACACATCAAACAAATATCGACACCCGCAGCCGTTTCATTTCTTCTACTGGGTCCTGCCGCTGATGACGATTCCATGGCTGCCGTTTTTCGCGGCCGGACTATGGAAAGCAGCTTCTAATGGCGTGAAAGCTTGGTTTGGCCGACGTCAACAGCGATCGGGCGTCGGAAAAGATAGGCATCCGATCGATCAATTGATCCTGTTTGCCGTTTGCTGGATGGCTTTCCCGCTGGCTTTTTTCACCTTCTCGGGCTCAAAGCTTCCCGGCTACATACTTCCCGCCCTTCCGGGTGCCGTGATATTCACCGCGATATTTATGGTCCGGTTCATCGCCAGAAACAATACAAGCGAAAAGTGGTTAAAGGCACTTGCGGTCGCGACATTTGCCGTTTACATCGCCATTCTGCTTTTTGCGTTGCCGAAATACTCCGACACGGATTCCGTAAAGGGCTTGATGGCGTCGGCGGCAGAGCGTGGCCATAATGATGAGAAAGTTCTGATGTTTAGGAGCATTTCGCACAGTGCCGAATTCTACGCGGCCGGACGCCTTGTTCGCGACGAAGACAGCAAGCAAAAGCTTTTTACGGAGCCTGAACAAATTCTCGCGGAGATGGACAGAACCGGCGCAGACGCGAACCTCGTGCTCGTTCCGCTCAGGTTCCTTGACGAGTTCACGAATACGCCGCTTTTAGCGATCGATATTATCCGCGACAACGGCTACGTCGCGATCGTGCACGTACGACGACGCTGACCTCGCTCAGTCGGCGGCCCGTCGAAGTCGGTCCATCAGGGCGGCGCCGATGCCCACCTCGTCAACCCTCTGGCAGAAGATCCTCTCAATCCCGGCCTGATCGCACTCGCGAAAAAACGCGAATACACGCCGAGCATAGTCTTCAACGGATCGGCAAACTACGGACTTCTCTGCTTTCCAGGTCGGGGCATCAAGCCCGATGTACGCCGAGTTTGACACGTCGTCGGGCTCGAGACCGGCCTCGACGATGACGACCTTTGCCTTCGGGGTGTAATGCCTGTGCCGAAGCCCCGGACTACGGTTTAATTCATTCTCATTAGTCGCCGCCAAACGCACCTCCGGAACTACCTCGCGAAGTCTTTCGATCGAGATAGCTCCTGTTCGAAGTAAAATGGGAGTTTCCTCGGTACAATCAACAACCGTCGATTCCAGCCCGATCTCGGTCGGATCGCCCTGCAGAATACATTCGATCCGGCCGTTCAGATCCTCGTAAACGGCCTGCCAGGTTGTCGGGCTCGGCCGGCCCGAGAGGTTTGCTGAAGGTGCGACGACGGGCGTCCCGCAAGCCGTGAGAAACTCGCGGGCAAGCTGGTGCCGAGGCATTCGGACTCCGATGGTTTCGAGGCCCGCGGTGGCGGCAAGCGATACGGCCTCGGTTTTCATGAGGACGATCGTCAGCGGGCCCGGGAAAAACCGATCGATCAAGAGTCGAGCATTTGGGCCGGCCGCACGTGCCAGCAGCGGTATCTGTTCGATCGAACCTAAATGTGCGATTAGCGGATTGTCTGACGGGCGCCGCTTCGCATCGAAGACCTTCGCGATCGCCGACTTATTAAAAATATCGGCCCCAAGCCCGTACACGGTCTCGGTCGGGAACGCAACAATGCCCCCGCGTCGAATAACCTCTGCAGCGGCCCGCGGATCTTTTGTAAGGAGCGTGGACATATCCATCCTCAGACACAGGTTGCAAGGCCCAATTTCAACCGAAACGCAAAAACCATCTTTCCAAAAGTCCTTTTTATGCTGGTAATAGTTTCCAGCAGCATTCATAGATCAAAGGAGGCACGCATCAATGACAAATTTCATTCTAATTAATTCAGGCATCATAGCAATTCTCATCGGGCTTCTGCTTCCGGCGGTGCAACAGGTCCGTTAGTCCCCGTTTCTTCCCACCCACACTCGAAGCCCGGTTTTTCTATGGAAGGACCGGGCCTTTTTCGTTTCGAGCACGCGATTGGCTAGAATCGAAGATGTGACGATCGAAGAAAAGCTGAAGACGCTCCCCACCGCCTTCGGTATATATCTGCATAAGAATTCCTCCGGCAAGATCATCTATGTCGGTAAGGCAAAGAACCTGCGGAACCGTGTGCGGCAGTACTTCCAATCCAGCCGAAACGCCGATTGGAAAACACGCCGGCTCCGCCAGCATATCGCAGATTTCGAATTCATCGTCGTCGATAACGAGGTCGAGGCCCTCATCCTCGAATCGAACCTCATCAAGAAACACAAGCCCCGATTTAACGTCATGCTGAAAGATGACAAGCAATACCCGCATCTCAAAATGACGAATGAGCCGTTTCCGAAGGTTGTGATCACCAGAAAGATAGTAAAGGACGGGGCAAGCTATTACGGCCCGATGCTTCCGGCGGCTCTGGCGCGTCGAACGCTTGACCTGGTCAATAAGGCTTTTCAGTTAAGAACGTGCGACATCGAGATCGACGGGCGTTTGGCAAGGCCTTGTCTCGAATACCACTTGAAGCGGTGCCTCGGGCCATGCGTAAAAGGTTTGTGCACGCCGGCCGAGTATCAGGAAGCGGCGCAGGACGTTAAAGCCCTTCTTGAAGGCCGGAACAAAGAACTCGCATCGGACCTCGAGCAAAGGATGTGGCATTTCTCTGAACAGGGCCAATATGAGCTTGCCGCAAAGTATCGCGACCTGCAGCGGGCCGTCATTGTCCTAAGCGGGCAGCAAAAGATGGCCTACACGGCAGAGCTTGATGTGGACATATTCGGCTTCCACCGCGAGGGGCCACGGCTTGCGCTTCAGCTCTTCACGATGCGCCAGGGGCGAGTGGTCGGCAGACGGGAATTCTTCTGGGAAGATATGCCCGATGACGATGAATTCAGCCCGTCTGAATTTTTCGGCGAAGTGCTCGTACAGTACTACTCGACCGATTACGTGCCGCTCGAGATCCACGTCCCGAACGATTTCGACGACCGCGCCGCCTTGGAGAAGCTTCTGACCGAACGACGAGGACGACGCGTACGCATCACGAACCCGAAGATCGGTGAGAAGCGGCGCATGATCGGGCTGGTCGAGGCAAATGCTCGTGTAGCGTTTGAACAGCGATTCCGGGTGCTGAAACCCGATTCACAGAAAGTGCTTGAGGAGCTTCAGGAGGTTCTCGAGCTTTCCTATTTCCCGCAACGGATCGAGTCGTTCGACATCTCGAATATTTCTGGTTCCGAGAATGTCGCCGGCATCGTCGTTTTCGACAACGGGAAACCCTTCCGGGCGGCCTATCGCAGGATGATTATCAAGTCGGTTGACGGTGCAAACGATTTCGCCTCGATGCACGAGGCCGTTTTTCGCCGCTATAAACGCATCATGGACGAAGGCGGCCAGCTTCCGGAGCTTATTTTTATCGACGGCGGCAAGGGCCAGCTTTCCGCTGCGGCATCGGCGATGCATTCGCTCGACCTTGAACAGATAATGCTGGTCGGGCTGGTCAAACCGCCCAAGCGGCATAACGAGATCTCGCACCTGCTGATCTACGGACGCGAGAATCGCCCGATCCCGTTCGATCGAAATTCGCTTGCGTTTCGGCTGGTCCTGCAGATCCGCGAAGAAACTCACAAGACCGCGATTGAGTATCACCGAAAAAGGCGGGAGCGGCGCGATTTCACGTCCGAGCTGTCGGCCATTCCCGGTGTCGGGGACAAACGTAAAATGCGGCTTCTAAAGGAGTTTGGCTCGATCGAAAGGATCGCAAAAGCGGCTGTGGAAGCCCTAAAACCCTTCGTAGGCGCACGCGCCGCCAACGAGATCGTTGCCCATTTTGAGAACCAGCGAAAGATGGCCGGGCCAAACTTGAACCCTGAAGCAGGACCTACGGATTGAATCCGCCGACGGCCGAATCTGCCGGCGTCTCTTTAGCACGAAGGATCGATTTTGCAGCGTCCAGCTCTTCGGGAGTGCCAAGAAGTACGACGGTATCGCCGGTGATCAGCGGGTAGGTCGCTCCGGGGCTGATTTTCGTCTTTCCATCCCTGACTATAGCGATGACGGTCGCCCCGCTTTTACCTCGCAGGTCGATCTCGCCAAGCGTCTTTCTCAATACGGGCGAATCGTCGGCAAGCGTGACGGTATCGGTATCGGCGAAATCAAGGGGCATGTTCAGACTTGCGGTATGCTCGGGCTTGGGGAGCGAAGGCGAACGCAGCACCTTGTAGCCCTGGCGACGTATTCGCTCGACCTGGTTTTCGATCACGCTGTGTTGAAAACCGTACCGGTGAAGGACGCGGGTGAATATCTCGATGCTTGTCTCAAATTCCTCCGGTATTACTTCGTTAGCACCAAGTTCGTACAATTCGGTTATTTCCGTGACATATCTCGTCCGAACGATAATGTGAAGCTTCTCGTTTAGCCGCCGTGCCTGATTGACCGTGCGTCTGGCGGCCGGTGCGTCCGACATCGCCAGGACAAGTGCCCACGCCCGTTCAACGCCGGCATGCAGAAGTACTTCTCGCCGCGTCGCATCACCGTAGTTGATCTTTTCACCGTTTTTCTTGGCTCGCCGGACCGCCTCGGCATCGAGCTCCAGGACGACATACGGCACGCCTACGGTCCTCAGCACACGCGCAAGGTTCCGTCCGTTCAGGCCATAGCCGACTATGATGACATGCTGCTGCAGGCCGCCGCTCGACGTTAGGTGAATATCGTCTTCGGAATTTTCGATATCTTCTTTCCGGCCATCACGAAAAAGCTTTTGGACCGCGTAGCCGGCTTTTGGCGCCAACGCGATCAGGAAAGGCGTTGCGATCATGGAAATAATGGATGCCGCAAGAAAACTTTGGTAGTCGGCTTCCGGCAGCAGGTCAACGCCCTTTCCCGCCTTTGCCAGCACAAACGAGAATTCCCCGATCTGGGCAATGCCGAGCCCTGCCATTGTTGCGATCCTCTGCGGGTAGCCCATAATTCGGATGATCGCCCAAACGATCAAAGCTTTTCCGGCGATCAGCACCCCAACCAGTGTAAATACCGGGAGCAGATTATCGAGCAGTGACGCCACGGACAGAAGCAGCCCGATCGAGACAAAGAAAATACTGTTGAAAACATCTCGGAAAGGCAATATCTCGCTTGTCGCCTGATGGTTAAACTCCGAATCTGCCAGCACCATGCCCGCGATAAATGCTCCGATAGCAAGCGAAAGCCCGAAATGCGACGTCACCCAGGACAGTCCTAGAAAAAACAGGACGACTGTCAGCAGGAACACCTCCGGGCTTCGCAGGCTGGTGATCGCCTTGAGAAGTTTTGGCAGCAGGAACCACGCTCCGATCACTATCAGCACCAATGCCAGCAACGACGTCCCAAGGTTGGTCAGTACTCCGAGGATGGACGCTTCGTCTTTCCCGCCGAGGATCGGAACCATCAGCAGCATAAGCACGATGCTGATGTCCTGAAAGAGAAGTATTCCGATGGCTGTCCTTCCGTGCGGAGCATCGATCTCGTTGCGATCCACGTATGTTTTGAGGACTATCGCCGTGCTCGAAAGCGCAACCAGAAAACCGAAAAAGATCGCCTGCGACGTCGCGCGCCCGAACGCTATCGCAATAGCCGCAGTGATCGCGATTGTGACTGCGACTTGCAGGCCGCCGCCGATGAGGACCACCGTCTTCATTTCGCGAAGCCTGCGAAGGGAGAATTCCATCCCGATCGTGAACAGAAGCAGCATCACCCCGATCTCGGCCAAAACCTCGATTGCGGATACTTCGCGGATCAATCCAAGGCCGTACGGGCCGATGGCTATACCCGACAAGATCAGCCCGACCAGCAGCGGAAGCTTCATCCGCAGACAAAAGTAGGCCACCGGCACGGACACCAGCAAAATGATCAGCAGATCGGTGAACAATTGGGGTGTATGCATTGATGGAAGATATTTTGGGACGGTTTGCGGGAAATATCAATCGGGGATGATTCGGGACGCCTGAATATCGACAGCTCTCGATGGGATCAGGCTATTTGACCGCAAGCGCCTCCTATCCGCAGGAAAAGC
This sequence comes from Pyrinomonadaceae bacterium, assembly GCA_041750855.1. Taxonomy (GTDB): domain Bacteria; phylum Acidobacteriota; class Blastocatellia; order Pyrinomonadales; family Pyrinomonadaceae; genus OLB17. The sequence continues at coordinate 65,503 of JBGSYT010000104.1, read as the reverse complement.
GCGATCGAGGTAGGCACCTATGCCGCTGAGTTACTATTTCAAAGCAGTCGTGACTTTTTGAAAAGCCCTCAAGGCGGCTGCGGTATCAAAAAACTCGGAAAAACTCGTTATCCGGCCATCCTTTACCGTATGGACGTGGACCCATTCGGTGGAATAGTGACGGCCGGTTGACCGTACAGTCGACGTCGACCGCCCGATCACGACAACCCGGTCGCCTTGTGAAATGTATTCTCGAACCTCAAAATCTGTCAGTTCCTCTGCGAGCTCCATCAGCTCGAAAAACCGCTCGACCTCAGAACGGCCGTGCCAAATGCCGCCAAACGGAGCATTCTCCACTTCCGGAACGGTGAATTCAATATCCTCGGACAATTGTTCTAGCAATCCCGAGATATCACCGTGACTAAACTTTTCGTAGCAGTTTCGGATGGTCGCGGTATTCGCATCTTCGTTCATCTTCACCTCGTTCCCGAACCCGGTTAAACCTCTCCGGGGACTGTGAGCAATGGACCGCGTGTATTAGTTGAGCGAATTATAGAACACTTTACTATCGCTTGAAAGTATAATTTTTACATTTCGATGCATAAAATCGTGATTCGGCAACGGTTTATGCAATTGCGATGGTGGGCGGATCAGCGTGCGGGACAAAACACTGCCGGCAGCGGGCCTCGTATTTGTCGCTCGCACCGACCTCGACGCGGGCGTCTGATTCGACGGTTCGCTGGGTAAAGTTGGCCGTTGCCCCGCATTTTACGCAGATCGCGTGGATCTTTGTTATATATTCTGCAATACAGAGAAGCTGCGGCATCGGATCGAAAGGTTTGCCGGTGTAGTCCTGGTCAAGGCCGGCGACGATCACCCGCTTACCCGCATTTGCAAGCTCGTTCACGACCTCGACTATCCCGGCGTCGAAAAATTGGCCCTCGTCTATCCCAACCACCTGCGTCTCTTCCTCGACCTGTTCGCGAAGCTCATCCGATGTACTCACAGGCTTTGAGAGATGCTTTCGGCCCGAATGGGATGCGATCTCTTCTACCGAGTATCGCGCATCGATAATCGGCTTGAATACCTGTACACGCTGACGCGCGATCGAGGCGCGATTGAGCCGGCGGATCAGTTCTTCGGATTTGCCCGAGAACATCGAACCAACGATCACCTCGACCCAACCGACACCGTTTTGCCGGTGTTTTCGGCGTTCCTCGGTATTGTCGAATGCAAATTCCTCAACCATAAAAAAGCAGAAAATAATAAGGCTTGAACGAAATCGAAGGAAACGGAAGATTAGCACGCGAGGAAACGAATGTCACACTATCGGCGGCATCAAGCCCACGGGACGATCGCCCCGCTCATGCCATGTTATGAGTCGAACCATCAGTGTGATCGAAGATCCCGTCCGCTCATCTCCGGCGGAATATTCAGGCCAAGTATTCCCAGCATCGTCGGTGCGATATCGGCGAGGGATCCGTCAACGAGCGTTGTTGTCTCGTGATCGGGTGCGATCAAATGCAAGGGCACTGGATTCGTAGATACAGGTGCCTGGGCGGTCTCCGAAAGGTGTCCGGTCACTGCTTCGCACCCTGAATGCGAGGCAGTGACAAGAAGGGTTCCCTTCACCTCTGCTATTTTCTCGATTATCCCACCGAGACACGTGTCCACGAACTGCAAGGCTTCCACCGTTTTCTCAAGATCGCGAGATTCGGAAACAAGATCAGCCGCCGGCAGATTTACGATAAAGATACCTTCCAGGTCCGCTTCGATATTCCGGATCGCGGCGTCTGCGATCTTGAAACTTCGCGACTCCGGCTCGGTCAGAAGTGAATCAAGCTTTGATGGAATTATCACGTCGGTCTCCAGGCTCGACCCTAACGCCGCCCCGCCGTTAAAGACGGCGGAGACGTGTGGAGCCCGTGCCGATTCGGTGATCCGATAATTCCTGATCCCGCAATATTCCAGAATCGATCCGAAGAGTTTGCTTCCCGCTTCTTCCGCGATCGCAAAAGGTAAGCCGAACGACGGGTCGTATTCCGTTAAACAAACGGCGTCGATCTTTGGTTTCGGCGTTGACACATCAGAAACCGCCATCGAACGCACTAACTGCCGCATCGGGGCGGGTTTGTGATTAAAGAAGATCACAGCATCGCCTTCATGAATCGTGCCGACGGGCCGGTCGGGTTCGGTTTCGAGTACAATGGGTGCAATAAATTCGTCTGAAATGCCGCGCTGAAACGATGCCCGGATCGCGGTCACAGCGTCGAAACTTCGTTCACCCTCTCCGTGCACCATCATCGTAAAGGCCCGAGCGGTCCGCTCCCAATTGCCGCCTTCGTCCATGCCGTAAAATCGTCCACAGAGCGAAGCGACCTTTCCGATCCCGATATCTGCCATCTTGATCTCAAGGGCTTCGATGTAAACGTCCGCGGTCCGTGGCGGGACATCGCGGCCGTCAAGTATCGCATGAACGAATACTTCCGTGACCCCGGACTTTCGGGCCATCCGAAGCAACGCAAAGAGCGATTCGGGAAACGAGTGAACTCCGCCATCCGACAAGAGCCCGACCAGGTGGACCGCCCTTCCACGCGATACCGAACGTCCTAGTGCCGAAAGGATCACATCATTCTTGAGAAACTCACCCGTGGCCAGCAATTCTTCTACCCTGGTCGCGGCGGTTTTTATCACCCGGCCTGCACCTATGGTCCGATGCCCGGCCTCCGCGTTTCCCGGTGCATCAGGGGCCAAACCCACAAAAGTTCCGGATGCGGCAAGCCTACTTGACGGATATCGCCGCCGAATTTCGTCGTAGAAAGGTGTGTGGGCGAGTTCCAGAGCGTTGCCGGCAAAGCCGGCAGGCACACCCCATCCGTCGAGGATCACTAATGCAAGGGGCCGGCGTGTTTCGTAGACCATAGAAGGGATCTCCCCGGCGGTCGATGGCCGAAAGACAAATCGAGTTCGTTGGCTAGTTTACCGTCGTTCGGGAAAATGCTTAGACGAAATGCTTTCCTTCAATATGCATCGGGGGCCGGACGTTCCATCCATCTCTCCGGATGGACAAGTTCCCGAAATCCGTATTTCGTATATAGCGAATGGGCATCCCTCGTCGCCAGCACCCAACGCCGCAGGCCCTGAAGCTCGGGATGCGAGATGATAGCCTCCATCACCCAAGAGCCTAAATGTTGTCCTCGAAACTCTTCGATAATGAAAACATCACCTAGGTAAGCAAAGGTTGCGCGGTCGGTCACGACCCGGGAAAAACCGATCTGTCGTTCACCGCGATACACGCCGAAGCAGATCGAATTTTCTATTGCCACTTGTGTCTGCTCAAGCGAGCGAGTTCGCGCCCAATACGATCGTTCGGAGAGAAACCCCTGGATCATGCCGATATCAAGCCGCTCCTTATCGGTACTGATCGTGAATCCGCCACGCTCCAATTCCATATACTCAGGCTTTAAGGAACATTTACCGTAACCTCACCCGCGGTCGTAAAGGTAATAACGCCCCCCCAGATACACATTAACTGACTTGTGTTATTCAACGTCGGGAAATAGCCCAAATTTACCGTAGGAGCACCTGTCACCCATGGGGCCGGCGTTGCAGGAATACACGGGGCGGGTGTCGGCACTCCCAGTGCAGCCGCCGTAGCCGCAATGACCACCGGATTCGAGGGTGCGGTGCACATTCCAAACGGCATGATATTGACCAACGGAATATGGTCCATAATATTCGCGTCTGGGACCATATTGGTATTGACCCTGTTCGGCGGGAGTACGACCAAAGAACTCGGCGCCATTCCAAAACTACACTTCATCAGCGCACCCATGCATGTTTGCAACGCCATCCCTCACCTCCATCGTCTGCTTCGTGCTCGGCCAGTAATGACCGGCGAATGTCCATTTACTTAAATTGATAAAACGCCTTACGCCCCGGATATCGGGCCGAATCACCGAGATCTTCCTCGATCCTGAGCAGTTGATTGTATTTCGCGATGCGGTCCGAACGGCAAAGGCTTCCGGTCTTTATCTGCCCGGCATTAGTTGCCACGGCCAGATCGGCGATAAAGTTATCCTCGGTCTCGCCGGAGCGGTGCGAAATGACGGCCGTCATGTTATTGGTCCTGGCAAGCTCGATCGCATCAAGCGTTTCGGTAAGCGTTCCGATCTGGTTTACCTTGATCAGGATCGAATTGGCCACGCCTTCGTCGATGCCTCGCCGCAGAAATTTGACGTTCGTGACAAAAAGGTCGTCGCCCACCAACTGAACTGTTTCGCCCAAAGAGTCGGTCAACTCCTTCCACCCTTCCCAATCGTTCTCAGCCATCCCGTCCTCGATCGAAATGATCGGATAATTCGAACACCACTCCGTCCAATAGGCGGCCATTTCCGACGGCGACAGCTCGCGGTTGTCCGACTTCTTGAAAACGTACCGGCCCTCGCTATAGAACTCACTTGCCGCCGGGTCGAGCGCAAGCATTACGTTTCGTCCCGGTTTGTAGCCGGCGTTCTCTATAGCTTCCAGAATGGTCTCGACAGCTTCCTCGTTTGATCTCAAATTCGGAGCAAACCCGCCCTCGTCGCCGACTCCGGTCGAATATCCGCGATCTTTTAGGACCGACTTGAGGTTATGAAAGATCTCCGCGCCGCATCGCAATGCCTCAGTAAAACTCTCAGCCCCGACCGGCATCACCATGAATTCCTGGAAATCGACGTTGTTGTCCGCGTGGGCTCCGCCGTTCAGGATATTCATCATCGGCACCGGAAGTGTCTTTGCATTTGTGCCGCCGATGTAGCGATAGAGGGGCATCTGCTGGATCGCAGCAGCCGCTCGTGCGCTTGCCAACGACACGGCAAGGATCGCATTTGCCCCGAGATTCGACTTGTTCTCAGTGCCATCCAGTTCGATCATCACCTGGTCGATCTGTGTCTGATCGAGCACATCCAGTCCCTCTATCTCTTTACATATCTTGTCGTTGACGTTCTCGACGGCCTTCAGTACGCCCTTGCCCAGATAGCGAAGCTTGTCGCCGTCCCTTAGCTCAGCCGCCTCGTTCTCTCCCGTCGATGCGCCGCTCGGAACGGCAGCACGGCCCGTCGTGCCATCCTCGAGGACCACTTCGGCCTCGATCGTAGGGTTACCCCTCGAATCCATAATCTCCCGCGCCCAGACTTGCTCGATGATGCTCATTTTTTCTTAGTTTCCGTCTCTGAGTTTTTCGCGGCACTCTCCACCTTTCCCAAGGTGCCGTCTTTCGCAGAAAGGTAAGAGACCGCGATCGTGATCACGCCAAAAATTATCATTAGTCCGCCCAACGGCGCAAGGAAGATGCCCGGGCCGGGGTCGGTGCCGTAATGCCAGATGCCGCCAAGCAGAAATCCAGCCGGCATCGCAACGGTCCCTATTCGCAAGCTCAAAACCGCCGCTCTTGGCGGTGCGATCATCCCAACGGTCTGAGCGAGACTGGCGACAAGCAGCAGGATACCGAACACCGTTCCGTGCGCATGCGCCAGCCTGAAGAGCTCGCGTCTGGTCGGGTCCTGCAAATATGTCGGGGAACGAAAACCGATCAGCCCCTCGAGAATCAGGCCGAAAGTCATCCACGCAGCCAGGCCGATCCACGCCTGGGCAACGACCGTTCGCAGGGCTCCTTCGCTTGTCGGCCGGCCCTCGGTCATTCGCCGACCTCAAGATCGACATCTTTTCGCAGTTTTCTTAGCTGTTCGGCCAGCCTGCGGGTCTCGTTCATACGGCTCGCGTCCATTCTTTCAAGCCACTGCCGAATTTGCAACCGCCTGGCATTTTCGTCCGCGAGATAGTCGGGTTTAGAGTGATCCAGCCCTGTCGCCGCCAGGCCGTTCGCCGCAAAGAACCTGACGATCGGATAATTGTCCGTATCGAACGACTCGGCCAGTAAAGGCATCGACCATTGCGGCCCGGCACGCCTCAGCAACGCCTCGGCCATCATTGCGCGTGTCAGCGCGTCGCTGGCAAAAAGGCCCCGCATTCCTTCCGGCATGTCGAACTGTTCATCGGGTGAGGTGGCCGAATTACTGTAATGCTCCGGCCAGAGAAGCTTCGCTTGTTCGATCGACCAATTCGCCGAGCGGTCCACGTGGCACTGATTACAGGCGTTCGGGACTCCCATCTCGGCTGTCAGTGCGGGCTGCGGAACGCTGATCTGGTGCGTTTTGTGAAACGCCTGAACACCGTAAACCACCTCCGGCATATGGCACGAATAACACGAACTTCCCGATGAGTCCGGGAGATGTTTAGTATGAAGTCTGACCTGTTCCGGCTCGCGATACTCCGTGTGGCACTGAGTGCAGGCGACGTTAGTCCGCATCTCTTCGGTGATCTGTCCTTTTACGTCGCCGCCGTGCATCGTATGACAGGTCATGCAATTGATGCGATTGCCCGGCTTTCCCTTTTTAAAACACGGTGATGCAAGAATGCCCTGATACTCGTAGGCGGTTAGCCGCGGCGAGCCGTCAGCCCAAAAGCGGCTCGCGAACGAAAATTCACCGATCATCGTGTCCGCGTGTACCGGGCGATAATACTTAAACAGATCGTCGCCTGCGTTATACGGGTCTCCGACCGCGAGCACTTCCCTGATACGATCGTCCGGGTACGGAACTCGCTGGCCGTGGCAGTGGCCGCATACCATCATCGCCCGGTCGGAATCCATCTCAAGCGGATGGACGATCTTCTTGACGCCTTCAGAAAACCTCCAGGCGGCTCGTGTCAGGGGCGAAGACGCCATCTCTGCATGTTCTGCACCCTGGCCGTGACAGGCACCGCAGGCAATGCCAAGCTCGCTAACCTCTGTCCGGGCCTGTCTGGCCGCAAAATTGAAATTGGGCTGCGCTTTGACGTTATGACAAAAAACGCAATTTGTGTCCCACTGCGTAAAATGCTGTTTGAAATCGCCGCCATCGGGGTAGAAGAACGAGCCGTTCAGGCTCATCCATCGTTTATTCACGAGGTCATATGCCAGCGGCAGGCGAAAATATTGGCCGTTCAGCTTTGCCACGTATTGCTCTATGCGACGCGAACCAACCGTCCGCTCGATCTTGAATGTTTCGGAACGGCCGTCCGGATAGCCTAGGCTCATGAAGTAACCATTGCCCCGGCTCTCCATCTTGGCCTTCACACCCTGGTATTCGTATTGGTTGTCCTCAACAAAATCGCCCTGAAGCGTCTCGGGCGATATGTCCTGGGTCATTCGGCTATGGTGTGTTCGTTCCCAGGATGTGAAATGTTCCTCGTGGCAGACACGGCAGTCGGTTGACTGGATATAGTTTTCGTCGGGCTTCCCTTGTCTAATTCCGACATACGATGCACGAAGCCCGTGTACGGTCAGTCCCACCGCGAAAACGGCAAAGATCGTTATCACGGCGGATTTTACCAGTACGGTGTTCTTCACACGGTTTGAACCGGGGCCGGTTGAGATTCCGTCATTCTTACCTGAACCACGCGGCGTTTGTTGACCTTCTCGACCGTAAATATGTGCCCGTTGTAAGGCACCATATCGCCCGCAGACAGAAGTGCTCCAGAGACCGACATCAGAAATCCGGCGACGGTCGTATATCCCTCAGAAACCGGCAGGTTGAGCGAGAGGCGACGGTTCAGGTCGCGAACGGCCACGCTGCCGTCCAGCAAAATGCTGCCGTCAGGCTGAGGATGGATCTGCTCGTTGACTTCCTCGTCGTGTTCGTCCGAAATCTCGCCGACGATCTCTTCCAGCAGATCTTCCAGGGTGATTATCCCCTCTACGCCGCCGTGCTCATCCACGACAAAACCGAAATGAAACTTTTCCTTCTGCATTTGCCGAAGCACGTCTTCAAGACGCGCCGTGTCCACCACGTACATCGGCTTTTGGATTATTCGCTCGAGACGAAATGCCTTTGGGCGAAGCAGGTAAGAAAGCACGTCTTTACTGTGAATGAACCCGACCATGTCGTCGAGCGAGCCGCGATAGATGGGAATACGGGAGTAACCGTGCTGACGAAATGCCCGGACGATCTCTTCCAAGGTGCTGTTTTCAGGAAGGGCTATGATCTCCGTGCGCGGGACCATCGCTTCCTTAACGGTCGTTTCGGAAAACTCAAAGACCTGGTTTATGAGTGTTCCCTCTTCCTTATTAAGATGCCCGCTAGCCTCTGAGGCCCGAATGAGCTGGCGGATCTCGTCTTCGGTATAGCTCGAGCCATGCTCGCCTGACGGACGAAGGCCGAAAAGTCTCACGGTCTTCGTTCCCGCCCAATCCAGCACGCGGATCGGATAGTAAAAGACCTTGTAGAAGAAGAGCAACGGGACCGCAATCGCATACGAAACACGTTCCGACAGTTCGAGAGCGGCGGTTTTTGGTGCAAGTTCACCGAAAACTATGTGCAAAAACGTTATCAACGAAAATGCGATGATGAACGAAATCGTCTTGATGACGACCACTGACGTTAAGAACGTGGCGCCGGTCAAAAGCGATAATTCCAGGAAAAGCGGCTCAAGCAATCTGGCGACCGCCGGTTCGCCTATCCACCCGAGGCCCAGGGAAGAAAGCGTGATGCCGAGCTGTGTTGCGGAAATATACGCATTAAGGTTATTGAGCATTCCCAATAACCTCTGTGCGGCTGCATTACCCTCAGCGGCCTGGGTCTCGATCCGCGATTTGCGAACCGCGACGAGCGCAAATTCGCTTGCCACGAAAAAGCCGTTGGCAAGCACCAGCACGATTACGGCAATAATGCTTATCGCCGACCATCCAAAAGTCGGCGTCGCAATAGGTTCCGAGAGATCTATGAATGCGAGAAGGAAAGATAAACTAGCAGGGTCGTCCATTCGAAAAACTTTGAATTGTGGGCGGGCTCAATGAGCCGGGATCATACTCCAGTTCGAGAGAATTTCCCGCACGCGGCGGGTATATCGTTGGATTGTATCATACGAAACCGAAATTGATACACAATCATTTGGAATCGGCGGCGTCGAGCATTTCCTGAATCAGCATCCGGCAGGAACCACATCCCGTGCCAGCACGGCAGGCCTCGGCGACCTCGTCCACGGTGAGGGCTTTGCCTTTTCCGATAACTGACTCGATCGTCTCTTCGGCCACACCAAAACATGTGCAGATCAGTACTTTTTCACCCGCAAATTCCTCGATTAACAACGAGCGGTGGTCGGCAAGGGCTTCGCGTAACGAATCGATGGCGATCTTCAGACAGTGTTTACGATCCTCCGGGAATGGGCTAAGAGTCTTTTCGATCGCGGCCGTGAGTTCGTTCTCATATGCGCCATTTAAGTCGGTGATCCGCAGCCCTTCAAGCCTTTCGGCCAACGCGTCCGCCGCGGCAACCATATAGCCGCATCCGTTTGACAGAAATCTTGCCTCGACGACAGCTTTTGATGCCGTGTCGATAAACATCATAAGCCGAATGAATGTGCCGCAGTCGAAGCTTGCCGACATTCCGAGGGCATTCGCTTCATCGGTTCGCCCCGCGAATCGCGGGCTCGCAGACCTGCGGGAAATTGCATTTGGATACATCGGCATATGGTACAACGAGGGTATAACCTTCGCCCGTAAAACGATAGTAAGTGCCCGCCGATAACGTGGTCGGCACTGTTTCGTGTAAAATACTGTCAATGAAGCTTTTTTTAATTCTCGCAGCAGGTTGCTTATTATTCGTTTCCTGCAGGCCGGCGGCCGCACCCGTTACGGTCGGGGACAAGCCCGTATCGATCAACGACGTGCCGCTTCGCGACTCTCAGTCCCGGCCGACCAAGCCGATTTCGGAAATGAGCTGGACCGATTTTAGCGGTAACATCGGCAAGATCAAGGATCACCACGGAAAAGCGATCATTCTCGACTTTTGGGCTACGAATTGCCCTCCTTGCATCGAAGCGATCCCTCACCTGAAGCTCCTTCAGGCGAAACATGGCCCGGAGAACCTTGTCGTTGTCGGCCTTCACGTCGGCGATGACGAGGACAAGGTAAGGGTGCCGGAGTTTGTCGATCGGTTAAAGATCGACTATGCCATGGGCTATCCGGAACAAGCGCTAACGTCGTTCATTTTCGGTCAAGAGTCCGCGATCCCGCAAACGGCCATCTTCGACCGCGACGGACAGCTTTTGAAAAGGATCATCGGATTCAATGACAAGATCAAAGTCGAGATCGATGAGGTCGTGGAGAAAGCGGTAAAGGGCGACCAGTGATTTCAAAGGGAGCACGTCTCAAAACATACGAGCAGGTTTCGGCCGGCGGGATCGTGTATCGCAACACGAACGCCGGTATCGAGATCGTTCTGATCCTGACGGCATCCGAGCATAGATGGCAGCTTCCGAAAGGGATCATTGATCCGGGCGAAACGGAGGTCGAAGCAGGCCAACGCGAGGTCCGTGAAGAAACGGGAATAAGTGCAGAACCGGTCGAAAAGATCGGCACGACCGAATACTGGTTCACCGTTCATCAAGATGGCACTCGAAGACGCTACCACAAGCAGGTCCATTGGTTTCTAATGAAGTATGTTTCGGGCGATGTTGACGGCCATGACCACGAAGTAGCAGAAGCACGCTGGTTCGACGCTGCAACGGCCCTCGAGAAACTCGTGTTCAAGAATGAACGCGAGATGGTCGAAGCCGCCGTTGACATGGTCGGACTTTCGAACTGAGTATCATCGTATGCGTGATATCCCCGTCGGCAACGGCAGCCTGCTCGTCAATTTCGACAGCAAATACCAGATTCGCGACATCTATTTTCCGCATGTCGGCCAGGAAAACCACACCGAGGGATTTCCGTTTCGCTTCGGGATCTGGCTGGACGGACAATTTTCCTGGGTCAGTTCCGACGAATGGACCCGAACGCTTCGTTACCTTCCCGAAACGCTGGTAACCGACGTCTCGCTCACTAACGCTCGGCTTGGTGTCGAGATCCACTCGAATGATACCGTCGCCAGCCACGAAGATATATTCTTGCGCAAAGTAAGGATCACGAACACCGGTACAGCCGAACGCGAGATCAGGGTGTTCCTCCACCACGATTTTAGGATCTACGAGAACAACGTCGGCGACACGGCGTTTTTCGATCCCGAAACCCGAAGCGTTATCCACTATAAGAAGCATCGGTATTTTCTAATCAACACCGAACCCGCGTTCGACGATTTTGCCACCGGCCGCAAAGGGTTCCGAGACAAGGAGGGCACCTGGCGTGATGCTGAGGACGGTGAGTTGAGCCGGGGAGCGATCACGGAAGGTTCGGTCGATTCTACGATCGGCATCAGCTCCACGATCGGACCTGGCGACACGTTTGAATTTTATTACTGGATCGCGGCTGCGGCCTCCTACAACGAAGTTTTTCGTCTGAACACTCACGTTCTCGCACAACGTCCTCAGAAGTATTTCGATTACACGGCAAATTACTGGCGTGCCTGGGTGAACAAGAACGAGACCGACTTTGGCACGCTGCCGCCGGCCATTGTTAAGATGTACAAACGATCGCTCCTGATCATTCTCACGCAGATCGACCGGGGCGGGGCAATTCTTGCGGCCAACGATTCGGACGTCACGGAAAGGGCGACGGACCACTACAGCTACCTCTGGACGCGTGATGGGGCCTTTGTCGCGAACGCGCTCGACCTGGCCGGCTACGCTAACATTACCCGAAAGTTTTTCGATCTCTGTTCTCAGATCGTCCATCCGAAGGGATATTTCCTGCAAAAATACAATCCGGATGGTACGGTCGCGTCGGGCTGGCATGCCTCGTGGGACGCGTGGAGCGAACAACGGCTGGAGCCTATTCAGGAAGATGAAACCGCGCTCGTGCTTTGGGCCCTGTGGCAGCATTACGCCAAATTTCGTGACATTGAATTTGCCCATCGGATGTATCAGAAGATGGTGGTCGCCTGTGCCGATTTCATGGTCGAATTCCGGGACGGGTCGACAAAACTCCCAAAACCAAGCTGGAACCTTTGGGAAGATCGACGCGGCGTTCACACATTTACATGCGGGACGGTGGTGGGCGGCCTTCGTGCCGCAGCGAATTTTGCCGAACTCTTTGCCGAGAGCGAACGTGCCGAGACGTATCGAAACGCGGCGAACGAGGTAGTATCGGCGATGGCCGAGCATCTTTACGATCCGAAACTCGGCCGCTTTTATCGGTCGATCGAGTTCGATAAAAATGGTGCGGCAAATCCAGACACTACGGTCGACGCATCACTTTTCGGGATCTTCTATTTCGGCTGTTTCGACCCCGATGATGAAAAGGTGGTCGGCACTATGGCCGCCGTCAAAGAAAAGTTGTCGGTCATCGGCGGCATCGCCCGATTTGAGAACGACGGTTACATGCGTACATCGGAAGAAGGCCCGGGAAACGCATGGTTCATTTGCACGCTTTGGCTTGCCGATCATTATATTGCATCGGCAAGGTCCGCTGCCGGCCTAGATGCCGCCCTCGAAATCATCAGTAAGGTAGCGGCGGCGGCGCTTCCTTCCGGCGTGCTTGCCGAGCAGCTTGACCCAGCGACCGGAGAACCTACATCGGTCTCGCCATTGACCTGGTCGCACTCGACGTTCGTTGCGACCGTGATGAATTATTGTCATAGGTTCAGGTCGTTTAGCGATCGGCGGCGGTGAACATTTTGTTCTCTGTTGACCCTTTCGCTCATACCGCATTTTAAGCGTAAACTTAAAGCGAAAACTTTATGCGTAAGGCAAAGATCCTAGCCACTCTCGGGCCGGCATCCAACACTCAGGAAAAGATCGAGGCGATGCTGAACGCGGGCGTCGGCGCCGTTCGCATCAATATGTCGCACGGGACACAAGATGAGCACACTGCTTCGATCGCGCACGCGAGGGCCGCGGCCGCAAAACTAAAACGGGCGCTGTCGATCCTGGTTGACCTTTCAGGTCCGAAGATCCGAACGAGAACGCTGAAGGACGGCCGAGCGGTCGAATTGAAAGTAGGTGAATCATTTACTTTGACAACACGCGATGTTGAGGGCAGCGAACGCGAGGTCTCAACCAATTTCAGCGACCTTCCCGATGTCGTCTCGCCTGGCACGCGAATCCTGATCGACGACGGTGCCATCGAACTGGACGTCGCGTCCAAGACCGAGACCGACGTGGTCAGCCGGGTCGTCGTCGGTGGTTGGCTAAAAGAGCGTAAAGGCATCAACCTTCCGAACACGCCTCTCCCGATCCCTTCGATGACGGAAAAGGACCACGCGGACCTTGTCTGGGCAATGGGCCAGAATGTGGACTACATCGCATTATCATTTGTCCGTAAGGCCGAAGATTGCCGCGAGGTAAAGGAGCTGATCAAGAAGCTGAATACGCGGACGATGGGATGCGCACTCCTAGTTGCCAAGATCGAGATGGCGGAGGCGATCGCAAACCTCGACGAGATAATTGCCGAGACCGACGGTGTTATGGTCGCTCGCGGCGACCTCGGGGTCGAGACAAGCGTCGAGCTTGTTCCCGTGTACCAGAAACTCATCATCGAAAAGGCCATCTCAAACGACAAATTCGTTATCACTGCGACCCAGATGCTCCAGTCGATGATCGATAGTCCGAGCCCGACGCGTGCAGAAGCTTCGGACATTGCCAATGCCGTATGGGACGGCAGCGACGCGGTGATGCTTTCGGCCGAAACTGCAACTGGCAGCTATCCGATCGAGGCCGTCAATACGATGGCCAGGATAATCGAGGCGGCAGAGACCGTAAAACCGGGCCAACTGCGTAGGCCGATAAAGTTCTCGCAGCAGCCATCAGGCCGTACCAGCCAGGCACTGTGTAAAGCGGCGGCATATGCGGCGAAAGAAATAATGACCGAAAAGGTCGCCGTATTTACCGAAAGCGGCCTGATGGCACGCCGGCTTTCAAGCATTCGGTCCGGCTTGCACACGTTTGGCCTGACGAGTTCGCGGGATGCATGCAACCAACTTGCACTCATCTGGGGCGTCGAGCCGTACATGCACGAATACGGCGGGTCGACGCGGCAGATGCTCAGCGAAGGAGAGACAACGCTCCTAAAGGCTGGCGTTGTGACCAAAGGTGAGACTATAATTATGATGGCCGGACGGCTTTCAGGACTTGGACTCTCAAGTTCGGTTATCGTCTGGACGATCGGAAAAGATATACCTAAACAGTAATATTTCTCCTCAGCCTCTTTGCTTGCTATCCCCAAGTCGGCAATTTTGTGAAGCGGTTATGCGTAATTTCGTACTCCCATTCGCGGTTCTGTTGCTTTTTCAACTGCCCCTATCCGGCCAGTATCTCGTAGACGACCGCTACGTAACGATCAGAACGCAGTCTGAACTATTGCAAAAACGTCAGCAATTGATCGATTACATCTGGGGCGGCACGGGAATTCCGTACCGACGTCTGCCCGAACTGCCGGTCATAAAGAACGACATTAGCCCCATCCCCGGCCTGGCCGATCTCGAACGCGTCGACACGTTAATGGTGAGAATGGAGGCTGGCGTCACCAGTTATGCCCATCATTTTATTCCGCAGGTCAAGAACGGACGGCTTGTAATACTTCACTTGGGGCATATGCACACTTTTCACGACAGCGCTATTCCAGCCGACGAGGGTTTCGGGATGCGTCGCACATTGGAAGGGCTTCTAGGAGACGGCTATTCGGTTCTCGGCGTTTACATGCCCCACAATGCCGAGTTCACCACATTGATGGAAGTGAACGACGATGGAGGTTTAGAGGCCCATAATGAACTTTTCGACGACCCCGAGCGGCACCCGTCAAAGGGAAACCCCCTGAAGTACTTTTTGGAGCCGATCGCGGTCTATCTGAACTACTTGAATTCGCGCTCAAAACAGGACGAATTCCCATCATATTCTGAATACAGCATGGTAGGTTTTTCGGGCGGTGGGTGGACCACGACGGTTTATTCCGCTATCGACGAACGCATTCGCTTCAGCATCTCCATTGCCGGTTCGATACCGCTGTACCTCCGCGTAGGCGCGGAGGTCGGCGACCGCGAGCAGACCGACCCTGGGTTCTATTCGATCGCCGGTTATCCCGACCTGTACGTGATGGGTTCTAACGGGCCGGGCCGAAAGCAGGTGCAGATACTAAACCGTTATGATTGGTGCTGCTTCAGCGAGATCTATCACGAGCCCGACTTAGTGAACGGCTTAACCTTCGACGAGGCAGTGCGTGAATATGAAGGCAGAGTCCGCGAGGCGCTGATCGATCTTGGGAATACCGACCTCTTTTCTGTCGAGGTTGACGAGGCTGCGCCGGGACACAATATCACATGGGACGCGATCTACGACACCATCCTTCCCGAACTGAATGAGGCCAGGCGATATATCGGCACCGCCACCGGCGATGAGGCGGTCGCACGTGGGGCCAGCGGAAACCCGGCTGTTTTTCTGAATGGAGTCTGGAGCCCGGCAAAGCTTTCTCCGATGCTCGGAACGCCGGCGATCCTTCGTGGCAGTATCAATATCCACGATATGTTCTACCGCACCACGACCAACCAGCTTGTGCACGTTTCAAGGCCGCCGCTGATCTGGTCGAGGGCCAGAATACTTGCCGAAGACGTTATCTCAGATCCGGCGGCCGCCAGCCGCAGCTCGGGAAGTTTCGACGTGGTGGCGTTGGGTAGCGATTATTTTTTCTACCATATCAACCGAACCGGCTCGCAGACGACTGTTGAACGGGTAAGCGCAAGCGTGAAAGGCCTCGGCCAGCCCACGCTGATCGCGTCCGAAGACAATGTTCTCGACCTGTTTTTTCGAAGCTGGAACCGGCGGCTCTACCATGCGCGAAAAGCTGGCGACGGGCCTTGGAAGGTAGAGGACGTTGGTGGCCGCATGGTCGATTTTCCTACCGCCGTCCGGCTCCCCGACGGAAGTTACCGTGCATTTGTCAGGGGTTTAAGTGGAACGCTCTGGGAAGCGACACGTACAGCGGGAAGGGCCGGACAATGGAGCGGATGGGCCTCACTCGAGTGGAGCCTCCCCGATGCAACTATCTCGGGGAGCCCCTCAGCAACGGTAGTAAACGGTGCAGTCGAGGTTTACGCTCGGTCCGACGACTCGGGCGTCCGGCGTTTCAGGTTTGATAAATCCTGGTCCGTAAGCGACCAACCAGGAAATTATGTCGGTTCGCCGACCGCTTCGCCAAAGGGTGTGTTTGTCCGAGCACTGACTGGAAAACTCGCCTTTTCGGATGGAGAAAAGTGGACCGATCTCGGCGGTTTGCTCGATTGAACGCCCGTCGCTTCTTGCGTGCAGAGTCGCTCAGAACCCGACGGCTCCGCTAATGATGCTTTGAAGGCAGGTTCTTGCGCCCCCATCGCAACGCCTTGGCCATCCATGTCAGTTCGTTAAGAAAGTCTCCTACACGCCCATCGTACGCGGGATCAAGGATGTTTCCCTCCTCGTCAAACTTGGTCTTGACCCGCGGAAAATGAAGATCCGTGAATGTTACGGCAAGCCCAAGCTCGCGAACAACCGGCAACAGCGATTCGATCACGCGTGTGCCGCCCCACGGTCCGGCCGATACCCCAACTAAGGCGACTGCCTTATGGATATATTCTTTCAGCAAGAGATCCAGCACGCTTTTCATTGTCCCCGGATAGCCATGGTTATACTCGGGTGTGACGATCACCAGGCCATCGGCATTGATGATCGCCTCACGCCATTCGGGAAAACTGCCGGCAAGGGCAGTCCCGTAATCATCCCGGGGAAGATCGAAATCGCGAACATCAAAAAATACTGAGTCCATCTCTTCACGCTCGAGCATTTTCGAATGTACCCATTTCGCGACCTGTTCGCTGGCGCGGTCCTTCCGGTTAGTGCCCAGCAGGATCGGTATATTTAGTTTTTCACCCATTGTGTCAGCCGCTTTCTCGTCCACGTGCCATCCGGCCGGCGTGCGATCTGCTGGCAGCCCAACTATTTCGAATCCCGTTTGCCCTGGTTTCGCTTATTCAAAGACGAGAGATGGCCGCGTTTCCGTGTAACCCCGCTCCGGGCGATCCTTTCCATTTCTACCTTGCCCACTGGATCGGGTTTTCGTGCGGCTGCCTGCGGTGTTTCGATCACCGTGCGCTCAGTGTTCACGGCCGATTTTGACGCGGATGTAGCCTTCGAAGATCTGGTCGCGGTTCGATTTTTCGCGGGAGCCGCCTTGCTCACCCGTGCAGCGGAAGCGAGCGGCTTTTTAGTCTTTTCAGCTGACGCGGATCTCGAACCCGCCCTCTCTACGTCTGGCTTTTTTACTGGAGTTGCTCCCGCCTTTGCTGCTTTCTTAACGGCCTTCAGTTTTTGCCGAACACCGGTGCGGTCAGCCCGGGTTTCGATTTTCTTGTCGGTCTTGGTCGGCTTCTTTGTCGCGGGCTTGGCCTTTGCTTTAGCCTCGCCGGCTTCGACCTTTTCAAGCCGGGTAACGAAAACGTCGTGCACCTCTGCAAAAAGCTCGGCTTTGTCGCGGCTGCGGTCGGCGGGTTTGGCTCCGCGTGTTTTTGACTTTGCCTGGCTTGCACGGATCTGCGTCCGCTTTACGTCGCGAAGCTTGTCACGCAATGTGCGGCTGCGTTTTATAAGGTTATTTAGTTCTTTTACCGACAACTTGTTCACCTTCGGCGGCCGGGCCATATCGTACAGTTCAAGTTCTTTCGCATTGGTCAGCGCCTTAGCATGATTCCTGTTAAATTTCATATATACAAAGATATCGCAAACCGCTGTACCGGCAAAACCTTGGTTTTATTCGACAGCGTCAAGAACCGATGGGCGAAACAGTTGCTCAGATCGGACAATATTTACTATGTAAACAATATCTCCTTCGATGCGGTAGAAGATCCGGCAGGGCGGTTCGACCAATTGCCTGTAACCCGATCCGGGAACCTTGGGTACGACAGCTCCACTTCTGGGATGCTTCGACAGTTGGTCACAGTGGACGAAAACTCTCGCCGCGAGTCGGTCTGCGGCCGCTGGGTCGTCCAGGGCAATGTAAGCAACGATCTCGCTCAGTGAACTGATGGCCTTGTATGCCCATTCTATTCGCGCCATTTTGAAAATCGCTTCTTCACTTCCTCATGACCTAGCGTCTTACCATTCGAAATATCCCGTTCGCCGCGGGCGATCGCCTCGAGTATCTCGATCCGCCTTTGCTGCAACTCGAAGGTTTCAGTATCGACCAAATACGCTGCCGGCAAGCCGCGATGGGTGATAAGTATCGGTTCTTTGTCGCGCTCGACCTCGGCGATCAGTTCGGTTGCTTTTCGCTTTAAGGTTGTAACTAATTCAGCTCGCATAAAGTGATACTAAAGTATCACTTTGAAATGGTCAAGGAAATTTAGCAGAGACGTAGCGAAGACTATTCGGCACCAAGGACCTGTGCGACCGTCTCTTTCTTTATTCCGGTGCCTTTACGTTTATTGTAATCGGAAAGGGATATTTGCGGATCGCGCCAGGCGTCGAGGTGGCCGACCTGGTGGACACATTGGATGGTACAAGTTGGGGCGCACCATTTTTCGGTAATGTACTCACGTTCCATATCTTCGCGGGTGTATTCGAGTAGGGGAATGCCGGGCGTGCCTCGCTGCTGCGAGCACCAGCTTACGATACCGCCCTCATCGACATAGAGATATCGGGCACCGGCCCTGCATCGCCAATCATACTCGCCGCCATCGACCAACTCGTCCTGAAACCAATTCCAGCGGGCATACGACCGGGCACCCTTGCTCTTTATCTCGTGGTAAACCTCTTTCTCGCGGTCGGTAAGGCCCTTGTTCAAACCCATCTCATCGTGGATCACGCCAACCGTCGAGGAAAACCCCAGCTCCCTTGCACGGTTTGCAATTATCAGAGCTTCATCGGGATTCGCCACGCCGCCGCCTACGACCGAGTTGATGTTGACCTTAAATTTCGCATGATCGCGAAGATTTACAAGCTTCGCATCCAGGACCTTGAGGCTCTTCTTTGACACTTCGTCCGGGGTGACATTGTCGATAGAGATCTGTAGGTAATCCAGGCCCGCTTCATTCAGCCGCTTGATCTTATCGACCTGAAAATAATATCCGTTCGAGATCAGCCCGGCGATCATTCCGTGGTGCCGGATGCGGGCAATGACCTCGTAGATCTGCGGGTGCATCATCGGCTCGCCGCCAGAGATCGTTATAACCGAGGAGCCAAACTCCGCAAGCTTGTCTATCCGTTCAAGCATAACGTCGATCGGCACCGGATCGCTCGTCTTGTCGAATTCGTTACAGTACGTGCACGACAGATTGCAACGCCGCATCGGCACTATATGCACCAATACTGGATGTTTCGTCGAGGCAAATGCACGGACAGTGTGCTTTACCCCACGCGTAAATCTGCTGAAACTGCTTGCCTTGGGCATAAACGTCGAAGATCCCTCTATCCAAAAACCGTAACCCGGTTAAACCCTGAATTATAGACGCCGCAAGAACGCATATCAAACGATCAGCACTGGGTCGCGAGCGATGCGGCAGTTATGACAAATAACCTGGAAAATGACGATGCCCCGGCCACTTTGATCAACCGGGGCACTTCGTAGATAAAAGTCGATACCTCGTCAGCTCTTTTGCACCTTTGTGCCTTTTGGCCAATCGATCTTGAAGTTCGATGTTCTCAGTTCGACATTCTTTTGCAGGTCGGTAAGCAAGACGGTGGTCGAATCATTGTTGTTCTCGTTGATCCTGGTCTGCACCGGCATTCCGTCAGCGTCCACCCATAGCTCGGCGTCCTTATAGCTCGTTCGCGTTTTTGGCGTCAGCCGCAGGTGAAAGGTGCGAACACCATTGCTCAGCGTAGCGTTGTCGGTCACGAGCGCAACCTCGTAATTCGCGTCGAGCTGGGCCTTCGACATGTTCATAAATGCAAGTGCCGACGTTCCCTTTGGTTGGTCGCTGGATTTTGACTTGCCGGCATCCTTGACCGAACCGGTCAGCACGATGTTCAGCCTTGGGCGGTACATAAAATACTTGCCGTCCACTACCGCAAGGGACTCGTCCGGCCGCTGCCAATCAATTCGGACAAGGGCGTCCTTGCCCGGACGTTTTGCGTAGATCGCCGTCCCAACGGTCGTTTCCGAATCGCCCAACTGAGTGTTTCGCTTCACCATTGTGACCTTCGCCCTCATGGTCGAAAGTGCCTTGTTATGGGCGTCCATACGGTTGGTTATCTCTCGGATCTTGTTCTGCCCCGACGCATCGACCGCCAGGATCGCACCGCCGAATGCGACAAAAGCAAAGGCTATAATGCTTGATCTAAAAAATCTGATCATTGAGTATGATTGCTCCTTCGTAAAAAATGTTAGAGACCTCTAAATCTCTAACACTGCAGTAAATATCTATAATATTTCGGGGATTCAGCGAATGTCTATCTCGTAAAACGTTTCACCGTCCTCGCCGATAAGTTCCCGTGTCGAGATTATTTCGGCGTTTGGCTGAGCGGTCAGTTCACGAACCCGCTTTTGTAGAACGGCATGGTCGACCGAAAAATCCTTCTTTTGGACGATAAGACGTGTGGTTTGGGTTGTAAGCTGTTCGCGCTTTTCAAACCAGGATTTAGGCGTAAGAAAAATGAATGCGACGATAAGGAGGCAAAATATTACGTAAACCGACGTTTCCCGGCTGTATTCCCAAAGTATGAATTTCTTGAACAAACCCATATCAATTGGCAGTATGCGGGCATTCAACCATTACCACACCTTCAAAATGCGGGGACGTCATGTGCGAGTCCGTCGGTACTGCTTCTGCCATCTGCCTACCCCTCGACAACATGCCCGTCCCGCATACGGATCGTCCTCGTGCACACCGCAGCCGCTTCCGGGTTGTGAGTGATCATAATGATCGTCTGGCCAAACTCCTCGTTCAACCGCCTGAACATATCAAGCACGATCTGCGAGTTTTCGCTATCGAGATTACCCGTCGGCTCGTCCGCGAGGATTATCGCCGGACTGTTGATCACTGCCCTTGCAAGAGCCACCCGCTGCTGCTCGCCTCCCGACATTTCCAGCGGCTTATGGTGCATTTTATCTTCGAGCCTGAGCAGCCGCAAGACCTCCCGCCGGGCGGCCGGGTCCTTTGCCCCGTTGCCGGAATGGATCCGCTCGGCCAGCTTTAGATTGCCCTCGGCCGTCAGCGTCGGAAAAAGGTTGAACCGCTGGAAGACGAAACCGATCTTTCGGCGGCGAATGTCGGTCCGTTTAGCATCCGACATCTGAGAAATATCCTCGCCGTCGATGATGATCGAACCGCTCGTCGGCGAAAGCAGGCCGCCCAACAGATGGAGCAGCGTCGATTTTCCGCATCCCGACGGACCCATCACCGCAAGAAACTCGCCCTTCTCAACCTCGAGCGAAACTCCGCGCAGAGCGGGCACCTCAAGCTTCCCGATCTTGTACGATTTCGTCAGATCTTTGGTCTTTAGGATCGGATCCATCTAAAATACTATTGAAATCTTGTGACCGAATTTCGATTCGATGGGGCTGGATCGACTGGCTTTTGCGCTGAAGCTTCCTGCAGTTTCTTGTCGAGATCAACCTGTTCAAGCCCCCAGGAATTTTGCAAAACGAATGCCTCGGGACGATATTTGGTACCGATGCGGACATTCTCGGGCACCTGGTAGGTCAACCTCATCGCATATTTCTCGAGCGGCCTGGTCACGATTATCTGCAGCGGAAGCCGGTCAAATTCCCCAGTATCGGTAAGTCGGCCTTCAGCCCCGTAAATGATGTCCGATTCGATCTCGCCGGCCCGATCAAAGATCTGCTGGCGGGCTAGGCGGATGTCGCCGATCCTGTCAAACCAGAACCTGCGGGCTATTTTAAGCGACCCTGTGCCATTGCGCGCAAATTCATCCAATAGGTAGTATCCGCGATTTACCTTTCTCAAAGAAGATTTCTTGCTGGCCGTTTCGTCTTCTTCGATCTGGAATATCGTACTGACGGTGTAAGTGTAAATTACTTCATCTATCGGACGGACCAGCATCGCATCTGTAAAGTGCTGTGGACGCAGATTAGCAAATGCATTTACGTTTTGCCTGATATCGCCCGATATCTCACCGTTCCCGGAACTCAGATTCCGCTGAAGGCTCGAATAATCAGCCTCGTTGGTCCCGATGACAAATCTCTTGCAATTGCTGCAGCTGCCGGCATTAAGGACAGCGACCTGAAAGTGCTCACCGTCCGACGCCATTTGCGCAACGTCAGACTTTATAAACGGGACCCTTACTTTAAGAAGAATGCTTGCCGGCCGCTGAACTACCACTTCGCCGTCAGCCGAGCGGTATTCCTCTTTACTGCCGAAATGTGCGAACGAATTGTCCTCGAACTTCAGGTCCATC
This sequence comes from Pyrinomonadaceae bacterium, assembly GCA_041750855.1. GTDB lineage: Bacteria > Acidobacteriota > Blastocatellia > Pyrinomonadales > Pyrinomonadaceae > OLB17. The sequence goes on along the minus strand of JBGSYT010000104.1, from coordinate 43,189 downwards.
TGGGCCTTCATCGAGTCGACACGTGCAAACCTATTAACCTCAGCCTTTAACTCATCGACCGATGCGTTCTCGGTCTTGAGCAGCGTTGCGGTTTTCTTCTCGGTCTTTACGATGTTGCACCCGGAAAGTGCTCCTATTGAAAATACGCCAATGGCGAGGAGCAAACGGATGTTCCTGATCTTGATAAGCATCTCCACTCTCTGATGACCGTTCTGCGGGGCGGTGTTGTCTGCACTTGCGACCGGGACCAATTCAGGGTGACCCGATCCGAACGGAGCATAATAGCACGCTTAGGCCGGTAGAACCTAACCAATAAAAAGACGCGGCCGACCCGGATATATTCCCATCGCGCCGCTCCTTGGCTGATCTGCCGGCCCGTCTAAGGAGAGAAAACACCCGGGCTCCGCGTAAGGTAGTCCTGCATCGTGTAAGCAAACATTATCGCCAGCCAGAAGAAACTCGCTACCGCCGACAGCCATATCAGGTTAGAGCTCCACCTGACGTGCATAAAATAGAGCATCACGAATATCATTTTCGTGAAAGCTATCGATAATGCAAGCAGCGTGTTTGCACCCGGAAAAATTACGTCGAGGTCCCAATGGGAAGACCAGTAGGTAAAAAGCGTCCCCACGACGAGGATCATAAATACACCGATATAGCCTGGATAACCGATATGTGTTTCGTGGTGATTATCTGCCATAAGCCATCAATGCAAAAAGTGCCGTCCCAACAAATACAAAAGCGGGAAAAGGAAGATCCAGACAATATCGACGAAGTGCCAATACAGGCCCGACATTTCGACCGGAGCGTAGTAGTCGGCGTTGTAATATCCACGCCACGCCGTCCAAAGCAGCCACGCCATTAACCCAAGGCCAACGATCATGTGCAGGGCGTGCAAGCCCGTCATGACAAAATAGATGAAGTAGAACATCCTGATCTTGTCACGATATTTATTGGCATCGAACTGGCCGTTCGAAAAATATCCGACCCGCTCGTCGGCGGTCAGGTAAGGCTGCTGCGTCGTGCGTTCCTTATCGAGGGCATAGTCAAGTACATGCTTTCCGTAATTCCATTGAAACTCGCCCGTCGGGTTTACGTACGGCTTCTTCGGCGCAGACGGGTCGCCAGCCGCTTTTACCGCCGTTTCAAACGGCAGCCTAAATCTGTCCACCGCTGTCTCGCCCACACTCGCAACGGCCATCACAGGCTCGGCTCTATCGGTCTTTTTGTTCCAACCCGCAACCGGTATCAACCCGCTGTTGTATTTATCCGTGTACTCGATCACCTTCACGCCAAGGAACACGGTACCAAAGAACATCGTGAGCAGGATCATAATGACCTGCATGATCCGATTGCTCTTCTGCGCGTAATAAACTGTCAGAGCCATCGTCAGGCTGCTGACGATGAGGACAAGGGTGTTCAGCCCGCCCCAAAAAGCGTCAAGGTGATTGCTTGCTTCGGCAAAGGCCAGCGGGTAGCGTGAACGAAAGACGAGATATGCCGTAAAGAGCCCGCCGAAGAACATGATCTCCTGGACGAGGAACATCCACATCCCGATCGAGACCGACTCTTCCTGCTGCTTCATGTCATCGAACTGATGCTGCAGCCCCGGTTCGTGGTAAACGAATTTGTCTGATGAGTGTGCCGACATAAACTATTTGCGGATCAAAAATCACCTGACGGTTGCAATATCCCTTCGTCTTGCTTCCTAGATATCCAGGCCGTTTTCTTCGCCAAATTCGTAGGCTTCCCAGGTAACGACCGGCATTTTCTCAAAATTCTCGGTGGGCGGCGGCGAAGCGGTCCTCCATTCAAGTCCAGGAAGCATCCACGGGTTATCGCCCGCTGCTTTGCCATAGAAAAGCGAATGGACCAGATAGACCACCGGCATCATCAAGCCGACACCGAGCACGGAAGCCCCGGCGGTCGAAAAGATGTTAAGCACCTGAAATTCTTCCGGGTACGAGGCGTATCGCCGCGGCATCCCCTGGTATCCGAGAATGAACTGAGGGAAGAAGGTCAGGTTGAACCCGATAAACACGAGCATTGCCGAGATCTTGCCCCAAAACTCCGAATACATCCTGCCCGTCATCTTCGGCCACCAATAGTGAATGCCGCCGAGATACGCGATCACCTGGCCGCCGACCATCACGTAGTGAAAATGGGCGACGACGAAATACGTATCGGTGAGATGAACGGTCAATCCGATCGAACCAAGGAAAAGCCCGGTCAATCCGCCGATAAGAAATAGCCCGAGAAAACCGATCGCATACAGCATCGGCGTGTCGAACGAGATCGAGCCCTTATAGAGCGTCGCCGTCCAGTTGAACATCTTAATCGCCGACGGCACGGCAACAACCATCGTCAGGAACGAGAAAACGAGGCCGGCATAGATCGACTGGCCGCTGACGAACATATGATGGCCCCACACAAGGAAGCCGAAAACCGCGATGGCGATACTCGAAAAAGCAATAAACTCGTATCCGAAGATCTTCTTTCTCGAAAAATTAGAGATCAGCTCCGAGATCACGCCCATTCCCGGAAGGATCATGATGTAAACCGCCGGGTGCGAATAGAACCAAAACAGATGCTGGAACAAGATCGGGTCGCCGCCGATCGCGGGATCGAATATACCGACCCGGGCCACACGCTCGATCGCAAGCAGAAGCACGGTGATAGCGATAACCGGTGTACCGAGGATCATCACGAGGCTGGTCGCGTACTGTGCCCAAACAAATAGGGGCAAGCGGAACCACGTCATTCCCGGCGCACGCATCGTGTGGACCGTCACGATAAAATTCAGCCCGGTCAGGATCGACGAAAAGCCATTGATAAAGATGCCGAGGCCGACGGCCATCACGTACGAATTCGAGAATGTCGTTGAGTAAGGAGTGTAAAACGTCCAGCCTGTGTCTACGCCGCCCTGAAGCAATGCAAACAGTGTCAACGCTCCGCCGATCCAGTAAAAATAAAGGCTGAGCAGGTTGATTCGCGGAAGCGCAAGATCTTTTGCGCCGATCATTATCGGCAGCAGGAAATTTCCAAGGATCGCCGGGATCGACGGGATCAGGAAGAAAAAGATCATCAAGATCCCATGCTGGGTAAACGCCTTGTTGTACGAGTCGGTTTGGAGCAGGTCGGACGCCGGCGTCAGGAGCTCTAGCCGTATCGCAGCGGCGTAAAGCCCTCCCATAAAGAAGAATGCCGACACCGAGAAAAGGTACATCAGGGCTATACGCTTGTGGTCCTTTGTCAGGAGCCACGACTTCAGCGTCGAACCATTCGTAAGATAGTTCAGTTTTGGCGTATCGGCGTCGCCTCTGCCTGTCACTTCCGCACTTTGCATAATCCTACTAAGACCTACCTGTTCCCGCTGCTGTTTGCCGCGGGTACGCTCGTTTGAGCACCGGGTGCACTGTTCGTATTCGCTGCCGCCGCATTCGGCGTCGCCGGCGTGGTTGCCGTTCCCGTCACCCCGCTCAGCGATTTGATATATGCCACCAGCGCCATTAACTGTTCTTCGGTGACCTGCCCTTTAAAGGTCGGCATTATCGGCTGGAAACCTTCCACGATCTGGGCGCCCGGGTTAAGTATCGAATTTCGCAGGTACTCGTCATTGACGATCACCGTCTGCCCGCCCACCAGTCGGACCTCTTTCCCAAAGATGCCCTCAAGCTTCGCCCCTCGCTGCTGTGGCCCGCCCGCATGGCACGATGCACAGCCGAGCTTGTTCTCGAAAAGGTCACGTCCCTGCTCGATCGGCGTTTGCCCCGAAACACTTCCACTTTGCCATGCAGCAAAGTCGTCCTTTTCCATTACATAAACATATCCGCCCATTCCCGAATGGTTCAGGCCGCAATATTCCGCGCAGAACAGGTGATACTTGCCGGGCTTCGTTGCGTTAAACCAGAGATAGGTATACCGGCCCGGGACAACGTCGGCCTTGGTTCGAAACGCCGGGATCGAAAAATCGTGGAGAACATCTTCGGTCGTCATCGTCAGTTTGACGTTAGTGTTGACCGGCACGTGAAGCTCGTTGATCTCTCGCTGTCCGCCTTCGTGCTGGATCTTCCACATCCACTGTTTGCCGACGACGTAAACATTCATTCCTTCGTCGGGCAGGCGGTATTGATTGAAATATACATACGCTCCGCCCAGAAAGATCGTCATCGAAATAATGAAGGGTATTATCGACCAAACTGTTTCGAGGACGATCGAACCATGCATTTCCTCAGGCGTGGCGAATTTTTCTTTCTCGCGATACTTAAGTCCGAAGAAAAATACGGCCGCAACGATGGGTATCGTAAACACAACGCTTACCACGATCAGGTAAAAATACAGAGCATCCACCTGCCACGCGAAAGTCGAAGCCTGCTCAGGGAAAAATGGTACCCACGAATTCGTTTGCATACTCAATTTGTGAATCGTAAATAAGACCCTCTATCCCAACCGACCACGATTTACGATTTACTATTCACTATTCACTCGCTTGTTCCTTCTCCAAAACACCAGGCCCATCACGGCCATACCCATCAGTGTCAGGACGGCACCCATCCGCATAACGTTGAGCACCGCCAGCCCGTATTTTCCGGTCGATGGATCGTAATGGAAGCAATAAAGCAAGAGCTGTTCGGCGGCACTACCGACCCTGTTCTCAGCCGATTCCATGATGCCGAACTTCAGATCCTTGGGCGAATAGTCGATGCCATAAAAATAGCGCGACATCTTCCCTTCCGGCGTGACCACCATCACGCCGCCAGCATGAGCAAACTGATTGCTCTTCTCGTCCCATTTGAACCCGAAGCCTGCCGCCTTCGTTACCGCGTCGATCGACTCAGAGCTTCCGGTCAAAAAGTGCCATCCTTTTTCGGTTCCGGGCCGGCCGTACCGCTTCATGTAGCTATCCTTCTTGTTTCGGGCAAGGTCCGGAATTTCATTCTCTCTGGCGTCGAAGCTGATCGCTACGACGTCGAACTCAGTACCAGCGTCAAACGACACTCCCTTGAGCGAACCGGTCAATCCGTTGAGGATCTCGTTACACAGCATCGGGCATTCGTAATAGACAAATGCAAGTACTACGGGCCGGCCCTTGTTGAAATAATCACCGAGCTTTACAGCCTGACCGTTCTCGTCCGTAAAAACCGTCTCCAGCGGCAGTTGCTCGCCAAGCTTTTGCTCGATACCCGTTTCCTTAAGAGCATCCGGAAGCCCGCTTCCCTGAGTTTGGGCCGGGTCGTACTTCTTAGGCGAATACAAAGGCGAACCGTAATGTTCGTTCTTTTGCGCAGATATAACGCCAGCCGACATCAGCACCAGCGACATCGCTACTAACGCCTTCGCCCAAAGCCCTCGATCTGTAATAAACAACCTCATTAATAAACACCAAATTTCGCCGCATGGCCTATCGCCGTTTCAATGCCGCCTTTCGTCCCGAGCTTGCATCGGTAAAGATGGTCGCCGAACCAGTTGCGGCCTTTTCCGCCTCCGGGCCGGTTCGGGCCTTGAGATTGCTTTGCAGAACCATCTCTTTCGCCTGATCGATCGGTAATGCGGTCATTGTCCCCGTCCGTTCGTCCTTTCTTCCTTCCTGCAAAAGCATATCCCACTGCTTTTGAAGCTCCCGGTATTCCGCCTGCGGTTCTCGCAACTCGAGATTTATCGGCCCGCTGTCGCTTTCCACCTTAAATCCCGGGGCCAATTGCAACCGAGGTTCGGGCGGCAGCCGTTCCATCTCGCTCAACTGCATCGGGTTAGTGGAACTCTTATTTTCCACCGCATCCGCTTCAAGCACGCCGAGCATTGCCCACATCAACGCAAACGTGATCACTATCAGCAAAAACAGCCCGACGCCGAAATAGATTATCCCCTTCAGGCCGACCAGATTTTGCTCGTACGGTTGGTCGAAATCTACAAACGATTCTTCGTGTTTTGCTGAACCCATATCTTAATTCCTGATTGCGGATCGTTCGGCTTCTGGAAGCCGCAATTCGCAATCGATCAATGTCCTTGCCCGTGCTCGATCGCTTTATCGAGGAACGGGTCCATCACCGGCACAAGCGGCCGTTTCATCAACTGGCCGAAAAAGTACCAGAGCCAAATGCCGCCGACCGCAACCGGTGCAACGAAATCCATCCAGCTGATAATAAAAGCTCCTTTTTCGAGACCATACGTGTTTATCCTCGGATTCGGAGCGATCAGATAGAACATATCTACCAGCCGCATCAGCAGGATGAACACTGCAATGCTTGCGAGAAATTTCGCCTTTCGTTTCAGGTCCTGACGAAGCAGAAGCAGGTACGGAACTGCGAAATGAAGCAGAACCAAAACCACGCCGATCACTCCCCATACTCCCGACATTCGGATGATGTACCAACCGGTCTCTTCAGGAATATTCCCCGACCAAATGATCAGGAATTGCGAAAAATTAAAATAAGCCCAAACCATTACCAGGGCGAGCATCAGCTTGCCAAGATCGTGAAAATGACGACGCCCGACGACCCTGTCCATCGGCGACCTTACCGAAAGCCACGCCAGCACGGCGACCGTAAAACAAAGACAGCTCAAGGCCCAGCCGGCGACAAACAAAAGCCCCCACATCGTCGAGAACCAATGCGGGTCGAGGATCATCACCCAATCAACGACCGCAAACGTGACCGTCAAAGCGTAAAAGACCATCGTCGGCCCTGAAAAGGCGGTGGCGCGGCCGAGAAAACGCTCGGCATCTTCGTAGTTCGTGGTCTTGTCCTGTTCGCCGCCCCACTTATTCAGCAGGTAAACCATTACCCCAAAGAGAATGAAGTAGGCCGCAGATCGAAGCACCCAACTTTCGGAGGTCATAAACCACCCCCGATGGATCACGGTATAGTCATCCGGCGGAAGGTGCGTAAACTCGTAGACCGTATGGGTCATAACACCGACCGCAAGCGGGATGAACATTATGAACACGATCGGGAGGGTCCGGGAGGCCGCTTCAACTATGCGGCGGATAATAAGGCCCCAGGCACCTCCGGTCAGATACTGCAAGATCAGAAGTCCGAGGCCGCCGATGCAGATGCCGGCCCAGAAAATAAATCCAAGAAGCCAGGAAAGAAGGGCCTGTTCAGGGTCGAAATATAGGCCGATCGCCCAAATGATAAGCGCGATCCCGCCCGCGCCAAGCGCGACAGTCCGCAACCTGTTCAATTCGGCTGGGGCCTGAAAATTTCCGCGGTCCGCCATTACCTGGCACCTCCCTGATCGTTCGGGCTTGGAGCGGCCGCAGGAGCCTGGCTGTTGGCCGGCGACCCGGCGTTCACCCGTGCCAGCTCCTCGGGGTTCTGACTGGTCTGAAGAGCCCGTATATAGGCAACGATCGCCCAGCGGTCACCTGCTGAGATCTGAGCGCCGTAGCCGTTCATCTTGCCCCATCCGTTAGTAATCACATCGAAAAAGTGGCCGACGGGTGCATTCCTCAACCGATCGTCGTGATAGGTGGGCGGGGCACCGAAACCTCGGCGAACGATCATTCCATCGCCGGAGCCTACTGGCCCGTGGCAAACACTGCAATAGATGTTGTACCGCTCCTGGCCGCGATCCAGAAGCTCTTTCGTAACGGGCACCGGGAACTCGTCGATCGAATTCGGAAAGCTCGTCACGATCGTGTTGCCGGCCGCGTTCGTGGTTGTCTCAACTTGAGCGTTGAGATCCGGGTTGTCGATCTTGCCGGTATAAAAAGCCTTGTTCTCTTTCAATAGCCCTCGGGCGACCGTCCCTTGTGGGTGTTCTCTCGACGAGAGCCGGTCGGCAAAGAAATCAGTTCCTCGATAGACCTTGTATCGCGGCTGGTCCTGCATATCGAAACGCACGCCGCACCCCGCTGAAACAACAGATACCATCAATGCAAAAATGATGGTGTATCTCCGACCCGTAGACGCAGTGAAGCCGAGTCGCGGAGATCTCGTTCGCCGAGTCGCAATGTCACCAATTCGCCGTGTCACGAACTTACTCCGGAACATCGAACACCTCCTGCGCATTGAGGCTTTCCATCAGCGAACGAACCTCTTCATGGTCGAATTTCGGGTCAGCGGCCTCGATGATCAAAAAGAACTTTTCCCTCGTAGCCAGAGCGAAACGCGGAATATTGAAAACCGGATGGTAAGGCCGCGGCAGCCCGTTAAGAAACAGCATTCCGAAAACAGCGGTAAAACCAGCCAGCAAGATGGTCAATTCATATGCCGGCGGCACAAACGAAGGCCAGCTAAGGTAAGGGCGGCCGCCGACGTTCAAAGGATAGTCAATGTAATGGACGAAAACCTGCAGCGCAATGCCCGACAGCAGGCCGGTCACGCCGCCGGCAAAGACCAAAAGCGGCAGAATGCTTCGCTTGATGCCGAGAGCTTCATCGATCTCGTGAAGCGGGAACGGCGTAAAAGCATCTGTTTTTGTATATCCGGCCAGGCGGACCATGTTCGCCGCATCCACGAGTTCCGTGGGCGTGTCGAATTCCGCCATTACACCGTATAGATCGCTTTGCATACTCTAATATAGTTCCGAGTTTCGAGTTTCGAGTTCCAAGTTCGGAGTCCCGTTCTTTACCCGGAACCTGGAACTCGAAACTCAGAATTACTTATTCGGCTCGTCCGTTTTCTCCCATGTGTACTCAACCTCGAGCACGCTCTCGTCAAAATCCTGCTGATGCCCGTGGACGTGTGCTTCCGGCAAAAGCGTACGAACTTCGAATATCGAAATGACCGGCAAAAACCGCACGAACAAATAGATCAGTGTGAAGAAGAAGCCGATCGTACCGATAAACATCGACCAGTCGAAGATCGTCGGCGAATACATAGCCCACGACGACGGTAAAAAGTCGCGGTTCAGGCTGGTAACGATAATCACGAACCGCTCAAGCCACATCCCGACACTGACGACGATCGAGATCATGAACAGCCAAAACGGACTCTCCCGGAATCGTTTGAACCAAAGCAGTTGGATCGATAGGGCGTTGCACAGGATCAAGAGCCAGTAAGACCACCAATACGGCCCTTCCCATATGCGGTTCTTCACCATGAACCATTCGTATTCGGCGGCGCTGTACCAGCCGAAAAAGGCTTCCATCAAGTAGCCATAAACGACGATCAGGCCGGTCGCGAGCATGATCTTCGCCATGTAAACCAGATGCGTGTCCGTGATGAAATCCTTCATGTTGTACCAGACGCGCAGCGGGATACACAGGATCAGCACCATTGCAAAGCCTGCGAAGATGGCCCCCGCAACAAAGTACGGCGGGAATATTGTCGCGTGCCAGCCGGGCACCTGAGAAACGGCGAAGTCGAAGGACACGATCGAGTGAACGGAGAGCACCAGCGGCGTCGATATACCTGCCAAAAGGAGGTAAGCGATCTCGTACCGGTGCCAATGTCTCGCAGAACCGCGCCAACCCCACGAGAGGATGCCGTAGACAAATTTAAAACCTCTATTCTTCGCCCGGTCGCGCAGCGTCGCAAGGTCAGGACTCAGGCCGACGTACCAAAACAGCAGCGAGATCGTAGCGTAAGTCGAGACCGCGAAAACGTCCCAGATCAGCGGCGAGCGGAACTGTGGCCAGATCCCCATCGTGTTCGGATATGGGAAGAGCCAATAGGCCGCAAGCCACGGCCGGCCCGTATGTAAAAGCGGGAACATCGCGGCGCAGGCGACCGCAAAAAGCGTCATTGCCTCGGCAAAACGGTTGATCGACGTTCGCCACTTTTGATTGAGGAGCAAGAGGATGGCCGAAATAAGCGTGCCCGCGTGGCCGATACCGATCCACCAAACAAAGTTGATAATGTCGAAAGCCCATCCGACCGGCTGGTTGTTTCCCCAAACCCCGATACCGCGTGCCAGCAAAACGGTCACCGCAAACAGTAAGAGCTGGGCGACCATGAAAGAAATGGCAAAGCCGATGAACCAGTGATACGGCGTTTTCCTCTTGAGTGTTATATCGCCGATCTTGTCCGATACTGTGGCAAAGGTATGGTCGCCTTCCACCATCGGCGGATAAACTCGTTCTTGAATTTCCTTTAGGTCAGCCATATTCCGTTAGCAGCTAAAAACACGCGGCACCCAACTTTTTCGATCGCTCACAACCATTTACCGTCACTAACGAGCCTTACCGCAACTAATGGTCCGCTTCTCCCGCCTTCTTGTCGCCTGCCTTTTTCGCCGGGGTATGCGACTTCGGAAGCCTTAGCGGCCTGTAGTCCGGCATATCCTTGTTCTGGTTCTTCAGCCCGGCCAAATAGGTCGTTCTCGGCTGAGTATTCAATTCGTTCAGCAGATTGTAATTCCGATGGTCTTTTTTCGACTGTGCGATCTTGCTCAGCGGGTCGTTCATATCCCCGAAGATGATGGCGCCCGTCGGGCAGGCCGCCTGGCATGCGGTCAAGATCTCACCGTCCGCAATTGGCCTGTCGTCTTTCTGTGCTTCGATACGAGCGGCAGATATGCGCTGCGTGCAGTAGGTGCACTTTTCCATGATCCCGCGGCTGCGTATCGTGACCTCAGGATTACGCATCAGCTTGTATTGCGGCGTGTCCCAATCCTGGTACAACAGGAAATTGAAACGCCTTACCTTGTACGGGCAGTTGTTCGAGCAATAGCGGGTCCCGACGCACCTGTTATAGACCATGTCGTTGAGCCCTTCCGGGTTATGGACCGTCGCCGTAACAGGGCAAACCACTTCGCACGGAGCCTGTTCACACTGCTGGCACAGAACCGGCTGAAAATGCATACCTTCGGGATTGTTAATGTCGCCGCCGGTGAAGTAGGAATCGACCCTCAGCCAGTGCATTTCGCGGCTTTTTTCGACCTGTTCCTTGCCGACCACCGGGATGTTATTCTCGGCCTGGCAAGCGATGATACAAGAGTTACAGCCGACGCAGGAATTCAGGTCGATGGTCATTCCCCACTTGTTGTGCTCAGCGTACTGCTTGGAAAAGACCTCGTCGTAGGCCGATTTATACATCGACTTCGGATAAAAATCCTCTTGATGCCATTTTTCCGGCGCCGCCTGGAACACATCGACATCAAAGACACGCAAAAGGTCGCGGCCCTCCATGTTGAAATGGATCTGCGTTGTCGCGATCTGCACGCTCTCGCCGGTCTTGGCCAAAGAACCAAAGCCGAAACTCATCGCATCGGAACGCTGTACGTCAAACACGCTATAACCAAGCCCGGTCCCGATCTTTCCTGCCCGTGTTCGGCCGTAGCCCATAAATAAAGTGATCACATCGTCGGGCTGGCCGGGCGAGATCCAGACGGGGACGGGCTTGCTGATCTCCGCGCCTTGATACGTTAGTCGGACGGTGTCGGCCCCCATGTTCGACCCGTAAGTATTTATGAATGCCGTGCCGCGTTCGCCGCCCGAGATCTCGTCTGGGTCGTTGCCGCGATTTAGTTGGAGGGCAGCAGCGGTGTTGGGGCTGACGAGAGCCACATTGTCCCACGTTATCTTGGTCAGTGGATTCGGCAATTCCTGAAGCCAGCCGTTATTGGCAAATCGGCCGTCGTAGATACTTGGATCTGGCAGGATCGAGATCTCAAGCCCGCCTGATTGGGGAGCAGGCGCAAGCTCGCCAAGGAACGCCGTGGTGGCCGCCATCGTCCGCGTTGGTAGGGCGGTGTTCGGCACAAAACCATCGTGAACCGCTTTCCGCCAATTATCCTCGAAAGTCGACGTTCCGGTCGCCGTCGCGGCGGGCGCTGCCGGAGCAGGCGTCGGACTAGGAGAAGCTGCGGGAAGAGGCGGTTGCGTTCCGGTTGCGGGTGCAAGCGCTTGGGCCGGCGACGCTGTCCCAACGACCTCCGCTGTGCTGGCGGGCCTTATATTCTGGGCCTGCCAGTGCCCTTTCACAATGTCGAGGTCCTTTTTCTCGAAGTCCTCTCTGAAGAAAAGCTGCACGATCTCGTGAATCCCTTTTCCCGCGTACAGAGGTTCGATAAGCGGCTGGATTATCGAAACCGACCCGTCAAACGCCCTTGCATCGCTCCAAGACTCCAAGTAGTGCTTTGCTGGTATATGCCAATGGCAGATCTCGGCAGTTTCGTCGTGGTGCAGTCCGAGATGAACCCTCAGCGGCACCTTGTTCATCCGATCAAGGTTCAGCTTAAGATCGGCCGGCGTGTTATAAGCAGGGTTCCCGCCGAGGATCACCAGCATTTTGACGACGCCAGCATCGATCTCTGTAACAAGTTCCCTGAGCTGCTCCAACTGTGTTGTTTCATACGGCGAAAGCGGGTCCGTATATGTCACCGTCTGGCCTACATTTCCGAGAGCGGAGTTGATCGCGTGTGCCAGGGCATGAACTACCGGCGGTTGGTTTGTGCCCGCGACGACCAGCGACCGACCGCGATGTTCACCAAGGTCCTTCGCCATCGCTGCGATCCATGCGGCGTGCTTCGAATAGTTAGAAACTGCACCGGCGACACCTAACGCAGCCGCAATAGCTTTTGCGATCTCCGGCATTTCGCTCGGCTTGACGCCCAACCGGTGGTCCGCTTTTGCACCCGCAAGCGACGTTGTCGTTTCGACCACGTACATCCTGCCCATCTGCCGTCCGTCTTCCGGCAGGAGGCGGCTTTTCATGGCATCTGCCATGTAGCGTGGATTCGTTCCCGAGAAAATATCCGCATCCAGAAGGACCAGACGTTCCGCCTTCTCAAAACTGTAAACCGAGTTCGCTGGCGAACCGAGCGCCATCCGTGCCCCGGCCATCGCATTGTCCGCATTTATCGGCTCGTACTGCACCCACTTCATGTTCGGAAGTTCGGCACGAAGCTGGTTCAACTGAGCTTGCAGGGTCGGAGAAGTTACGGTTTCCGTCAATATCCTTACGCCCGCTCCGCCATCCGTCCCGTTCTCGGCAACTGCGGCCCTAAATGCGGTCGTAAAATTCAACCATGTCGTCGGAGTTCCACGAAAAAGGATCTGCTGCGACCGGTCAGGGTCGTACATATCCAGCAGCGAGGCCTGGGCCAAAACGTCCGTCGCCCCGAGACTGCCCGGATGATCCGGATTCCCCTCGAGCTTGGTCGGCCGGCCCTCATAGGACCTCGCGAGCAGCCCGGTTGCCACTCCGCCGACGGTCATTGCCGTAGCAAAGAAAAGCGGTTTGCCCGGCAGCACGTCTTCCTGGTCGCGGACACGCGGAACGATCTTTTCCGGAGGCTGTATGACACAACCGCTCAACCCGGCAAAAGCGAGGGTCGCCCCCATCACCTTCAAAAAACTGCGGCGGGTCACCGGATCGTTCCATTCCTGGCCGTGAGCCGGATACTCTCGCTTAACGAATTCTTCAAACTCCGGCGAGTCCGCAAATTCCTCTACGCTCCGCCAATACTCCTTCCCACCGCGCCCAAGGATCTGATCACGCAGCGTTGCAAAGTTTTGTTTACTTTCCGGACTCTTCATTTCAGATTTTCAGCGATCGAACCAAAGAAAGACTGGGTCTTTTACGACGATTCCGCTCACCTGTGACAAACAGAACAACTCGTCAGCATCTCCTTGCTTCTGATCTTGTATTTGGCCTTCAGATCGACCCTTGCAGGCGCAGACAGGTCTCCGTCCTGCCACTGCATGTTATAGATCTCGGATTTCGGGCGAATGAACTTCTCGGGCTCTCTGTGGCAGGCAAGGCACCATTCCATCTGCAGGGTATTTTCCTGATAAACGGCCGCCATGTTGTCGATCTGTCCGTGACAGGTCGAACAGCCTACGCCTTTAGCGACGTGGATGCTGTGGTTGAAATACGCAAACTCCGGTAGGTCGTGTACTCGCTCCCACTCGATCGGCTTGTTATCGCGAAAGCTTGCCCGAACGGGTTCCAGATACGGGCTGTCGGCCCAGATCTGGCTGTGGCAGTTCATACAGGTTTGGGTCGAGGGCATCCCCGCCGATGCAGTGGTCTCGACGGTCGAATGACAATAGCGGCAATCGATCCCGTCGTCACCGACGTGATGCTTGTGGCTGAATTGAACGGGCTGCTGTTTTTCCACGTACCGCCCGGTCAGGTACGACGATCTGGCCACTTGCGTATAAACAAAAAAGGCAGTCCCGGCCAACACGACGCCCATCAGCATCGAGATCCTTGCGATATTGTTTGCACTCTTACTAAAGAATTGTGCCATCGTGTGCTTTTCTTACGTTCGGCTGACCACAATATCTGAGTTATGGCATGCTGCCTGTCCTTAAACAGACAAACACCCGTCTGATCGCTGTGTTGATTATTTGAGAATTTCCAGTAAAACTTTCAACAATATTACTAAATCTTCCGGTTTCCGCAAATTCCACACCTATGAAAATAAACCCACCCGCTTTAACGAACAACCGCCTGCCTGTTTAGCAAGGCTAATAAGTTAAATTAAAGTTTCGCTGGTCTCGAAATGGCCTTCTGCAGCGAGCAGGGCCGCACCCGCTGCGGCGGCGTTGCGGCCGAGCGTGCCGGTAACGATCCGGGTGGCGCTGAACGACGGCCCGAACGACAGTTCCCTTGCCCTGCTCACCACGGAATCGAGGACGAGATGCCCTGCTTCCATCAGATGCCCGCCGAGAACGACCGTTTCGATATTCAGCAGGTTTATCACGCTTGCGATCGCGGTCCCGACATACTCGCCCGTCCTTACAAGCATGAGCATTGCAAGGTCGTCTTCCGTACTAGCCGCAGCCAGGATCTCAGAGATCCCGATGTCTGCTTCTTCAACATTGCTCAACGAGGATGTGCTGTCCTGCCGGATACGGCTTCTGGTCCGCCTTGCAATGTTTGCCGACGAAGCGACATCCTCAAGCCTCATTCCGTCTGAGTTGATCGCAACATATCCGAACTCGCCGGCAAACCCTGCCGCGCCGTGCCAGATCTGCCCGTCAAAGATGAATGCACCGCCGATCCCCGAACCGAGCGTAGCGTAGAAGAGATTGCGACTGTCCCGACCCGCTCCGATCTTGAATTCCCCATAGGCCGCCGCATTGGCATCATTTTCGATCGCCGTGGGTAAACCCATGGCTTCTCGGACGCCCGCCGCAATGTCGATCTCGGAATGTTCTGGAATGTGGGCCGAGAAAGCGACCCGTCTCGACTCTTTATGGATCAACCCCGGCACAGCGATCCCAAGAGCCTCGATCCCCGGATGATCATTTGCCAATTCTTTAGCAAAAGCGGCGACCTGCTCAACATTGTCGGCGGCCGGATCAAATTCCGTTCGCTCAGTCCGGGCAATGGTCTTACTTTCATCAAGAAATACCGCGAACAGGCCCGTTGAAGAGACTTCGATACCGAGACTTTTTCGGCTTTTTTCCTGCGGCTGGGCCATAATCCCTTTGGTTCCTGCTAGACGATGTCAGTAAAAGTTAAGGCGATTCTATTCGGACGGGAAATGCGTGTCAAACAAGCCGCACGATCAACCGCTTCCCGGTAATCGATCGCTCATGCCCAGACTCGCCCCGCACCACCGGGAAAGTTTGTGAAATGCCATCGCCTCGGGTTCGAACAGGCGTTTAACAGCCGTCAACGGCCAAGATAATGTTTGACTGGGTTGCTACCGAAAGCTACTCTTTGGAAAGTATGCCGAATTTTTCGGGTTGCGCCTTCTTATGGATGAACTTTCGCAGATCATCGAGCAGTATGGTATTTACGCCGTGTATGCTCTCTGCACCGTCGAAGGCGACATCACACTTCTCGTGTCCGGCGCGATGGCCCATAGCGGCTTCTTTGGAAATTACAGCTTCCTGAAATTGTTCATCGCGGGCACCCTCGGCGGGATGACCGGCGACTGCATCGGATACGGCATCGGCCGGATCTTCCATCGGAACGCCCAGAATTATCGCTTCTACCAGCTTGCTCAGCCGCGAATCGAACGCCTCATCGAAAAATTTGGCAAGTTCGCGATCATTATCTCGAAGTATATTTACGGTATTCGCGTCGCCATGTGCGTGTTTTACGGCATTGGAAAAATGCCGTTTCTCCGCTTTCTTGTTCTCGACGCGATCAGTTGTGCGCTTTGGGTCCTAATACTCGGCGGGATCGGCTATTTCTTCAGCGGTGCGATCACATCCATCATCGGCGACTTCCAGCAGATCGGCATCGCTCTCTTCTTTGTCATCCTTTTCACCGTTATCATCTTTTATGTGGTCGAGCGATATTGGCTTTCGGAAAAGGTCGAAGAAGTGGAGACGGAAACCCTCGTGAAACTGGAGGAAAAGCTTCACGCTGTCGAGGAAGTGGCTCAGGAAAAACTGCACGGTCTCAGCGAACGTCTTCATCTGACCAGAGATCCGCATCGTACCGATCCCGAAAACGAGGAAGAAAAGCCAAAGGCCGAATCTACAAGGGCGGGAAAATAGCTGCACCCGCATTCCCGTTTAAGAGCCAAAATACGCTAAGATAACCAATCCTCGCCGGTCCGGTGGCCGGCATCCTATTCGAGTTTCCAAGAAATTATGATCATAGAGACAGCCGCGCCCTCAAGGGTCGATCTTGCCGGCGGAACCATCGACATCCCGCCGCTATTCCTTTTTCACGAGGGTGCCTGCACGATAAATTTTGCAGTGGACCTGATGGCCCGCTGCCGCATTGAGACCCGCGACGACCGGGTCATCGTCCTTGAATCCATCGATCGCGGCGTGCGTTTCGAGACCACGCTTGACCGGATCGCAGAATTGAAGAACGAGCCGCGGCTCGAACTGCTCTCGAAACTTGTTTACTTCTTCAGACCGGAAACCGGCTTTACGATGGTCACAGATTCAGCAGCACCGGCAGGTGCCGGACTTGCCGGGTCATCAACGCTCAACATCGCCTGTATCGGCGCACTGAACCGACTGGTCGGCGATAGGTACACGCCCGACCGATTTATTCATATCGCCGCCAACATCGAATGTCAGGTGATCAAGGTGCCAACCGGCTTTCAGGATTATTATTCTGCACAATTCGGCGGGGCGGCGGCGATCCATTTTCGTCCGGACGGAATAAGACGCGAAGTTCTTGACATCGACCTGACGACGCTCGAGCAGCGGACCGTCGTCGTTTACACAGGTGAGCCACGCAATTCGGGCACGAACAACTGGGAGATCACGAAACGCCACATCGACGGCGACCGTGAACTTTTCGATATTTTTGAGGGCATTCGCGATTCGGCACTCAGCCTTCGCGAAGCTCTGATCGCGAACGACTGGGACCTCGTCGGCGAAATACTGCGTGCGGCATTCTCGCACCGAAAACGCCTTTCCCCCATGATCACAACGCCGCACATGGACGATCTCATCGACGCGGCACTCCGCAGCGGCGCGATCGCGGCAAAAGTTTGCGGTGCCGGCGGCGGAGGATGTATCGCGTTCTTTTGTGAAGAAGGGAAAAAGGCCGATGTGGAAGCGGCACTGGCGGCTGAGCCCGGGGCTGAGGTGCTGCGCTGGAATATTTGCAAGGAAGGGCTTCAGATCAGTGAATCGTGATCGGCCAATTTCCCGCTGAATTGCATCCCGGATCAAAAACCCGATAAGGGCGAGCGAGTACCCCTGCCCTACTCCCTTGGGCTATTCAGGCAGTTTTGGAGTTCACATAAAGCGTCGGATATTTTCCGGTCCAGCAGGCGTTGCATGTCCTGTTTGGATCGATCCCGATCGCTTCGAGCATTCCCTCGAGTGACAGATAGCCTAACGAATCGGTACCGATGTGCTCGCAGATCTCAGCCTCCGACATTTTCGAGGCGATCAAGTCTTTCCGGTGCGGGGTATCGACGCCGTAATAGCACGAATGGGTCGTCGGCGGGCATGAGATACGCATATGCACCTCGCTGGCGCCCGACTCCCGAACCATCTGGACGATCTTTTTCGATGTCGTCCCTCGCACGATCGAATCGTCGACGAGGACAATTCGCCGGCCTTTTATCAGGTCCCTTACCGGATTAAGCTTCAGCCGCACGCCAAATGATCGGATCGATTGCGACGGCTCGATGAACGTCCGGCCGACATAATGATTGCGTATGATGGCCTGGCGGTAGTTTATGCCGGATTGCCGCGCAAAGCCGATCGCCGCCGCCACCCCGGAGTCCGGCACCGGCACAACGATGTCCGCATCGACCGGATGTTCGATCGCCAACTGCTTGCCCATCTTATGCCGCGACTCATTTACCGATCGGCCAAAGATGATGGAATCGGGCCTCGAAAAATATACGTGCTCGAACGTGCAGACCGAGACCTGCTTGTCCTCGAAAGGTCTTTCCGATCGAAGGCCCGTCGCGTCAATTGTGACCATCTCGCCGGGATCGATCTCGCGTACATATTCGGCGTCGATCAGGTCGAACGAACATGTCTCGGAAGCGACACACCAAGATTCGTTAACTTTGCCGAGCACAAGCGGCCGAAAGCCTCGCGGGTCGCGAACGGCCACGAGCGAATCGGGCGTTAGGATCAATAGCGAAAACGCCCCTTCCGTTTCGGCGAGTACCTTTTTGGCGGCCTCGACGGCGTTTCGTGCCGGTGTCCGGGCGATGCTGTGCAGGATCGTTTCGGTATCGGACGTCGAGGAAAAGATCGCTCCCGACCGTTCAAGCTCGGCCCGCTTGGCTTCGGCAAAAGGAAGGTTGCCGTTATGGCAGATCGCGATTCGCCCGTGCTGGCAAGTGACCGAAAACGGCTGAACCTCTTTGATAGTATTCCGTCCCGCGGTGGAATACCGCGTGTGGCCGATGGCCGCAGAACCCTTCAGGTTTCGAAGAACGTCTTCCGTAAGAACATCGGCGATCAACCCTTCAAAGCGTGCCTGATGCAGTTCGACCCCGTCGCTTGAAACGATCCCGCATGCCTCCTGGCCGCGATGCTGCACCGCAAATAGGCCAAGCTGGGTCACCGTCGACGCCTCTTGGTGGCCGAAGATGCCGAAAACACCGCACTCTTCGCGAAACTTGTCCGTTTCAATATCCATCTACTTCAATTTTGCCACACCCGGTCGGTAAACGAAATCGCGCCCGATAGCATGCGATCGATAGGATTGGGCTAATCGTAGCGCGCTCGTGAAATCAATTACTTTTTGTGGCCTTTGCCGGTTCTATTTCGTGTACTTCGTGATTAAGCTGATCCCTAAACACAAAGGCTCACGAAGGTATTACACCAAGGAGGCGAAGGCGTTCCTGACACGTCAGGGGTGGTCATCCAACCGATCGACAATATCCTCGGGCGAGTTCACATTTCTCAAAACCGCTGGGTCGAAGTTCTCATCGATCTCATCAGCAGGAACGAGATCGGCTCCAATCTCCCCTATCGTCGCTCGAAGCGAAGGCAGCCGCCCTTCCGTACGTACTGCCCGTTCGAAAACCGGTAGATAGGGCTCAACCCGGTAAACGGCACAAAGCGGCTGCCATCGCCCGTCGGGCTGGACGGGAACCACCGCATTCACACCATCGCTTATGCGGCGGCCAAGAAACGAGATCAATTCACTTGTAACGAAAGGCAGGTCGCACGCCAGTACGAATAACCATTGGGATTTTGCATTCGCGAGGGCCGTGTGGACAGCTCCGATCGCCCCGCGCCCGGGACCGATATCGTTGATCACAAGTCGCCCTTCGGTCGCTTGAAAATTCGCGTTCAATCCAGAAGCGACGAAAACACAAGGGACACCTCCGAGTGCTGCCTCGGCTATCCGCGCCGCCCGATCCGCAAGCCGTTCGCCGTCAAAAATAAATGTGGCCTTGTCCCGGCCGAATCTTTTCGAAGCTCCCCCGATCAGGACAAACGGCTCGATCTTCATCCGTTACACCTTCTTCACCGAGATAACGGTGCACTTTGAGGTCGGGGTAAAACTTCGGCGTGCGTGGCTGCCCAGCGGGATAAGCGGGTTTGCCTCCGGGAAATAGGTCGCCGTGCAGCGCTTTGGGATCTTATAAGGAACAACTGCAAAGCCCCGTACGTGCCGCTCTCCGTCGTCCCAGTGGCTCGTAATATCTACTTTGTCCCCCTCTCTCAGTCCGAGCTCGGCGATGTCAGCCTCATTCATGAGTATGGCCATCCGGCTGCCATCTATCCCGCGGTAGCGGTCATCAAGGCCGTAGATCGTGGTGTTGAACTGATCGTGCGAACGTATCGTCGTCATCAGCATTCGTCCAGCAGGAACTTCGATCTTTTCGAGAGAGCTTGCAGTGAATAATGCTTTTCCCGTCGGCGTCGGAAACATTCTTTCACGTGGCGGGTTCGGGAGATAAAATCCGCCGGGCACACGAATGCGTTCGTTGTAATTTTCAAATCCGGGTACGACCCTTGAGATCGCGTCGCGGATCTTGTCGTAGTCGTCTGCAAATGCCTGCCAATCGACGCTGCCCCTGTCGCCTAACGTAGCTTTTGCAAGCTGGCATACGATCCACGTCTCACTGCGCAGATGTTCGGATGCCGGCTCAAAAATACCCTTGGACATTTGCACGTTCAGCATCGTGCTTTCGGTGGAAACGAACTGTTCGGTCGGAGCGCGAACGCTCTTGTCCGCATCGACGCCGTCTTTTGGCGGCGAACCGACCGTGGCTGCCGAGTCAGCAGTATTTGTCAAAAACCGTTCGCCCTTCGGGCTCATGCTGACAAGAGTGTCCCCGCTCCGGTCGATCTCCGAGCGCCCGAGGCATGGCAGGATCAGCGACATTCGGCCCGTTGTGAGCGCGGTGCGATTGAGCTTCGTGATCACTTGTACGGTCAGCTCACAATTACCAAGGGCATTCGCAACCGCATCCGTATCCGGCGAGGCCGCGGCGAAATTTCCGCCCATCGCGAAAAAGATCTTCGCCCGCCCGTCCGCCATTGCGGCGATGCTCTCGACCGTGTTCAGGCCGTCTCGTTCAGGCGTTTTGAAGGCGAATTCGCGTTCGAGGTTCTCGCGAAAAACGGGCGTCATTTTTTCCCAGATGCCCATCGTCCGGTCGCCCTGGACATTCGAATGCCCGCGGACCGGACACAGTCCCGCACCCGGTCGGCCGATAGAACCACGCAGGAGATGCAAATTCACTATGTCCTGGATCGTTGCAACAGCCGCCGTGTGTTGTGTCACGCCCATTGCCCAGCACGTGATAAAAGACCGGGCATTGAAGATCATCTCCGCCGCCTCTTCGATCTGATTCCGCGTCAGCCCTGATTCCTCGACGATATCGGCCCATTCGACCGCTTCGAGCGATGCGATAAATTTATCGAACCCGGCGGTCTTGTTAGAAATGAATTCCCTATCGAACACGCTTCCCGGCTCGGCTCTCTCGCGTTCGAGTAGCACCTTCATCAGCCCTTTGAGGACCGCCATATCTCCGCCGATGCGAACGGCCAAGTGCAGATCGGCGAGCTTCGACGGCCGAAATCCAAACACGGAGAGCAGATTGCCGTGCTGCGGATTCGGATCGACAAAGCTCGTCAATCCGACCTCCGCGAGCGGGTTTATCGCGATCATTTTCGCACGGGCTTTCTTTGCAGCCGCGAGCGAAGACAGCATCCGAGGCGCGTTCGTCCCCGGGTTTTGCCCGATGACGATCACGAGATCGGTCTTCTCAAAATCCTCAAGCCTTATCGTCGCCTTGCCGATGCCGATCGATTCGGCCAATGCGACACTTGTAGATTCGTGGCACATGTTCGAGCAATCCGGCAGGTTGTTCGTCCCAAACATACGGACAAAAAGCTGGTAGAGAAACGCGGCCTCGTTCGACGTCCGGCCGGAGGTGTAAAAGACCGCTTCGTCGGGTGACGCGAGTGCGTTGAGTTCCGCGGCTATCAACCCGATCGCTTCATCCCAGGTCACCGGCTCGTAATGCGTCCCGCCTTCACGAAGGATCAGCGGTTCAGTTAGCCTGCCCTGCTGGTTCAGCCAGAAACCACTCTTCCCTTGCAGTTCCTCGAGCGAATGCTCAGCGAAGAACTCACGCCCGATCTTTTCGGTGGTCGCCTCGTCCGAGAGCGCTTTCGCTCCGTTCTCGCAAAATTCGTTTATCGTACGGTGTTCCGGATCAGGCCACGCACAGGATTGACAATCGATGCCGCCCTTCTGGTTCAGTTTGAGCATTCCACGGGCCGCGCGTATCGGGCCCATCTTGCCGTAAAGATGCCGCAGTGCGTTCGTGACGGCGTGCAGTCCCGCCGATGTCTCCGGCGGAGGCGTTATCTTGATCTCATCATCGCGTTTTGACATTTTATTAAAGCCTTACAGCTAACAGCTTATAGCTAATGGCTTTTTTCAAGCACAGCTTTAAGCCATTAGCTATTAGCATTAAGCATGAGCCGTCGCTCGCCGCAGTAGATATTGAACCTCCCGTCGCGGACAAAACCGACGAGGGTCATTCCATACTCGGCCGCGAGCTCGACAGCAAGGGTTGATGGTGCGCCGACAGCCGCAATGATGGGGATGCCTGCCATTAGAGATTTTTGAACCAGTTCGAAGCTGGCACGGCCGCTTAGAAACAGGACGCGGTCCGAGAGCGGCACGCCGTCATCGAGAAATCGACGGCCGATCACTTTGTCGAGAGCGTTGTGGCGGCCGACATCCTCGCGTATGAGATCGAGGCTGCCATCGGCTCCGAAAAGAGCAGATGCATGAAGGCCGCCCGTGCGGTCGAAAACTCCCTGCGATCTTCGCAGGGTCGCCGGCAGTTCGTGAATAATTTCGGCCGAAACGCGAAAGTCGCTTTCCGAAATACGTGCGGCCTCCGAGCGAAGTGCCTCGATCGAACTCTTACCGCAAACGCCGCAGCTCGATGTGGTGTAAAAATGTCGTTCGAGCTTTTTCAGATCGACAGGGGCATTGTCAGCAAGATCGACACGGATCGTGTTCGAATTCAAGGCCGCAGCTCGATCAAGTGCTCCACTAACCTTGCCGATCTTTAGGCCGCAATGGCGGATCTGTTTGATCTGATCGGGAGTTTTGACGATGCCTTCCGTAAAGAGAAATCCAGCCGCAAGCTCGGCGTCGTCACCGGGCGTCCGCATCGTGATCGAAGCGGCCCTGTGCGTTCCGTCCGCGAACCCAAGCCGAATCTCCAGCGGCTCCTCGATCGCTAGCACGTCGCTCATTATTTCAGACTGGCCATTCTGAACAATACGCTGGACGGACAAATCGAACAATTCCGGTGTTGGTTTCACTGGCAGTAATTCTAACAAAACCGGTGTTCTAGAGATACACGATCTGGTTCTTCATCTCGTCAGCCGTGTAGGTATCTACAAGGTAGTTCAAACGTTGAGCGATAATTTGCGGAGAGTTGTCGGCAACGACACTGATCCCGAAATGCTGAATGTTCCGATTAAAATAGTCCTTGGCAATCTCTTCGAAATCGCGACGGTCCATTGTGACCAGCAGATACCCGTTCTCGACAGCGAACTTCATCTGGTCCTTATCGCTCTTGCCCTTGTTCCCGGCCTCGTCTGTGGTAACGACCGCCACTCCGCGAGCTCGAAGTATCTTTGCGACAAGCGCCGAAATATTCTCATCCAGATAAAGTTCGGCGAACAGCTTGTTCATAGATCGCGAACTAAAGGATGGATAAGTTCTGGTGGGATCCTGTTGCGTTCAATGTATCCGTTTATCTCTTCCTGATTGTCACTGTAATAGCTAAGTGCTTCGAAGATCTGTGCGAGCGTAATATGAGGGTAATGTTCGGTCATCTCCTCAAGAGCAACGCCTCGACGCCACGCCAGAACTATCGCCCTAACCGAAACGCGTGTGCCTATAATAACCGGTTCGCCGCCAACAACACCCGGTTTCGATTCGATATAACGATATTGGACCGACGTATTCATGGGTTGATTATATACCAGATCTATTCATTGGCCGGGAGAATTCTGCCGCGGCATTCACCGAGGCCGATGCGGCGGAAGCCTTCGCGTTCGCAGTAGCCTTTCATGATCACTTCATCGCCGTCATCGAGGAATCGCCTCTGTTCGCCGGAGGGCAGATCGAGCGGCTCGGTGCCTCGCCAGGTCAGTTCCAGCAAGCAGCCGCGTTCGCTTTTGTCCTTGCCGCTGACGGTGCCGGTGGCCATCAGGTCGCCGGTCTGCAGGTTACACCCGTTCGAAGCGTGGTGCGTGAGCATCTGGCCGATGGTCCAGTAGAGGTCTTTCGGATTTGAACGCGAGAGCATGTGCGGTTCGATATTTTCATTCCGCATCTTTTCGGTCTGGATATAAACTTCGAGGTTGATATCGAGCCCGCCAAACTTTTGATTTCGTTCGTCGCTCAGATAATCGAGCGGCTGCGGGTCGTCCTGATCGCGTTCGAACGCCGGTGTGCGAAACGGTGCAAGTGCCTCCATCGTGACGACATACGACGAGATCGTCGTTGCAAAACTTTTTGAAAGAAACGGCCCGAGCGGCTGATATTCCCAAGCCTGTATGTCACGAGCCGACCAGTCATTCACCAGGCAAACTCCGAAAATATGCTCCTCGGCCTCGCTGATCGGAACGCTCGTGCCAAGTTCATTCCCCTTGCCGACAAAAAAGCCTAGTTCCATTTCGTAATCGAGACTCTTCGCCGGGATAAACACCGGAGGTTTCTCCGCATCGCTCCGATTCTGCCCCCTCGGCCTCTTAATATCGGTCCCACTTATCACAATACTCGAAGCCCGCCCGTGATACCCGATCGGAATATATTTGTAATTCGGCAGCAGCGGATTGTCCGGCCGAAACATCGACCCAACATTCGTCGCATGATAGATCGAGCAGTAGAAGTCGGTGTAGTCGCCGATTGGAGAGAACGGCGTCGTAAATTCGCATTCCGTCGCGGATACCAGTGATGCTTCGATCTCGGCCCTGACAGCAGTGTCTGCATCCTCCCGCAGAGCGATTACGAGGAGGCGCCGCAAATTTGTCAGACCTTGAATATCTTTTGAAACGTCTTCGGCATAAATTTGCGGATAACTTGGCAATTCCTTCAAAAGCTGTCCAGCGGTCAGCACCTCGAACTCAATTACTTGATTCCCAATGCGGACGCCAAGCTCGTTGTGGTCGGCCCCAAACCGGTTTCTGTAGCTACAAAACGGCAAATTCTGTATCGGAAAATCCGTATTCGGATCGTTGGCGGATTCGACCCAGCTTTTCAGATTCGGGTCATGTGTTTCGTTGATCTCGTACATAGTCACAAAAGGCGGAAACCCGACCGGTAGGGAGGGTGTCTCATTTCGTTCGCCAACAAATACTCTACCTAAACGCTCACACCCTCGCTACAGCTCGGATTTCGGCCCCTCGGGCTGCGTGGGCCTGGAGGCGGAATCCCGACCCGATGGAGAATGTACTTCACCCGGCGTCTACACAAAATCAGGCAGATCTTCCCCTTGCCCATACAGCACATAATCGATCTCCCCTGAAACATGCGCAGACTTCCAGAGGTATCTCGTGCTTCCACCCCGCGACCATACTTGCTGATTCAAGTCTACCAGTCCGGCCTCGCGGAGTTCCCGTGTCGCGTTTGCCTTTAAGGCATTCATTACATTTTCCGGCGTGACCGCGGCAGAAACGACATTGTGAGTGTGATTCGTCCTTACATTCACCGCAGCTAGCTCATATCCGCGTGTGTGGCAGACTCCGCGAATCGCTCGTTCGACAACCTTGCGGCATTCTCCGTTTAGCAGAAAGGAGTCGGAAGTCCGCTTTTTTGACATGATAGTAACGAGCTTCTTGCTAGGTTCTATTTTCGGGGCCCCGTACCGATTTTTTCCATTATGACGGTCGACCGACATGCGTTCGTCACCGTGCAGCCAAGTCCCATAGGTCCGGAAGGTGATCAGGTATGCAAGCGGTAGCTCGTTGTCATCCCAGTCAAGATAATCCACCATGTTTTCACACCCTCCCTACGGGTCGGGTTTCCGCCTACGATCGACAACCGCCTAAAGCAGCCCCAGGCCTTGCAGGTCCTCGACCGGTTCGGTGAATGAACACGACCCGAACGAGATCATACCCTTCGAACGCAGGCGTTGGATGTGGCCGTCGGTCAGGAAGTGGTCGTTTCGCCAGGCGATGCCGTTGTCGCGAAAGGCAAATGCCTCGTCAAATTCCTCTTCCATCAATTCTTCAAGCAGGGCGACGCGATAGCTTTCGCGGGCAAATCCCGTCATCAGCAGCACGTTCAAAAAGCCATGCATCGTTCCTTTTGGAGCATCGCCGGCATAGGTCAGCGGCCGAAAACAGCGGATCGGATGGTGCAGACCGGCGGTTGCTTTGAAAGGTACATTTGCGGCCATGCATGTGCGGACGAAGCGGATCACGTCGCGTGACGGAGGAAAATCCTCCCGGACCGTGCCGCCGGTCCTTATTTTTGCCCGCTGCCCTTTCAGCGAGAGCGATGTGACAAGATCGGCAAAATTGTCGCCCGTCGAGATCTCGAAATAGGCGGTAAGTTCATCCGGCAGTGCGGCGACCGTATTCTCGATCTTTGACACCGTTGTCGCCTTTACCTCCAGCGAATCGCACACGGCCCGACTTCCATTCTCCGTGTTGAACAACTTGATGTCCCGAATCGTCGACCCGATGTCCTCGCCAGCGAGCACGCTCAACCGCCACGGGTCTCCATCCGAGAAATGCCCCTCTGCCGCCTCGAGAAATTCGCTAAGCCGTGCGACGGGCACCACAAAGCGCCCGAGCATCCACGCATGCTGTCCTGCCCGATATGCCGCAAAATTGGACGCCGCCTCGCTCATCGAGACCATCGACGGCGGAAAAAGCCCGGCATAATCGACAATTCCTTCGAGCAGCGTTTGTATGGATTGTTTGGGTGTTTGGGCGGTGGGTTGGACGTTCATTTTCTCTGATCGCTTGGGTCAAGTATATGCTGAAATCATAAGATTTATTGTCTCGATTTACAACCAACCCCTGTCTTCACAAACACGGGAGGCATGCCGATCCGCTCACTCTACATATTCGACAAAAGCCGGGCCTCGGCCGAATTTGATTTCGACCGCCACTTCGGCTATCTTTTCCTCATTCGGCAGCCGAAAACCACGTGTAATGAAAGTTTTGGGGATCGATCCCGGCAGTGAAACGCTGGGCTGGGGCGTTGTCGAGGGCAGCGGGAGTAAATATTCTCTGGTCGAGTTCGGCGTCGTTCGGTCGAACACGCGAACGGCCTTTCCCAAACGCCTCGCCCACATCTTCAATGCCGTTGACGAGTTGATCGATCGAACCGGCCCAGGCGTCGTCGCAATCGAGGAAGGGTTCTATTCGGTGAACGTCAATGTCGCAATGAAACTCGGGCAGGTCCGCGGAGTGATGCTGCTGCTTGCCGAGCAGCGAGGCCTGGAGATCGCCGAGTATGCTCCTCGGCTCGTCAAGAAAACGGTGGTCGGTTACGGAAACGCCGAAAAACACCAGGTCGGCGAGATGGTGCGGCTCTTGCTCGGGTTGAAGTCGGCCCCGACGCCACACGATGCAGCCGATGCTCTGGCCGTAGCCATTTGCCACTTTCATCACGCTGGAGCGGGCGGCAGGATCGCCCGAGCAGCAAAGTAGATCGTATGAAGTCACGGAGTCAACTCTCAAACCTCGTACTCATTGCCGGCCTGCTGTTTTTGTTCTTCGCGGCAGAAGCCGACGCTCAGCGTCGAACCCGGCCGGCTGCCGCAAAACCTACGTCAACTGCCGTACAAAAACCTCGCGAGGTGGGACAAACCGCCGTCGTCATGGACGAGACGCTCTCTGTGCTGCGATCGCGGCCAAGCCTTTTTGCCGATGCTGTCCAGCGGATGAGACGCGGCAGAAAAGTGCAGATACTCGGTGTTTCCGAGGCAGACGGGGTTCGCTTCTTTCGCGTCTCGGCTCCCCCAAGCAGCACCGGCTGGGTCCAGGCCGAGGCAGTCTTTGGCCAGTTTCGTGCCGGTGACGACGCCCGCCTTGCCCGTCTGGTCCAGGCATCGACCGGCTTCGAAAAATTGCAATTGGCTGCCGCGTTTTTTGAGCTCTTCCCGCGATCTGAATTTCGACCGGCGATCTTGCTGCTTTATGGCGATCTTATCGAAGAGACCGCCGTCCGGCTTTCGCGAGATGCGAATTCGCGGTTGAGCCGGCAGGAAATGGCGGCAACGGAGGCTCCGATGCACAGCTATTACCTGAATTTTAATCTACTCGATCGTTACCGCCGCCTCGGCATTATCTTTCTCTTCAATCCGGCGACAAAGGCTTACCATTACGAAGGCTCAAGCTGGAAGGAGATAGCCGCAAAATTCCCGTCGTCGCCGGAGGCTGCCGAGGCGCGGAAACGACTCGATCAACTGAGTGACAAGATGGGCCAGGGAAACGCTAGACAGTTGCCGCCTGATTGATCGCTTTTGCTACCTCCGCCGCCACTCTCGCATTATTTTCAAGCAATGCGATGTTGGCCTCAAGCGTTTTCCCCATCGTTGCCTTTTCGAGTTTCGAAAGTAGAAACGGCGTCACTTCTTTGCCCGAAATACTGCTCGTTTCAGCTTCCTCCATCGCTCTTGCCAGTACGGCCTCGAGCTCCGCATCGTCCATTGCGGCGGCTGGCGGCACCGGCACGGTCAAAAGCACGGCAGACGTAAGCCCGAGGCTATCGCGGGACCTGGCGACCGCAGCAACTTCCCGTGCATCCTCGACCCTTTGATCGACGGTGCAGCCACTCGACCGCGAATAGAACCCTGGAAGCTCGTCGCACTGCCAGCCAAGCACCGTAATTCCCAGCGTTTCAAGAGCCTCCCGAGTGGCCGCAAGATCGAGGATCGACTTTGCACCGGAGCAAACTACAACCAGCGGAGTCCGGGCGAGTACAAGCAGGTCCGCCGAGATGTCATTTCCGCCTCCACGATGCACGCCGCCAATGCCGCCGGTCGCGAACGTCCGAATCCCGGCGAGTTTTGCCAAGTAAGCAGTCGCCGCCACCGTCGTCGCGCCGCTCCGCTTCAATGCGATCGCCGCCGGCAGGTCGTGTATCGAAAGCTTCGAGATGTCGCCGGACGTTGCCAGTGTTTCGATCTGATCGTCATTGACGCCGATGTGGATCGCTCCGTCAAACACGGCGATGGTCGCCGGCGTCACGTCGCGGTCTCGGATTATGCGTTCCAGCTTGTATGCGGTTTCAATGTTTCGCGGGAAAGGCAGGCCGTGGGCGATGACCGTCGACTCGAGCGCCACCACCGGCCTGTCGAAGTGCAAGGCTCCCGAAACTTCTTCACTGAAATTGAGCTTCATGCATCAACGGTTCCGGGTCGTGAGTTCTGAGTTCCGAGATCAGAACTCAAAACTCGGAACTCGAAACTACTTAACAAATTTCCCTATTCTATTGAGACGCGGATGCGTCAGGCAGCCAACCATGCTGCCGTTCGAGGCACTGCGGTCGCATGACCAATAAACGAACATCGCGCGGCCGATCACGAGTTCACGCGGCACAAAGCCCCACCCGCGGCTGTCGTCGCTCTGGTCGCGGCTGTCGCCCATGACAAAAAAGCTGTTCGCGGGAACCTGCATTTCCGTTCCCTCAACTCCGAAATCGTAATCCCTGGTCGGCAGGTCGCGGCCCGATTGGACATACCGCATTTTCTCTTCCGAATAATAAACGCTCCACTTATCGCCGGGCTCCATTTCCTCAAAGTCTTTCGTCAACAGCGCGGACTGGTCGTCGCCCCGCGTCGGCTGGTCGCCCAGGATGCGGTGTTCCGGTAGTGGCTGCCCGTTGACGAAAACCTGATTGTTCTTGAACTCGATCGTTTCTCCCGGCAGCCCGATCACCCGTTTGACATAGTTGATCTGGTATTTCACGAGTCCGCGAGCGCGGTCGGACATGGGATCCTTCTGGTCGCCGGGATACTTGAAAACGATTATGTCGCCGCGCCGAATGTCACGCTGCGGCAGGAAGGGCAGTTCGCGGCCGCCCGGCGTGAAGATGAACTTGTTCACGAGCAGATAATCGCCGACGAGGATTGTATTCTGCATCGACCCCGTCGGGACGGTTACAGCCTGCAGGACGAACGTCATCCCGAAAAGGGCCATGACCAGCGTGACCACAAATGATTCAAAATACTCACGAAATACCGATTTCGGCGGACCGATCTGTTTCGTCGCCTTTTCCGGTACTTCCGCCGTGTCTTTTACTTCTTCAGCCATATTTAGGTCTTTACTCAACCAGTCTCGCCGGCAGCTGCTCCGGCCGCTGCTAATATATTCAGTGCTTCGCTCGCGGCAATCATTTCAGCCGATTTGATCGAACGCCCGATCCCGATCGTCCGACCGCCTTCCCACGTCGCTTCTACCATGAACGTTCGCGAATGGGGCATTCCCTCGGATCGGACCAGAGCATATTTGGGAGCAGGAAGCTTTGCGGCCTGCAGCCTTTCCTGAAGCATGGTCTTGAAATCCGTCGAATCTTTTGGCGTCGCTTTCTCAATTGCGGCTGCGAAGATGTGATTTACAGCTTCCCGGGCCTTCTCATAACCGCCATCAAAGAAGATGGCGGCGATCACCGCCTCCAGCGTATCGGCAAGTATCGCCGGCTTTTCCCTGCCGCCGCTTTTTTGTTCGCCGCGTCCTAATCTTACAGCGTTACCTAGTTCTAATTCCGCCGCCACCTGGGCCAAGGTCGTGGTACTCACCAGTCGGTGTTTCATCAGCGTGAGGTCGCCTTCGTTCAGGTCCGGATGCTTTCGATAAAGGGTTTCGGCAATGACCAGCCCAAGAACCGAATCGCCAACAAACTCGAGCGATTCGTTTTGCTCCGCACGGGCCGCCGCCTCGGGGCCGCCCTGGAACTTCTCATTCGCCCATGACCGGTGCGTCAACGACCGCTGCAGCAGTTCCTTATCCCGAAACGAGTATCCGAGCGAGTTTTCGAGCGTTTCCAGACTCATCGACTGGCCTTAATTCTATGTATAAAGGACCGAAAAAGAAAGCCGGGCTAACCACTTGGGTTGCCCGGCCGATCTTTAGATTTCTAGCTTTTCTGATGGGGACTACGGCCTCGTCGTTGCCGTCTTGCCATTCGGAGCCGATGCCGGCGTTGCCGATGTCGTCGTGGTCACCGGATCTGCGTCTTCGACCGGCTGTACTTCAGACGTTGGGTTCGGGAACGGCTTTGACACCGTCTGAGCGATAAAAGCGTCTAACCCGGTCGCCTTTTCGGGAAACCGATTCTTGTAGACGTCCTGCATTATCTTGTACAGGTTGTCCCGGTACGCCTTATTCGCCGGCGTGTCTTTTGTTACTTTGTGCGCCCGGCCGTACGCGTCCAAAATCCGTTCGTTGTAGCCATTGTACAGTGCAACCAACTTCTTGATCTCCTCTTCCAACGCGATCTTCCTTTCTTCCGTGGTGGCCGCTATTTGCTCCTCGATCTTCAATCGGATCTGTTCGGCGATCGGCTTTCGCTGTTCGAGGTAATAGTCGCCGATCAGGCCGTAAATGATCGGGTTGTCCTTGTGCGAACCTTGCGAAAGTTCGTAAAAGAGCGGAAGCGCCGTCGCCTTGTCTTTCTTTCCGTAAAACGTCAGATACGCGACCGAGTATTTCAATTCGCTGATGGCCTCGGGCTTTGTCATCTCCCACTGGAACGCACCGGCCTTGCCGCCTGGTTTAACGAACGGAGCACCGCCGTCGATCTTGGACAATGCGAGATTCGCAAAATGAAGTCCGTCGTTGGTGTATTTGAAATTGTTTGCCGGTGTTGACAGTGCCGCACCCGCAAGGCCCATCGGCAAGAGTACGTTGATGTTCTCAGGCTGCTTTGCCAGGATCTCTTTTCCAGCGGAATAGATCTCGTCGGCATTGTCTGCCTTAATACCGTCGTCAAACCGCTTGAACAAGGCCTGCATGCGCTGGCGCTCAATGATGTCGTTGTACGTCTTTTCCAAAGCCGGCAGGGCAGACTTGAAGTAATCGTTCTGCTCCTTTACCACCTCGCAGCTGCCGTACTTTTCGAGAAACTGCTTGGCGGTATCGATGGCAGCTTTACGGCTTTCAAGATCCGTTTTCGGATAGAGTATCGTGAACTTTTCGTAAACGGCAGCCTGGCCGTCCGAATCGTCGCAAGGGTCTTGCGCAAGAGCCGATGCCGCCCCAAACCCGGCAATCAGAACGGCCAGAGCCGCACCCCGTGTATATCTAAAGATCGTCTTCATTAACCTTTCCTCCAACTAAAACTTGAATGCCGGTTTAACCCGAAATCTGCCGGGAAACTTGCATTTTTGCCCGGCGACAACTCAGATGTTTCACCGATTGCAAAAGTTGCAACTATTTCAAGCACGACGATTCGAATTGCCCAACATTATAAACACTAGCGGGCAAAAACGGAAGTTAAATATTTATGTAAAGTCCGGCCCGATGTCAAGGCGTCTTACAACCGAGCAGGTTTAGATTTGCGTGACGATGGTCAAGACTGCAGGTCGCCTTCGCACGGCCCGTCCCTGCGGCTAATTCTTGACGATGCGCGGCCGCTTCACTTCCGAAGGATTTTTGTCGTAGGTGATAACGACGGGCGGGAATACCGGTTTCGACTGGCTTGTCTTCTGGACCGTCTTCTTTATGGCAGGCTGAGCCGCCGGGACCATGCGAACCGCTGCGGGTTTAGCGATCTCGGTTTGTTCCACAGCTTCGTCTTCGTCCTCGTCTGTCTCAACAGCAGCGGCGACGGCGGTCGGCGGCGGTCCCGAAACATATTTCTTCGCCCAAATGCTTTCGGGATTTCGGTTTATACGCGAATTGAGTTGTCGGTAGACCTGGCCTGCGATAGCGGCCGCATGCCGCCCGCGCTCGTCCTGGCCTCTTGTAATGACAACAACGGCATATTTCGGGTCCTCGACCGGCGCGACCGATGCAAAAAGCCCTACCCATGATCCGCCGCCGATACACGAACCGGTCTTCCCTGCTACACCCATCGCCGCATCGACGCCCCTAGCCGCGGTTCCGTACTCGGCCGCCCCGACCATGCCCGGCAGCACTCCTTCAAAACTGTCGCGTGGAAGATCGACCCGAGCCGACGGCTTTTCGCGAAATGCGGCCTTTTCGACGCGAGGTTTGTGGATCTGCGGCACAACCTTCTTGCCGCCGTTCGTAAGAGCGGAGACCATTACAGCAAGTTGAAGCGGCGTAACCTCAAAGTCGTCGCCGTGAGAATAGACGCGCGCGTTGTTGTTGCCATAGGGGAGTTTTCCTGCCGTCTCGCCTTCCACATTAATCCCGGTCCGGGTCCCAAGGCCAAGCTTCCGGGCATAGTCGATCATTTTCGTATTGCCTACTTTTGATCCGACCTGCTGAAAATACGGATTGTTCGAACGGGCAAGAGCGTTGTCAAGCTTCAACCCCGACGTCGATTCACCGACGCCGCCGCTTTCATTGATCACTTCTTCATTGATCCCGGCAACGCCCGTCACCAGCTTTATTGTCGAACACGGCTTGAAGCTGTGTCGGATGGCCCAGTCCTGGTTTACAACGGTCAGCAGCTTGCCTGTCTTCGCCTCCATCACCACAACGGTTCCAGCCCTGTTCCCGAGCGCATTCACCGCTGCTTCCCGAACCTTTAGGTCTTCGCCTTCGGTCACGTCGTTCGTGATATTCGCCACAGTCTGGGTTCGAAGTCCCCGCTCAAATGCCAGTTTCCGCTCGCGTGCCTCACGCGCGGCTTGTTCGCGGCGACGCTGTTCGGCAAGAGCCGCCTGGCGGCGTGCTTCTTCGGCCCTACGGGCGGCGGCTGTCTTTTTCGGATCGGGCTTGGCCGTTTTCCTGCCCGTAGTTGAGGTCTTTGCTGCTGTCTTTGAAACTTTCGGATCTACTTTCGGTGCGGTCTTTTTCGCGGTCGTCGTTGAGCGAGCTGAGGTTTGTGTGTTCTTTTTCGCTGTGGCCGGCTTCTTGGCAGTCGCGGCGGTTTGCCGGGGATCTTTCCGGGCATCCTTTGCCGTCGTCTGGTTCTTCTTAACGGCGGTCTTGCTCGCCGGTACTGCTTTCTTCGTCTGCGCTTCGGCACCGGCCGAAAGAACGGCGAACATAAGCGACAATACGAACGCCAGGCCAAGAAGACGGTTTTCGGAACACATTAACTTCATGTTTTACCTCGAGCCACGAAACGTTAAGAATGAATTGTTTGAGGAGACTCCGGAACGAATTTCCGACTGAATTAATTGGTTTGTTCTAGAGTGTGCGAAAATGCTAAGGAAAACTATACCATTAGCATTTCTCTTACTGCAAGCAAAAATGACGGGTCGAGTTTGATCGATGAACTTTTTCAACACATTCCGCGGCCGTTTGCTGCTGATCCTGGCACTGCTATTGATCGCCACTCTGGCGGTCCAGTTTTATCTGAATTACCTGACCCAGCAGGAGAATATCGAACTTCGCGATGCCCAGGCACGAGCGCTTGTCGCCGGCATCGTTCTCGGGACCGCCGGCCTTACCGCTCGCGAAGAACGTGTTACCGATCTCATCGAACGGCCCGGCCAAACATATCTCGACGAAGTCACACGGCCGCGGATAATCGATGTAATAATCATCGACAACCAATGGCGTGTCAGCGACAGCCTAGCTGCAGAACGCTGGCCGACCCGCAACGACGACGGCACTCTCGCTTATAAAATGCTCTGGGAACTTGAGGGCCTGCCGCCTCTTATGGAGGGCCGACGCCTCGGCGAAGACATCAAGTACTTTCCCAGCAGCATGACCGTCGAGGGCGGCGACAATGAGGCGCACGCTATCCCGATCGACACCAGCGAAGGCCGATGGTTTGTGATGGTCATACTTACAAACGACAGAAGCGAGGCCGCTTGGCGGGCCGCCAGCCCGCTTTTGGTCACGCTTGCCGTGTTGACCATTTCGACGCTGATAACATTTTGGCTGGTGTGGCGGTTCACGCGGCCGATCGCGAACCTGTCTGCCGCCGCTCGCCGAGTCGCTGAAGGCGATCTAACCGTCCGCGTGCCGGATAGGGAGCGCGGCGACGAAATGGGCCGGCTCGCCCAACGATTTAACGAAATGACCGCCGAACTCGAGAAAACCAAGGAGCTCGAGGCCCAGCTGCGCCTGGCGGAGCAAAGCGCCGTCATCGGACGGCTCGGTTCGGCGATCGCACACGAGATCCGCAATCCGCTAAATTACATAAATCTCACGCTCGACCATTTAAGGTCGAAGTATGCCCCAGAAGATCAGGAGGCGAAAGCGAACTTCGTGAAACTGACCTCACAGCTAAAGGACGAGGTCGCCAGGATCAACCAGCAGATTACCGACTTTCTAAATTATTCGCGTCCTGCCCAGGCCGACCTTCGCCCGGTCGATTCGCGGCAGATCATTGAAGACTCGCTTCGTCTTGTCGAGTGTCAGGCCGCTGAGAATAACATCAAGATCAGCCTCGTCGAGCACGAAAGCGTTCCGATGGTTTTGGGAGACCCTGATTACCTTCGGTCGGTGTTTAACAATATGTTCATCAATGCAGTTCAGGCGATCGGCAGCGATGGCGGATCGCTGAATGTCCGGATGACGTCCGAAAACGGGACCGTTAGGTTCGAGGTCGCCGACACGGGCCGCGGAATTTCTGAACAAGATTTGCCCAAGATCTTCGAACCGTACTACTCGACAAAAGATACCGGCACCGGCCTGGGGCTTGCGATCGTGCAGAAGGTCGTGGAAATGCATAATGGTACGATCGATGTCGAATCTACCGAAGGTGAAGGAACCCGGTTTACGGTAAGATTACCTAAGGCAGTGACAGGTGAATCGTGACGAATGGCGAGAAAACGATACTGCTCGTCACTCATCACTCGTCACGTGTCACTAAAAAAGAAATGGTAAGAAAATCAATCCTCGTCGTTGATGACGAGAAAAACCAACGAGAGATCCTTGAGACGATACTGTCCGGCGAGGGCTACGACGTCACGACCGCCAGCTCCGGCGAAGCCGCGATGAAGTTCGTCGAATCGCGCCGATTTGACCTGGTCCTCACCGACCTGAAGATGACCGGAATGTCGGGCCTCGATCTTCTAAAAGAGCTCACGAATTTTGACAAGTCGATCATCGTCATCCTGCTTACCGCGCACGGTTCCGTTGATTCGGCGGTCGATGCTCTTCGCCTTGGAGCGTTCGATTACCTGCAAAAGCCCTACGACAGCGAAAAACTGCTCGACACCGTGTCACGCTCGCTGAACAAACTGTCGGCTCTCGACACCGAGATCGTGTCCGATTCGCCGGAAATGGACAAGGTCAAAAAGCTCATCCTGAAGATCGCGAAATCGAATTCGACCGTGTTGATACGCGGCGAGAGCGGAACGGGAAAAGAGCTGATCGCCCGATCGATCCATATGAATTCGCATCGGGCAAACGAGACGTTTCAGGCGGTGAACTGCGCGGCGATAAACGAAAATCTTCTCGAGTCCGAACTATTCGGACATGAAAAAGGGTCGTTCACCGGTGCAGCCGGTGAGAAGAAAGGCCTTTTCGAGATCGCGGATCGCGGAACATTGTTCCTCGACGAGATCGGTGAGCTGGATATTTCGCTTCAGGCGAAACTTCTACGCGCGCTTCAGGAACGCGAGATACGGCGCGTCGGAGGCGTAAAGGAAATACCCATCGACGTTCGCGTTCTCGCCGCCACCAACCGTGACCTGTTGAAAATGACCGAGGAAAAGCGGTTTCGCGAGGATCTGTATTATCGCCTGAATGTCTTGTCGATCGAAATACCGCCGCTTCGCGAACGCCGTTCGGATATACCGGTTTTGATCGAGTTTTTCGTCAAAAAACATACCCGCGGCACCGAGCGCAGCATCACCATCGAGCCTGCCGCTCGCACCCTACTCAACGATTATCATTATCCCGGAAACGTCCGCCAGCTCGAATCGGCCATCGAAAGAGCAATACTCCTATGCGAGAAAGATACCGTCACCCTCGAAGACCTGCCTCCCGAAATGACCGGCGGAACCCGACTCGCGTCTGCGGATGACAGCGGCCAGTTCAAGCTGCCGCCCGAAGGAGTCAATTTCGAGGACGTCGAGCGGAGCCTGATAATGCAGGCGATGGACCGCACCGACAACAACATTACGAAGTCCGCAAAACTCCTCGGCCTGACATTCAGGACGCTCCAATACCGACTCGAAAAATTTGGATTTAAGAAGGACGAGAATAGTGAAGAAGGGCCAGGTAGTGATGAGTGATGAGTGGCGAGTGACGAGCAAGAAGCGCCGGAATTAGTGAAGAGTGATGGGTGGCGAGTGACGAGCTAGAAGGGCCGGCTATAGTAAAGAGTGATGAGTGATGATCGAGAAGGGCCGGAGTCAGAAGTACAAGTGTCGAGTCGCGAGTGAGAAGAAGAGGTACAAAGGTCAGCTAGGACATGAATGACGTAGGAAAAACCTCTAGTTTTAAGGACTTGATCGTTTGGCAGAAGAGTATTCAGTTGGTAAAGCTCATTTACCAGCTAACGAATCGTTTTCCAAAAGATGAGAGGTTTGGCATTGTTTCTCAAATGCGACGGGCGAGCGTTTCGATCCCGTCAAATATTGCAGAAGGACAGGCCCGGCGGACAACTGGCGATTTTGTTCGCTTCGTGTCAAACGCCGAAGGCTCGTTGGCAGAACTCGAAACCCAGCTTATTATCTCAATGGATCTTGAGTTTTGTAATGTGGCTGATACCGCTGAGTGTTTCGCTTTGATGGAAGAAGTCAGGAAGATGCTGAACGCTCTTCGACGCAGCTTGCTGCTGAAATCGACACGCTTGGACTGAACTAAGTGAGGGGTGGCAAGACTCGAAACTCGCCCCTTCACTTGTCACTAGTTTTTCGTCACTCGCCACTGTTCACTCGTCACTGTTGTTATGGAATGGTTCTCAACATTGACCCTTGCACTAGGTTCCGCCTGGACAAGCGGTATAAATCTCTATGCAACTGTTTCGGTGCTCGGACTTCTGCAAAAGTTCGGCAGCGTCAAGCTTCCCGGCGGGCTCGACGTGCTTGATAACTGGTGGATCATCGGCGTCGCCGGGGGTCTGTACATTGTCGAATTCTTTGCGGACAAAGTGCCTTATATCGACAGTGTTTGGGACGTTGTACACACCTTCATCCGGGTTCCGGCCGGTGCGGTGATGGCTTGGGCCGCAGTTTCCGATATGGACCCGTCGATCGTTATTACGGCAACGCTTATCGGCGGCGGGCTTGCATTTTCCTCACACGGAACCAAGGCGACCGCACGCATCGCCGCAAACCTTTCGCCGGAGCCGGTCTCAAACTGGATCCTCTCGCTGGTAGAAGACGTGATCGCCGTTGGAGGAGCCATCCTCGCGGTCTTCGCACCCGTTGTTATCGCGATCGTCCTGGTGATATTCGTGTTCTTCTTCATTTGGTTCTTCCCAAAGATCTTGAACGCGATCCGGCGCCTATTTAGGGGCGCCGGAGCCCTTTTCCGCGGTGAAAGTTTTAAGGAAGTCGCCAGGAAGGCTGGTTAGCATATGGACCGGGTTTTCCAAGTCTCATCGCTGATATTGGCTTTGATCGCCGCCTATTTTCTATGGACGGGGAATTCAGACGGCGCGTTCGTTTCGGCCGTCCTCGGAAGCGTCGCATTCTTTTTGAGCGTGCGGTTTCAGGTGAAGGCCCGCAACGCCGCAAGAGAGGCTGAGCGAGTCGCAACCGATGCAGCGGACGAGTCTGGATCATAGTTCTCGCATTCGCGCTCAGCTAACTTCCCCGCCGATCCACCTAATAATGGCAAAAATATTGCTTGCAACATTTGGCTCGCTCGGCGACATGCATCCGAAGATTGCCTTGGGCCTCGAACTCACGAAACGCGGCCACGACGTGACGATCGCTGGGATGGAGTTCTACCGCGAACGAATCGCGATGACCGGGCTCGGATTCGCCCCGATGGCGCCGCATCTCGATCCGGAAAATAAGAAACTCGCCGTCGAACTCATGCATTCGATATGGGGACCTGAGAAGATGATCAAAGAGGTCATCTTCGGCAACATTCGAGAGCAGTATGACGATCTGATGGTGGCGGTCGACCGCCAGGATCTGCTGATCACCGGCGAGATCGTGTATGCCGTAAAGTCCGTCGTCGAGCAAACCGGGATCAAATGGATTTCGACAAATCTGCAGCCGACAACGTTCTTTTCGATTCATGATCCCTTCGTTCCGCCCGCCGCTCCGTGGTTGGAGCATTTGCGTCCGCTCGGACCGGCGTTCTTTCGCACGTTTCTCAGCATCATGCGCTTCCTCGCTCGGGGATGGTACACGCCATACAAAAAATTCCGCCGCGAACTCGGCCTATCCGAAAACCACGACCCGATCTTCGACGGAAAATATTCTCCGCTGCTGCATCTCGCTTTATTCTCAAAGGTCCTTGCCAAACCGCAGCCGGATTGGCCGCCCAACACCATCCAGACCGGGTTCTGTTTTTACGACGGCAAAGACGATACCGGAAAAATGCCCGCCGGATTAGCCGACTTTCTCGACGCGGGCGAACCGCCGATCGTGTTTACGCTTGGTTCCGCAGCCGTGATGGACCCGCGGGACTTCTTTGACGAATCTGCAAAAGCGGCAAAGAAAATGGGACGCCGGGCCGTGTTGTTGTACGGGATCTTCAACGATCCGCCTGCCGGGCTCAGCGATGATATCGTCGGTTTCGACTACGCTCCGTATTCCCTCGTTTTCCCGAAGGCCGCGTGCGTCGTTCATCAGGGCGGAGTCGGCACTACCGCACAGGTTCTCCGCGCCGGCGTGCCGCATACCATCATGCCCTACGCCCACGATCAGTTCGACAATGCCGCCCGCTGCCGGCGAATGGGCGTCAGCGAGACGATCTGGCGAGATGGCTATTCTGCCGATGCGGCTTGTTCACTTCTGTCGAAGATCTTGAATGACAAAAAGTACCTCGAAAACGCTGTGAGATTCGGAGAGATAGTTCGCTCGGAACGCGGTGTCGAGACCGCCGCGGACGAGATCGAAAAGGTCCTCTGATGGCGTAAACACGCCTAAATACGTTAAAATCAGCAAGTGCAAAAGAGTATTGAACTTCTGGCTGCGAATAAGCAGTGGGCGAATGAGCTTACTGCCAAAGACCCACTGTTCTTCGAGCGCTTGTCGGAAGCTCAGAACCCTGAGCTTCTTTGGATCGGCTGCTCGGACAGCCGCATAACACCGACGTCGAGCGAGGGCTTGCTGCCGGGCGAGATGATCGTACACCGCAAAGTCGCGAATCTCGTCAATTACAGCGATATGAATTGCCTTGCCGTAATGCAGTTTGCCGTCGAGGTTTTGAAGGTCCGCCACATCATTGTCTGCGGACATTACGGGTGCGGCGGCGTGAAGGCCGCGTTCGACGATTCGCGCTATGGCCTGGTAGATAACGGGCTTCGACACATTCAGGACATAATGCACAAGCACCGCGACGAGATCGCGAAAGAAGCCGATTACGACGCTCAACTGGACAAATTGTGCGAGCTGAACGTCATCGAACAAGTTGCAAGTGTCGGCGAAACGACCGTGGTCCAGGACGCCTGGGACCGGGGCCAGGAACTTTTCATTCACGGATGGATCTACCGCATCGGTGAGGGCATCTATCGTGATATGAAAGTCTCTATTTATTCCCTCGCCCAGCTCGACGCGCTTCGCGACACGACCTATAACAAGATCGGTACCCTGCATGCGAATTTTTAATTATCAGTTATTGATCACTAGTTATTTTTGGAAAGTTCTTCTTGCCATTGTCATCTGTGCGCCGTGGGGAACTCACGCCCAGATGGCTCGCAAGCCCTCACCGAGCAGCCAGTCGCAAGTAACCCAGGCCGCGTCACCCGATTCGAAGGCCAATTCGCTTGCCGAGATCAAGTCGCGTGAAGAGTTCGACTCGATCGCCCGCGTCTATCATTCGAACACGCCCTATGCCCTTCCTCACGCGATGTTCGTTATCGACCGCCGTGCCAAAAACAAGGTCTATTTCGTTAATTCCCAGCGTTACCGCTTTCACAAGGACTTCCTCCTTGCGACCTACCTCGTCCCGCGAGGCGCCGATGTATTCAAGCCTATTTACATCGACGAAGGGCGGCGTTTCATTGTCGGCACGATCGCGTGGCAAAGTCCGGTCGAACGGTTCACATGGGAACTATGGGAAGGCGACCTCGCCACCGCCGATCTGATCCATACCGCACACGAGGCGATCAATGGCCTTTTTTTCGATAAGGTCGCCTACAAGCCGAATTCGATCCGGCAGGAGGACATTTCCGCGGGCCTCGGCATCGATCTGATCCTCCAGAGCGATATAATCAAGAATCAGGAGTATCTCGCCCTGAACACCGGCACCGCCGTCGGCCGCATTCATATCATCGATAAGCTGGATGACACCGTCGAGATCGGCGATAACGAGATCCTTGTTCTAAAGGAACTCCCACAGTCGCTGCCGCCGGTTCGTGGAATAATCGTTGCGAAACCTTCCTCGCCGCTTTCGCATATCAACATTCTCGCCAAGGGCTGGAAGATCCCGAATGTCTATATTAAGGACGCCGACAAGCTTTTCCGGGAGTTCGATACATTCGTTGTTTCACTCGAGGCCCGGATGACGGATTACAGCATCTCGCATGCTTCTTTGGACGACGTCAGGGAGAGATTCATCTCTCCCGACCAAGTCGTCCCGCCCGCCGATCTTGATGAGAAACGCCTTGTCGGACTTGGCGCGATGCGGGCCACGGACAGCATTCGTTTCGGTGCTAAGGCGGCGAATCAGGGTGAGATCATCCGTGCGCGGGTCCCGGGCATTATTGTTCCCGACGGCTTCTCGATCCCGTATTACTGGTACGATAAATTCATGCGGGACAACGGGTTCAATAAACGGATCCACCGCTACATGGAAGATCTCGAGTTTGTCCACAATCCGCGTTACCGGCGGCAGAAACTCGAGGAACTGAGGAACGATATACAAAAGGCACCGATCCCGGCGGAGATTCGGACCGCTGTGATCAGGCGCTGGCGTGTCCAATTGGCAAATCGCCCCGTTTTCGTTCGCAGCTCGTCGAACGCCGAGGACCTGCCGAACTTCAGCGGGGCCGGCCTTTATTCGAGTGTCCCAAACGTCCGCCAGGGCGCTAATCTGACCGAGGCGATAAAAAAGGTTTGGGGTTCGCTCTGGAAATTCGAGGCGTATGAGGCGCGCGTTCGCAACTATGTCGATCAAGAGAAAGTGTATATGTCGGTGCTGATACAAACCGGCATTGATATGGAAAAGGGCGGCGTGATGATCACGGCCGATCCCTTCGATCTGGAACGAACTAACGCGGTATACATAAGCGCTGTCTGCGGGCATAATTCTAATGTCGTCAACAACGCGGGCCTGCCCGAGCAGCTTCTCTTCGATCCAAAGTCGAATTCGGTCTCGGTCATGACTCTCTCGCAGCAGGAGAGCGCACTCAGGTTTGACCAAGGCGGCGACCTGAAAACGACCAGCGATAAATGTGCGAATCCGCAGGGGCGCGTCCTGACCGACCTGCAGGTAAGAAATCTTGCACGGGCGGCAATCCGTATCCGCGATGTCTTTGGAAAAGAGATCCAGGACATCGAGTGGGGCATCCTTGCCGGGCGGATCTATGTTGTCCAGGCACGGCCTTATATAGATAATAATTAACCATATGAAAACCTATTTGATCTTAGGGGTCTTAGCCCTCGGAGCGGCCTGCACCGGCAGTGATCCGATAGTCCAGAACACCGCAAATTCGAACGCACACCCGCCGCGATCGGACCGGCCGCAGACCGTTACCGGCCACACGACCGAAAACCAGCCGCCTGCCGCAAACACCGCGAAACCTGGCGGCCCGGGCAGGTGGTCGGCCAGCGGCGACCCGATCGATACAACCAAATTCGACGCAGCCGTGGTTGAGGCCGAAAAAACCGTCAAGGGCAAACCCTCTGACGAGCAGGCCAAAAAAGCGATGGCGCAGGCGTATTTCGAGCGTGGTTTTGCGCTTACCGAAGCTCGTCAATATGCCGCCGCGTTGGGCGATTACCGTCGTGCGCTGAAATTTGACCCGGCCCACGCAGAATCCACAAAATGGATCAACGAGATCGTCGGCATCTACAAGATGTTAAAGAAAGAACCGCCACAAGAAGGCGAGGAACCAGCACCGCTTGCCTACAAATCATAAACGTCGAACCCGCCGGCTCGATGGCTGACGGGTTCGATGTATAAAGCAGATCGGGCGACTTCAGCTCCTATCCTTCCAGATTGTTCGAGGCCGGCCGGTTTGCCGGCAGCGGGGCCATTTGCGGCACCGTCGGGCTTGGGCTCGGC
>JBGSYT010000103.1:0-2072 GCA_041750855.1 Pyrinomonadaceae bacterium | reverse complement strand
TCCTTTCTCATCCATGAATAAGCTCCTTTTTTGTCAACCTATTTCAGGACGGGACAGTTTGAAAAGGCTTCGTCTCATCCGAAACGAAGCCTTTTCTCTGTCCGGCCAGTAACATTTCATGTTAATATTCTAATGTTATGGCTACCGTAGTCGATACAATCCCAAAACCTGTTCGTCTAGTTGAAGGCGGAACCTTGCGAGTCGGCAATACGCGCGTGTCGCTTGATTCGGTTGTTTACGCTTTCAATCGGGGAGAAAATCCTGCGGAAATCCAATATGCCTTCGACACGCTGACGCTTGCAGAGATACATGGAGCAATTTCCTACTATCTTCATAACAAGGTGGAGATCGACAAGTATCTTGAGCGGCGACATCTCGATTTTGAGAAGCGTCGCAATGAGGATCGAGCCCGTCCTGATCATTTAACTCGGGAAAAGTTAGTAGCCCGAAAGAACGATCCAAACTGGAACAAATGATCCGGTTCCTAACCGACGAAGATTTCAACAGACATATCCTCACAGGC
The DNA here is from genome assembly GCA_041750855.1 of Pyrinomonadaceae bacterium. GTDB lineage: Bacteria > Acidobacteriota > Blastocatellia > Pyrinomonadales > Pyrinomonadaceae > OLB17. The sequence continues at coordinate 1,549 of JBGSYT010000103.1, read as the reverse complement.
ATTCGGCGTCGATTGCCCGATCTCGATATAGTTCGTGTTCAAGATGTCGGCCTTCGTACCGCTCGTGATCTGATTGTTCTTGAGTTCGCTGCTTCGCAAAATCGCATTGTCCTGAGCCACGACCTTCACACAATGGAAACATTCGCCGTGGCTCGCGTGACAGATGGCAAACTTATGCCGGGACTTTTCCTTATCGATCAGTATTTCCCGATTGGCCGCGCTGTCGAAGAGATTGTCATTATAGTCGAATGCAGCGACCCTACTGAGTGGATCGACCAGATCATCCGCCTTCCGCTTTGACTGGGCCGCAAGCATACGTTCTTGCCACGCCGTCCGCGGAGTTCAGAGTTCAAGCTTCAGCGTGCAAAGGCCTCGGCAACTGTCGGGGCCTTTTTTTGGACCAATCTGAGAACAATTTCGCGGCTAGAACCGTATACTCGCACATGAAGAAGCTAGCCGTACTTGCATTGGCGATCCTCAGCGTCACAGCCTGCACCTCATACAACGAGACCAGCCCGAATCCGCCGCTTGCGGTCGGCACCACGGTCGAAGATTTCAAGCTTCCCGACACGATCGGAGTCGAGAACTCGCTCGTAGGTTTGAAGGGAACAAACGGCACGATCCTCGTATTCGTTTCGGCGCAGTGTCCGACGGTCAAGCAATATAACGAGCGGATATCGCAGTTCGTCGCCGACTTCGAGGCTAAAGGGATCAACGTGATCGGCATCAACTCCAACGCAAGCGAATCGCCCGACTGGATGAAGTCGCACGCAGCCGAAAACTACAAGTTCCCCGTTCTCGTCGATAAAGGAAATGTCATCGCCGACAAACTCGGTGCGAGCCTGACACCGGAGATCTACTATCTGAACGACAAGAACGTCCTTGTTTATCAGGGAGCGATCGACAACAGCAGCAGCGGCGAACAGATCACCGAGAGCTACCTGCGCAAGGCGGTCGAGCAGAATTCGAGCGGACAACAGGTCGAACGGAAGACCGCAAGGGCCGTCGGTTGTTCGATCAAGCGAGTTGCTGTGACTTAAAAAAACTCCCCTCCTTACGAAGGAGGGGTGGCAGCCGTTTCGGCTGACGGGGTGGTTCTCTATATGCGAACAATCGTTCTTTGCCTTTTGGCCCTATTCGCCCTCGCGTGTCAGACCCAGCCGACGCCGCCGTCAACGGTCACGCAGATCGACGAGACGCGCCTCAAAGACCTGCTCAAACCTAAAGGCAAGCCGTTATTAATTAACTTCTGGGCAACATGGTGCGGGCCGTGCCGCGAAGAGTTCCCCGACCTCGTCGAGATCGCGAAGGATCACAAAGATAAGATCGATCTAATAACAGTAACCATGGACGAACCGTCGGAGATCAACGGCGCGGTTCCCGAATTCCTCTCCCAGATGGGATCCGATTCTCCGGCTTTCTTGCTTAACACCCGCGACCAGGACGCAGCCATCAATCTTGTCTCCAAAGACTGGACCGGCGCCCTTCCCTTCACCATCCTCATCAACGCCCAGGGCGAAACGGTCTATTCAAAACAAGGAAAGTTCGA
>JBGSYT010000102.1:0-3198 GCA_041750855.1 Pyrinomonadaceae bacterium | reverse complement strand
TTGCAAAGCAACTCGCCGAGCTCCACCGTTCGCTGGCGCTAACTAGTCCGCGACTCGTTAAGGTTCTGCTTTCCTGCCGCGACAGCGAATTCGAAAGGGTACTGAGACACAAGCACCTCCCATTTTACTTACGTGCGTCTGATTTGAAAGGTGAGTCTCTGCGCGACAGCCGATCGATCGAGATCGGCGATTTCGATAACCATGAGCTGGATGTTGCACTTGACGCTATCGGCGCCGTCGATCTGATAAGGGAGGTTGGTCTGGACGGAAAGGTAGACGATCACGTGGCCTCAATGCGCACCTTGCTAAAGCATCCAGGCACTTTCGAACATTTTGCGGCCCTTTATGCATTGGGGCAGGTAACCACTGCAAGCGACGAAACCTGGAGTACCCTCATCGGAAAGCGGTTTGACCAGTGTTTTCATGAGGTGGAGCAACTCACGAACCGAAAGGCGGACGAAGTCATTCCAATGTTGCTTGACTTCGTCGATCACTGTCGAAAGGAGAAAATTAGAGATTTTTCAGTCCCTCTTTCGACTGCGAGATCGATTTGTCCGGGGCTTTTCGAAGCGAGCGGGACAGGCCTCTCATTGCATAACGCATTGGTTTCTTGCGGAGTTCTTACTCCGGGCGATCCCGTCGCATTTCGCGTTACGGACGCCGGTGGATACCTTCTCTCAATTCGGCTCGAGCACGAGCTCAGTTCTGCAGCGGCCGGAGAACGAGAAGCAATTATTTCCGGATGGCTTCAAGAAGGAGGGGATTACTGGCCGGTCGCCGATGGGATCCTTACTCTGATCGATCGGCTGGCCACTGAAAAGCCTCGCCGTACAGCACTGCTCGCGGTCATCCTTGACGCAATCGTGGTTCGGCATCGAGAGTCTTCGTGGTTTAGGCTCATGAAGCCGTCCGTGCTGGAGTATCTATTTCAAAAGATCCGTGAAGTCGATCCCGACCGCACCTTTTACGATTATCGAAAGGCAGCTCGACAGGTCCGTTATTCTCCGCAGAACGATGAAGTTCTCAAACGTCATTTATCGGATCGGTCACCCCGTGCGCGCGAGCTCGCGGTGGAACTCACTGGTCGTTACAAGCTAGCAAAGTTCAGCTCATCACTTCTTGAATGCCTGGCCGACACTGAAGATGACATGCGTCGGGCGGCAATGAAAGCTTTCGGACATATCGGCCCGGCCGGGATCGATGTTTTGCTGGAAGCCCTGAACGACGAAAGCAGGCCAGAAGCCGTGAAAGGCTCAGTCGTTTGGGCGTTAATTAACATTGGCTATCTCACCGACGCAGTATCAAATGCAATTTCCGTAAATTTGCCGCTGGCCAACGAGCAAAAGCTCGCGACGCTGACAAAGAATCTAATATTTCTTTCAGCGCACCTACGAGATCGCAGCCAGCTAGAAGTCATTACCAAAATACTTGCCGGTCTCAATAATAACGACGAAGCGATCCGCGCGACTGCAAAGTATTTTGCGGAAGTGCAAGAAGGGAAAGTGTTCGACACCTTTGAGAACCTCCTTCTTTCAATCGAAGATGCTCCGGACGAGCCAGAACGCCGGTGGAATGCAAGCTCGATCATTAACGCTCTCGTCCACCTAGATCGAGATCGGGCAGCTTCCCTTCTCTTTTCAAAGCGCGATGAGTACCTTATAAAGGAACCGCGTAACGCCTTTTCAGATACTCGGGATTCGGTATTCCATCACGATATTCACGAGCTGTACCCGACGTTAACTGATGCTGCGACCGGTATGGTCCGGTCACAGGAAATCAAATGGGGAGCGATAAGCCTTCTTGAGGATCTCGGCAACGTATGGAGTCCTGCGGGAGTTGAGGCCCTACCAACCTCGAAAAGCGCCCTGTCAGGATCCGCATCCGTATTCGTTGACGCCCTACTACCTTATGTAGGAGATGACGAATATGACTACGGTGACCGCCTGAACCAAATTAAGCATCTCAAAGCAGCGATCAAAGCTCAGGATCAGAGTTTGCCATCGGAAGCATTGAGACTCCTGCCAAAGGCATCTCCATTCGGCATCGAGAAACTCGGCACCTTTTACTGGATATTGGGTGAGACCAGTTTTGAAAAACCACTCCTGGACAATTTCAAGTCCGTGCTGGAAAAAAGTACGGCGCTATCGGACGGCAGAAAGATCATTGGGGTAAGCGGTGCGGCTCGGCCTCTCGGAACTTGCGGGACCTTTCAGTCGACGGAATTCCTGCTTTCATTTCTAAGAAGCGGAGCGGAAGACATTTCCATAAGTTTCGGCGAACAGACCCTATTGCCGTTATTGTTGCGAGGTGTGTGCAGCGTCGAACAGCTTTCCGAGATTGCAGAGGATGAGAACAACAATCGGATCGGACGGGCCGTGTGTCTTGAAGTCATTAAGGACTTCGATGCTCCGGGAAACGTCGATCTATTCGTGAAGGTCGTCGATCAATCGACCGACGAGCTCGTTTTGACGAATGCAGTTTTTGGCTTGGGTGTAAGCGAATCGGAAGTGGCGATCGAGCCGCTTCGCGCATTGCTTGCAAGGTCTGCAATTTCTCCACACTTAAAAGGCTACGTAGCCAGAAGCCTGGTGGCAGGACTCAAGGCTGACGCCGCCCTACCTGATATTCAGGATGCGTTCACTCGGGTCGAAAAGTACGACGACGTAACCGTGCGGCTCTTTACTGTCGCGTTAATTTCGAGCGGAGACTTATCGAGCCTCAACATTCTACAAAATATCGGAACTCTGCCGCTCGAAACAAAACGATACATCTCGGAAGCGATTACCAGTCTTGCGATCGACACGATCGACAAGCGAGAACTTGCGCGAACTCTAGAGAAAACGTCAGGCAGGGCCTCACATTTTTTTCAGGAGCAAAGCTACCTATTGAAGGGCATTCTAAGAAAGCCCAGAAACGAATTGCTCGAGGTTGTCGCCGAAGATCTGGAAAAACGCCGCCTCAACTCGGGAAGTCAGGAAGAGCTCATTAGTAATCTTAGATTTCTTGCCGGTAATGATGAGATCGACAAGGATCTGGTCGTAAGGATTGCCGCACGGCTGATCACTGACCGCGATCATGAATTACGGTATAGAGCACTTCCCGTACTTGGGTTCTTAGACAAGAACACTTGTCGTCTCATATTTGAACGATGCGTACGAGATCCGGGCGCCGATGAACGGAGTGTCGCATGCGGTGTCG
>JBGSYT010000101.1:0-24441 GCA_041750855.1 Pyrinomonadaceae bacterium | reverse complement strand
CGCAGAAAGATTTTGGGAGAATGTGAAAAAAGAAGGCAAGAAAGAATTTGAATCAGGCCATCTTGCCGCGAACACCTGCTTTCCGGTCGGATACATGAAGGACCCATGGAATATCGGCCGTTATATGGGCATCCGTGAATCGTTTATCGATGACTGGAATCCGACCGGCGGTATCGAGGTAGCTATGATCGATATGCTGGCACAGGCATTTTTTCAATGGCAATTTTGGTTTGAACAAACGGTAAAGCGATCGCAGACCAGGGAAAGGGAGCCACATCCCGAGTACGCAGAGTGGATGGCACGGCAGGGCCGAGAAGCTCAAATGAAGGGCTACGACGACGGATACTGGACTCGTCTCACAATCTCCGAGGCTCAGGCATTAGAGCAAGCCGTACAAATGGCAGATCGGTGGAACAGGATCTATATGCGAACCCTCAGGCAATTACGCGATCTGAGGCGCTACGCTCCGGTAACGATAAATAATGCGGGACAGGTTAATATTGCAACTGAGGGAGGTAAGCAGATAAATTTTGAAAACGGATAGAGCGATGGGACGGATTATGAAATTCCGAAATTATGTTCAAGCATCGGGGGTCTTGGAACTTGATTCTTCATCGCTGTTGCACGTATGTTGCACTTGACAGAAAACGGCCCATTCAATCGGAGGGCCTTTCTGAATATAAATGTTGCAATGATTGAAGTAAGGATGGTACACCCGGCATGATTCGAACATGCGACCCCTTGATTCGTAGTCAAGTACTCTATCCAGCTGAGCTACGGGTGCCCAAACAATTACCCTACAAATCGCGGCTTACGGTGTCAAGTAACCGAGATCAGGAGTGGGTTCGATAGACCGCGATATGTGGAAGTTAGCCGGTGATATCAGAACTTTCGTGAATTACGTGTGAAGAGACTCTTACCAAAGTTTGAAAGCTGTTCGATGTTGCTCCGACATCAGGAACCTACGGGAGAGCTACACGCAGAAGACCTTTCTAAATTCAAAAGTCCACATTGATCCCCTGTTGCCCTGATCAGATCAGCGTGCGAAATATCCTGTACGTGAGCGAGAGATCAGTTCGGGGTCCGAGACCTCGACCTTGATCGATCTCCATTTTCCGTCGCGCTTTAGATTAGTTGGCTGATACTCGATGGTGTACAGCGTTCTCAGGTCGGCCGCGACGCTCGCATATAGCAAGCCCATCTGTTCCAATCGTTCGATCTCGTTCAAGGTCCCGCCTGTCCTTTCCGCGATCAGTCTTAGCCGTGCTCTGGCTGCCCTGTATAGGGCGATTTGAAGGGGCGTCGGATCGGCAAGGCGCGCGGGATCACCGGTCGGGAGTGCCAGCGGATATATGGTCACGCCGTGAAGATCCGAACGATTCAGTATATCGTTAAGTTGGCGGCTCGATTCCGGCTGCAGAGCGTTCGGAACTTCACCCTCGGCAAGTGCGGTAAGCAATTTTCTGTCCTCGTTCCGCATGTCGGTATCGACACCGTCGCTAAGCACGACGATCGCTTTCCGCCGTCCTCCTTCCTTAGCGAGTTTATCCAGGCTAAACAACAATGCCTTATAGAGATTGGTATCCCCGGTGCCGTTTGCGACCGAAATGGAATGGGCCGCCGTTCTCCGATTTGTTGAGAAATCATTCAGGACGTTGATCTTGTTGTAAAATTCAATGACCGAAACACGGTCCTGCGGGTCAAGAGCGTCCAAAAATCGCGACGCAGATAACTTAATATTCTGCCGAAAACTCTTCGTCGAGCCGCTCATATCCAAAAGCATGACGACGGAAAACGGTGCGGACGTATTCTCAAACCTAAGGATCTCTTGTTTGACTCCGTCCTCGAATACCTCAAATTCGTTCCGGCCCAAGGCCATCATCGGCCGGCCGCGCGTATCCACTACCCCGACATTCACGCGAACGATGGCGGAATCAACCCTGATCGGGTCGTCGACCTGGCCGAGCGCAACAAAGCAGGTGGAAAGAACGAGAAAAACAATGTAAATTAAGGGTTTCAACATAAAAATACTAACAGTCAGACGCAATTTCGAAAAATCCCGTTGCATCATCGCTAGTTTCATATTTTCCTTAACTTTGCGGGTAGGTTGTTTTATAATAAAGTGTTCACTCGATGCCGGGCCTCTTTGCGCTTTGTGTCGATCATCGGCAAACAGCGTTCCCTGGAGGAACATCGGAAAATGTTCTTTAAGCCGAACTACTGCTGCAGCTGCGGGGTGAGAATCGAAAGGACCGAATGGGGCCTGTTGACTAGCCGTCGGTTCTGCGATGTCTGCGCGGTAGAGAACAAGGGCTCGGACTGGTTTGTTAGGGCGGCTGTGGCCGCTTGCGTGTTGTTTGGAATTTACGGTCTTGGCGGAAGCCTCGTACCCCAGAACGGGCGAGGCGGTGAGAGTTTGGCTAACCCATCTGGCACGACGGAGTTGAATCGAGGGAAGCGGCCAGTTGCATTGGCACCGGCTCCCGTTCCTAGGCCTGATACTATGGCCCAGCCGGTTCCGGCCCAACCTTCAAATGCCCCACATTTGCCATCGGGAGCATTGAAAGAGCAACCCCGGCCGGAAAGGACGGCATCGGACGAGCCAGTTTATTACTGCGGTGCGATGACTCGGAAAGGGACGCCTTGTTCTCGTCGTGTGAAAACGAAGGCCAGGTGTTGGCAACACGTGGACCAGCCCATGGAGCGCGGATCGAAACCCGAAAGGGCCGTCGACTGACGGGGTTCGCGGGCTCGGTTCCCAGAAGTTATTAAGAACAAAAAATAGGCCTATTTGAAGGAAAGTCTGGCTGAAAGCCTCTGCCGACTGCCCTAAACCTGATGAAACCATTAGCTCAAAACACACTTATTCAGAATAGATACCTGGTCGTTCACAGGATAGGGAAAGGCGGAATGGGCGAGGTGTACCTCGCGGTCGATCAGAGACTCGGAAGCGCGGTTGCTCTCAAGCGAACATATTTTGCCGGTGACGAGATGCTCGGCAACGCTTTTGAACGTGAAGCGAGAACACTCGCCCGCATGCGTCACCCCGTTCTTCCGAAGGTCAGCGACCATTTCAGCGAGAACGATGAGCAGTACCTGATAATGGAACATATTTCCGGCGACGATCTTGCTAAGAGGCTGGATGCTGCCGGTAAGCCGTTTCCCTTGAGCTGGGTACTTTTTTGGGCGGACCAGCTTCTGGACGCATTGTCTTACCTTCACACGCATGAGCCGCCGATCATCCATCGCGACATCAAACCCCAAAATCTGAAGCTTACTGACGAGAACCACATCATCCTGCTCGACTTCGGCCTTTCCAAGATCTCGACGGGGCAAACGAATATCTCACAGTCGGGCAGCACGGGCAGCGTGGTGGGCTATACGCCGCATTACGCTCCGATGGAGCAGATACGCGGGATCGGGACCAGCCCAAGAAGCGATCTCTATTCGTTGTCGGCGACGCTTTACCAGCTTTTGACGAATACGGTGCCGATCGATGCATTGTCCAGGGCGGACTCGCTGCTTAACGACATGCCGGATCCGATAACTCCACCAGCTGAGTTGAATCCCGAAGTTCCGAGCGTGGTGTCGGATGTAATTCTCCGGGGAATGGAGGTAAGCCAGGAGAAGCGATTTGCCAATGCACGCGAGATGCAGCGCGTATTGCGAAAGGTGTTCAACGAGATCCAGCAGGCGACGACGGCGAACACTGTCGCATTTACCGCCGATGAAGTGGGTGCGATCGTTGGTTCAATACCCGCAGGATCGGCGATAACAGAAGTAGCAGGTTCCGGGGGCGACACAAGCGGCGTGGGCGATGGTGGGACTACCGATGCTCCTGCGATAATCCCCGAAGTCGGGATAGACCTCGATGCAACTATGGCATATGCCCCGTCAGAAGTGCCGAGCTCCTTTCGCCAGTCCGAAGTAAAGACAGAAGTATTTATCGCGGGAAGTGAATCGTTTATACCTGCGGAAAATGTGGCCGGTGACGGCGAGATGTTCGATCCAGCAACGTCGGAAGTGAAACGAGACCACGCAGGTGAAGATCTTGAAGAATCGAAGCCAGGGGGCGCATTTGACGGCCCGGAGTATGGAGGTCAAGCAACTGTACCGTTCATCGCCGTTGACGAGGCTATTCGAGAAGAGTTCCCTCAACCTGAACCGTCCGATCTGGGTAGTGGCGATGAAAAGCCGGCATGGCCTGACAGTAAACCGGGTGTCGAAACCGATCAGACCGACGACGTACCCTATTTCGAACCGGAACCATCAGAACCACAGGTTGTGCACCAACAAGATGCATTCGCGGCGGCGCCGGCGGCCGCTACCCCGCAACGGAAATCGTCGGGTAAGTTGTTTATGGTATTAGGTGCCCTGGCAGGATTGCTCCTTCTCGGAGGAGCAGTTATCGGCGGTATCTGGTACATGACCTATGGCCCGGGAAGGGCAGTCGCTGAACCGATTCCTCAGCCTTCTCCGGAAGAAACCATATCGTCCACGCCTTCTCCTGAACCAACATTTCAGGGTGGGGCAAACACGGACGAAGGAAATTCAGCCGTCGATTCGAATGTCAACACAAACACCAATGACAGCGGCAATCTGATGGTCGCCCCGACGCCTGAGAGAACGCCATCAACGCCGTCAACGCCGCCGGGTACAAGGCAGACACCGCGACCGCAGCCGACGGCCCGACCGCCGGCGACCCCTGCACCGAAACCAACTCCGCGACTCACGCCGATAACGCGACCGACGGTGATGCCCTAAATATGGAGAGATGAGATGAGGACCATTTTTTTTAAGAGAATATCCGGACTGGTATTAGTACTCCTTTCCGTCAGCGTATTTGTCGGATCGGCTGATGGGCAAACCCGAAGTCAGCGTAACCAGGCTGAACAGCTTATCAAACAGGCGAACTCAGATTTTGAGCGCAAGAATTACGGGAACGCCATCGATAACTATCGAAAAGCCCTTGCGATCGTGCCGAACAATGCATATGCGCATTACCGCATCGGCTTTGCCCACTATTATCTGAACCAATTTGACCTGTCGATCCCGGAGTTCGATGCGGCGCTTCAGCACGGATATAAACCGATCGAGATCTTCAGGGTCCGCTGGTATTCCCATTACGCAACTAAGAATTTCGACGCAGCGATCCAGGACCTGAACGCCGCATTGGCGATCGAGTCGAACAATCAGGATTTTTTGCGAGGGATCGCAGACGTTTACTTCGACAAGGGAGATTTCCAGCAGGCCGTGCCTGCCTATCAAAGGACGATCCAACGTTCGCCGAACAATGGCGACCTACATTTCAGACTCGCCGATTCGAAAGCGAGGATGGGGGACGTTGAGGGGCAGGCGGCCGCGGCTGAAGAGGCGATCCGTCTAAATACACGATTTCTTTCCGACGCGCTTTTGGTCTTGGGGGACGCTCGTCACAAGCAGAAAAGAATCCCCGAAGCGATCGATGCTTACTCGAAAGCCCTTGCTTCTCGGCCAGACAAGTATAAGGCCTATCGGCAGCTTGCGGAGCTTTATCGAAGCCAGAATCGCATAGATGAGGCGATCGATATTTCCCGTGCGGGCCTTAGGCTGTATCCGACCGACGGCGAGATCTATGCAGACCTGAGCTGGTTTTACAGTCTCGCGGGAAGGACGGATGACGCGATCGAGGCCGGCCGCTCGGCGGCTCAGCTCGCGCCGAAGTATGCAATGGGGTTTACGCACCTTTGCCGAGCGTACAATGAAGCTCGAAAGCCGGAGATGGCGATCAGTGCGTGCAACTCTGCTCTTCGACTGGCTCCTGAGGACGGCGAGACACTATTTTATCTTGGCCGCGCCAACACCGCGCTTCAAAGGACCGCGGAAGCAACGCGGTTATATAAGCGCGCCGTTGCCGGGCTTGAGACCTACACCCGGGACAATCCTGAATACTCCGACGGATTTTACTTGTTGGGGAACGCGTATGCAGAGGTGGGTGAGAATACCAAGGCTGTTGAGTCGTACAAAAAATGCCTTGCGCTGAATCCGCGATTTACAAAGGCAAATTTTAACATCGGTATCATTCACATTATCGAACGTAACAAGGTAGGTGCAATGGAGCAGTATAATGCGTTGCTGCAGATCGATCCGGCCCTTGCCGAAAGGTTGAAAGCCGAGATCGACAAGCTGTGACAATGGCCCAATGAGGCTAGCTGCGCAGAACCATATTGGTACGGCTTTAAAGACCGACACTGTCAAAGTAGTCGTTTAGAAGGAACCGGCTTAGGTCGGGACTCTCGTGAGACCGGTCGTATCCTACCAACTCAACGTAGGCACTCCCGCTTGCTTCCTTTTCGGTAAAAGTCCCACGGACCGAGCACGCACCCTCCCGATCAGGATTACCCAATCGTATTCGGAAACCGCCTGCACAATGGATTCAATGATCGGCGCGTTTACACCGGTGAACTATCGGAGATTGGTGTACACACTGACATTCTGTATTTTTAAGACCACCCGTAACGGATCGCTACGCTGATCAAAGCTGGCCGGCACGAAGGCCGGGGCGGACCCTTCCGAACCAAGAGCCTGTTGAAGGTGCTGGACAGCGGATTGATCGGAAGAAGGTTCCACCACTTCGGTTATCGAGGCCGAACCGTTGCCATAAACGTCCGCGACGACGGTCAGCTCATCCTCATCTGGGCGAGTGGTGAAATTTCTCGTAAGTGCGACAAGCGTTCCGCGTGGGTTTACGCTCGGCGATTCACGCGACCATGCCAGCCGGGAACTGGCATACTCCATCGGATTAAGATCAGATTCGATCTCATCAAACGTGATCGAGTAGGGATAGACGATCGTCGGATCAGAGGCTCCAGAGTTTCCGTACGCGGAAAATGTCGGGCCCGGTCTTAGCTCCGCTGACACTATCAGCCATAAGAACGTAAATCCGAAAAGCAAGGTGGCAAGCGAGCCGACGGATACCGGCATCAGCCAGACATCGATCCAACGCTTTTTGTTCACAGCAGACTGAAACATCTGTCGGCCCTTGACGGCGTCTAACTTGGACGAAACTGATGCCATCAAAGAAGCTGTGAGAACGGGAGGCACCGGTGGCCTGGACATCGAACGAAGGCCGTTCCTTATTTCCTGCAGGTCAATAAGCTTCTGCCGGCAGACCGGACAGCTATCGAAATGATTTTCGGCCAACCCTAATTCCTGCTCGTTCAGCTGGGAGTCTGAATAAAGCGGCAAGATAAATTGTAAGTCGTTACATTTCATTGGTTTTAGCGAAAGCCGGAAACAAGGTTTCGGCCTTCTATCCTCGACCACTGTTTGCTGAATGGCTTGCCGACCCCGGCTATCGTCCAACGGTGGACGACAACGTCCGATCGACCAAAATGGAAGTCACGCATCTGGTTATCTTCTTCGACTGTTGCTGGTCGATTTCAATCAATAACCTCGAATGTTCCTTCTATCCAGCCGATTCCCGCATTCTTCGACCTGGTTTGGCACCGTTCCGATCTGTCTTCAAAGAATAAACCGGGGCGGGCCAGCCATTCAGCAAATTTTCAATAGGCCTTGAGCTTCCGTCGAAGCTCTTCACGGCCGCGTGCTATTCGGGACTTAACCGTCCCAAGTCCTATTCCGACGGCAGACGATACCTCTTCGTAACTGAGGCCTTCGATGTCACAAAGCACTATCGCTTCGCGAAATATCACAGGAAGTCCGGAGAGGGCATTTAGTAGAGCCCGCTCTCGTTCGCGAGCGATCGCATTTTCTTCCGGATCGGGGCCGCGTGCCGCAATCGTTTCATAAACCCGAATGTCCGTTTGTCCTAGCGTCGCTTCGAGGGAGATCGTCTGATCCCGCTTCCTTCGCTTCCACCACCTGAACCTGTTTCGCGAGTGATTTATTGCGATCCGGAACAACCATGTCCGGATACAAGCATCACCGCGGAAACCTTTAATGGCGTTCAGGACGCTCAGGAAAGTTTCCTGGGTCAGATCGGCGGCTTCCTCCGTATTCCCCGTCAATCGCACTAAAAGGCCGAATACGTCTGAAGAATATTGGACGACCAATTGGTCGAACGCGTCGGCGTCGCCATCTTTTAACTTTTCAATGAACTTCGCTTCTGCAGTCGGAAAATGCGTAGAGATCTGTGCCGAAGCAACGGCATCGGCCTGTTCTTCGTCGTCAAAAGTGATCGACCTGCTGAAGAGCATTCTTTACGCCTCGCGAATCTCCGACCGATAAGGCCCACACATTTCAGGGCCGTTTTTTCGCGGCCTGAACTATTAGATACCGATTTCCGCAAATAGTTCCCGAAAAGTTTATCGACTCAGATCACTACGAGACGGCCACAAGCCACAACGCTTTTGATACGGTCATATCGGAAGTATTTGCCCAATCCGGACTTTTGCGTTACCTTTGTACTTTTGGAAAACGCCCGGTATCACGATTATACAACGTCTAAGCAAGCAAAAATTGCGAACTAATAGGTAATGGCACGAAAAAAGAGAAGTTTAGCACCGACAGCCGTCGCAGAAACGGGAGTCAAGGACAAGCCGCGTTATCAGGACGCGTTTCAGCAGAATGTCGGAAAGAAGTTGGAAGAGGCAGGTAAAACCATCGGCGGAGCAAAGCGGCCGCTGATCTATGGCATTTCTGCAATACTGATCGTCGCAGTGTTTGCGGGGGTCTATTACTCATGGTCGTCGCGGAAAGAGGCGGCTGCTCAGGCGGCTCTTGCAAGGGCGATCGACCTTTCAAACTCTCCCGTAACAAACAATCCGATGTCCGCGGGTTCGGACATGCGCCAGTTTCCAACTGCGAAGGAACGTTCCCAGGCGGCGATCCCGGTTTTCCAGGCCGTGATCGAACAGCACGGAGGCTCGGTTGCAGACAAGGCACGCTATTTTATCGCGATAAATCAGCTTTACCTCGACCGGGCGGTGGGAATTGGCGAGCTTGAGGCTCTTTCGAATAAAAATGACGAGGTTGGAACGCTGGCAAAATTCGCCCTTGCTCAAACGCGGGCGGACGACGGCCGGTGGGACGACGCTGCAGCTTTATATTCGGAGTTGGTCGCGAAGAACGATGCGATAATAAGCGCGGACTCTATCCGTCTCGAGTTGGCAAAAGTCTTCGAGAAGCAGGGCAAGAAACAGGAAGCGGTCGATCTTTATTTCTCGATCGCAAAGCCGGCGAGCGAGGCAAAAGACGCTGAAGGTAATCCTGTTCCCTTGAGCGCTGCCGCTCGCACGGCAAAGGACAAACTGACCGAGCTTGACCCGGAAAAGGCGAAGGAAATACCTGACGCGATGGCTCCCGCTCCGCCTTTCCAGACCTCGAGCGGGGACTTCGAGCAGATCAATGTACCATAACGGACGCCCAGGCGGTGAAATGGATTTCATTCCTCCTGAAAGCTCAGATCCGGGGAAGTCTGTAAGACCGCCGACGCGAGTTTCGGTCCGGTCCCGACCCCAAGGCTACATTGCTGCGACGCTCATCAATGTCTTCTTTTCCACTCTTTTCTTCTATCTCGAATACGATCTCGTTGCGTTCTTCTTCCTTCTAATAGGCGTCCTTTTCGTGCCGGTTTTCGCGATCACGGACCGCATCGTTTTTAACGGAAAGCGTCTCTACCGTTCCGGATTGCTTTACAGATCGTTGGCCTACATAGCCGGCACTCGTTACTGGCTGCGTCCCCGGGATGTCGAACAAGTTGAGACACACATCAACACAAGGATGAAACGGGGAGGACGGGTTTATTTTCGATACGAAACCATTGTCCGTGGGAAAGGCCAAAGCTTTTCGATCGCATCTGGAGGCGAAGACTATCGGAAGTTTACTAATGCCTTTCTGGCAAAGCTTCCGGAAGAGCTACTCGATGCGAATTCAATTGAGGTCAGAGATTATTCCGGTGACCCGGCCGAGATTCGGACTCTGGTGAAAACGTCAGATATACCCACGCCGGATTTGTTGGCCACAAGTTTCAAGGGCACAGGATCGCGTTGGTTAAAGGTTCCGACTCCCGGCGGGCCACCTGCGAAAGAAGGCCTAGCCGGGAAGGCGGGAACGCTGAGGCGTCTCGGCAACCAACTCAAGCTCTCCGGTTCGCTGTTGCAGGCCCTGGAATCGTTTCGCAGGGCCGCAAGGTTTCAGCCGCAGGATCCTTGGTTGTTGTTCGATTTTGCCCGATGCCTTCGGTCTTTCGCCGTTTCGGAACGGGATCCCAAACTTGAACGGAAAGCTCTCGCGATGCTGAGACTTGCGGAACGCCATGCGGGCCGTGACGCCGATCTCTTGTCTCGCCTCGGTGAATCATATTTTCAGATTGGCGAATGGCGAAGGGCCGCGACCGTTTTTCAAAAAGCGATCGACGAGGCGGGAGAGCACTTCCGCTCAGTTCGCGGAATGGCTGAGCTTGCTTTGCGAGACGGTAAGCTGGCACACGTTGTGCACAATTTTTCACTGGCCAGCCGATCGGCCCGAACCCCATCGCTGCAGAAATGGAGCAAGGGTGAAGCCGAATACTTTTCAAGACTGAATGACGATGAAGAGTATTTGGAAATGGAACTCGGCCGCGTAAATCTGCTCGACGCACTTAGCCGTTGGAAACGCATACTTTTGAGATTCGCGATCCTTGGAACTCCCATCATCGGATTCGGGATCTATTTTGGTGACGAGTTTGCTGCGAATGCCGGATGGATAATTTCCGCTGTGGCTCTCTCGTTATGGGTAGTACTCTCTGTGGCCAGAAGGGCGTTCGTGCCAAGGATCGCTCCGCATCTTCTCGATTAAAAATAGTCCGGCGCTCGCCCTAGCGAAGTTTCGTGCAAACGGTTAGTTGATGGCAAACGGCCCGTGCCAAGGCTGTTTTGCTAGCTGCCGTTTCACCGGCCAATAAGGAAACATGCGATCCACGGCCAATCTGGAAGAGAAAAGTTTCCCATAACTTATGTTTTCTGATACGATGTCTATGGCGAACCGGAACTCGGTAAGTCATTCCATTCCGGCCGCCGCAACTCTTCATACTTCTTTCTTTACTGTGTTTACAGCCGCGTCGGTTGGCTTGCTGATTTTGAATTCGCAAGTTACCGTAACATTCGCTGCTGGAATATTTTTCCCGGATCTGGAAAACTTTTGAAGACTTTTTGCAGTTTCTAAAATTACACGTTTTCAACGTCGGCAAATTTTGCGTGTCCTTAAACAATCGGTCAGATGCTTAAGCGAATAAAAAAGAAAGTTCTTGGCACTGCCAAAAGTTTAGGCGGCCTGGATTTTTTATCGACAAGTTCCTGGCGACGCGATCGCCTTCTTATCCTCGGTTATCACGGCATTGCCCTCAACGACGAGCACCTCTGGAACCCTAGCCTCTTTATGCCGGCCGGGTTATTTCGCAAGCGGTTGGATATGATGCTCAACTTTGGCTGCAATATCCTCCCTTTGGAAAAGGCGCTCGACCTGCAGGCCGCCGGCAAGCTTCCTGAAAAGGCAGTCGCCATTACGTTTGACGACGGCTTTTACAACTTTTATAAGTCGGCAGTACCGATCCTCCGGGAGTACGACCTCCCAAGCTCGGTCTATATGACCACTTATTACAGCGTTTACAACCAACCCGTTTTCGGGATCGCGATGGATTATCTGTTGTGGAAGGCGCGATCTAAGACCATTGATCTGGACCTGGATGGGGTAGTTTCAGGACGTTTCGATCTGAGTGATGATGGTGTACGGACCATGATCCACGAGACGATCTGGAAGCACTCCGAGGAAGAAGATTTCTCCGCTGATGAAAAGAACCGATTTTTGCAGAGGCTTTGCGATGAACTTGGTTTAGATTTCAGCGGGTTTTGTGAGCAGCGGCTTTTCAACCTGATGACGCCCGATGAGCTTCGTGAGATTTCCGATGCGGGCATCGATGTCGAGCTGCATACTCATCGTCATCGTATGCCGCGAGACCGCAAGTTGTTCGATCGCGAGATCGAAGATAATCGAAACGTCGTTGCCGAGAGTACAGGGCGTACACCGAACCATTTTTGTTACCCAAGCGGGAACTACGATCGGATGTTCTTTGGCTGGCTGAGGAAGAACGGGATTAAATCTGCGACGACCTGTGATTCGGGCATGGTCAGTCGTTCGACCAACCAGATGCAGGTGCCCCGGTTGATCGATACTGCGACATTATCGGAGATCGAATTTGAAGGTTGGATCACCGGAGCGGCATCTTTACTGCCGCGGCGAAAGCTTGTAAGAATAAATGCACCCGCGCTGATAAAGTTTATTCCGCTCTCTCAACTCGACGAGGTCGCGGCCGCCATCCATTAGCGCTCTCTGCCTATAGGGCCTGTTCTACTGGCGAAAAGCCCGAAATTTCTTTGGTCCATATAGTAAGATCAAGAATTCGACTCGAGATAAAAAGCCCCGGCAGGAAAAGAACGCCCGCCGGGGCAAATATACTGAAGATGTCGGGTCGCTGTGAGACCTGTCTGCTATGTACCCGACATAGACAGGCGGAACGTCAACCCGTTCTGCTAATTAGTTTGCCGCTTTTTTGCTCTGAGCCTTCTTCTCCGCGGCGGGTTTCGTCTTTGGCGAAACTTTCTTTGCCTTTCTGTCGGCCGGGTTCAGCATTGCCGACCAACGGTATTCCGGTTTTTCAATGCCCGTCTCAAGCTTTTTGAGGATGAACTCTGTCATTGCGTCGACGATCCAGCGATGGTTGGACTCACCGACAGATGCTATTTCAGCATCGGGTGCCGGGTTCATAAAGTCGATCGCGTACGGAATGCCATCCTTTATCGCAAACTCGACAGTGTTGAGATCATACCCGAGTGCCTTGCAGATCGTGATAACGTCCTTTTCAACGCGGGCGTGAAGTTCGGGCGACAGGTAATTGTCAACATTCACATACTGCATTCCCGACAAATACGGTTTCGAAGGGTCGTAGGGCATGATCAGGACCTTTTCCTGCCCGACACAATAGCAGCGAACAAACTGGTCGTATTCGATGCCTTCCTGCAGCGTCATGCACAACGTGCCGGTCTGGTTATACTCGTTCCACAACTGCTCAAGCGAATGGACCTTCGAGACATTTTTCCAGCCGCCACCGTCGAACGGTTTTAGAAACGCAGGGAAGCCCACATAGTTGACAATGCCTTCCCAGTCGAGCGGGAACTCAAGATTCCGCAGGCTTTCGGGTGCGATGGAGTCAATGTACTTTTCCTGCGGTAGCAGCACCGTTTTCGGTATTGCAACACCGAGCTTTGCAGCAAGGCTGAAATTGAAAAACTTATCGTCTGCCGACCACCAGAAGGGATTGTTGATGATGTACGTCCCTTCGAGGGCCATCCGCTTCAACGTGGCACGATAATAGGGCACTTCGTGAGAGATCCGGTCGATAATGACATCGTATTTCTTCGATTCGTCGAGGCGAACGCCGCCGAACTTGCACATCTCGGCAACAACTTTCCCGTTGCCTTTTTCGTTAATACTGTTGATAATTGATTCCGGGAACGTGATTTCCCGCCCTGCTATAATTCCTACTCTTTTCATGTTTTGTATTTGGCCTTCTATGTCTAAGTAAAAGTATCTGGTCAGATTCCCCTTGATATATTAAACCCTCAATTTTAGAGGATGGCGATACGTTCTTCAAGGCGGCATGGCCAGATCGTAACCTTATCCCAACCACCGATCCTCTTTCAGTCAACCCCAGCAAATGGACTTAATGACAAACGCGACAATTCAGAACACCGGCATTCAGAGAAGCGGAGGCCCAACAGTCCCGGCAACCAGCGATGTCAACGGCGCCATCGCCCGGAACATCGAATCGTTTCACAGCGTGTTGACGCGGATGCTTGCGGCCGGCGACAAAGTGAGCGACCTTATCTTCTCGCCCGGCCGTCCTCCGCAAGTAGAGTTGACCGGCGAGTTGCAGGGCGTAGCGATCGCCGGGCTCGAACGCCTTACGACACAAAATATAAAGGCGATGGCCGATCTGATGTTGCTCGGCAATCAACAGGGCACGGAAGTGCTCGAAAGGAAGGGATCATCGGACATCTCGTACAGCGTTCCGGGGCTCTGCCGGTTTCGCGTGAATATTTTCATGCAGCGGGGAACGCACGCTATTGTGATGAGGGTGATCCCGACAGAACCGCCGAACTGGGAGGAACTCGATCTACCGCAAGGGGTTGTCTCAGCAGCCGAACTGAAAAACGGCCTTGTTCTCGTGACTGGCCCGACCGGCTCGGGGAAATCTACGACCCTTGCCGCCGTTATCGACCTGGTAAATTCGACCAAGCGATATCACGTAGTGACGATCGAAGACCCGATCGAGTTTACTCACGACCATAAGCTCGGAACGATCCACCAGCGTGAGCTTCATTCGGATACTCCGGATTTCGCATCAGCTCTTCGGGCCGCACTTCGACAGGCGCCGAAAGTGATACTTGTCGGTGAGATGCGCGACCGCGAGACGATAGAGGTGGCGTTAGAGGCTGCGGAAACCGGCCATCTCGTTCTATCGACCTTACACACTATCGACGCAGCCAAAACCATCGACCGGATTATCGGAGTGTTTCCGAAAGCAGAGGAAGCCGCGATCAGAACCAGGCTGGCTCAGTCGTTTCGTCGGATCATTTCGCAGCGGCTAATGCCAAAAGTCGGAGGCGGACGCGTTGCGGCCATCGAGATACTTGCCTCCAATTCACGAACCCGCGAATACATCGAAAAGGGTGAAAAGGATGGCCGGTCGATCGTAGATGCGATGAACGATGGGGAAATGGAAGGAATGCAGACTTTCGACAAGGTACTGGAGAAAATGGTGCGTGCCGGTACGGTAACCAAAGAGGTTGCTCTCGCGTATGCCAGCAATTCAAACAATCTGGCCCTGGCGATAAGCGACCTTACCGAAGCGGCGCCGACGGCCAGAACAAATGAACAGGCCATGCCGCCTTCACCGAACAACACAACGCCGCCGGGTCCCAGCCTGCCGACGATAGAGGGGTTCGAGGCGTAGGGAATTTGCAGTGGAACAAGTCGGCGTTTAAACTCCTGCTACAACATCGCCGATATGATCTATTACGAAAATGCTTCGCGGGGTGAAGAGGGCTTTAATACGCACGTACTGTCCTACACACTCGCCGTCTCACTCTCCAACTTTCTCGAACGGGAACTATATTTTGCTTTTGAGATTCCGAGTTCGACACCGCCCGATTACGTCAATAACGAGAAATTCCGTGATAGATTCGCTATCCTCGTCGAAAGCGAACGGAGTTTAGTCTCTGATCTCCTTGTGCTTCCGACAAGACGCGTGCAGGAAGTTGATGCGAGCCTAACCCGTAAGCTGGAGCTTCAGCTTGTGTACAGCTATTTCGTTACGACCGAGGCGATGAAGCAGCGGTTTGGCGGTACGATGATATGGGATTCGTTCAGCGTCGGAAGGATCGGGCTGACGAAGGAACACTTGCAGGAATTCGACCTGATCGAGTGGACACATACAAAGCTCTCCCACGCCAGCGTATTTTATTTCTTGCCAAGAGATGAAAAGAACGAGCTTCTTGACACGATCCAGCTTAGGTATATCGAGCCGATCGAACAGTTGGCGGTCAAAATAATAACTCAGTTAGGGAATTTCGACGCCGTACATCTCAGGTTCGGCGATTTTGAGGAGATTTATCGCAGCGACGATTTTACGATCGATGCAGATGTGTTTGCAGACTTTGCTCGGAGTGCTTTTCCGGACCGGGATATTCCGATCGTGATCGCGACGGACGGCCTGGAGGAGAAGGAGTTCTTTCAACGAATATTCGAAGCCCACCAGGTAATCTTTATCGACGAGCTTATCTTCACCGATTTCTTCGACGATTATCGCACCCTCCCGTTTACGGATTTCAACGCCCTGACCGTTCTCAATCAGCTCATCTGCGCGGCTGCGGGACGATTTGTCGGCACTTATCGGAGCACGTTTACCGGGATCATTCACCGTTTACGGCAGGAACGATACGCGAGGCGGGATCTTGACTTTTTTCCGGACGACAAGGTAATGAGGGTAATGACGGACGACTTTAGAATTGTGCCGGACCGACAGGGTTTCTTTGAGTGGAATCGATATTCAGCTTTTGCCGAGGAGCACTCCGCCATAGCTTGGAAAAGGGAATGGGACCGACAGCTTTCCGCGATCGATTGACTCTAACGGTTCGCTTCGGGGAGTAGCTCATAGTTGCCCATCTCGCGGTTGTAGGAATCGAGCGCTCCGACGGAATCCGCCGTGGCATCGAGCATCTGCTTTGTCATCGCGATCGAGTCCGAAAGCTGTTCAAAATCGAGAAGTGAGAATTTTTCAGGCGTTGACATCGTCACGATCTCATCGTTCAAATAGCTAAAAAAGTTCTCGATGGACTGCAGTTGGCCCTCGACCAATTTGACGCTCCGCTCTATCTCGTCGAACGATGCGATACGGCGCTTGAGTATCTCGACGTTGGTCTGCTGGATCCGCCTGGTCTTATCGTCATCGGCACTCTCGGCAGCCCGAAACGCCTGCGACAGTTGGTTATGGACCGCCTGCCGGTTGATCGATTTCAGGTGCTGTTTTCGCCGACGATAAACATCGAGAAGATCGACGAAGTCTTCCCAACGCTGATCGAGCGTCACCAGATTGCTTGGCAATGCAGCGGCGCCGGTGAACTTTTTATAATTGTCCTGGATCTTTTCCTTAAGCCAGCGAAGGTATTCTACGGCTTCGCGTTCCCTGGGCGTGAACGTCTTGATGAGCTTTTCCCGGGCACTCCTGTTTGCAAGGAAAAGCCGTTCCTTCTCGCGTCTCTGAACTAACTGCCGGTACCACGGGAGATTGGGCAGCACAAGCATATAGGCGACCTCGAAGATCAGGGCAAGCAGGAGCGGAATGACACTTCCGGTATAGGCGGCCGCAACGGCAAAGCCGGCCAAGCCCCAAAAGTTGAAGGGTTCCTTGACCGCCTCTTTCGCGTAACTCGTCTGAAATTTTGTTAACTGCTGCTGATATTTCGCGAGATCCGCCATAAAATCCAGCTCAACGCTTTTCAACCCCCGATCTTCGATGCCAAAACCCATTAGTTCGACTGCTTGGCTTCATTAACTTCGTTTACTATCACCTGATCGAGCACGTCTTCGTCGGACGCAGAAGGCGTGCCGGCCTCGATCTGCTTGCTTGAAGCGGGCCCCGAACCGGCCCCTAACAGGCCCATTTGCTGTTTATATTCCAGCAGCTTGTCCTGAAGCTGGATGTCCATCGCCTCACGCTCGATGTCTTGCATTTGCGTATCGACGGAACTCGTCCCGAGTTGGAGTTTCGCTTCGGCAGCGGCAACACGGCGGTCGATCTTCTCACGCATTTCGTTAAAGGTCGATGCGTCATCGCCGATGTTAAAGGTCTCCATTGTCTGAGCAAGCTGCTCCTGGAGTTTCGCCTGTTTGGCCGCAGAAATAAGCTGCATCGCTTCGGCGGACCGCTTTTTCATGTTGAGCACGTAGTTGTCACGGGCCTTTAACGCTTGTTTTGACGCAAGCGACGCGTGATCAAGCTGTGCACCGGTTCTTTCCATGTCAAGCTGAGCCTGTTGAAGTTGGCCGATATATGCTGTCGCAATGTCATCGCGGCCCATCTTCACAGAGGCTTTTATCTTAGAATCGAGCTCGACGACCTGCTTTTCAAGGTTTTCGTGATTCTTGAGGAGAAGGCGTTCGGTCGCCATTACCTGAGCTACCGAATTATTCAATTCAGGAACACGATCGCGCATATCGCGAATCGTCTGTTGAAGCACAAGCTCCGGGTTCTCGATCTTGTCCAGGGCGGCGCCCGTCCCAGCTCTGAACAGTCTCGCTATCCTTGCAAACAATCCCATTTTATCTATCCGCTCCTAAAAAATTGTCAATAAAGCACTTTTCGCCAATTCCACTACGTCGGCTGTTAAACCAAAGTTGCAAATTCTGAATCTCAGTATATCAGGAAAACCAATTTATGGAACACCAAACTCACGCCGACCCGCCCTCAAAATATCGGAATATGTCGGCTTGTTCTGAGCGATTCGGTTCGTAAGTGGCTATGATCTCACAAAGCAGGTGGTTGGATGGTACCTTGCAAGAACGGAGGTAAGCGGCCGTTCGTTAATAGGTGCCGGGTGGGCAGTTCGCCTGCGTCCCGGCTCTGCAGCCTTAGAGCACTATACTATCTTGGCTGGGCGAAGTATTAAGAAAGCGTGATATTGAATAGAAGGGGATCGTCCAGTATGAGAAAGCTTTTCGCCGGTTTGGCATTATATTCGTTTTTTATCGGTTCGTTCGCACCGTTTGCACCAGTGACGACCGCGCAGGTGATCGGGAGGACAAAGGAGGCCAGGATGAGCGACACGCCGTCGGGTTTAACATTTCGCCTGAGTGAGGGCACGGCAGGTGCCGAGGGCCGCGAAACGCACAAAGCGTCACCCTCTGACCCGATCGCGCAGAACGAAACTGAGTCTCTACTTCGTCGGCTGCCTGCGATCAAGTCGGACCCTGACGATCAAACCGAGTTTGCAAAACGAGTCGGAACGCTTCCTGCTCCTAAGACCGGCGAAAGGATCCCTGTAAAGTTTCCTGCCGATTCAGACCGAGCCTTGCCCGAAACGGGCGATTCCGGAAGAACCCTGGAAGTCATCAGATTCGCGCCTGAGGGCGAGGTTTCGCTGGCTCCTGACCTGAGTATCACCTTTTCGCAACCAATGGTTGCCGTCACTTCGCAGGATCAAGCGGCCGAATACGCACCTGTTGAACTAAGCCCGCAGGTCGAAGGGCGGTGGCGATGGCTTGGGACGAAGACGCTGATGTTTGACACCGACAAGCGTTTCCCGATGGCGACGACATTCACGGCCCGCGTGCCTGCCGGAACAAAGGCCGCTACCGGGCAAACGCTGACGAAAGATCATACTTGGACCTTTACTACACCACCGCCAAAGGTCGAGCAGATGGTCCCGCAGAATCAGGTCGTCCGGCGAGACGCGTTGATGTTCATCCGTTTCGATCAGGCGATCGATCAAGGTGCTGTCCTCAATACGATAAATGTATCGGGCGGCGGACGCAGGCTGCCAACAAGGCTCGCGACGCAGGAAGAGATCGATCGCGACGGCAGCATTTCGTACCTCTCGAAACAGGCGCAGCCGGGCAGATGGCTCGCATTTCGAGCACTGAATAGCGGAGGCTCTGCGGAGAATGCACTACCGGCCGCTTCCACCATCTCGGTTGATGTTGAAAAAGGAACGCCATCGGCCGAAGGCCCGTTGACAACAACCGCTCGTCAGTCGTTTTCGTTCAGAACGTTCGGCCCGTTCAAATACAACCGGGCCTACTGCGGATGGATCAAGAAGCCCGATTGTACTCCGTTTGATGCATGGTACGTCGAGTTCAGCAATCCGGTCGATGGGTCAAAGTTTAGCGCTGACATGGTCAAGGTCGATCCGCCAGTCGATGGCTTGAACATTTATCCGTCCGGAAACAACATATATTTTCAGGGCTACAAGAAAGGAAATACGACTTACAAGATCACTATCGACGAACGGTTAATGGATGTTTTCGGACAGAGCCTCGAGCGGCAGGCGGTAGCGACGATCAAAGTCGGGAGCGCGCCGAGCAATTTTTATGCACAGGGCGGGGCGATGGTAGTTCTCGACCCGACGGCGCGCTCAGCCTTTTCGGTCTATTCGATCAATCACTCCAGCGCAAAAGTGAAGGCATACCGAGTCCGGCCTGAGGATTGGCATCAATACACGCAGTATTACCGACGGCTTAACTTCGACGATGGCCAGCGGCCCGCGATGCCGGGCGCTCTTATATCCGAAAGGAATGTTCCGATCAAATCGGTACCCGATGAACTTGTCGAGACCAGGATCGATCTTTCGCCCTATCTGGACGGCGGTTTCGGCCACGTTGTGCTCGATATCGAACCGGTAGAGCGAACCGATGGCCCGGTGAATGTTCATTCAAGACGACAACGCGTGGTCACGTGGGTACAAGCGACACGTATCGGCCTTGATGCGTTTGTCGATAATGAAGAACTCATCGGATTTGCGACGGAGCTTTCAACCGGCAAACCGGTTGCGGGGGTCGAATTCAGGATATTCCCGAACGACGGAACGGTCGCCGACGGTTCGACTTCGACGGTCGAAGAGGGCGAGCCTACGACGTTCTTCGGCACTATCTGGAACTGGTTCTCGAATTGGGGGAGTTCCGAGTTATCCGAGCCTGATTCGGTGAATGCGGACGGATCGACCGTAGAACTTGAGCACATCGCAACCTCCCAGACAAAACAAACCGGCGCTAACGGTGTTCTGCGGCTGAAACTTTCCGATCAGCCGTCGCACTCCGGGCAAAACCTTCTGATAGCGCGTCGTGGTGCTGATGTAGCGTTTCTCCCGGAAAACTCCGAATACTTTTGGCAGGACAGCGGGAGTTGGCACAGGAGAGGATCTACAGACACGCTCAGGTGGTTCGTCTTCGACGACCGAGGAATGTACAAACCGAATGAGGAAGTTTCTGTAAAGGGCTATATTCGCAAGATCACCGGTGGAAAACTGGGAGACGTTGAGGGCATAGGCGACGCGGCAAGCGGGTTCTCCTGGTCGGTAAAGGACCCGCGTAATAACGAGATCGCAAAGGGCGAAGGGAACCTGAACGCCTTCGGCGCGTTTGATCTCAAATTCAAGCTGCCCGACAACGCCAACTTAGGATATGCCCGGATAGACCTTCTGACTAACAGCTCGGTTCCAGGCCACAGCCATTCGCATCAGTTCCAGATCCAGGAATTTCGTCGGCCCGAATTCGAGGTGACGGCAAAGGTCGAAACCGAGGCGCCGCATCTTGTCGGTGGGCACGCGATGCTGTCGGTCGATGCGAAGTACTATGCCGGTGGTGGCCTCGCGAACGCCGACACCAATTGGACGGTCACGGCAACACCCACGAACTATACCCCGCCAAACCGGGATGATTTTACATTTGGAACCTGGACGCCCTGGTGGAGAGTTTACGACTATGGCGCCGGTCGCCCGTACGGTACCGGTGTGACGCAGAATTTCAAGGGCGTTACCGACGCAGCAGGGCGGCATCTCCTGAAGATCGATTTCGACTCGGTGAAACCGCCGCGGCCTTACACTATCACAGCGAACGCCGCCGTTCAGGACGTGAACCGTCAGACATGGGCGGGGAACACGTCGCTGCTCGTCCATCCCGCCGACCTATATGTCGGGATCCGAACGCCGAGAACATTTGTTCAGAAGGGCGAGAACATAGTTGTTGAGTCAATCGTTTCCGACATTGACGGCAATCTTATTGGCGGCCGCGACATTGAGATCAAAGCCGCGCTGAAGGATTGGCGATTCGACAAGGGTTCATGGAACGAGGTCACTGTCGATGAGCAGACCTGCACCGTCAAGTCAGGCGCGTCAGAACCGCCTGCGTCAGCGGGCGGCCAGTCTGTCAACCTTGCGAAATGTACATTCACCGCAAAAGCCGGCGACCGATACACTATCACCGCGACCGTGATGGACGACCGCGAGCGGTTTAACGAAAGCGAGTTGACGGTATGGGTGCCGGGGGGCAAGCAGCCTCCGAAGCGGAATGTCGAGCAGGAAGAAGTGCAGATCATCCCCAGTAAGAAGGATTTCGCTCCGGGAGATGTGGCTGAGTTGCTCGTGATCTCACCGTTCACACCGGCAGAAGGCGTACTCACGCTCCGCCGCGACGGTATCGTCAAGACTGAGAGGTTTTCGATGAAGGATTCGTCGATCACTCTGAAGATACCGCTCGCTGAAGAGTACTTGCCGAACATTAACGCCCAGGTCGATCTCGTCGGCTCGGTCGCGCGGCAGAACGACAGGGGCGAAGTCGATCCAAAACTCGCGAACCGGCCGGCTTATGCGAGCGGTAATATCAACCTTTTGATCTCGACTTCTTCTCGGAAGCTGACCGTTACGGCTGAAGCGAAGGACAAGACACTGGCTCCGGGAGGTGCGACAAAGGTTGACGTCGAGGTCAGAGACCATCGCGGCGAGCCGGTCGTCAACAGCGAAGTCGCCGTTGTGATCGTTGACGAAGCGGTACTTGCTCTATCCGGATATACCGTGGCTGACCCCATGTCGATCTTTTACACGAATCGAGGAACGGGCACCACAGATCATCACTCGCGAAAGGATTTGCTGCTTGGTAATCCGGAGGATGTAAAAGCACCGCCGCCTCCTCCGCCCGCGGGGTGGGGTGATCCGAACTCGAAGGTGAGCACCCTTGGAGGTATAGCAATGGCTCCTTCGGCAAAGGCCGTCCGACAGGAAATGGCGATGGACGCGGTAGCCGCGGAAAAGGACGACGCGGGTGTGGACTCTTCGATCAACCTTCGCGAAAACTTCGACGCACTAGCTCTCTGGTCGCCTTCCGTGAGGACCGATTCCAACGGCCGTGCAACCGTCGATGTAAAGCTGCCGGACAATCTGACGCGTTATCGAATAACGGCGGTCTCGGTTGATCAGGGAAAACGGTTTGGGAAAGCTGAATCGAATATCACGGCCAAAAAGCCACTGATGGTCCGGCCAAGTGCTCCGAGGTTTATGAACTTCGGCGATAGGATCGAACTGCCGGTTGTCGTTCAGAACCAGACCGATCAGGACATGGCGGTGGATGTTGCCGTTCGCGCAACGAATGCTCTGCTTGGTTCCACCACCCCATCAGCCGAAGCGGCTGCCACCCCTCCTCAGACAGGAGGGGAGCTTGGGAAGCGCATCCTCGTAAAGGCAAACAGCCGCGAAGAGGTTCGATTTCCTGTGTCAACGGTAAAGGCCGGCACTGCCCGTTTCCAGATCGCGGTTAGTTCCGGTACACATAGCGACGCAGCTGAGATCTCGCTGCCTGTTTGGACGCCCGCGACGACTGAGGCATTTGCTACCTACGGCACGACCGACCAGAACGGAGCTATCATCCAGCCAGTCCAAGCTCCGGGCGATGTTTATCCGCAGTTCGGCGGACTTGAAGTAACCACCAGCTCGACGCAGCTCCAGGAGTTGACTGACGCTTATATCTACCTTGCGAACTATCCGTACGAATGTTCGGAGCAGATCGCTTCGCGAATGATCTCGACAGCGGCATTGCGCGATGTTCTGACGGCCTTCAAGGCCAAGGAAATGCCGTCCGCGGCCGAACTTGAAGCCAAGTTCAAACGCGATATCCAGATCCTGCAATCGCGTCAACGTGACGATGGCAGCTTCGGGCTTTGGAAGCGTGACCGCGAGCGATACGAGTACCCGTTCCTTACGGTGCACGTTGCTCATGCATTGGCCCTCGCAAAAGCAAAGGGCTACAAAGTGCCGGACGAGATGTTGAACAAGACGAAGCCGTACCTTAAGAACGTTGAGAGCTACTTCAAAGACCAGTGGTATGTCTCATCGCCGCAGGTTCGCTGGACGATATCGGCTTACGCTCTTTATATCCGCGACCTGATGGGCGATAAAGATGCAGGCAAGGCCAAGAAAGTTCTTGCTGAAGCGACTATTGAGAAGCTCAATTTCGAGGCACTGGGCTGGCTGCTTTCGGTATTGGCAGACGATAAAGATTCGACGGCTGAGGTGGAAGCGATCGTTCGATTCCTGATGAACCGGACCACGGAAACCGCCGCGACCGCGAATTTCGTGACCAATTATGGTGACGGCGGCTGGCTAATAATGTACTCAAACCGACGAGCGGACGGCATTTTGCTCGAAGCGATGATAAAGGCACAGCCGAACAACGACCTCATCCCCAAGCTCGTCCGCGGTCTGCTAGCCCATCGCAAGAAAGGCCATTGGGGCTCGACGCAGGAAAACGTGTTCATCCTGCTCGCATTGGACAAATACTTTAACGCATTCGAGAAGGTCACGCCCGATTTTGTAACGCGGATCTGGCTTGGCAACACCTACGCCGGCGAGGAGGCGTTCAGAGGCCGGTCGATCGATTCGAACGTGCTGAATATTCCAATGTCTTACCTGGTCGATCAGGGCGGCACATCGAACCTCTTAATCGACCGGCAGGGAACAGGAAGGCTTTATTACAGGATCGGCATGCAATACGCGCCGCGGAACCTCAAGCTCGAACCGGCCGATTACGGGTTCACAGTATTGAGAAAATACGAAGCCGTTGATGACAAGGACGATGTCAAACAGAATGCTGACGGCGGTTGGACTATCAAGTCCGGGGCCCGAGTTCGGATAAGGTTGACGATGGTCGCACAGGCACGCCGCTATCATGTCGCGTTGGTCGACCAATTGCCTGCCGGTCTCGAAATACTGAATCCGAGCTTGGCCACGACCGAGGCGATCCCGCCGGATGCAGGCGGTGGAAACACGGGTGTCGTCGAGGTCGGGAGCCGGTCGATAGGCCGCATTTACTATTGGTGGCGGATGTACTGGTTCGATCATCAGAACTTCCGTGTTGAGC
>JBGSYT010000100.1:0-44580 GCA_041750855.1 Pyrinomonadaceae bacterium | reverse complement strand
TATCAATAAAACCACCACCGAGTTCGGCCTCATCGCCCTCGCCCACAACCTCCAAAGGTTCAGTGCCAATCACTGAAAGATGGATCCCTTCGAATCAAAATAAAAAGAAGCCGCCTGAAATCACTTTCCAGACGGCCTCTTAGAGAGACTTTTGCGTATTCGACCGAGTTCTATCTGGTTCGTGGCGTCATCGGAACGTGCCTCTCTATCGAATCGTAGATCTGAAGGTAGATCTTGGTCTCTCGCGGAATAAGGTTCGCCCAGTTCTCACCGCCGCGATTTATATATCCGGGAAGGCGTGCCGGATTGGAATTATATCCGGCGGCCATCAAGTGTTCCTGCGTGGCGTAGCCGGCCGCCATCGCCCGATTGACTGAAGGGCTGGAATTCAGGTCGTTCCACGTCCGCTGCATATAAAGAAGCATCGCCTTCGACGCGTTAACGTGGTTTCTCATTCCCTCAACAAAATCGGGCATCAAGGGAATATTCGGATGCCAGGATCGGACCATCCGATAGGTTGACGGGATCATCTGGACCATCCCGCCCGCACCTGCAGTACTTACAGCGTATCTGTATGTCTGTCCCTCATTCAAGGCAAAAAGTGTGTACACGTCGTTGTAGATATTCGGATGAAACTCGGTGCGGAAGCGCAGGTGGTCAACGTGCTCGACGGCCGCGAGGCGTTCGGCAATGTCAACTATTTTCGGTTGGATCGTTATCCCGTACTCGCGCAACTGTTCGCGTGCTACATCAAGGACGTTTCGAACATACAGCCGCCCCGCGTTTACAACTTCCGGAGTCACAAGTCCGGGATGAGTCGACATATAATAGGCCGTCTCGATATATTGCCCGTTCCTTATGACAGGATACTGAACGAGCAGGGGAAGGTGGTTCATGCCGGACTCATCGGTCAAGGTGATAGGCGTATTTACGCCATTGCCGCGGATCGTCTTTGCAGACAGGGCCCGGCCATCCTGCGAAACGACCTGTTTTGGGCCAGCGGTCGACAGAAATGACTCTTTCGACATCACAACAAAATCGATCTTACCGGTCTTCCAGTCATGGAAAGCCACACGCACGAAATCGAGAGGCGTCGTGCTTTCAGCCGACGCGGTCGGAAGCGGGCGTGTCTGGAGCATTCGTTTAGCTTCGGAGATCTTGCCCTTAATGGTCGAAAAACCAAGGGATCGCGAAACAGCGACAGGCCTTGTTTCATTTTCAGACCGGTCATTTCGCTGATCCGCAGGCCCTGTTGTGTCCCTGGGCTCGGGCTTCGATCCCACAACGATCGGGGTCGCCTGAGGTAACGGCGTGCTAGTAACCGCCGGTTTTGCAGGCGGCAGTGTGTCCGTCACGACAACGCGATCTCGCGTTTTCGCACTTTCGTTCGACGGAGCCTGTGTAAAAACCGAAACGGTGAGAACGGACAGCAAAACTACGGATAGACCGGGGGTAAACTTCATAATTCTGATCTTCTGGAGAGAGGGTGTCGGGTGCTCTCGGGTGACGCGGTGCGGCACTACTTCCCGCGATTATAGAGATTCGCCTATTTCGTAAAAGGTTGTCAAGTCCAATCGGAAAAATTATGTATATCACAAAAATTCATTATACTTGTGAGATGCAGGGGAGCCTGAAAAGCTTGGTACATTCGACATTTCTGTTAATCTATTTCGTTTAAGATCAACGACTTTATATGACACGACTTTTTGGAACGGACGGCATTCGGGGTGAAGCCGGCGTTTTTCCGCTTGATGAGATCTCAGTTTATCGTATCGGCCGGTCGATGGCCGTCCAACTCCAACATCGTCTGGGCCGTGAGGCGAAACTTCTTACTGGAAGGGACACCCGCGAATCAGGGCAATGGATCGAACGTGAATTCACTCGCGGTGCCGTTTCCGTCGGGGCGACTTGTCGTTCTGCAGCAGTGATAACGACGCCGGGAATAGCATACCTCACCCGCGCGCTCGGGATCGACCTGGGCGTCGTCATAAGTGCGTCGCATAACCCTTTCTACGACAATGGTATAAAGGCATTTTTGCCGACCGGGAGAAAGCTCGACGAAGAGATGGAGAAGCTCATAGAAGCCGACCTTGCGGAAAACGACACGGCCAAGGCAGATCCTGCGGCATCGGGTTTTGACGAGTCGGAACAAGGAGAGATGAGGGCGGCATACCTCGACCACCTGGCCGCGCAGGCCGAAGGATTACGGCTCGACGGTTTTCGATTGGCCATTGATTGTGCGAACGGAGCCGCGTCGCAGCTCGCCGCCCGTCTTTTCAAAGATCTGGGTGCCGAAGTCATTTCGTTTCACGACCAGCCGGACGGTGTAAACATAAATGACAATTGCGGTTCTCTGTTTGTCGAACAGTTCCGGGAGAAGGTGCTTGATGTGAAGGCCGATATCGGAGTCGCGTTTGATGGTGATGCAGACCGAGCTCTTTTCGTTGACGAACGAGGGGAACTTGTAGACGGAGATGCCACACTTTGGATAATGGCGCAGGCTATGCAGCGAAGTGGGGAACTCGCGTCAGGAAAGGTCGTTGCGACGGTCATGAGCAATATCGGCCTCGAGATAGCCTTGAAATCGGAGAATATCGATCTAGTTAGGACCGCGGTCGGCGACAAGTATGTACTCGATGAACTTCTCAAGTCTGGGATCGAGCTAGGCGGCGAACAGTCCGGGCATATCATTTTCCCAAGCCAGAGCCTGGTGGGAGATGGTATCATGACCGCGATAAAAGTTGTTCGGGCAGTTGCCGAGAGCGGGAATCCGCTCTCAAGGTTGACGGAAGGTTTTCGACGCTATCCTCAAGTGTTAGTAAACGTTAAGGTTGGCCGAAAGCCCCCGTTTGATGAGGTCGATGCGATTCGGTCCACGGCGTCCGAGGTCGAAGCAAAACTCGAAGGCAGCGGCCGGCTGCTGCTTCGCTATTCCGGAACCGAGAACCTTGCGCGTGTCATGATCGAAGGTGCCGATCAGGCTCGGATCGAAGGGTTGGCAAACGGCCTTGCCGAAACGATCTCGCGGGAGCTAAATTAGAGGATCGTAATACTCTGCCGATAGTGTATTGATCAAGCTATATGAGTGCCGCCTTCACAGAATCCTATTCCGAGACGCTCCTTGAGGTGGTCGCCGGTCATCTCGTTACCCCGCCTTTCCGGACCAAATGATCAAGCACGTTAAGGTTAAGACCGCGCGACACTTATCCCATTATTCGATTTTCATCGGCGACGGACTATTGTCTACCGCCGGGGAGTGGGCATCGAACGTGCTGTCCGGAAAACGACGCCGGATCGCAGTGATTTCTAATCCAACCGTTTTCAGGCTCTACGGCGAGAGATTCGTGAGCTCGCTTCGGGCAGCTGATTTTAGTGTGTTTGTTCACCTGATCGGCGACGGGGAAAGATTTAAGAACCTGCGAACTCTGGAACGAACGCTTGAGTTCCTTAGCAGCTCCGGTATGGGTCGAACGGATTCGGTAGCCGCCCTCGGTGGAGGTGTGGTCGGCGACCTTGCGGGGTTTGCCGCTGCCATCTATCTTCGCGGCATTCCGTTTCTGCAGGTCCCAACGACCCTACTTGCGATGATCGATTCGTCGGTCGGCGGAAAGACCGGCGTGAATTCCAGGTTCGGCAAGAACCTCATCGGCGCTTTTCATCAGCCCTCCGGCGTGCTCATCGACCCGCAGACGCTCGCGACGCTGCCGCGACGTGAATTGACCGCCGGATTCTGCGAGGCGATCAAGCAAGGTGCCATAGGAAGCCGGAAATTATTTGACCAAACCGCCGCTTTTCTTGCTCGGTTCAACGCAAGATCGTCAAATTTGACGTTGGCCGACAACGGATTGAGTTCGACGCTTTCGTCACTGTTGGCCGAGCAAGTGCGGTTCAAGGCAGGCATCGTCGCGGGCGACGAACTGGAACAGGCCGATCGCCTCGATCCCCGATCGAGAAAGATCCTTAACTTTGGCCATACTTTCGGCCACGCTTTGGAAAAGGTCACAAAATTCAAGTATTTGCGGCACGGCGAGGCGGTTGGGCATGGCATTTTGTTCGCGGCGGCACTATCAAAAAATCTTGGACTTTTGCCTAGAGATGAAGTAACATTGTTGTACGATGTTGTGCGTCGGGCCGGCAAATTGCCGCCTATCGGCAACATTGACCCGAAAGAGATCTTTTCAACCTTCAAGTTCGACAAAAAGAACGTGGACGGTTCACTTCATTGGATCCTTCTTGAGAGTATCGGCAGGCCGAGGATCGTACCACATTCGAGTGTAGGCCGGTCCGCCCAAATTTCCGCATTTAAAGAGATTACCCGCATTTGATCCAACATCCGCTTTTTAACGGGGTGAAGGAGTAGAAAATGGTAAACAATTCATTTAATGACCGTAGTTCCGAACGCGGTAGCGCGGCTGTCAAATTCCTTGCGATCGTTGTATTCCTCGTGCTGGTGGCAAATGCCGGATACAACTACATCCCGATCGCTTACGAGGGAGCGAACCTTCGACAGGAAATGGATACGGCCGTAGTGAAAGGCTTGGCTGCATCGGGCCAGATGAAACCGCTTGAAGTGGTTCGGGCCTCGATCGAGCGCGCGGTCCGCGATAACAACGTTCCTGCCAACGCCTTCGTTGAGATAAAGCCGGCGGGGACCGTGGTACAGGCACATGTGGTCTATACGAAAGAGATTCCAATGCTTCCTTTCGGCATGTATAAATATCGCTATGATTTTAACTATCTCGCGACGCCGAGCGGCTATCTGCTGAAGGAGAGCAAGGCCAACTAGGATCGTGCCTATCTTGGCAGAAAAGGAAGTTCCTTAGGCCGCCGGCCAAAGAAGTTGCCCGAACTTGGTGACCAAAGCCGGCGGTTTTTGTTTTAAACAGCGGCTGATAGTGATCGGCGAACCTGAAGCGGCTGGATGCTTACGAGGCTTTCAGGAGCGTCGGCTAGCCATGTCGTCGGACAAACTCCGCAGACCGTGCATTTTTCGACAGCCGGACAGGGAAGGCTCGATAGCGATGATTGTGACTTTTCGTGCTCTGTTCTCAGGAAATCAAACGCTAGCCCGGTATCGACTATTGACCAAGGCAGGAATTCTTCGTAACTTCGTGTTCGCGAGGTGTGGAACGCTGCGTTGACGCCCGTTTCACGCAACGCTCGGTTAATGTCCCCATCCAGACGCGCAGCACGGTCGATAACCGTTGCGATGGTCCTGTCGCCGGACGAGAAAAGCGCCTGCTCGTGTGCGATCCTCGCGGACATAAAGCGGACATCGACATTCGGTATGCGGCTCAATCCCTTGCACACATACTTTATCCGCTTCTTTAATTCCTTTTCATCGCAGATCGCGTCCCACTGCAGCGGAGTGTTCGGCTTTGGGACGAAGCCATTCAAAGACGGAATTATCCGCCCGGCACGGCCAAATTTCTTACCCGCCTCAAGCATTCGGTCCTTAATACGCTCGACCAGTACGAACATCTCGGCGAGGTCTTCCTGCGTCTCGGTCGGTAATCCGACCATCATGTAGAGCTTGATGGTCAGCATTCCTCGGTCAAACACAGACCCGCAGATATCTACTATCTCGTCGTTGGTCAAGTTCTTGTTGATGACGCGGCGAAGCCGATCCGAGCCGGTCTCAGGTGCGACGGCGATCTGCTGGTCTTTCGATTCAACCAGGGCGTCGAGCAGCTCATCGGAGATCTGATCGAGTCTCAAGCTGGACACGGTGATGCGATACTCCATCGCCCTCAACTCACTCAGGATCGTCGAGATCTCCGGATGGTCACAAACTGCCGTCGAGACCAGCCCTATCTTGTCGGTTCTCGAACGCCACTCGGCGGCCTTGGCAAGGATATCTTTCGCGGGAACAACGCGTGGCGGATAATAGTTGTAACCGGCCCAGCAAAAGCGGCAGCCCTGCGAACATCCGCGAGAGATCTCGACAAGAAGCCTGTCACCCATTTCGGCTTCCGGCGCCCAGACGGATGTTGAAGGACAGAACACTTCCTGACTTGTAAGGAAATTGGCAAGCTCCGCTTCGCCCCGTTTTAGCGCCCTGCGAAGCGTGCCCTCTTTTGGATTCACCGCGGCGAGGGACCGCCCAACGCGGCGGGGAACGCCCTCGAACTTCGGAACGTAGTCGAAGACGGTGCCGTCGTCGTTATAAATGACGTTGTAAAACGATGGGACGTAAAAACCGCGTCCGATCCTCGCAAGTGATAAAAGCAGGTCCTCCCTCGAAAGATCCTCTGCCACCGCATCAACGAGCTGAAAGGCCAGTATTTCCCCTTCGCCGACCGCGATCACGTCTGTGAAATCGGCTATCGGCTCCGGGTTGAGAAACGAAGCCGCTCCGCCCATCACGACCAGCGGGTCTCGTGCACCACGCTTAGCCGACCAAACCGGAATGCCAGATAGCTGAAGCATCCGGGCCATGTTCAAATAATCGGTCTCGAACGATATCGAAAAGGCGACGATGTCGAAATCGCGCACCGGCGTTTGTGTTTCGAGCGAGAGCAGCGGCGTTCCGGATCGTTCGTGTGCGGAGATCTCCTTCGCGTCAGGCAGGAAGGCACGTTCACACGCCACCTCCGGGATGTTATTGAACAGCTCATACATCGTGTGCATCCCGAGGTTAGCCATGCCGATCGCGTATGTGTTCGGATAACACAACGCGATGCGAAGGGCCGCGCCATGATTGACGCGATAACCCTCTTCACCGGCGAGCCGGGCCTTAAGATTTTCAACAATATATCGGTTCATAGCTATCTAAACTTTTAGAATAACAGCAATAGGCGTGATCTGACAGTCTCATAACCGACAAGGCGTGTCTCGACGGAAGGTCGAGGTCGGCCTCACAACAACTCTTCTCACAATCTGAACAACATGCGTGGCCTTCAATTAAGCTAATTAGTTTTGAAAGAACTCAGCAATTTTTCTATCGAACAACGCAAAAATGCCGAACGGTTCGCTTTCTTTGGCATCAGCGAAAACCACCCGTTCGGCATTTTTACAATGTTGGCTAAGGTCTCAGTCGCTCTTACCCTTTTTTTCTTCTACCTTGGGCGTTGATACAAATGGGCGGTGCTGCACGACAAATTGCTTATCGTCGTATGTTCCGTCGCCGTCAACATCGACCTTTACTTCTAACTTATAACGTTTGCCTGCTTCACGCCCCTCAGGCAGGTCGTATGAAAGGGCGTACTGGCTTCGGAGCAGCCCGTTTATGGTATTTAGGTAATTCGGGATCTCGCTTTCAAAAGTCATTTCGAAATGCATTCCGCCGGATTCCTTGGCAAAGGTATTCATCGCATTCTTCGCCTGGAGAAAGGTCAAGCGGCCGGGCATTCCCGTCAAACCGTCGGTCGCGCCGAGATAGCCTTCATACTTCTTGAAAAAGAGGTTTCCCGTGCTGATGATGTACAAAGGAATACCGGCTTCCTGTATAACCTTTCGGGCCTCGCTGTAATTTATACGGCTGAAGGTATCGATGCCTGAAGCGACGAGTATGATCGCACGACGTTTGGATCGCACGTTAACCATTCCGCCATAGTCGGAATAGCGCGATTCGTTGTTTTCAAGCACGACAGAATCGCCGCGGCCTCCAACCAGCGAGAACTTGATCGCGTCGTAAAGATTGTTTTCGCGAAAGGCCGGGGTGTTGCGAAGCAGCAGGTCGATCGTTTGGCGGATCCTGCCCGGGTCGTTTGTAAAGTCGGTGATCGGCGTTGGCCGCAGATCAAATGCTACCACCGACGCGTAATCGTCAGGCGGCTTGATGAATCTCGTTAGAAATTGCGCGACGGGCCTGATCGATTCGTAAACGCCGGGTTCAAAGTAGCCGCCGGCCGCTCGCCCGAAAAGCTCTGTCCACTTACTGTACTCGAGTACAAGCGTGACAGTGATCGGCGACTCAGGCGTTGTAAAATTCGAAATATCCTGCTTGACCCCGTTCTCAAATATCGCAAAATTCTCCTTCTTCAGCCCGGTGATGATCTGCCCGGTCTTTTTGTTATAAACAACGGCATCGACATTAACGATGTTCGTGTCGATCGCGATGATACCTTCCTCGGGGGTAGCGCTCCGTTCCTCTTCCAGCCGCTTGCGTTCCTCTTCTTCCGCCTTCAGCTCTTCCGGTGTCTTGGGCTTGGGCCGCTGGTTTCTTTTTTCGTTACCCTTGGGATCGGGTCGCTGCGGGCGCGACTGAGCGTTCCCGGGAATAACGATCGACCCCATTAAGAGAGTGAAAACGAATGCCGAGGACAAGAGCCGGACGAGCGTAAGTTGCATAGTATTCACCGTGGCCAATCGGAATAAAGATTATGATTCCAATTGTGATGCTTTGGTTGGTTTTATTCAATCAAGCCGGATCGATCTCAACCCGAACGTCAAAGGCGCCGGAGTTGTCATCGAGATTCCCTTCGTTAACCCCGAGGAACAGGATCCCGTCACGCTCGGCTATAAAAGTCCTTTCAGAGCCGATGTAAATGAACTGGTTATTATCATCACCGATCACGGCAACTAGGGCCCCGGTCGGAACGCTCTTTAACAACTTGTCCGAGTCTTCAAGATCGTAAAGTCCTGAAGGACCCGTCGAACGGCCACCGCCGAGCGAGATCGTACCTGCACCGATGATCTTGATCCGCTGGCCTTTCCTGACAACCCAGCCCGAATTTGTCCAACCGTTCGATGAGTTGTCAGCCTGGACCTTCACCGAAACTTCGATCGGCTTTATAGATGACGCAGTAGTCGTGCCCGGAGCCTTTGCCTTCGGCTCGGAGGTTCTCGGCGGATCGCCTGCTGCGGTTTTCCCGACCGAATCCGTGACGACGACTCGTGGGACTGACTTTGGCG
Source organism: Pyrinomonadaceae bacterium (assembly GCA_041750855.1). Lineage (GTDB taxonomy): Bacteria > Acidobacteriota > Blastocatellia > Pyrinomonadales > Pyrinomonadaceae > OLB17. The sequence continues at coordinate 35,724 of JBGSYT010000100.1, read as the reverse complement.
GCGATGATGCTTCAACAAACTCGGGCTCGGAAGGCTTTGTGTTCGATTGGGGGCGGGTCGATGCGACCGCTTCCCTCTGAGTCAAGGCCTCAAATTGGATAGACTCCACCTCATCCGCCGTGTACGTGAGTTCACGCTGGCGGGTGCCGTCACCAACGATGATCGTAAATTTTCCACCTGAGAAGCTGACGATGCGGCCTTTGATTATGCTGCCGTCTTTCAGCCTCAGTGTGTCGGCAAAAGCTGCAGACACAAAGATCATTATCAGGAAAGCAAAAAGGAGTAATCGACGAGATCGAAAAGATTGGACCATTTTTCCTCCGGCAGGTCGGGGAGACGAACCGCAAAATATCCGCAACAAGGATGCTCAAACCAACTTTTGGTGTTGCACTTTTTCCAACCCGGGTCCGTACAGAAAAATCATAAACGATTTTCGCCCTACTGTGAAATATTTCTGCGCGGCCGCCTTCGATCAACGAAATAGGTCGCAATTCTAGAGAGGAGGGTGCAAGTTTACGGTTGCCACTTCGTTCTATTGGTGCGGGCACAATAGCGTTCAGGGGAGCCTTTCGCCCGGTAGATCGTAAACCTTGTATTGGATAACCTACATATAGAAGCAGAACGAGGGGAAGATGATCAACCAAATACTTATTGTTGCGTTGGTGCTGATCGGCATCAATGGAGGTGATCCCAGCCAGGAAAAGCTTAACGGGATTCAATGGACGCTTACAAAGGCCGGCGGGCAGGAAATTACCTCCGCTCTCGCGTATTTCGAGATCGATGCGGATGGCCGAAAGTTTTCGGGAAGCACCGGCTGCAATCGCATGTTCGGGACGGTCGCGCTGAAGGATTCGAAAATACAATTTAGAAATATCGGTTCAACTAAGATGAAATGCGTGATAGAAGATGGCGACGTTGCCGAAACAGCCTTTCTTGCCGCCCTCAAGAATGCCGCTTCATACAGTAAAAACGGCAACGAACTGAAGATCACAGATGACACCGGACGAACGATCCTTGAATTCAAACGCTTGGTCAAGCTTCCTCCGGTCGATGCCGACGAACAGCCGAATGTGCTGGAGGGCCGGAAATGGATGCTTGAATCGACAAGCTCGTTCAAATCGATAGTCGGGGAAGCCTTCGTTAGATTTGATGCCAAGAAAAAGTCGGTCGGGGGAAACTCGGGCTGCAATGTTTTTGGCGGCGACTATTCCCAGGATGGCAACAAGATCAAGATCGGCGACGTGATCTCAACGATGCGGGCATGCATCGAAGATGATCGATCGTCGATCGAAAGGGAGCTCTTTGAAGGCCTCCGGACTGTAGATCGGTACGAAATTCGTGGCGGAAAACTATTCCTGTACAAGGGAAGATCACTCCTGCTAACTTTTCGATAGGAGTCGAACCTGTCCGGTCGCTGATCGCGGCCGGAACTCCATATAGACTAGGCTCGAACTCGTAAAATCTCTCCCTAGTTAAGAATCTCCTGAAAATCCCGGCAATTAGCAGTTTTCACTTCACGGTACTCAAGAATACATACAGATCGGTTGGCGGCATGTATCATTAGCATGAAGACTTTCTATCGGATTGCCAACCGGGCCACTGTGGCTTGTGTTGGCTTTTTTCATTTTAGTGCGGGGTAAGTAGATCGGCATGCGGGTGCTTCTGTTCGCAATTTATTATACGAAGCTTCGGATCGGGGCATATCTCGGGACCCATCCGACACACGGCCCCGTTGACCTGAAATGGCGATGGGAAGTTTGGCATCGTCTGCGGCGGTCTGAAAGGAAATATGCGCCGACGCGAGCGATCGCCAACCTGCGTGACGACTTGCTGAGGTTGTGGAAGCTGATCGTTAGCGGATAACGCAAAGGCAATTCGAGGTCGATCAGTGCAGGAAGGCCCAGATCTCATTAGTCAAGGACCATCAATACAGCCTCACCGGAAACCACTGTCTCCCCGTGTTGGTTAGTACAAATCGTGCTCAGCGTTACAATTTCCTTGTCATCCCTTATCGCCGTAACTGTTGATGTGGTTGTAATCGTGTCGCCGATGAACGCCGGCGAGACAAATTTCAATGTTTGTCCGAGATAGATGACCTTTCGTTCGATCTCCTGGTTTCCGAGGACGCCGGAAATAAATGCAGCCGTGAGCATTCCATGGCCGATACGCCGTCCAAACCGTGTTGAGCCCGCGAATTTGTCATCCAGGTGGATAGGGTTTCGATCACCGGAGATTTCTGCAAATGCACGGATCAGTTCGTCAGTTATCGTCCGTTCTTTCGAGAATTTATCTCCAATTCGAAATTTCATAGATTCGTGCGTGGGAAACGAGTGCGCAGCGGAGCCTTGAGATTCCAAACGAAACTATCACATTCGTTTGGACTTAGCGAAAGCCCGAGTGCTTAATTTCGGCCGCGGTACGTTCAAAATCGGGCCGCCTGAAGCCCGAATTAACTTCAAATCGTACGCCGGCACAATAATGCCCTGAAAAATAAAACTCTTCCAAACGCGCTCTCGGTTAGGTTACTATATTACGGTATGCGAATTACCTCGCTTTCGCTCGCACTCATCATCCTAACTTATACGGTCTCAGCTCAATCGCCGCTAGAGGGTATTTTCGAGGCCCAGTCGGCGCTTGAGCGCGCTGTCGCTGAAAGGGGATTGAAACCTGCCTTCATCGAGTTCCTTGCAGACGATGCGGTCCTTTTCCGCCCGGAACCTATAAGCGCACGGCAATATCTCAACGGCTACGCAGACCGACGGTCCCCAACCTTACGGCGGAGCGTCACTTTCGCCGATATCGCGGAGAATGGGCTGCTTGGTTATACGACTGGCCAATGGAAGATGACTCAGACCACGAAATACGGTCCCGAACTTCTAATGGGTCAATATGCCACTGTTTGGCAAAAAAAGCAGGATGGCACATATAAAGCGATCCTGGACATCGAGATCTCTCACGATCCGTACGAAAAGGCCGTCAAGGAAATAAAGATGCCGGCCGGCCGGCTGCGAGACACCAACAACCGGAGATGGTCGGCGGCCGATTCGACGATGAATTTTCTGCGGCTGGGTATGACCGATGAGGGCCTCGGCGAGGCGTATGATAGGTTTGCTGCGAACGATGTCCGATTGCTCCGTGACGGCCTGCCTCCGATCGAGGGACGTAGGAATGTGAAGTCTGCGCTAAAGCAGTACACTGCGGTCGAATTTCCCGGCCGAGTATCGCAGTTCGAAACTTCGGACATGGCCTATACCTGGAATCCGTGTTCCTATTCGGACAGCAATGAAGGGATGGAACGCGGCAACTGCCTACACGTCTGGAAACTGCGAAAAAAGAAGTGGTACATCGTGCTCGGCGTCTTTGCCCGTATACCCGATGAAACGGTCCCAGTTTTGAAAGAATCTCCGCGTTCTCGAAACTGAATTTCTTGTAATAATTGATTTGTATCCTGGTCTGGCTCAGAACCGAGTGCTCGCGGGTGCGCTTTTTTGTGTATTCAAGCGATGATCGGCACGGCAGATGGGGCACAATCAAGGTTGCAGACCGAAGCGAGCAGACCTTGCACGCAAGCTATTTTCGCAGAAAAGTGACGAACTCGTTCTCGTCGCGGGTTAGGCCTTCGAAAGTCGCTTTGACCTTGTCGTCCGGCGTGATCAACGCATAAAGCGGCAACGCCACCGTGCCGAATCTCTGTTCCTGCATTCGCTGGAAGCCCTCGTACGGCTCGCCCTCGCCGTCGGTGAACAGCTTAACCCGAACAAACTTCTCAAGTTCTGCCTTGACCCCAGGTTTGGGGAACATATTCGCCTCCATCCAGCGGCAGTTTGTACACGTGTATCCGGTAAAGTCTATAAAAATATTCTTGTTCTCGGCCTTTGCCTGGGTTACGGCTGCCTGATAATCGTTGGTGATCCACGAAAGCTCGTTGCTTGCCCTTCCACCGGTCGTGGTCGAGCCTGAGACTTGCTCCGAATACGGAAGGAACGATTCGAGCTCGCCGAGTCGAGCGCCAAACAGGCCTGTCAGCAGGTAGAAAGCAATCGTTCCGAATAAGAAGGCATTTAGTACTCGAACAAGGCCGATAGTTCGGTCTTCAGAGTCGTGAGAGAACCGAAAAACCCCAAGCAAGTAAAGGAAAGTCATCACCGCAAGCGCGATCCAGCCGGCAATCACGACCTCTCGCGTGAAAATGTTCCAACCCCATACAAGATCAACGTTTGAAATGAACTTGAGCGCCGCGGCGATCTCGAGAAAGCCCATCACGACCTTAACGGCATTCATCCAGCTTCCCGAACGTGGAAGCGAATGCATCAGCTGGGGCGCGACCGCAAGCACGAAGAAGGGAAGTGCGAAGACCGACGAGAATGCCAGCATGCCGATCATCGGATAAAGCAGATCGCCCCGAGCGGCCGCGACCAGGATCGTTCCGACCAGTGGAGCAGTGCATGTGAATGAGGTCAGCGAAAATGTCAGACCCATCAGGAGAAGGCCGATCGTCCGTCCCGACTCCTTTGACCGGGTCAGGTTGTCGAGCTTTGTAAGCACGCCGGAGGGAACGCTGAGGTTGTAAGCTCCCAGCAGGCTGAATGCGAATGCAAGAAAAATGCCCGCGATCAGCAAATTGACGTAAGGATTTGCCGCAAAACGGTTAATTCCCGCGGCGCCAAAAAGTATAGCCAGCAGGACGCCTAACCCGGTGAAAGTGAAAATTATCCCGAGGGCATAAATGAAGGCATCGCGAACCGATCCGGCCGTTGTCTCAGAGCCGTGCTTCGTAAAGTAAGACACGGTGATCGGGATCATCGGGAAAACGCACGGCGTCAGGAGCGACAATGCCCCAAACGTCATCGCAAGCCAGATGAATGCCCAAAGCGGCATTTCGGTGACCCGGCTTTCTGCCGGTGTCATCACGGTTTGTTGGTCACCGTCACTGGCCCCGGGATCGCCTGCTCCAATTTGCGGTTCGAAAAAACCGCCGGTCGGCGGGGTCAGATCAGCATCGGCAGTACCGTCTGTGTTCGAAGGGTCGAGTGCATTGCTGTTCGAAATCGGGTTCGCGTTTGAGTTCGCGGCGGCGTTGGCAGGTGCGGGAGTAGGCGTCGCGGTCGGTGTTGGGCTGGCAGCGGCTACTCTAGCAGCACCTATCGTCACGGCTGACGAAAGCCTTATCGTTCTCGGCGGCAAGCATACTTCCTCTGTGCAGGCCTGGAAACGCACGGATGCGTTTAACGTTTGCGGGCCCTCGGGAGTTCCAGGTTCAACGGTAAATTGTAGGGCAAAGACCGCGCTGCCTGCATAGGTCTCGGTGTTGATGCCGAAGTTCGGATCCATCTTGACCCGCGGGCGCGGCCCTGACACTCGTCCCATTTTGAACGGGCCTTCGCCAAGTGCGATCCGCGTCTGTGTTGGGCCACCGGGTGGCTGACTGATCGAGTAGAGATACCAACCACTTTCAATGGATGCTGTTATACGGGCAGTTCCCGATCCGCCAGATGGTATGGTCGCTGGCGACACGCTCATCGTAAGCGACACGGGGTTTTGTGCTCCAGCGCCGACCGCTAGTGCGAGACAGAATACCCCAGTGAAAAAAAACGTTGCAAAAGAGCGAATCAAATTCTCACCTCTATCATTACATCGCCAAACTCAAGCCATCGGGGCTTTAGCACTATGTCCGCTGCGTCGTTTGCCTGCATTTAGGGCGGGAACCTCGTCGTCAGCTTGTCGATCTCCCAAAGAATCTATCGGACTCCCTTATGAATTCAACTCTAACGAGGTCATATTCCGCCTTTTTAATAATATACGGTTAGTGCGGGCCGCTCAATTAGATTCAACATTTCGGCAATACGATGCAAACCGAACCACGTGTCGGTCAGGTTCATAAAAAAAATCTCTATCCTGAAAACCGCAGTATTCGATATTTCACTCATAACCGGGTTCACGTATATTGGGAATAATTTGATATAGCCGACGGCCGGGTATCGAACGAAATTACCAGAAGCTAAAGCCTGTCTTGGAACAGAGAATATTCGGAACGTTGCACACGATTCGACTTATCCACAGTATTTTCGACGGCCGCTGGAATTCGGTGTCGACGGTCACTTAATTTGTGAAAAAGGCCTGCTAGAGTACGAACCGAAGCTTACGAACGGCGGCAATGCTTAAGGCCATAATCAACGGCGAACATCACGAATTCACGGAAGGGGTTTCGATCTTAAACGCCTGTCGAAGTATAGGCATCGAGGTCCCGCATCTGTGCGATGACGAGCGCCTGAAAGCCTGTGGGGCGTGCCGTATGTGCCTGGTTCACATCAAAGGAATGACGTACGAAATCGTTTCCTGCATGAACGAAATCGCAGACGGAATGGAGATCGACACCCACACTCGTACGATCGAAGATGCCAGGCGAATGAACCTTAAGATGTTAGCCAGGAAGTACCCCGCAGAGGCGTTCGCCAAATTCCCCGATAAACCGTTCCATAGATTGGCACGAGACTACGGATTGGAAGAAGTGGATTTTGCCACTTCGTGTAATGGCAGTCAGATCGACGACTCGCATCCTCTCATCCGCGTCGATATGTCGCGTTGTATCGATTGTTATGCCTGCGTGCGCATCTGCGACGAGGTTCAGGGGCAATTTGTTTGGCAGGTCGTCGATCGAGGCGAGAGCACGCGAATTGTACCCGATTCGTTCGGCAGGTTTGGTGATAGTTCTTGTGTTTCGTGCGGCGCTTGCTCTGACGTCTGCCCAACAGGAGCACTCGAAGACCGAACGTTACTTGAGGGAGCTGAACCGGTAAATTGGACCAAGACCGTTTGTCCGTACTGTGGGACCGGCTGTGAAATGAACGTCGGTGTGCGGAACGGCGAGATGGTCCAAATTAAGCCGACGATGGAGGCTCCTGTAAGCCACGGCCATCTTTGCGTAAAGGGGCGTTACGCGTTTGATTTTGTCTCGGCAAGAGACCGTGTAACTGAGCCGATGATCCGTAAGAATGATGAATGGGTCACGGTGGCTTGGGACGAAGCTATTGCTTTTGCCGCAGATGAGTTCAAACGGATCCGTCGGCAGTACGGAAAGGAAGCGGCAGCGGTTCTCGGGTCCGCACGGGCCACCAACGAGGAAAATTACCTTGCACAAAAGTTCGCGAGGGTTGTTTTAGAAACAAATAATGTCGATTGCTGCGCCCGCGTTTGTCACACACCCTCGGCTGCCGCCCTTAAGTTAATGCTCGGGACCGGAGCCGCAACAAACTCTTTCAATGATATCGAAAACGCCCGCACGATCATGATATGCGGCGCGAACCCGACCGAAAATCACCCGATCCTCGGTGAGCGGATCAAGCAGGCAGCTTATCGAAACGGTACGAAGTTGATAGTAGTTGATCCAAGAAAGATCGAGCTCGTAAAATACGCTGCCATCCATCTGCAAATGCGTCCCGGAACGAATGTGCCGCTGTTTAATGCGCTTGCATACACGATCATCGAAGAAGGCCTTTGTGATGGTGAGTTTCTAAAGCTGCGAGTCGACGGTTTTGAGGAATTCGCGAAATTGCTTCGTGACTATTCACCTGAAGAAGTTGCCCCGATCTGCGGGGTGAATGCCGAAGAAATTCGCCCTGCCGCACGGCTTTACGCGACCAACAAGCCCTCAATGTGCGTCCACGGCCTCGGGATGACCGAGCATATCCAAGGCACCGAGAGCGTGATGTGCCTGATAAATCTGGCTCTGATCACCGGAAACCTCGGCTTGCCCGGAACAGGCGTAAACCCGCTTAGGGGACAGAACAACGTTCAGGGATCGGCACAGATGGGGTGCGATCCTGGGATCCTGACAGGCAGCATTTCGGTCGATGAGGGACGCGAACACTTTGAAAACGTTTGGCAGACGGAAGTTCCGAAAGGCAAGGGACTCAACGTCCTCCAGATGATGGATGCTGCCAAAGCTGGAAAGCTAAAGGCCATCTGGGTGATCGGCTATGACGTATTTCTTAGCAACGCGAACGCTTCGGCGACCGAGCGGGCCTTTTCGGAAATGGAGCTTGTGATCATCTCGGATATGTTCATGAACGAGACAGCGAGGAAATTTGGCAACGTGTTTTTCCCCGTCGCGTCCTCCTTTGAGAAAGACGGCACGTTCATGAACGGAGAGCGACGTGTTCAGCTTCTTCGTCGGGTGATCGAATCGAACGGCAATTCACGGACGGATTGGGAAATAATCTGCGGACTGGCCGATGCGATGGGAAAGGGCGAACAGTTTCGTTTTGATTCTACGAAAGAGATCTGGGACGAGATTCGCACTGTCTGGCCGTCGTCCGCCGGTATCACCTACGAACGTATCAATAACGCCGGATTGCAATGGCCATGTCCCGATGAGACGCTCTCCGGAACAGAGATTCTGCATTCGACTTCCTTTGCAAAACGCAAAAGAGCGAGGTTGCGAGGCATCAAGTACCGGCCCACGAGTGAGAAAGTTTCCGAGGAGTTTCCATTACTGCTGATAACGGGCAGGAATTTGTACCAATTCAACGCCGGAACGATGACGAGGCGGTCGGCGAGTTCAAAAATTCGACCGACAGATACGTTGGACATCTCTCATGCCGATGCACGCGCACTATCTGTTGCAAACGGAGAGATCGTACGTTTGAGAAGTAATTACGGGGAAGCATACCTGCCAGTCCGGATCAGTCCAACGGTCAATCGCGGCGAGCTTTTTGCGACGTTCCACGATTCAGAAATTTTTCTTAACCGTCTGACAAGCCCTCACCGCGACCGATATGTGCAGGCCCCCGAATACAAGGTTACTGCCGTCACGATCGAAAAACTTCCCGAAATCAATGTTGTTTGAACTTCGCCCGAGAATGATCCTGCACCTGGGACGCTGACCGTGCGGATCACTTGTTTCCGTCTTCAACCATCAATCGAAGCAGATCGCGGCGAGCGACGATCCCGACCGGTTTGCCGCCGCGGACGACCGGAAGACGATTTATATCGTGTTTCAAGAACAGTTCAGCCGCCTTTTCGACCGGATCCTCTTCTGAAAGGATCTTAACCGGGTGCGACATTATCTCTTTGGCTGGCCGGTTTTGGGCGGCTTCGTAGATACGCTCTAATTGGTTCCCGGAAAGCCATTTATCCAGAACTTTTGCGGAACGAAAGGTTGAGAACGGAATAGATCGTTCCTTTGCCCCGAAATCCGATTCGGTGATGAAGCCCGTGATCTGGCCGTCAGAATTCACAACTGGAACGCCGCCGATATTGTTTTCCAGAATGGTTCGCGCGACCGTTTCCAGCGAGTCGTTTTCCTCGACGACTATCACGGGGTGCGACATTATTTCGTTGACTTGCATTTCGCCCTTCTCCCTTTCATTTCATAGCGAACAACATCCATGTTGAGACCATGTATATCGCAACTATTCCCACGGAGTCCCACGCGAGAAATAGGAACTTCCTATCGGTACGGTAGGTCAGGCCGACAACGGCGATCGCCGTCATCATTATCGCCGCGATCGCCGAAACCAGATGATTGCTCGAAACGCTCGACAGCAGGGCTCCTTTCGTATATAGCATATCGTCCAGGGCAAGGATGCCGATATTGAATAGATTGCTTCCAAAGATGTTGCCGAGCGCCAAATCGATGGCTCCGATCCTGATCGCTCCGACGGTTATCACCAGTTCGGGAAGCGAAGTCGAAAGGGCGATGAAGACGCTGCCGACGAAAGTGTTCCCGAGCCCGGTCATCTCGGAGATCCTATCCCCTAGATGCGGCAGCCAGGTCGCCGCTGCGACAATAAGCAGGGCGTTGCCGGCATACATCAAGTAGGCCTTGCGTTTGGAGATCTCGGCATATTGAGCATCCTCCTCGGCCGGTGGAAGTTCGATAATGCGTCTTTTCTCATATCTAAAAACCATTCGCATTGCCAGTAAATAGACAACAATAAATGCGACACTTGACACACTGAACCAGCCTATAACGGGAAGCCGGGCCCCGGCATAAATAGAGAAGGCAGCCATACCTAACAAGAGAATGCCGTATCCCGCCGTCAGGACTTGTCCCTGGTGCGCGCTCGATGAGATCGGGGCGCGGCGAGGGCTGCTGAAGTCGAGAACAGCGATGATCAAAATATTGAACATACAGCTTCCCAAAACGTCGCCGACAGCAATTTCAGGCAGATCGAATACTAAGACCGAACTTGCGCCCGTTATAAGTTCAGGCAAGGACGTAACGGAGGCCAAAAGAACGACGCCGATCCAGGTGCGTCCCAAACCGGTCTTTTCGGCGATCACGTCGCCGTACTTGGATAGCTTCGTCCCAGCGAATACGATGACCAATGTGCAGAATATAAATTCGATCCAGACAGTCATTCTTTATTTCACTGATCGACAACGGAAATGTCCCTTGGGGTGCTTGTTCATTGTTTTAGTCAGATAGCTTTCCGTACACCCTTGCCGAAGGGGGAGAATCTTGTGCGCCTACAAATTCAGTTCTTTGCGTGTGAACAGATAATTGATGATCTGCTCGCGAGCGATTATTCCTTCGAGCCGCCCATTCTCAACCACTGGAAGCTGATTCACTCCCTCTCGACCGATAATTTCAAGGGCTTCGGTGGCGAGACGTTCGGAGGTGATAGTGTGCAGACTCTCAACCGGCAGCATCACGTCGGCAGCGGCCTTGAAGGGCCAAAGGCGGCGCTCGATCGGCTTTATCTCGTGCGGCGTGATCAACCCGGCGAGTTCGCCCCCATCGGCAACCATCAAACAGCGCCGCCCAGTCTTGAGCAGAAAATCATCGACTATCGTCTGAAGGTTCTCGCGGCTTTCGACCGTCGGGACGTCGCGGGACATCAGGTCGCCAACTTTCACCCCGCTTAGATTCTCAGTGACCTCGAGTTGCGTGTAGCTTGCCCGTGCAGCATTAAGCAAAAACCACCCGATAAACGCTATCCATAAACCACCCATGCCGGCACCACTGAAAAATATCAAAAGCCCGAACATAATGAATCCGACAGCCAGGACTTGCCCGGTCACCGATGCAATGCGCGTCGCCTTTGCCGCATTTCCAGTCACCATCCAGATGATCCCGCGCAGGACACGTCCACCATCCATAGGGAAACCGGGTACCATGTTAAAGATCGCCAGCGCGATGTTGATGTAGCCGAGCCAGACGAGCATTGCCACCGGCGGCGTGTCCGCCTCGCTCATCGGGACCCAGCCGAGCAGATATGCGATCGCGAGGCAGAGGAAACCGATCAACGCGCTTGTTATCGGCCCGACAATACCCATCCAGAATTCGGTCCAGCCGTCTGCAGCTTCTTTCTCTATCTGGGCAACTCCGCCGAGCGCGAACAACGTTATCGACCGCACCGGAAGATTCTTTGATCGAGCGACCCATGCATGAGAAAGTTCGTGAATAACGATGGCGATAAAGAAAAACAATGCGCTCAGAACCGCCATTGCCCAGATCGTGCCGCTGCTCCAGTCTGGATGGGCTTGGCCGAAGTAACTCGAGAGCGACAGCACGATCAAAACTGCGATAATTAACCAACTGTAGTGCAGCCCGATCTGGATCCCGAAAATTCGTCCGAGCTTTATATGCGCGTTCATTTTAGATTCTCTCCTTGAACAGCCTTGGTTCTCATTCGCAGTGCCGTCCAGCTGTAGATCTCAGCGACCGCCCACGTAACCAGGATCGTAATCGTCAGTATTAGAAGCACCTGCGCGTCGAGTAGCGTAAGGCCAAGCAACTCCCGTAAAAAGGGCACGTAAATGGTAGCAATTTGAAGAGCAACGCCAAGTCCGACGGCAAGGTGAAGAGCCGGATTTGATCGAGGGACGACCGAAATGTGGCGCGACGGATAAGCGAAGAAAAGCTGCGCAAGTGATTCGAAAAGAAAAACGGCGGTGCGAATAACTGCGGCTCCGTAGCCGAACAGCGGCAGAACGACCAGCAGTGCCCCACCCGCGCCGGCTTTGATCACACCGGTAAAGATAATAAAATACAACGAGGCCCGGTCGAGCAAGGGCGAACGCGGATCTCGCGGCTTCTGTAGCATAACGCCGTCGTTCTTATCCAAACCAAGAGCCAATGCGGGCGGGCCGTCGGCGATTATGTTGATCCAGAGGAGTTGCACCGCCGTCAAAGGCAGCAGCAGCCCGCCGCCAACATCCTCTAAACCGAGAAAAAATGAGCCGATCGAACCGCCGACCACGAGCAGGACAAGCGCTAGATTCGTCGAAAACAAAAAGCGAATGAACTTCTGAATGTTTTCGTAAATGCTGCGGCCCTCTTCGATCGCAGCGACGATGGTCGCAAAATTGTCGTCAAGCAGAACAAGGTCGGCTACTTCACGCGAAACATCGCTGCCGCGCTCACCCATTGCCACTCCAACATCCGAACGTTTAAGGGCCGGAGCGTCGTTTACCCCGTCTCCCGTTACCGCCACGACCTCGCGGTTTGCCTGTAGCGCTTCGACGATCCTAAGCTTATGTTCCGGAGCGACCCGTGCGAATACGTTCGTGTGCCTGGCGGCTTCACCGAGGGCCTCTGAGCTAAGATGTTCGACATCGTATCCGGTGAGGACGCGGCTCGGCGGAATGCCAACCTCATTGGCGACGGCCAGTGCAGTCGCCGGATGATCGCCTGTGATCATCACTACGCGGATCCCGGCTTCCTGCGCCATTCGGATCGCTTCGGGCACTTCGGCACGCGGTGGGTCCCAAAGGAGGACCAACCCGCCGAAATGGATATCATCATCGCCTTCGCCGTCGCGCCACCCGAGTCCGAGCACGCGAAATCCTTCCGCCGCATACCCCTCAGCTTTCTCTTCCCAATTTGTCCGTTCTTCAGCGGATAAACGGCTTCGGCCGACGATCACTTCGGGAGCTCCCTTTAAGAAACTTAAAAGCTTCCCGCCCTCGTCAACCGTTACGCGCATGTACTTGTGCTTGCTGTCGAAAGGGAGCACGGACCTTCGGGGAGACCTTTGATTTTCCGACGGAACATCAATGCCCTGCTTTTGCGCATATTCGAGCAGTGCGAGTTCCAGCGGGTCGCCGGCCCCTGCAATGATCTCTGCATCGTTTGCCAGCACCATCGCCCGCAAGGCCGTCGCCGTCTCAGGACTGTCGACATCTTTCACGAACATTTTGTTTTCCGTCAATGTCCCTGTTTTGTCGGTCGCGATCACCGTCACGGAACCGAGAGCTTCTACGGCGCTCAACCTTCGAACGACAGCCTTCCTCTTGGCCATCCGCTCGACGCCAAGTGAAAGTGTGAGGGTCAGAACCGCCGGCAGTCCCTCTGGTACTGCAGCCACCGCGAGAGCGACGGCGAACAGCAACACGTGGCCGAGGCGTTCGACCCCTTCGATATAGAGTCCTGCGAGAACGAGAAAAACCGCGAGCGCGAGGATCGCGTAAGCGATCTGCCGCCCGAACACGTCGAGCCGGCGTTCCAACGGCGTCTTTCCTGCTTCGATACCACCGATCATCACGGCGAGGCGCCCCATCGCGCTCTTTTCACCCGTCCGCGTTATCTCCGCGTAAGATTTACCGCGCACGAGCAGGGTTCCGCTAAAGACCTCACCTTGTTCGCTTTTCTCGACCGGTATGGATTCGCCCGTCAGAATTGACTCGTCAACTGAAACGCCTTGAGCCTCTATGAGTTCGGCGTCCGCCGGGATGCGATCGCCCGCTTCGATCCGCACGACATCGCCGGGAACGAGCTCGGAGCCGGGAAGGTGAACTATCGAACCGTCGCGCACCGTCCAGACGAGCGGGGCCGCAAGCTGCCCAAGCCGTGCGAGTGCTGCTTCCGCTTTGCCTTCCTGATATACGCCGAGTCCGGCATTGATCAGCAGGATAAGCCCGATGGCAATGGATTCGACTGGAAAACCGGTCGCACCTTCGATGACCCAGATGGCGATATCGACCAAAAGTGCGAAAAGCAGGATGTAGATCAGAGGACTTTGAAACTGGCGCAAAAAGCGGACCCAGAGTGGCATTCTCCCTTTCTCGGGAAGAGTGTTTCGTCCGAATTGTTGCAGCCGCTGCTGGGCTTCTTTGCTGGATAGGCCTTGAACCCTCATTCAATAATATCGGTCCCCTTCGCATTTCGGTACAGCCTTCTAAATGCGAAGCGTGTAAAGCGAACAGCTATCTGACAACCTCTACCGAGCAGTGAGCGCGCGTGGCGACAGCCGAGGAAACGCTGCCTAGTAACAGGCGTTCGATCCGGCTTTTTCCTTTGGCGCCGACGAAGACACAGTCCGCATCCCATTCCTTCGCCTCGTCGATCAACAGATGTATGGGATCGCGATTCTCGATCGCCGAAACGGGCCGCAACCCCGCTCGCTCAAGTTTGCTCATCGCCTGTTCGACATGCATCTCCGCTTTTCTATACTCTTCGTAGTAATAGGGCGAATGCGCACGGCCGACCGGCTCGATAACATCAAACTGTTTGAGCAACACGATATAATCCATCGCGGAAACCACGCAAACTTCACAGCCTGCTTTCCATTCCCGACTAATGATCGCATCGACGGCGGATTCGGCTCCGCGCGAACCGTCCACACCGACGATCAGCCGAGTTGGTTTTCCATCGGCATCTCGTGGTTCGGTGGTGTGCCGTGCGACTCGGACCGAACAACGTGCGTTGTGAACCAGCGATTGAGCGACGCTACCCAAAATGAAACGCGCGATCGGCCCGCGGCTCTGTGTGCCGACAACAATGAGATCCGGCTCCCACTCGTCCGCCTTCGACAACAAGATCTCAGACGGCGAGCCCACGGCCCCTGCCGGTTCGATCTCCCACTTGGGAAACCTTGCTTTGAGTTTCTCAGCGCCTTCGGCGGCGATCTCTCGAGCTTGCTTTAATCCACTTACGGTCTCGTCTACATAGCTTGTTTCGACCCCGCCGAAGCTAAGAGGCATCCTAAGCCACATTTCCGAAACGGTCGCGACAAAGGCCGTCGCATTACCGGGCAAACCGGCGCGCGTCATATCTTCGATCGCGGCGTCTGCGTATTCGGAGCCGTCGTAACCAACCAGGACCCTAAATTCCCTTGTCATATTCGCCATCTCATTTTCATAAGTAACTAGCTTATTTGTGGGCTTACTATCGAACAACCTCGACCGAACATTTAGCCTTCGATGCCACCGCTGAGGAAACGCTTCCGAGCAGAAATCTCTTGATGCGCCCTATACCGCGTGCGCCGACAAAGATCGTGTCAGACTGCCAGTCCCTCGCTTCCTGAAGAATCAAATTGCCGGGATCGCCCAAACGAATTGTGTGCGAAACCTCGAGTCCGGCTGTCCTGAAACGTTCGGCGGGAGCGTCGATAACTTTAGCTATCCATTCGCGCGACTGCTCATCATCTATTGGCTTGTTTTCATCGAGATTCCACAGAACATGAAATGCCGTTGGCTGGGCAAACGGATCGGCAACTACGATCAGCCGAATTTCAGTCGACTTCGCCCAATTTCTTGCGGCGACCGTTTCAATGACTTTTTCGGCGTTCGGCGAACCGTCAACGGCAACTAGGATCCGGATGTTAGCGTTTTCGCCGAACTGATTTTTTCGTGCGACGCGCACCGGGCACTGAGCTTCGTGCAAAACCTTTTGCGAAACGCTCCCGAGCAACACGCGGCTGATCGCCGAGCGGCCATGCGATCCGATCACGAGAAGATCCGGCTTCCATTCGTCGGCTTTCTTGATGAGTTCATTCGCGGCTTTGCCGCAAGTCGCCTCCGCAGTCGTCTTCCAATTCGGAAAGATCGCCTTTAATCGGTCGGCCGCAGTTTCGGCAAGTTTTCGAGCCCCTCCCTTCACGTCCTCTAGATGGCTCTCGACGAGACGAGTGGTTGGATGGACCAATTTTCGAATCCCGTCGGAGGTCCGGTCAGTCGAAATGGGCAAGTCCCACGCTTCGCCGGCCGTCAGAACTATAGTTTCAGCTTCTTCAGGCAGTCCCGCTTTCGATAGATCGTCAATCGCGAGTTCGGAGGTGTCCGAGCCATCGTACCCGATCAGAATTTTCATTAACTTCCACTCCGTGGGTCATTTAAGTGTGCTGGATCTAAACGCCTTCGGCCGAAGCGGTCGTTTTGCTTCTAATAACCTCGACCGTACAGTTTGAGCGTGCAGTGACGGCGTAAGAAACGCTCCCAAGCAACATCCTCTCCATAAAACGGTGCCCCTTCGCGCCTAAAAAGATCGAGTCAGCGTTCCATCTTTCAGCTTCATCTAGAAGAATGTCCTTTGCCCTTCCTGGTTTGACGACGTTCGAGACGTTGAATCCCTCCTTCTTGAGCACATCGATCGCGGATCGCTGCATTTCCTCGCTCACGCTGGATCGTCCTTTAATGCCCGAATGGTCGGGCGATTCAGCCGCGGTGACCACCTTTACTTCCGTACCTGCGGGCCATTGCCTCTGCACGATCGATCCGATCGCAAGAAGCGAGTCAGGCGAGCCATCGAATCCCAGTATTAGTCGCAAAGGAGATCCGTCATTCTGCTGCGATCTCGACGAAGGTCGGGCCACGCGTACGGAACACGGAGCCTCAGACAGGACCTTCAACGCAACGCTTCCAAGTACAAACTGCCCGACCTTGCTCCTTCCTTGCGAACCCACAACTATCAGGTCTGGCTGAAAGTTATTTGCCTTACCGACTACGGCCCACTCTGGGAATCCGCTGGTTGTCTCGTGTCTTATCTGCCATTGCGGAAACATTGCGCCTAGACGCTCCCAGGCTTCCAAAGCGAACTTCTCACATTGCGCGATCCTGTCCAGAGCCTTGTTTCTCCAGGGCCACTTGATCTCATCGTCCAGCAGCTCAGAAAATGAATCGTCGTCGGGGTCGCTCGAAGGCAGCCACGTTTCCGTAACGGTGAGTATTATGGCTTCGGTATCGTCCGGGAGTCCGGCAAATTTTAAATCCTCGATCGCGGCGCTGGCGTATTCCGAACCATCGTATCCAATCAATATCTTCATATTTCAGCTCAAATCGTTACTATTCAGACTACCAGTGTAGACGCAATCTCCATTCCACGGCAATGCTATTGCGCTGGAACAGCACTTGAGCTTCTCGACCTTTCGACGATGGTTTTTGTTAGGGCAAATTGCACGATAACCGTGGAATTGTTCGCGGTTGGGTTCGGGCTACGACGGCGAGTTCGATAAGGATATGTGGCGGGGTCTTAGCTTCGCAAGTCGACCTAGGTGTCAGATTGAGGTTCCCCCAACACACGATACATTTGTGATGACGTCACCGGATCGGTGGGGCATGGGCTATGTCATGAACACGATCAGGCGATCACGGATCTCGGAGCTTTTGAAACCAAAACGGGTTCGGATGAAGTCGATCGTGTCTTCGCGATAAAAGAAAACGTGGGTCGGGTCGTCCTTGTAATACCATTTATCGAAGTCGGTGGCGTCCGCGAGCAGATTGGTCTTGCAGATCAATTGTCCGCCACCTTTCAGCATCCGGCGGAGTCGATGAAACTCCTCGTCCGGGTGATGAAAATGCTCGATGACCTCGCACAGAACGATGAAGTCGTAAGTGTTTAAGAATACAGACCGGTCCGGGCAGAAATACGGATCGAACCGGTCGAGAGTGTATCCGTGACGCTTGAGCATAAAGCTGATTACCGGACCCGTGCCGCAGCCGTAATCCAGGCCCTGACTTGTCGCGGGAAAGTTTTCGAGTACGTGATCGACGACCAGCGAAACGGATCGTTGATAGCCCGGGTCATTTACGTCGTTGTTGTGTTCGTTGTATCTTGCCTTTTCCGCGACCTCGCCTAAACGGCTTTCAGGCGCGAGGAAGACTCCTTCGCACGCCGGACAAGACAAGTAATGGCCGTGACGACCCGTGCGGAACGGCTCGGCGACGGAGGTGCAAAGCGGACATTCGATACCATCAGTTGTCATCAGGCGAGGTTTCATCGAAAGGATGGTCGGTGAACGAGAGTTTCAGGCCGGGCCGCGTTTTCTCGACATTCTCCAGATGCCACTGGCTTCGGAATAACAACACCGGCCGGTCATTCTGATCTTTGTAGATATCCGTTTCATAAGGATCGTCGCCCGAAAGCAGTTCATTCCAATCGACGTTCACCCAGCGGGCCGCGACAAAGGGCAGACGTTCAAGCCTGGTCTCGACACCATATTCGGCCAACAATCGATACTGTGCAACCTCGAATTGCAGCTCGCCGACCGCCGCGAGCACCGGTTCCTGCGAGGAGCCGCCCCGATAAGGCTGCAAGATCTGGATGGCCTTCTCCTCTTGGAGTTGGGCGATGCCCTTTACGAACTTCTTGGCGAAAGACGTGTTCACATTCCGAAGCCTGGCGAAAAGCTCGGGTGAAAATGTCGGTATCGGCGGGAAGACGACGCGCCGGCCGGTGTACAGCGTATCGCCGATCGTGAAGGCCCCGGGATTGTTCAGGCCGATGACGTCGCCGGCGAAAGCCTCTTCGAGCGATTCGCGCTCGCGGGCAAACACCTTTTGCGGACGCGTAAGGCGCACCTTCTTGCCCGTCCGGGCATTCGTCACGGTCATGTCCTTTTCGAACTCTCCGGAACACACGCGGACGAACGCAAGGCAATCGCGATGACGCGGATCCATGTTCGCCTGCAGCTTGAACACGAAACCGGTGAATTCCGGATAGTCGGGTTCGATGACACCCAAATTGCTCTTGTGTGGGCCGGGTGCCGCGGACATTTCGAGAAATGCCTGTAGGAAAGGCTCGACGCCGAAATTGGTCATCGCGCTACCGAAAAAGACCGGCGATTTTTTGCCGCTCAGGATCAGGTCGCGGTCGAGCGACGACCCGGCTCCATCGAGTATTTCGAGATCCTCTTTTAGCTGATCCAGAGCTTTCTCGCCGATGAGCGATGCTAGCTTAGGGTCGTCGATGTCGATGATCGTCTCAGCGGCTTGTTTGTGACCACGCGGGTTGCGGTCGTACAGGTGGACGTTACGCGAGAGCCGATCGTAAATGCCCCGAAACGTCTCTCCATCGCCGATCGGCCAGGTCACCGCGAACACCTTGAGGCCGAGTTCGATCTCGATCTCGTCGAGTAGTTCGATCGGATTGCGCGCGGGCCGGTCGAGCTTGTTGATGAACGTGAAGATCGGGACATCGCGCATTCGGCAAACTTCGAACAGCTTACGGGTCTGCGTTTCCAATCCCTTTGCCGCGTCAACCAGCATGACCGCATTATCGGCGGCTGCCAGCGTGCGATATGTGTCCTCGCTGAAATCGTGGTGGCCGGGTGTGTCGAGCAGATTCAGATGAAAACCGTGATATTCGAACTGCAGAACGGTCGAGGTGATCGAGATGCCGCGTTGCCTTTCAAGCTCCATCCAGTCGGATGTGGCGGCGCGTTCGGCGCGTCGGTTCTTTACCGCACCGGCTTCGCGGATTGCCCCGCCGTAGAGCAAAAGCTTCTCCGTCAGAGTGGTTTTCCCGGCATCCGGATGCGAGATGATCGCAAAAGTGCGTCGCCGCTGCCGATCGCTGGCTTTTCGGACAACGGGTTGAGCGAGTGCTTTATTCTCAACGGCGGGTTCGAGCATCTTGTATCCAACAAAGGGAAATGGTCACTGCAATTAAAGTAAAACAAACCGACGGCGTGGGTCGCAAACGCAAAAGCCTTGGAACCGGGCTTTGAAATAGATCGAAAAGCTCCATCGGGAAGTTCCGGTTCGTCTCACCGACTTAATTTACGAGCGACGTACACGGTGTTACTGCTGACTGACGAGTTGTATGGATTCGAAAATTCGATCGTATGGGAATCGGCAGCGCCAAACACTGTTTCCATCATTCCCAGAACTCGTTTGTTCACACCATCGTTTGACCACAAAGCAAACGAGCCGCCCTTATTCAGCTGCGTCGCTATGGCAGAGAAACCGTCGATGCTGTAAAACGAGTGGTTCTTTTCATCTAGAAGGAATTCAGGCGAGTGGTCGATGTCCAAGAGTACGGCGTCGAACTTTCTACCGTTGTCGTGTTCATCGAAGCCCGAGTGCGCCAGCTTGAAAAAATCTCCCTGCCTCAGCTCACAACGGGGGTCGCCCGTAATTATATTTCCCAAGGGGACTAGTCCATTGCAGTGCCATTCGATCACTTCCTGGAAAAGATCGACCACTAACAGGCGATGCACCTGTACGTTTTCCAATGCAGCGGCCGTTGTATAACCCAGGCCGAGCCCCCCAACTACTACCTCTAAATTTCCTTCCAATTCGGCAAGGCCAAGATGCGCGAGTTGTACTTCACTCTCCGTGAAAAGGCTCGACATGAGATATTCGTCACCGAGTTTGACCTCAAAAACCTCTTTACCACGGAGAAGGGGTTCCGGTCTCCGACGAAGCGTTAATTCTCCTAGCGGCGTTTTGTGGTAGGCGAGTTCTGCGATCATCATTCAGTTAGGTACGCATGAACGGAGAAATGTCCGGCTGATATTCAGGTGCGCTATAAAGTGCCTGTCCGTTTCCACGAAATCTTCTGCATATGATGCGCCGAAGAACCAGAGCGTCGAGAAAACTTCGACCGAAGGAACGGCGTTCCGAAAAAAAAATCGACACGTTTTCCGTAAAATGCACAGAGAACATAAAGGAGTGAAATTTTCTATCGCTCGATTGCGGTGTGTGCTAGTATGCTGTTGAAACGATCTAAAACCACTAGACCTCCGGTTTCACGAAGGCCCGGCACAACTTCAAGGAGATTCGGCCGCCGCAGCCGGTCGACAAACGCAAGCTTCTGTAAATAGTTGCGAAAAGGGGGAATTTGCAATGTTCGCTAGATCTTCAGGCTTCATATTGCTGATCGTTCTCCTCCTTGGAATACAAGGAGCCGCACAAGACAATATATCGACCGCTAATCGCCTTTTCGATGAGGCCGAGACACTACGGAAAACCAATAATGCCAGCGCCCGAAGGGAGGCTATCGCCAAATTCGAGGCCGCGATCCCTATATTCTCTGCTTCCGGTGCCCTCGAACGGGTGGCAACCTCACTAAACAACATTGGGAATACTTACCTGAATCTGAGCGAATTCGAGAAAGCCCTGCCCGCGCTTGAACAGGCGTCGACGATCAGCTCTGAAATAAACGACAAGCGGCTTGAGATCGTCGCACGCCTCAACCTCGGCCGGGCAATGAGGATGCTTGGGCGTGGCACTGAAGCAAAGGCAAGATTGGACCCTGCATTATCACTAGCCCAAGAATTGGGAAACAAAGAGCTGGAGGCGGCAGTGCTCAATGGCCTGGGCACGATCGATTACAACGCCGGCGACTATTCCGGCGCGTTGGCCATATTTGAGCAAGCCGCTTCCATATTTAGCGAGCTTGGACAAACCGCTTCATTGGCGAGCCTTCTCAACAACATCGGAATGATCCAGCGAATGCTCGGAAACCAGGCTGAAGCCCTCGAGCTTTACTTGAGAGCTCAACAAGAGTTTCGGACAGCGAAACATAAGCAAGGCGAAGCAGACGCAGCATTGAATCTTTCATCCATATATTCGGATCAGTTCAAGACCAATGAAGCAATAGAACAATTCAATCTCGCCCTTGGGATCTACAGGGAAGGCGGAGACCGGCAGCGCGAGTCGGTGATCCTCAACAACGTCGGGGCTTTTTTTGCGAATATCGGCGATCATCAAAATGCGCTCGACTATTACACCCGTTCGGCCGAGCTTGCCCGATCCACCGGCGACCGCAGACAGGAAGCCTCTGCCCTGAAAAATATCGGCGGAGCTCAGCTTAGTCTAAATGAGACCGAAACCGCCCTTGCAACCTTGAGCAAGGCGTTGGAATTAAGCAAAGAGTTAAAGGACAAGATCAATGAAGCGTGGGTCCTGAACTTTATCGGGATGGGCCATTCCGATAGGGGCCAGCTTGATCTTGCGGGGCAGTATTTCACCGCTGCACTTGCCATCTTCCGGTCCGCGGGCAACCGCAATGGCGAGGCCCGCGTGCTGATGAATCTAGGTACCCTTCAGCATTCGTCAAATCGTTTCACCGAGGCCCACGAACACCTCCTTAGAGCCCTCGAACTCAACCGCGAATTGTCAGTACCGGGGCAAGAGGCAAGCACGCTGCTTTATCTCGCAAGAACAGAACGGGCACTGAACCGACGGCAGGAGGCCAAGGCGAATATAGGCAGTGCGGTGGATCTCCTGGAAACTCTTCGTGACCGGGTGCCAGGCCAGCACCTGAAGAGTTCTTTCGCGTCGCTGGCCAAAGATTCATACGACTTGTACATCGATCTTTTGATGACGAGCAACAACGGGAAGCCGGCACAGGAATCCGTTATTAAGGCATTCGAGATCAGCGAACGTTCGCGTGCGCGCAGCCTGCTTGACCTTATGACGGAAGCGAAGGTCCAAATAAGTACCGGAGTTGATCGGGACCTTCTTCAACGGGTTGCCGAGACGGCCGGACGTCTTAATGCGAAGGAATCGGCGCGGATCGCATTGGTTAGGGGGAAGGGAAATCAGAAGCAGATCGAATCGCTGGAGAAAGAGATTTCAGGTCTGGTCCAGGACCTTCGCCTGATGGAAGCTAGCATACGATCGACAAGTCCCGGTTATGCGGGCCTGATGCGGCCTGTCCCGCTTACAATATCGGAGGTTCAGCGTGAGCTTTTGGATGAAGGGACGGTGCTTCTAGAATACTCTATTGGCGAGGACAGAAGTTTCTTGTGGGCCGTCCGAAAGAACTCGATAAACGGCTACACGCTTCCCGGACGCAAAGTACTGGAGGCAAAGGTCCGAGCTTTTCGCGACCACCTCACAGCGAGGCCTAGTGAAACGGACGGCGAAAGCCAGCGTGGAGCAGCCGCACCCGTCAAATCGTCCGATCGTCAATTCGTTCAGCTGGCCGCTGAGCTTGGTCGCGACCTTGTCGGGCCAGTGGCTGAACTGGTGCAAGGATCGCGAGTTCTGGTTGTTGCGGACGGTGCTCTGCAGTATTTGCCATTTGCCGCATTGATCATTCCCTCGATGCCGGACGGGGCTGAAGGGAAAGGCAACCGGCCACGGTATTTCGTCGAAACGAATGAGTTGGTGTATATCCCGTCCGCTTCGACTTTGAAATTACTTAGGGAAACCGACTTGAAGAAGCAGACGACATGGTCAACCCAGGTGGCTGTTTTGGCTGATCCGATATTTACAGCGGACGATCCACGCGTTCGAATCGCACGAAAAGGGCAATTTCAGAATGTTGCAAACCTGCCGATCGACGAACAGATGGCGACATCGCTCCCGGCAAAGGTCCGTTCCGGTTTGGCCAGGCTCCGGTTCAGCCGAACGGAAGCCCAATCGATCGCCTCCCTGGCCGGAAAGGGACGCGAGTTCATTGCGCTTGATTTTGCCGCGAATATCGATGTGGTGAAGTCGGAAACGTTCAAAAAAGCCAGGATCGTTCATTTTGCCACGCACGCAATGGTGAACAGCAATCATCCGGAATTATCCGGTGTGGTGCTTTCGCTGGTAGACAGCGGCGGCCGTGCGCGGGAGGGGTTTCTCCGTCTGCACGATATATATAATCTTCGGCTGGATTCCGGTTTGGTAGTTCTTTCAGCCTGCGAGACTGCGTTGGGAAAGGAAGTTCGGGGCGAGGGGATCGTCGGACTATCGCGCGGCTTTATGTACGCAGGAGCTAAAAGCGTCGCGGCAAGTTTGTGGAGGGTGGACGACAAGGCCACGTCTGACCTCATGAAAGTGTTTTACAAGGGAATTTTGAAGGACGGCCTTCAACCGTCGGCGGCCCTTCAGTCGGCTCAGGTTTCAATGATCGAACGTAAGGGTTCGAGCCATCCTTTCTATTGGGCAGGCTTTACCGTTCAGGGCGACTGGCGGCTTCGTGAGTAATACCAAATGGCGGCGATATTGATGCACACACAGCCTATCGCACCTGCGGCACAGGTCCGGGAACCTCGACGTCGGTGGGAAGTGACTGCCTCCAGTTTTGACCTCCTTCTCGCGGCGCTCGACCATGACCGCGACGAAGCAGCCGACAAGTATTTAACGCTAAAGAAGAATCTCGGGCGGTTTTTTGAAACGCGCGGCATCGGCGACTCCGACGCTGCGTCCGACGAAGTGCTGGACAGGCTCTGCCGTAAACTGTCGGACGGGACTCGAATTGAGCATTTACCGAGCTACGCCCTTGGTATCGCCCGCCTTGTTGCACTCGAGCTCTGCAAGTTGCCGAGGGAAGTGGGAGCGGAAGACGTTGTGCTCGACACGTTCATCGTTGACGAGGATCGTTCGTCGGTCTCGGAGGTTAGAGAAGCCCGGCTGGGTTGTTTGGACAAATGCCTTTCGAAACTTCCTGCCGAAAAGTGCGAGATCATAGTGGGCTATTACCAGGGAGAGAAACGAGACAAGATCGAAAATCGGGTTCGGCTGGCGGAGCGTTTAGGGATACCGGCGGAAGCTCTGAGGAGCCGTGCTACGCGGTTGAGGGACAAGTTGGAAAACTGCGTGGTAGGTTGCCTGAAAAATGGGTAAAAGAAAAGACGACACGTTTTCGAATTTTTGCACAGTTTAAATAGAGGCTCATCGGGGTAATTCCTCGATCTTCCGAAACGAATGATGAACAGCCCTGACAATTCGATCTCAGCTATTGGCTATTTTCTTCGCGAGTTGAGCGACGAGGAACGCGATTCGATAGAGGAGCGCCTGTTTTCGGATACGTCGTTCAGCGAATATTTCGATGAGGTAGAATACGACTTGATCGACGATTATGTACGCGGCGAGATGGATGTGCAGACCCGGCAGAGATTTGAATCGCGATACCTGACCACGGAGAAGCGGCGCTTGCGTGTTGCTGCGGCCGGAACATTGTCGGAACGCATACAACAACCTGTATCGGAGCGTGCAAGCGTTAGGTCCAAAGTTTCGTTTTGGGACCGCTTGTTAGCCGGCCTGTCGATGCCTCGGCTTTCATTGGCCGGTGGCGTCGCCGTCCTAGTTTTGTTTGGGATTTTGGCGGGCTGGCTTCTGACGAGGTCCGAAGGTGATACGCCCCTAAAGGCAGATGCGACCTCCAATGATGGTCCTATCGATCCGCCTTCAGCTCGCAATTCCGATATGGGCTCCATCGTGCCCGGCGAACCGGACCCGCGAAAGGAGGTCGAAACCGGCAAACCGGCTGCGGGTAACATCCCACCGGCAACCAAAACAAACCGGGGCCCTGCTGCGCCGCCGTCACCTCGAAAGCCTTCGGTGTTCGCAATTGCTCTCTCTCCAGGAGTGCGAAGCGGCGACCGCCCGACATTTGCCGTGCCGCCGTCTGCCGACCTGATCAACATAAGTGTGGTCCACGGTAATGTAAAGGAATTTGCTCAGTATCAGGCAGAGATATTTGATCAGGACGGGGTTTTGATCTTGCTGCGGGAGTATTCACCCCGATCAGGGCTGCTGCCCGATCCGATCAGCATTCGTTTTAGGGGAACGAGGCTGAAGCAGGGGCCGTACGAGCTGAAACTGACCGGCATCTCGATGGACGGTGAATTTGAAGAATTGAATTATTACAATTTCGAGATCGGGCGGCCATAGTCGTCTGAGTTCGAATCTACTTTTTTCCTCCGAGGCTGCCTGAAAAGGCGGCCTTTTCAATTACCTCCAGCTTGATCGAAAAAATATCGACACGTTTCAAGAACTTTCGCCAGACAAGAGTGAAGGGCAAATACGAGAGCCACGCAGTTTCAGCTTCCGAAACGACGGCAATGCCCGATTAAAGAGGATGCGAATTTCAGAAAAAGGAGATGTTATGAAAAACTCAATGATCGCAAAAATCGTGAGCGTAATGCTTGTCGCTTTGTTTCTTACAGCCGGGGCCGAGTTGGCCAAGGCAAAAACTGTAAGCTTTAACCCAGTCAATATTCCTTCAGGCGGGTCAGCCTTTACGCCGAACTTTACCGTCGAAAATCGCGGTCAATTCACGATTACCGTCAAGCTTCGAACGAATACTGTGTTGAATTATGGCGGCCAGTCAAGATACCGTGCCGAGCTCATGCGGTCAAACAACACCACCGTCCTGGCTACGGCCGAACGAACAGTCAGCAGCGGGTTCGAGAATGTAACCCTCAATTACAACGTCACAAACTGTAACCAAACAGGAAACTACCGCATCAGGCTTTCGAATGTGGCCGGCGTGAACCCGCAGCCAGGCCAGGCAGCCTTCAACACTTTTGTGGTTCCCAGCCTGACGCCCGCCTCAGGGACGCTGCCTATGTTCGGAGTGACGCAAGGGAATACAGTTGACCGCCCCATCAACCTGCCGAGCGTGATACCGTCCGGCAGCGGTGGAAATATGAAAGTGACGGCGACTTGGGACGGCGCCTGTCTTCCTGATCTCGGAGGCTGCAAGCTTACATTCCGGCTTCGCCGCAACAATGTAACGCTCGCCACAAGCAACGGATATATCTCTACTGGGAGCAAGACTCCAAAGATGAACATAAACTATCTAGTGCCGCCAAACCAGGTTGGTGGAACGTGGTCTCTGCAGGTTGTCGGCAGCACAATAAACAGCGTGCTTAACGTGAAGCCTACAGTCAGCTTCACTCCGGTTTGCCAAAACTGATTCCTGATTTACCTGACGCGAACGGAGGGCGACGAAAAAGCCCTCCACCTTACGTTCCTTACCTCCAGCCAGGCCAATACAAGAGAAGAACTTAAAGGATGATTATGCGAAAGACCGGGTCAAGAAAGTTCATTTTCAAGTTCAGGCTTTTGTGGGCTGTGATCGGTTCACTTGCCGTTATTCCTTCGTTTATCCATCATTCCCAGCGGTTTATATCGGCCCAATCATCCGACCCGCTCACAGTAACGACAAACTTTACCGGTCGGAAGCTAGGTCCGTCAGACACGGTCGAGCTTTCGACTGATCGTCCGTTGAGGAACGACGAAGGCCGGCTGGTGATGTTCATCGACACGACCGATGTCACCTCGCTATTCGCAGCCGAGTCGGGCCTGCGTCGGCTCACGCCTGGCATCTACCGCCTTCCGGTTGGCGAGAGCACGCTGCGGGTTTACCTCGTCGGTTCGGAAACGCAATGGCGGTTGATAGGGGAATTTCCACTATCAGTCGAAAGAAGTCCAGATGTGAAAATAGAACCGGGTTCGACTTCCGTTGCCAATGCAGGTCAACCGGAAAATGGTTCTTCGCCCGACGCAGATTCGTTGAAGGTCGGTTTCACTCCGACGACTTCAATCAACGTAAAGGGCCAAAACCAAACGCGTACGTTTCCGCTCGAATCCGCACCCGACCCTAATCCTTTCACCGACCTCGACGGTCAATCGAGCCTTGAATTGAAAGTCTCCCGCCGAAACTGGGCAATAAGCAACAAGTTCGACTTTGTCGGAGTCTCTGCCCGTCGAAACGCGATACGATTCGGCGAACTGCAGAACGAAGCTCCCTTGATAGATCTTTCGAGCTATCTTGTGGAATTGACAGCGAAGCGGTTTAAGATGAATCTCGGCCATATTTCCTTTGGGTCCAATCGCCATTTGATCAACAGTTTTTCGAGCCGGGGCGTTTCGGCGACCGTACCCGTCGGACCGGGGAACGAGCTTAGCTTTGCCGCTATGAACGGCACCTCGATCGTCGGCTACGACAATTTTCTTGGCGCCACTCGGCGAAACCACAGTGTGATCGGGGCCGGGTTTGCCCGTGAATTTGTAAAGGAACGCCCGAACGGTTTTCGTTTGGAGTTTTCAGTGACGCGAGGGTCGCTTCTGCCTTTAACGAATTTAAATCAGGGTGCGGTAAACGATGCGGAAACGAGTTTCGGCTTTGGTTTCAGGCTGCTTGGAAGCGATAAGAAGCAGCGACTGAGGTGGGAGGGCGGTGTGACCAGGAGCCGGTTTACAAACCCGCAGGACCCGCTGCTCGATCAAGGGCAAAGCGTGGTGGCGGTCAAGGAGACCTGGCGAACGGCCCGTTATGCTGAGGTCAGTTTTGACGTGATCCAGGGGATGAACCTCTGGAAGGAAAAGAAGCTCAAGGTCACGGGAACGTATCGGCATGAGGAGATCGAGCCGCTGTTTCGCAGCATCGCGGCGCAAACACAGCCGGACAAGGCAAAAAACCAGTTCGAGGTTTCGGCCTCGTTCGGCGAAATGAACCTCGTTTTCGGAAACTTACGGGAGCGCGACAACCTTGCAGATATTCCGTCGATCCTGAGGACATTGAACCGTCGAAACAGCGTGAACTTTGCCTTGCCGCTGAATTCTTTCTTTACTCCGGCCAAACCGAAAAAATGGCTTCCTGCGGTTTCGTACACCTTCGAGCATGTGCATCAGTTCGGAGCCGCGATCCCGACAAACGGCGACTTTGACGACCCGTCGCAGATCCCTAATCAGCACAACTTTGTGCACGGTTTCAACGCCCAATGGTCCGTTTCGGAAAAAGTAAGCTTTGGCTATCGTGTTTCACATGCGTTCGCGGACAATCGACAGCCCGGGCGCGAGCTGGCCGATCTTCGAAGCGGAGTTCAGGGTATGACGATGGGGCTAAAGGTTTCGAGAGACTTCGATCTGGACATTGAGGTGTCAAGGGAGTTTCAAACGAACCTGGAAGTTGCACGAACAGACGAAACGATTCGTATCGGTCCAAAGGTTGTTTGGCGAACTCCATTTCTAAAAAATTCCGTTTTCAGCGCAAACCTCTCCGCGACAGCAGCTGGCGACACTGGAAACCTAAATGATTCGCGGAACGCCGAGTTCGATATTCAGTGGGCTTACAGGTTCACGCTGGGGAAGGAAAAGTTCAAGAAACTGGATACGCAGTTCTTTATCAGATACGCCAATCGATATGGCAGCACGTTTGAAAGGCTGTTTCTGAACAACGCGTTCAATAAAACAGAATCATTCAACTTTGGCCTGAGCTTCAACATTCTTTGAGAAACGGTACAGATCAATGAAAATGCCAATATCGTTAATGATACTTATCTTGGTCGCGGGCATTTCCGCTTTTGCCCAACCGATCGCTGTCAATCCGAGCGGCGTGAACGTCAATTCGCAAGGGGCGACGACGGTGTTTTTGACCTTCGGGCCTATCCCGCCGGGATACTCGCCGGCCGAGGCTATTTGGTGCGGCGAGCTGATGCCCGCAACGCCGCCCGCCATCGGCCTGCAGTGTGTTCCGACGACGATCTTCGGCTCGCTCCCGGCCCGTCTGAACCGTTCCACAATGAGCGGAATGGGTGGTTTCACCGACATCATGGGCATACCGCCATCGGTCGCGAGACGGGCTTACCAGGCAGCTCAAGCCGGCAGTTCATCGAGCTTCTTCTATGTTCGACGCTTCGTGTCGGCCAGCGGGCCGGACCAGTTCGTCAACGTCACCTGCCGAATGGCCGGCGGCGGAGCACGGGTGCCATTTTCTTTGACAAACGTCGATCTAAAGACCGCGAGCGGGGAACCGATACTTTTCTTGAACGGCGGGGAGAAACTGCCTGAGATCGTTGCTGACATCCAGTACAACGGTATGGGGAGACTCAAGGGTCGGTGGGAGTTTGTTCAGCCCGGCGAGGACCCACCGTCTGACCGTGACCTACTGACCGAAGCCACGCTGCCGATCGAACAGCGGGGGACGCAGCGACGCTTTTCGCAGATCTCCCGATTTAATCACTTCCTTCCGCCGACAGGCAGGTTTCGCATAAAGCTCGAATCACCCGAACGCGTTCCGATCATCGCTGCGGGCCAATACATGCTGCTTTTGAGGATCGAAGTCGTGGATGATAAAGAGGGTGATTCAGACCTCGCGGCGCTGGGCGTCGGTCCAGGCATTGTTAACAGCGGTGCTGTTGCCTCGTTCCCAATGCCGACTTTGAAATTCTTTGTATCTGCAGGTGATGGGACACCGGCGGGCTGGGCGCAGAATGCCCAGATATTGCCGAAAGCAGAAGCACAGATGGAAGCTTCGGCACCCGTCGTGTTTACTTGGCGGGAAATGGCAAACGTTTCGGTTTACAGATTGGAGCTGCTTGACGACGACGGAAGTACTGTTTTGACCGCATTGATCCTTCCCCCGATCACGCAATACCGGGCACCGCCGTGGCTTTATGACAAGGCCGCCGGTGCGAGATTTCGGTGGCGTGTGGCCGCGGTCGGACAAAACGGCGAACGGATCGCGGAAAGTACGACGCGGGCATTTACGATCAAATGACGTTTAGTGTGTCCGAATGGGCATCCTGGCTTTGGCCTTTCGCCGGAGCCAGGATCGAATTTTCGGTTCCGAAAGTAAAGTTGATGGGAGATATGACTCGTCCGACGCCTTTTCGTTTTTTGTTGGGTTGGTGGGCGAGTCGGTCATGATCGAAGAGAATCCTGCAGTCGATGCGGATTTCGGGGAGACCTACCTTAAACCGGGAAACCGCGGTTCGTGATTGAGGATATGCCTAGCTGGTCGGAACCATTTCTGTTCGGTCGGCGTAATGCTCGTCATGAGAACCGAATCCCCCCGACTCCTGGCCCGGATGGCCGGAGTGTTCTTTCTGCTCACCATCGTAGGCGGCATAGTCGCACAGGGTCTTATCAGTGAACGCCTGATAGATTTTGGCGATGCTGCCGCTACCGCGAACAATATTCTCGCCAACAAGGGCCTGTTTCAGATCGGGTTCACGATCTATCTGATCGAGATGGCGTGCCAGGTCGTTACCGCGACGCTCTTTTACCGGCTGCTCAGGCCCGTAAACCGCCCCCTCGCTTTGTTAATGCTGTTGTTCGAGTTCACCGGCATCGTGATTAAGACGTTTGCGCGCGTTTTCTACATCACGCCGCTGTGGATACTCGACGGCACTGTCGCTCTCGGTTCAGTGGACCCGGAGCAGCTCCAAGCTATCTCGCTGGTGCTTCTGAAGGCGAACGACTTCGGTGCGGCGACGGCACTCGCGTTCTTCGGGTTCTCGACTCTTCTGATGGGCTATCTGGTCTTTCGATCAACCTATCTGCCCCGCTGGCTCGGAGTGCTCGGCATGGTCGCGTCCTTGGGATGGCTGACATTCATTTACCCGCCACTCGGCCGCCAACTCTTTCTATTCGCGGCCCTCTTCGGCCTGCTAGCCGCGGCCGCAAAGATCTTCTGGCTGATCGTGTTCGGAGTGGACGTGGAGAAATTTCGTGCGGTCGACGCCGCTTCAAAGTGATATCGCGCTCGGAAATCACAAATCGAACACTGGGCGCGGATGAGGCGGCTTCAGATTTGAAGAGCCAAAGACAGCCAAAAGCCGTCGATGCATCCCGCTTTCCGACTCGGTCGTTACGGCCTTGAAGAATCATCGTCGGACCCAGTTAGAACAAAGAATGAAGCTAGGCGGCGATTACGGGGCCGCGTCCGAATCGGTTTCGGGGGGAGGTGATGGTGGAGCTTTACGTGACGCAGAAGCTGTCCGTGAACCAGGTCGCTGCCCAGCTGGGATACTCTACCGCGATCATCACCCTCGAACTTGAGAAGCACGGCATCAAAAGGCGTCGGCCGATGGAATGGGCCCGAAAATACCCGGAACTGGCGCTCCTAAAGATCGGCGAATCGTTGCTCGTCCCTCGCCCCACTCGGAAACGCTCATATAGTAACTTCTACTCGATGGCGAAATGGGCCGGCATAAGAATTTCAATAAGGTCCGCCGGCGAAGCGATGTTTGAACTGATTCGGGTCGGTTGAAACGAGCGACCGTACTTTCACCCTGCCAAGAAGTCTTGATAACAAACCTTCGTTTCCTTCCTCTATGGGATTCTAGCCGATTGGACCATCTCTTCTAGACTCCTTTCGTCGATAGAATGCGTCTCGACCCCCAAGTGCTACTAATGAGAAAAATGACAGCAACCGGTTTATCTCCACGGGTGTGGAGACATCGCCCGCCGTCAACATCAGCACGCCGTCCGGAACGGTTCATTTCCACGGGTGTGGAGACATCTGGCAGCCAGTCACAAACCTGAATAAAGCTTTGGCGTAATATCAGACTGATATAAATACTCGACGGCTTGTTTAAAAAGAACTCTAAATTAAGAGCTAAGCGGTAATCAGGCGGTAGCCGATTCCGTGAACCGTTATAATAAACTCAGGCTTTGAAGGATTTTTTTCAATTTTATGACGCAGACGTGTGATGTGCGCGTCAATCGTTCTGGTAAAATGCGAAGCGTGTTCGCCCCAGATATGATTTAATAACTGCTCACGCGAAACGGTTCCTCCGGCGTTGGCGACAAGAATTTGCAGAATTTCAAATTCTCTCGGCGTGAAATCCAGAGTTTTGCCATTGCGGGTGGCTTTCAGACGCAAAAAATCAAATTTGATAGTGCCGATCATGGCAATTCTTTCTTCCGTTTGTAAGTTTTTTGAGCGGCGCAGAACAGCTTCGATACGAGCGAGCATTTCGCCGACATCGAAAGGTTTCGAAATATAATCGTCCGCGCCTAACTTCAAACCGAAAGCCGCATCGCTCGGTTCGCCTCGGGCGGTCAGCATTATGATCGGTGTCGTGATATTTTCGGAACGCAAATGTTGGCAGACTTCCAAACCGCTCATTTTCGGAAGCATCAGATCAAGCAGAATCAAATCAAATTTTCGGCTGCCGTTTTGTTCAGAAGCGATAATTAAACCGGCAATGCCATCTTCGGCAATTTCGACCGTGTGTCCTTCGGATTCCAGGCTGTCCTGCAATGCTATCTGTACGCCCGGCTCATCTTCTATGACCAAGATATGTGCCATTGTCTCCAGTCTCCAACATTTTGTCCGCCGCCGCTTTCGATTCCTCTTTTTTTAAGATCGGCAGACGAATAATAAACAGCGAGCCTTCTCCGAGTTCGCTTTCGACGGAAATTTCGCCACCGTGTCCTTTGATTATTTCGCGTGTGATTGCCAAACCGAGTCCCGTGCCGCGTCTGGCTTGAATTTTATCGCGCGCCGAGCGCTGAAAGGGCAGGAAAATCTTTTTCTGCTCGGCGTTTGAGATTCCGACACCGAAATCTTTAACTTTTATAAACGCATCGGTTTCATCAGCATTAAGAGTAACGTCGATTCGGGAAGAAGCGTCGCGGTTTGAATATTTAACGGCGTTCGACAAAAGATTGAGAACGGCTTGTTTGATCGTCCCGCAATCACACTCGGCTAAAACGGGAGCAAAGGGCATTTCAGCATCAATTATAAAATCTTCCGCTTTCGGCGAATGCCGAAAGATATGTCATTGATGATCTGCGTCAGGCGGTCGCTTTCGGTTTTTATAATTCCGCCGTATTCGCGTATCCGCTCGGAATTTGTCGAACGACCAGAATGAATCAATTCGCCAAAAGCCCGGATCGAGGTCAGAGGAGTTTTCAGCTCGTGCGATATATTTGCCAGAAAATCAGACTTTAAGCGGGCAATTTTCATCTCGCTGCGAATTGCCCGCCAGGTCATAAAAAGTCCGGTCAGAGCAATAATCGCCGCTATAACTCCTAAAATTATGTTTGATTGAACATAATCATTAATAAGTGTCTTTTTTATTTTGGGAACGGAAATACCGAATTGGAGATTTGGGAAAAGTTTTTCCGAATCTTCAAAATGCTGTGTCAAAACCGTATCGGACAAATCACTGCCCGAAACTAAATCCCTTTTTTTTTTCTCCTTCGATTAAACTTACTTTGTAACTAATATTTTCGGGCAGGCCTTTAATGGATTTAAGACGGTCGTGATGTTTTTTTACCAGATTTTTATAAAAATCTGCGGAAGGAAAATTTTCCGGCTTTGCTTTAAAGGCGAGCAAACCGACCAGTTTACGGTCATTATTTTGTTTTGTCAGACTGTTTTCATAGACGGTATGAAAGAAATACTGATCAGATTTATCGGGACTTTGCGGATCAAAGACGGTATAAACAGTAGTTTGATTTGTTTTTTCTACCGTATTCCACGATCTTTTCAATGGTTGTGAAATTTCTTTATCTTCGACCATTTTCCCGACGGGAATTTCTTTGGAGTTTCTTTCGTTTCCGAAATTGTTAATTGTGGGACGCACGAATTTCAAGGCTTGCCATGTTTCATTTTGCAAATCGGGTTCAAAGAAAACAACGTAGAAATCTTCAACTTCAGGATAGCGGTTAGTCAGTGTCGTCAAGATTCTTTCGATGACCGGAATGTTCCTCTCGCGTATTCGATTTTGGCGAAAGCTGTGCATTATGTGGTTGGTGTGATCTAGCATTCCGCGTTTTGCGTCTTCAGAGATCTCAAACAGGCGTAGTTTAAGATTAGCCTCCATGGTTGCTTCTCTCTGCTCTTGAGCGTGACGGATAGAGCGGTACTGCATAAACAGCAGAGCAAATACCGCCATCACGATCACTATTGAAGCAATTGGCAAATAAGAACTTCTCTTAAATTTTAAAAGTTTTTCCGGCAGGGGTTTTTATTTTTAATATGATACACAAAAAAATCAAATCTTTTAAAAACAATCGGTTGAATATTTAATTGTTACAATTCGTTACAATTTTGTTACAAGTTCTACGCATTAAACTTTCTAAATCGTGCTAAAATGCGCCTACCAAAATCATCTCGAACCATCTCTTAAAAAAAAGTTAAAAGGAAACATAAAGATGAAAATCAAAATTCTGAGCATCGTTTTTAATTTTGTGTTGTTGTTGACTTTTTGCAGTTTGGTGGGCGGACAGGCTCTGCGTGGACGGGTTGAAGGAACGGTCAAAGACTCGCAAGATCAGGTCGTTCGAAATGTAACCGTAACGCTTACAAATACCGATACAGGAGAAGCTGCTCAAACCTCTTCAAATGAAGAGGGCGGATTCGTATTTGCGGAGGTAAAACCCGGAAACTATCGGGTAACTGCCGAACTGGTAGGATTCAAAAAAATTCGGATCGAAGACGTAATCGTTCAGGTGGCGACCGTATCGAGCGTCAATGTTAATTTGGAAGTCGGCGGAGTTAATGAAGAAGTTACGGTCAGTGCGAGCGAGGCTCAGGAGGTGGTCAACACGACCAACGCGGAGGTCGGAGATGTGGTTGACCGTCAGAGAATTCTCGAACTTCCTTTGGACGGACGAAATCCTTTTGAATTGACGGCACTTAGTGCCGGAGTGCAGACAAAATCGAATTCCGACGGAGAGATCAGAAATTTTTCGATCAACGGCAACCGGACGGTCGCCAATAATCTGACTGTAGACGGAGTGAATGCTTCGGATAATTTTTTGAAAACTCCCGCCAATGTTACACTCCCGGTCATTCCGGTGAGTGTTGAAAGTATTGGCGAATTTAGAGTAACGACATCTCTGCCGTCGGCAGAATTCGGTCGCGGTTCGGCTCAAATCAATGCCATTACATCTTCCGGTACAAATAGATTTCGCGGCTCGATCTTTGAGTATCACCGCAACACAGTTTTTAACGCCAACAACTTTTTTAACAATTCTACCATTCTCGAAAACGGAGAGACCGTCGAACGTGAGCCTTTGATTCGCAATCAATTCGGCGGAAGACTCGGCGGACCAATTATAAAAGACAAAGCATTTTTCTTTGCTTCATACGAGGGCAAAAGGGAATCTCGCGGTCTTTCACGCAACCGTCTGGTTTATACCCAGGAAGCCATGAACGGGATATTCCGTTATATCAAAGGTCTTCCGACAACCCCGGCAAATGTAGCGGCGGCAACAATTACCGCTCCGGCTGGAACCGCCTCTACGCAAAGCGGAACTTGTCGCGCAACGTCGGGGGGCGGGAGAGTAGTTATCCCGAATGGCGCGATCTGC
>JBGSYT010000099.1:0-10595 GCA_041750855.1 Pyrinomonadaceae bacterium | reverse complement strand
TTCTGCCAGATCAGCGACTCGACCACCAGCTACGGCTCCTACTCCGGCGCCGTCCCGAACGAAAAAATAACCTGGGGCAAACTCGAAGCCTCAACGCCCAAATACATCGTCGAATCCGACGCCTCGATCGTGGCTCCGCTGATGTTTGCGTATATTTTGGGATGGTAGTTTTTGAATTATATTTGCTTCTTTTAATCGACTTGCGTTTTCTATGCGGATTTGTTAGCCTCCTCTTGTCTTCGGAGTGAAGATGCTTTCTCGGACGAGAAGCGATTGCGTCTGGATAGATGCAAGGCAAAGTGATTGCGAAGTCATTTGGTAAATGGGTAAGCCATTTGTCCTTCCTTCATTTATTGCTCCATCCCAATCAAGTTACCCCGCTTAAGGAGCAAAATTATGTCTAGAGAGACAATTATTCGACTGCAGTCCGAAGCAGTTCCACACGTTTCACCTGAAAATGTAAAACTCAATAAGCTTGTTTCAAGCATTAACGCTCAAGATTTTATTAAACTCTTGAAAAATGCTGAGAATAAGGTGAATCCCCGAAGTGCGAAGAAAAACGCGATCACTGAAGGGATACAAGAAACCCTCGCGAACTCGCCAGAGCTTTTTTGGTACAAATCTAAAGGGATGCTGCTTGCAACAGAGCAATGTGAGATTCTTGAACGCAATCGTGTCCGGCTTTCCTTCAACAATGACGACTCAGAAGGGATTATGGATGGTGGGCACAATGCTCTCGCCATCGCGACATTCATTGCGTCAGAGTTGTACGAACGCACGTTCAAAACTTGGGAAGAATGCAAGCAGTTTTGGGATGGGAACTTTGACGCGATTGTAGCGGATTTTCAAACTAACGCCGATTCTTTTAGCTCATTTTCAATTCCTATAGAGATACTGTATCCGAACGAAAAGGAAGGCGCGCTTGATGAGTATTACGACCATGTGGCCGAGATCTGTTCTGCTCGAAACAATAATGTACAGCTTACCGATACGGCGAAAGGCAACAAGATCGGACTTTACGATGCTCTTAAGGAACGCATCGATGAGCAGTTTGAGGTCATATGGAAACCCGGAGAGGCCGGCAACATCAAGTCAGAAGAGGTAATCAGTATGGCGTCAGTACCGCTGTCGCTTCTTCAAGAAAGAAAGCTTTTGCCAGAAGACACGGAAAAGTGCACGATTCCACAGTTCAATATTATTGATACGTACAGGGCGAAAAGTAAGTGCGTTAGCTTCTACAATGCCGTGCTGTCACACGAAAACGTTAGTCATAAGCAGCATGGGAAGCACGTTCTTACCAACACCTACGTTTCCTCTGGACTTGGTCTGGTAAGCACCATTATGAAGTTCTTCGATAAAGTATTTGCTGAATTCCCCAAACTTTATAATGATGTCTCTCCGGGCTTCGGGAGAATCAAATCTGTTGACGACAAAAAGTCCAAGCAATCGCTTTTCCGTACTCGGACATGTGACAAAACCTATCCGCCAGGATTCATCTATCCTCTCGTCACAGGGATGATGGAACTCATCGATATTGACACTGAGAAAGAAATCCTACGCTGGAAAGTCGATCCGATGACCATTAATCTTGCGGATCTGGACATGACCCAGTATGTCGGGGCCGTTAAGATTGCTAACTACGATCCGCAGACAGTTGGAAAGCAAATTTTGTTTTACCAGCAGGCTCGCTCGATGTTCGAAAGCTACCTGCGTAATCAAAATAAAGGTGGAAGGACCACATCTGTTTAGTGTTGTTGATCAACTCTAGTTGGGGCTGTCGGGTCTAATTCCGGCAGCCTTATTTTATTAACAAATCTTTAGCCTTGATTTACTTCAACTGGGCCTGCGAATACAAGGCACGCTTCAATGTCGTCGTGCGTTAGGCTTTCATACTCTGCGAGGATATCGGCTGTGGTCGCGCCGTGAGCCAGAAGGTTTGGAATGAATTCGACCGATAGCCGCGTGCCCATGATCACGGGCTTGCCTGCTAAGACCTTGTGGTCTAAAGTGATTCGCATTAGCAGTTCTTCATCCTTCATAAAGTCTGTATTATATACCGCAATTATCCAAATTGAAGCTGATTATTGATCGCGAGTAACGTCGACTGTTTTGGATTTCCCGGTCTATGGAACACTTTGATGTCCTAATTATCGGTGCAGGCCTCTCCGGCATAGGTGCGGGTGCGCGCCTTCGGATGGATTGTCCGGCGAAGACTTTTGCGATACTTGAGGGGCGTGAGGCGTCAGGCGGGACTTGGGACCTGTTTCGGTATCCGGGTGTGCGGTCGGATTCGGATATGTTCACGCTCGGTTACAGGTTTCGGCCGTGGCGTGACGGCAAGGCGATCGCGGACGGGCCGGCGATATTGAATTATATTCGAGAGACGGCACGAGAATACGACCTCGAGAAAGATATCCGCTATGGGCATCGGGTGCGGCGTGCGGAGTGGGACTCGGCGGAGGCGAGGTGGACGGTTGAGGTGGAGCTAGGAGCAGGAGCAGGAGCAGTTTATTTTACTTGTAGTTTTCTGTATCTTTGCACCGGTTAT
The DNA here is from genome assembly GCA_041750855.1 of Pyrinomonadaceae bacterium. Lineage (GTDB taxonomy): Bacteria > Acidobacteriota > Blastocatellia > Pyrinomonadales > Pyrinomonadaceae > OLB17. The sequence goes on along the minus strand of JBGSYT010000099.1, from coordinate 8,047 downwards.
TACAAATACGAAGAAGGGTACACGCCGGAGTGGGCGGGGTTTGGGGACTATGGAGGCACGGTCGTTCATCCGCAATTTTGGCCGCAGGATCTGGATTACGCGGGTAAGCGAGTGCTGGTGATCGGGAGCGGGGCGACGGCGGTGACGCTTGTTCCCGCGATGGCTCACGATGCCGAGCACGTGACGATGTTGCAGCGTTCGCCGACGTATATCGTGACGATGCCGTCGCAAGACAAGATAGCGAATTTCTTCCGCTCCGTCTTACCTGACAAGGCTGCCTATGTTCTGGCGCGTTGGAAAAACGTGCTGCGGCAGATGTTCTTTTATACGCTTTCGCGGCGGCGGCCGGCGGTGATGAAACGGCTGATCGAGAAAGGCGTCCGGGCCGAGCTCGGCGAAGAGTTGCTCGAGCATTTCCGCCCGAGCTACAACCCCTGGGATCAGCGTCTCTGCCTCGTGCCGGACTCGGACCTCTTTGCCGCGATCCGCGAGGGCAAGGCGTCGGTCGTGACCGGCACCATCGAAGCGTTTACGGAAACCGGCGTTCGGCTCACAAACGGTGATGAGATCGACGCCGACATCGTCGTTACCGCAACCGGCCTCGTGCTGAAGATAATGGCCGGTATGGAGTTGGTCGTTGACGGCCAGCCGGTCGACCTTTCCACGAAATTTGCTTACAAGGGAATGATGTACAACGACGTGCCAAACCTGGCTCAGGCGTTCGGCTACACGAACGCCTCGTGGACGCTCAAATGCGATCTGACAAGCGAGTACGTCTGCCGGCTTATAAACCATATGGACGAGCACGGCTTCAGGTATTGTGTTCCCAGGCTCAGCGACCTCACTCTTGATCGGGTGCCGGCGCTCGACTTCAATTCGGGATATGTCCTGCGAGCCCTGCACGAACTGCCGAGCCAGGGATCGAAACTGCCGTGGCGAGTGCATCAGAACTACATCAAGGACTTGCGAATGCTGCGATACGGCCGGCTTGATGACGGTACGATGGAATTTGCGCCCGCCGCAAACGGCCGGGGATAATCTAATAAGCCAAAACTGGTTATAATGTAATGCCGGCAGGATGCCGGCCTCTCCTTTATGAAGATCATCGTTACAGGCGGTGCAGGATTTATCGGGAGCGCGGTCGTCTGGCGGCTGAACGAGCTAGGATACGACGACATCCTGATCGTTGACAGCCTCGACGAAACGGACAAGTGGAAGAATCTGGTGCCGCTCAAATTCGCTGACTACATCGACGCCTACGATCTGATCGAAGACCTCGATGAATTCAAGGACGCCGGTGTCGTCTTGCACCTCGGGGCGTGTTCATCAACGACCGAGACCGACGCCGACTACATGATCCGCAATAATTATCAGTACACACAGGATCTGGCGGGGTGGTCGGTGAAGAACGACATACGGTTCATTTACGCGTCGTCGGCTGCGACGTACGGCGACGGTTCGGCCGGGATGGAAGATGGGACCGAGTCGCTGGATCGGCTGCGGCCTTTGAATATTTACGGCTATTCAAAGCATCTTTTCGACCAATGGGCGGCTCGAAATGGACTGTTCGATAAGATCGTCGGCCTTAAATATTTCAACGTCTTCGGCCCGAACGAGAACCACAAGGGCGACATGCGTTCGCTCGTGAACAAGGCGTTCGATCAGATCAAAGAGACGGGCAGACTAAAGCTGTTCAAGAGTGCGAATCCAGATTACGCCGACGGTGAATTTGGCCGCGATTTTGTTTATGTTAAAGACGCGGTCGATATGACGCTGCATTTTATGCCGGGACACGCCCTTACTGACGTGCGGGCTACTGACACGACGGGCGGACTTTTGAACGTCGGTTCGGGCCGGACGAATACGTGGAACGCTCTTGCCAATGCTATCTTCAACGCTCTGGACCTTCCCAAGAATGTTGAGTTTATCGACATGCCGGAGCACCTCCGCGACCGATATCAGTACCACACCCAAGCGGACCTCACCCGCATCCGTGCTGCCGGATACACCGCTGAGACCACGCCGCTTGATGAGGCCGTCGCTGATTATGTTCGGAATTATCTCGTGCCGGGCAAACACCTTGGCGATCAATTGGAGTAAAATTATCTAGAGGCACTTCAACCTTTTTTTCCGAGGTTATGATATGAACCCGAGGATAATTTCGTTTTCACTCGCGTCGCTGAAAGCCGGAATTCTATTTGCGATTTTGCTCAGCTCGATCCTCGTCGCTCGAAGTTCGTGGATCACAAGCGATCCGATGATCGGCACTGCGATCACCATCGACCTGCTGTTTTCTATCCCGATCGTCTATTATTTTTTTATCAGGCATTCGGCAATTCCGAAGATCACTGTGGTTCCGGTTTTCGGGTTGGGCGTGATTTCCGCATCGTTGTTGCTGCCCGAGGGTGAGCGTCAACTACTCGATCTCGCGATTCTCTATGCCGTTCCGTTAGTTGAGATCTCAGTTCTTGGTTATCTTGCGTACCGGGTCTATCGCACCCGCACTGCGTTCATGGCTGAAGCGGGCCGCGGCCGCGATCTAATGGAGCGGCTTCGGGCCGCTTTCGAGCGCGAGATCAAGCCACCATTTGTTGCACGAATCGCCGCATTTGAGCTCGGGCTTTTTTACTATTCCCTTTTCCGCTGGCGGCCGAAACGTGATGCAGATTCGTTCACATATCATCGTAAGAATGGCTCAATTTTGCTCCTAATGGTTTTTCTTTTCTTGTTGATGGCGGAGACTGTTGTCGTTCATATCCTGGCCGCTCAATGGAATTCTGTTGTCGCGTGGGTACTTACGGCGGCAAGCATCTATTTCGGGTTGCAGATCGTTGCACATCTGAAGGCAATGTTCGTAAGACCCGTGCAGATCACAGACACCGAATTGCTAATTCGCTGCGGTGCCTTTGGCGACACAGCGATCGAGCTTGATTCGATCAGGAATATTCGGGTCGGCGCCGCAATTTCTGAAGCCGGAGTAATTAAGCTGGGGGCTCTCGGAGACCTCTCGGAAGCAAATATGACGTTGGACCTCGACCGAGACGCGACATTGAACGGCTACTACGGGCTTGCAAAGACTTTTCAAAGCATTAGCTTCTTTGTCGATGAACCGGCTTTACTTGCCGATCGTCTGCGAGAGCGAATGAACGGCGAATAGATGAAGATATTCCACGGCACCGAGAACGCTAATATCCAGAAGCCGACCGTATTGACGCTCGGCGTTTTTGACGGCCTGCATCTGGGTCACCAGCGCATCATGCAAACGGTTTTCGAACGGGCCGCTGCGGTCGATGCAGTGCCGACGGCGATCACGTTCGACCCGCATCCGCGTGCGGTATTACATCCCGAATCCGCCCCACCTTTGCTGCAGACGCTTGACCAGCGATTGACAAATCTGGAGGTGCTCGGCATCGAACAGGCGATCGTTATTCCGTTTGACCGCGATTTCGCTTTGCAGCCGGCCGAAGATTTTGTTTCGGCGATAATCCACGACAGGCTTCACGCAAAGGAAGTTCATCTTGGACAGGATTTTGCTTTTGGCAAGGGACGTGGCGGCAACATAGAACTGCTGCGAAGGATGGGTGGCGAGCTGGGCTTTGTTGCTGAAGAAGTGCCGGAGGTAAGGCTGCGACGGCAACGCATCAGCTCCTCGCGTATCAGGGGATTGTTGGATGAAGGCCGGATCAACATTGCTCGGCGAATGCTCGGCCGGCCTTACGGTGTCGAAGGCGTGATCGAGCGCGGGGCACGTCGCGGCCACACTATTGGATTTCCGACCGCGAATCTGCGGCCGCACAATCGCGTGATCCCGAAATTTGGCGTTTACGCGACCGCCACTTTGGTTGACGGGACGTGGCGACGGAGTATTACAAATATCGGCGTCAGGCCGACGTTTGGGAGGGACCTTGAGCCTTCGATCGAATCATACATTTTTGATTTTGACGACGACTTGTACGGCGACGTACTCCGAGTGCGCTTTCTGCACCGCATCCGCGATGAGCGTAAGTTTAACGGAATAGACGAGTTAAAAGCACAGATCGAACGCGATACGATCCGCGCAAGGAACTATTTCAGGCACGCGGGCGTAAGAAACATGCTTGAGGTCTTATAATGCGAAACTAAGGACGCGCATTTGCATCGAATAAGCTTTGGGCGGCGAAAGCAATAGGCGGATGAAGGAAATACCGGAAGAAAATGGCGTGGCGGTGGTCGATAGGGAGCTCCCGACCAAGGTCGGGCCAAATGGAAACGGCTCGCGGCCGATGGTTGCGACCGCCGAATTGCCGATCGCGAAATACGTTACAAACGATCAGATAATCGCTGAGGAGAAGTTCCTCGTCCAGAAGGAAGCGGAGATCGAGCGCCGCTACACGGGCATTCGAGGGTGGTTTCGTATCCTGCACGTTTCGGCCGTCATCGGTAAGCTGGCACTTTATCTGTACCTCGACCAGTACGAAATTCACCGCAAGGCTCAACTCCGGCACGCCCGCGAACGGATGCGCAAGGCGGAAAGATTGACCCGGGCAGCTGTTTACGGAGAGAAGCTCTACGACGTTCGGATGGAGTTTCTCCACTGGTTCATGCTGTTGCTCCGCAGCATTTTCATCGGCACTGAATCGAACAAAGAACGTAATCAGGAGAAACAGGCACTCTGGCTCAAAGAGAAACTGATCGAACTTGGGCCGACGTTCATCAAGATAGGGCAATCGATGGGCACGCGGCCGGACCTGATGCCGCTGCCGTTCGTGGTCGAGCTTGGCGAGCTGCAGGACAATGTGCCGCCATTCGACAACGAGATCGCGTTTGCCCGCATAGAGAAAGAACTTGGCGGGAAGATCAACGCTTTCTATAAGGAGTTCGAGCTCCAGCCCGTGGCCGCTGCGTCGCTTGGGCAGGTCTACCGGGCTCGGCTGCACACTGGCGAAGAGGTTGCCGTGAAAGTTCAGCGGCCAAATCTGGAAGCAACGATCAGCGGTGACCTTGAGATTCTGAAGAAGGTGGCCGATTTTGCCGAGCGTTTCCCGCAACTGAACGAGAATGCTGACTGGTCCGGCATGCTTCGCGAATTCAATGAGACGATCCATGAAGAGATGGACTACGCCGCCGAAGGGCGAAATGCAGAGCGGTTTCGTGAATCGTTCAAAGATTGGGGAAACGTTCACGTCCCGAAGATCTACTGGAACGCGACTAGCTCAAAAGTGCTGACGATGGAGTATATCCACGGCACAAAGGTGACCGATCTTGAGAGCCTCAATGCACAGAGTATCTCGCCCGAGAAGGTGAATCGGCTTTTGATCCGCACATATCTGAAACAGCTTCTGGAAGACGGCTTTTTCCACGCCGACCCGCATCCGGGCAATTTGCTCGTCATGCCGGATGGCCGTCTCGCATTTTTCGATTTTGGAATGGTCGGCCGCATACCGCCTGAGCTTCAATCGAAAATGATCGATGCTTTTTTCCACGTCGTAGGCAAGGACCCGGCCGGGATCGCCCAGGACCTGATCGACCTCGATTTTCTGAAGCCGGGGGTGGATGCTTCGGCCGTCAGGCCGGTCGTTGAAAAGATGTTCGAGTTTCATCTGAACCTGAAACTGAAAGACGTCAATTTTAAGGAACTGACCTACGATCTCGCAGACGTAATGTACGATTATCCGTTCCGCCTGCCGTCAAATTTCACCTACATAATGCGGGCCCTGATGACGCTCGAAGGCATCGGCATGATCACCGACCCGGAGTTCAACTTCTTCGAAACGGCTAAGCCCTATGCGAAGGAGTTTATGCTTAAGCGCGAAGGGGCCGACTTCCGGAAAATGTTCGTCAGCAAGCTGATGGGCCGCGACGAGGGCGGCAAGATCGATTGGGACCGTACATGGAAACTAGCAAAGATGGCATTTAAAACCGTGTTGAATACCGGTAGATAAATCTTGCATAGATAAGTGGGTTGTTTTACGATATCAGTATCGATATGGAAACCGTAAAACTTTCTTCAAAATTTCAGATCGTAATCCCGCGGGATGTGCGTGAGCGGATGAAACTCAAGCCCGGGACCAAGTTCCGCGTTATCGACATAGGGGGAAGCGTAGAACTAATCCCTATCCGGCCGATTGAAGAATATAAAGGGATACTCAAAGGAAAGGGGATCGGAACGGACATCGAACGCGAGGATGACCGACTGTGAGCGGCGCCAATCTTGTTGATTCCTCAGGTTGGCTGGAGTTCTTGATCGGTTCGGACCGAGCACGTCTTTATTCTGGAGCGATCAAGGATACCGGAAACCTTATCGTCCCAGTCATCAGTATCTATGAGGTGGTGAAGCGGATTCTTCGCGAAGGTAATGAGGATGACGCCAAGAAAGCCGTGCAGGCTATGACCCAAGGCAAGCTTGTTGATTTGAATTTTTCAATTGCACTCGATGCGGCCCGCTTCAAACTTCCAACGGCTGACAGCATAATTTACGCCACCGCTCAGAGATTTAACGCAACGCTCTGGACTCAGGATGAGGATTTTGAGGGCCTTCCGGGCGTTCGGCATTTTCCGAAATGAGGCAGGTTCTTTGGGAGTTCTGACCGGGCAGATTCCGTTATTTGTCTTGATCGGAATTGTTCTTGTATCTCCAATAGTTGTTGAAGCGGAAGTTGAAAGATGTCCAGCCATACGATCGTTCGAATTGAAGAGGACTTTGATATTCAGATGCTCGACGATTCGGCGTTTGGGAGATCGAACCCAACGGTCATCGATCACTACTGGTCTGGCGTAAAAGCTCCGTCCGGCCGGACATTTACCGTTCAGATGGTCTGGTCGCAGACAGCTCTTTATGTACGATTCCTTGCCAGCCAGGCAGAACCGCTCGTGATCAGCGACAAGCCTGACCGAACGAAAAAAACCATCGGGCTTTGGGAGCGGGATGTTTGCGAAATAATCATCGCCCCTGACCGGTCAAAGCCGAACGAATATTTTGAGTTCGAGGTGGCACCGACGGGTGAGTGGCTTGATCTGGCGATCGACTCGACGAGCGGCGAGCGGGTGACGGATTGGGATTACAATTCCGGGATGGAAGCGGCGGCGCGGATCGAGGACGGACGTGTGCTGATGGCGATTGAGATCCCGTGGGAAGCATTTGGGCGAAAGCCAAAAGCTGGCGATGTCTGGCTCGGAAACATCTTTCGATGCGTCGGACGCGAGCCGGATCGCGGATATCTCGCATGGCAACCGACAATGACCGAGAAGCCGAATTTTCACGTGCCTGAGGCGTTTGGCCAATTCGTTTTTGCCCGCTAATTACACCAAAAACAGATTTAACCACGAATAAACGCAAATGGACGCAAATTATTGTTTTGGTCATCTGCGTTTATCTGCGTTCATCTGCGGTTAATCTTATGCTCGGTTAAACAGTCATCCCTCCATCGACCGCGATCGTCTGGCCGGTGATGTAGCTTGACGCTTCAGAGGCGAGAAAAACTACGACACCTTTTAGCTCGCCTTCATTCCCCACTCGCGGGATCACGTTGTTCTCTTGGATAGACCGCTCGTAAATGTCGATCACCGCATCGGCCAGTCTCGAATGAAAAAAGCCCGGGGCGATAGAATTTACCCTGATGCCTTTACGTCCCCAACTCGCCGCGAGTTCTCGCGTCAGGCCGATCAGACCGGCCTTGCTCGCAGAATAGCCGGCGTAGAACGGGCCGTTCGCCGATGATGTAAGGCCCGCGATCGAGGCGATGTTTATGATCGAACCGCTGTTCTTCTTCAACATCTCACGGCCCGCGGCCTGGGCGAACAGAAAGCAGCCGGTCAGGTTCACGTCGATAACCTTCTGCCATTTTTCAAGCGGCATTTCTTCAGGCATTGCTCCCCAGGAAATGCCGGCATTGTTGATTAAAATATCGACGGAGCCGAAACGCTCGACTGCCCCTTCAACCACTGCCTGAACATCGTTGGGCTTTGCGACGTCGCATAGGATGCCGGCGACGGAAAAGCCGCGCCCTTCAAATTCCTTAACCGTTTCATCGAGCCATTCCTGACGCCTTGCACAAAGCATCAAATTCGC
>JBGSYT010000098.1:0-4448 GCA_041750855.1 Pyrinomonadaceae bacterium | reverse complement strand
GAACCGATGACGCCTCCGCCAGCAAGAAGGTGACGAAGACGCTGACGACCTTCGTGCAGCACAAGCATTACGAAACCTATGAGCATTTGCGGGTTTACGACCTCACCAACAAACAGGGTTCATATCTTGGCACGGGCTGGGACACGATTATAGATGGTAAATTCACCTTCGACAAGGAGAAGGATATTCTCGACTACAAAGACGTTCTTTCCATAATTCGCCACTTTCCTCTCGACAAGGTCCAGAAGGTCCGCGACCTTATGGTCGCCCACGTCGGCGGGCGGAATCCGGAGGTAGGGGCTCCGGCTCACGGCGTCTCACCACATCAACTGCGAAGCGCTGTTCTGGATTTCACCGGCCGCGTCGACTTGCTCGAGCAGCTCGAGCAGAAAGTTCGGACGGACGAGGTCGCGATCGTGAATCTGCACGGCATGGGCGGCGTCGGAAAGACGGAACTAGCACTTGCCCACGCGAAAAAGCTCACAGAAGAATTCCCGGATGCACAGCTCCAGATCGATTGCCAGTCCGCGGACGGCGACGCCCGCGACGCGAAAACGCTCCTGACAGAGTCCGTCAGATCGATCGTTGGCGAGAGCGTGAATGTGCCCGAGGAAGAAGTCGAAATTATCCGAATCTACCGGTTCGTGTTGAAAGGCAAGCGAGCGCTTATTCTACTAGACAATGTCTACGATCGGGCACAGGTGCAGCCTCTGCTGCCAGTTGAGGATGGACTGGCCATACTGACTTCGCGCACGGCGATCGCGCTTCCGGGACTCACCAACTTTGCGGTCGGCCCGTTCGAGCGGGACGAGTCTGTCGAATTGCTTACGACGATCTGTCCGCGAGCTGCCACCGTCGCCGACGAGATCTGCGAACTTTGCGGCGACTTGCCACTCGCGATCCGCGCCGCCGGCTCGATGTTAGCATTGACGCCCGACCTGGACGCCGAACAGTTTATCGAAGAGCTGCGCGACGAACGGACGAGGCTCGAAAAACTGGGATCCGAAGGTATTGACGTTAGTCTCCAAGCCTCCTTCAACTTAAGCTTCGCGAAGCTGGACGACGAACATAGGCGAGTCTTCCGAGGTCTGGCGGTCTTCGCGGCAAGCTTCTCGTCGCAGGCAGGTTCTTTCGTATGCGAGGACAAAAACCATCAAGCAATAACTTCTCTGGTCCGCCGTAGTCTCGTCAACTTCGATCCGGAGTCGAAGCGGTACCATCTCCATCCGCTGCTGCGATCTTTTGGCTTGACACTGCTGGAAGACGCTCAAAAAGAGAAGGTGGAAGATCGGTTTGCCAATTACTTCTCTACCGTTCTACAGCAAGCCAACTACTGGTACCTGCGGACCGGCGGGATTCAAACCGAAGGCTTCCGACTCTTCGATGAAGAACAGCGAAACATCGTGTGCGGGTTTGAGGTCGCCCGGCGTTTTACTGACGAAGACAAACGCGCGAGGGCGACCTGGACTTACCTGACGCTCGGTGCCCAGATCTTGCTCGAACGGCTGTCCCCGCCTCAAATCATCGACTGGGCCAATGAGGTCCGAGCGTCCGCGGAGAAATTGAAGAATGTGGAAGCAGAAATGAGCCCGTTGACTGCTATCGGATTGGCTTACGAAAAGCAGGGCGACTTCGTTAAAGCCGAAGAATACTTCCGATCGGCTATTAAGATCGCCGAAGATGTCGGCGACGACTTTTCGCGGGCTCATTCGCTCACCTATCTTGGTCGAGCCCTTTTGTCACAAGGCCTCGCACACGACGCAAAGCCCGTACTAAGGGAAGCGCAAGAACTTTTCTGTTCAATCGGTCACCATAATGAAGAAGGGCGACCGATGTCCGACTTAAGCCGAGCATGCGCCATGATCGGCGAGTTGCCCGAAGCAGTCTTCTACTTACGGAAGGTCATTGACATCGCCCGCGACGACAACCGTCCGTTCGAACAGGCCAACGGCCTCGCAAATCTAGCGCAAATTGTAGCGGAAAAGGATCCCGCCGATGGTGCGAATTTATCCAAGCAAGCCGCAAGTATCTATGACGATCTAAAGTTCCCACTGTGGTATGCGAGGGCGATCAGCCAAACGGGGCTCGCAAATATTATCGCAGGCAATGAAAAAGAAGGGTTTGCCCAGCTTGAGGAGGCCGAAGGGATTCAGGAAACGAATAGTGATACATTCGCTCTCGCGCTCACCCTGGGCCAACGCGGCGATGCCTTCAAGCATATGGAGCGATACGACGAAGCACTTGAGGCGTACGAGCGGCAGTTCAAGATCAGCAAAGACATCGGCAGCCTCGAAGGGATGTCGAACGCGCTCGGCAGCAAGTCGATGGTCTTCAGAAAAAAGCGGGACGCGGATAAGGCGGCGGAAGCGGCTTTCAAGTCCCTGGACATCGTGCGGAAATCGGGAGACCTGCAGCACGAGTTCATCACGCTCTGCCACCTGGGCGAAACATATCTAGAATCCGATCAGAACGAGAAAGCCCTCGAGGTGTTCCGCGAGCAAGTCACCGTCACACTCAAGCAAGGCGTGGGCAAAAATGTGCTTCACGCCTACGAGCATTTGGCTAACACCCTGGTCCGCCTGGGCGAATGTGACGGAGCTGTCGACGAACTCAAAGCCTCGGTCGAATGGGCCAATACGAGCCGCGACCGCCACGATTATCCCGCGAGCCTCATGCAGCTCGCCGAGTTTCAGGTCACCTGCGACAAAAAACCAGATGCCACAGCAACTTCATCCGACGCACTGAAGTTGTTCGAAGCGATTCCCTGCCCGCCGTGTGAAGCCAGAATAAAAGCGTTTGCCAAGATCAATGGCTTACATCTCTAGTCGTTTCAAAACAGACCCGTGACAAAAGCCTATCTAATGCCCGGAGGTCGTCAAATTGAATATATATCCGAACAGCCCAGCATCGAACCTGAAGTTGCTATCGGGAGTCGATTTTCCCGCGTCCATTACTTCAAGATCAATGGCGAGGTGAGTGCGTCACGGTTCCGTGGTGATCAAACTGTGCTGAGACAGTCAGCGTTATGGAAAAGCGTCTTTACAAAGTAGTAGTAGCTAGGATCGAAATGTAAAAACGTCTGCTCGGGTTTATGGAAATGGCAAGCCACAAAAATTCCGTTCCTAATACGGTCCCAAAGCTTGATCAAAAGTGAATAAAACTGACTAACTATGAACACTTCCCACACGGCGTAAATTATTGATATAGTGGATAAAACTCAAGTTTTCGAATATCTTCAAAAACCACCTGGAACGAATTTGTAATCATCAGGTCGGGATGTAGTCGAGCCGCTTAACCGCCTCAAGCATTAGATCAGCCTCTGTCTCCGCATAGATATTCGTGATGCTCATGTCTGAGTGGGCAAACAGATTTTGGACAATCAGCGGATTTGTGTTCCGACGAATTAATTCGCTGGCAAAGTAGGTTCTTAAGTCGTGGAAATGATAGTTTTCCTCGCGCGTGCCATCCGGTTTGTTGATTTTGGCTCTAACAAGAACTGGATGCCATCGCTTGCGGAAATCGACAATAGGAAATGGTAGTTGTTTATCGGCAATGAGATCTCGTAACACCGATGCCGCGGTTGCGTTAATCGGTACGGATCGCGGAGGGCGTCCTTTCGAACCAATTACCCACACCCTTTGATTTTCAAAATCAATCACCTCCTCGTTCAAAGCCAATAGTTGACCTCGGCGCAACGGCATGTTAACGGCCAATTGGACAAGCCTGTAGAGTAGCTGATCGGATTCAAGTTCCTTCCAAAGAGCTTTCTTCTGCTCGGTCGTAAGTAGGCGCTTTCTTGGAGGTGGCTCTGGTAGCGCCTTCACATACTGCATTGGGTTGCGATCGAGAACGTCTTCTTCACACGCGAGACTAAAGATCTTCGACAAAGTCGACATTATCCGATTGATCGACGACGGAGATATTAAACTTTTCTTGTTTCGCTGGTTTTTCCCGTACTGGAGTTTGTTCCGGCAATCGCGACAATCCTGCGGCGTAATGGTATGCAGAGGTTGATCCTTTAGGTGTTTCAAAAGAAGTTTTATGTAAAGATTCTTCGCTCCCTTATTGACGTTGTTTTGATCTACATATTTTCGATAGGTCGTTTCTACAAAGTCTCCAAAAGTTACGGTTGTATCTGCTTGTCCGAATGATCTGTCGAATAGTTGCTTGACCAGTTGCCGCTCGGCGAGTTCAGCTTCTTCCTTAGTACGGGCTGTCGGAATAACCTGATGAATGGTCTTATGCCCTTTAACTCGTCTGTATACCCACCAACGAGCTGCCGCATAAGCCGGATGCTTAGCGTTTATCCGCTTACCGTTATATTTCTTAAAAACTGACATACGCTTAGTAGTTCGCTAACCAGGCATCCACCTCAGTTCTGTTAAAAGTTGGCCGGCCCACTCCGTGGAACGGTAACCCATTTTTTCGCATCCATCGATTGATCGTTG
>JBGSYT010000097.1:0-20474 GCA_041750855.1 Pyrinomonadaceae bacterium | reverse complement strand
CTCAGGCGTCGTCATCGCCGCCGCCGCTTACCTCAGAATGTTTATACGCGGCGAAGTGGCGACGATGGAAAAAAACATAATGGTCCATATCGAATCGAAGTTCTCAACAAAAGAGATCGTCGCCGAGAAGCTTACCAACATCGAACGCCGTTTGCTTAGCGTCGAAACGTTAATGGAATCAATTCGCAGGCAGAAAGTAAGGGACGATGAAGCCCGCAGTAGCTAATGGAAACTCTTATCTACATTGCCGAACGGCTAGCGATAGCCGTCGCCGCGGCTCAGGCGGGCGTCGTGCTCGCCCTGTCGATCATTATCGTCGTCCATTACGCCCGGCATCGCAGCATGACCCATGTAGCGTTAGTGTCGGCGAGTTATTTCCTTCTGACCGCCCTCGTATCCGGGGCCGTCATATTTCAAATATTCTACTCGGGCTGGGGGAGGGCGGCTGCGATATTCACAGCCCTGATCGCCTTCACTCTCGGCGATCTCGCCCTTTGGAAGGTGTGGCACAACAGGAATGAAGTGACGGAACAATTGCAGCTCAATAAATTCGAGGACCAGATAAACCGCAACACCCGACGCATCGACGATCTGGAAATGGAATTGCACAAGGCATTAGCGGACACAGCACCAATGCATGTGATCATCGACAGCCCCGCCCCGATGCCCGTGACCGTGGTAGAGGGCGAGGCTAAGAACCCGATCCCCATGCAAGTCGAGATCGTAGAATCGCCCGTTGCTGTGACCGTCGTTGAAAAGGATAAATCAGTGTAAATACGCGAATGTTTAGAACCAGCACATCAGACGTTGCAAGGGCCTTCGACGCTTATAACGACCATCGGGAAAAGATCGCCGAAAGCCGGTACACCAAAGTTATGGCAAAACTCAAAAAGCATTTGAAACTCAAGGGCAAGCCGGTCTGCGGGGTGCGTCAGCAGAAAAGTAAACTACAATTCGTCGCTGATAAAAGTGAACTGACGTGCTCGAGATGCCTGAAAGCAGTGGAGCGATAACATGATGCCGATCGCACGAAAAGTCACGCTTGACGATATCCGGCAACTTAGCACGCCGATATGTAAATGCGGCCGCAAGATACGCGAAGTGGCCCCGGTCTGCGAGGAGTGCCGGAAGGTCGAGCGCGAGGAAGAATTACTGAGAGCAGAGGGTGATTGAATATGGCGGACAGGCCACTGACAACAAAGCAGCGGCTTTTCGTGGAAGCGTACTTAGCCAATCCAAACGCGACCGAAGCCGCCCGAAAAGCAGGGTATTCAGGTGATAGCAATACGTTGGGGCAACGCGGGAACGAATTAGTAAGAAATAGTAAAATCGCGGCTTTGCTGGAAAAACGGGTCGAAGAGGCCGCAATGCCCGCCAATGAAGTCCTGCAACGTCTGAGCGAACACGCCCGCGGATCACTGGGCGACTTGCTGGATGACGATGGATGCTTTGACCTCGCAAAAGCCCGAGCGGAGAAAAAGGATCACCTACTCAAAAAGCTTAAGGTCAGGAAGAACACCACGACCGACTCGAATGGGAATGAGTACGAGACGACATCATACGAGTACGAGATCCACGACCCGCAATCAGCCCTGGTCCATCTCGGTAAACATCACAGATTATTCGGCGCCGACTCGGCCTCACAGGATTTCGCCGTGCGAGCCACCGATGCCGCCGCATTTATTCGTTGGGCGGTCAGCTTCGCCAACCATCCGCAAACTAAAAGAGCCCACGCCCGAGGTGAGAATATTAGCCTGGCGGCCGCATTCGAGTTGCTTGAAACCTTTGCAATAAGTGAGCAGGACCACCAAGTGTACCAAGAGATTCGGAAGCAGCACCTACTAGAAGACGGCTTATAATGCTTTCTCGCGTACCTGTGACATTCCCGCCGATGACGGATGACAGCCATTTGGTTCGCCATCAGTGGGCAAAGCACTATTTCCCGAACCTATTCACGCGGCCATTTACTGAATATCAAAAAGAATTTTGGGAATGGGGCTGGGCGATCGAGCCTGACACCTACTACCGGCCCAGGGTGGAATGCGAGCCTCGCGGCGTTGGTAAATCAACCAATGTCGAGGCTTTGGTGGTTTCATTCGTTGCTCGCAAGACGCGGAAAATGATCGGCTACGTGTCTTTCGAAGAGGACAAGGCGAAGAAGCATTTTGACGCCATCAAATCAATGCTCGAAGCTCCGCGCTTCTTAGCCCAATATCCGCATTGCCAGCCGAAGGTGCAGCAGATCCGCAGTAATATCGCTCAATGGTCCCGCGACGCTCTGATCACAAAATCGAACGCGATGATCGTTCCGCTCTCACTTCAAGGATCAAGCCGTGGGTGGAAGTCGCCTGACGGTTCTCGTTTCGATTGCATAGTTCTCGATGATATCGACAAAATGGGAATGAGCATCGCCCAGATCGATAAACTGCTTGAGCTATTGAAGTCCGAAATCCTCGCAGCCGGCGACGACAACACACTGGTCATTATGCCGCAGAACTTGATTCACCGGGACTCAATATGCAGCCAAGTCTTTGACCAGCGCGCCGATATTATCACCGACCGGATATTCAAAGGCCCGTACCCGCTATTGAAGCATTACGAGGCCCAAAAGGTCGATATCAAGGGCGACACAAATAACGCGAAGGTGTGGAAGATCACCGAGGGCGAAGCGTTTGATGAGGCCATTGATATTGAGTACGCCGAGAAACTGCTAAACAAATTCGGAAAGAACACCTTCGACCGCGAATGTCAGCAGCTTACCAATACGGTCGGAGATGAGAAGGACTTTCGCGAATGGTCTGAGATTCACCACGTAATCACCTATTCGGAGTTTCGCAACTTCTTCGATCGGCACAAGATTCCCGTGTGGTCGGAGGCCCGACAACGCCCATTTATCCCGCCGCGATGGAATATCGGCGTAGGCATGGACTGGGGCACGACGGTCGGACATCCAAGCGCCGCCGCCCCTTTCGCCCGTCCTAACGTCGGGGCTCCGCTGGATGATTGTATATTCGCCTTTACCGAGATCATTTTGCCAAGGTTTCCTTTGACGGCAGGCGAAGATGTTCCAGCCGTCAGCCCGGGCCGGGTTGCCGCCGCAATTAAGGAAGGGCTTGCCGAGTGGAGCGTTCAAGAGGGCCAGGTCCAGAAATGGCTAATGTCACACGAAGCCAGCGCCGCTTTGAATACAATGCGCATCGATTTGGCCGACGATTTGAAACTGTTCTTTAACAAATGGCAGGCTCAAAGAGGCTCCGGCGTCGCCCAGCTGCAGCAAATGATGGAAATTGATTGGGCCGAGCCACACCCGTTCCGCGAAGGTGTTATAGGCCGGCCAAGGATATTCTTTCTTGTCCCCGATGACCAGGGCGAACTACTAACCGGGGACAACGGAAAGGTTTACGTCGCACAGCCTCGCGACTATAAGGGCTTTGCCCGAGCCCGGTTCGAGATACCTTTGTACTCGCAGTACAACACCGGCAAGGACAAAATCAAGGATGATTACGTTGATGCGGCACGAGGCATCGCAAACGTTTTCTTCGTGACGGCCAAGCCGAAAACGCGCAAGGAACAGCGAGAAGACGCCCTACCCGCCCACCTGCAAAACCGCGAGGCGATAGTTATGAACCAGCCCGCGGAGGTCGTGGAGCGGATCAATCTGCAAAGGGCGATAGAGTTTGGGAAAATCGATCAGCGGGACGCACAGGCGAGGGCGAAGCTGAGTAAGTACAGGCCTGTCGCGCCACGTATCGGCGGCATGAGGAGAAGATAATGAATCACTGGTTTGTTAGTGCCGGCTGTTTTGCTGCAGCGGCGCTATTTAACGCAGCAAGCGGACGCGATCCAGATGTCTTACTAATACTGGCAGTAGTTGCTTTAGCCACCGGGTCGATCATCAGTCGGATCGACCAAACCAAAAATGCCCGATAGACCCACCACAACCGACCGCCGAGACAAGACCCTGCACGAATTGCGGGTCAATCTCAATCAGGATTCGGCTTGGCGGGCGAAAGTGTTAGACATTTTAGGCGAACTGATGAACGATAATAAGAAACTCCGTCAGGGGTACGCGAATCTTAAGTTGGAAGTGGAGAGGATGAGGCAATGATTTGATATAGCTTTTTCCTTCGTTCGTGGTATATTGCGTCTAGCGGCTCTGCGTTGAGCATCCGCCTTTAACAAATCGATTAGCTTACGAGCTGTCTTTCGGCAAGGTTTCGACCTTGTTTCCGATAGGCAGCTTTTTCGTTTTTGCGGCAATGGAAATACTTTTGATCCTCGTCATCTCGATCTTAGCAGTCGCCCTGGCTATCGCTGTCGGCGCGGCAATGAGTTGGTCTGCGACGAACCGATTGCTACGCCGCTGGACGGTCGAAGGAAGCCATCGCGAACGACGCCTGCGCCGAAAGGTCGCAATCCAACAAGCCAAGATCGATCTGCTTTACAACTCGCTGCTTCAAAACAACGGCATCAAGACGGCTTCGGCAAAGACGACAGAACATATCCCCAACAGTACGACCCCAACCGGCCGCAGGATCGTAGCGCCGTCAGAGGCGGTCTCAAGGCAGAAAGAAATGGATGCGAAAAGTTTAGCGGCGGTGGGTTCAACCAAAACATCGACGCGAAATGGCGCGGCCGGCGGACGGTAAAAGTCCCGGTGGCCGCAGGTTTTATAGAACAAGGAAGGGAGAAATCAGTATGGCTACGAACAAAACAGAAAAGAACGAGAACGAAGATCCCAAGGTAGAGAAGGCCCTTGCGAAAGATGCGGCCACAAAAAAAGATGTCGAGGCGAAGTCGTTTGAACAGAGAGCGGCAGACGCCAGTATCGGCCTGGTCGAGGTCGATGGCATTGGGTTGCAGTACATCGGCGTGGCTCCGGCACGCGAAATAGCAGACGGCGGCAAGCCGATGACTCCGGGCGGTCTTCCGATCACCGGAGAAAACTCGACATTCCAGCCGCTTGCAAACGCGGTATTCCATCCGTCGGTAAAGATCAAGGACCCGAAATCGGGCGAGTTCTATTACCCGAAAGATGGCATCACGTCGTATGAGATGGCCGAGTACGAAGGAAACTACCTGCTTGGCAAGGGACCCAAGTAGGCGGCACTAGCTGCCTGAGAATGACGGGTGCTGTCGCTTGATCTCGTCCGTCTCGTCATTCTCAAAAAACCGTCGGTTGCTACGAGCGATGACATCCGACGTAAAGCCCAAAATTATCGCTGAGTTGAAAGACTAGGAGTGGAACAAACGCTCGTTCCAAGACGGTTAGGCGGGGTAAGCCGAAGACGCTGAGGGGCCGCCGAGTAGAAATGCACAAAGCAGGTTTTATCCAGAAATGGTTTTTCCCGGGCAACAGTCAGGTAGTCGATCCTGAGGATACGTCCAACGTCCCGGTCCAGATACGCAGTAATAAAACGTGTGTTGTAATGCGAGTTCTAGCCGCCGTAAATCTCCGAACAATCAGAAAAGGCCACCCTCGACTGGATGACCTTACTGAGTTCTGATTGCGCAGAGCGTGTTTATACGTCCATAAACACCCTTATCGTACCCTAGCCGAAAAACCAAAGTCAAGTGGTTTAATTCGACAGGCGAAGAAAGGGGATGGACGGACTTTGTAGATATGGACAACTCCTCGAAATCGAACGGACATATAGGCGGCCAGCCGGAAGGCACTGCCGCTCCGCTCGATAAAGAAAACAAGCAGCAGCTAGAGACCCTGCAAACCGACCATCAGCGACACGCCGTTGGTGAGGAATTGTCCACGTACCTCAAACGCATCTCCGATGACATCGAAACCCTCGATCGCGAGAGGCGAATGAATCTCTTCCGCCAGCAGCTCAAGGCCCACAAATATTTTGACGGCAATTTCTTCGGCTACGTGAATTCCGACTGCGAATGGGTTGACGCCCACCGTGAGAACGGAGAGATATGGTACTCGGACAATCAGCTATATGCGTACTTTCGCACCGCTTTAATGGAGTTGTCCCGGACCCAAACGGAAGTCATTATCACCGCGAACAGCCAGTCCGAGAAGATGCAGAACGTCGCGAGGTTCGCCAAAGCCCGCTACGATTCGAACAGAGAAAAGACCTTCACGGCAAAACTCAAACAGACCGAAAATGCATACGCTTTACTCAACGGGATTACCTACCGCTATACCTTCCCGCAGTTCGACCACAAAGAAGGTCGGCAGGAACGCATACCGAAACTGATCCAGCGCGAGGGCGGCGAGCCATCATCCGCAAAGTTCAGCCTGTGTGCTGCCTGCGGCCGTCGAAAGCCCTCAGATTCCGACACCAAGGATATTCTCGGAGCCGAGTACGTAAACACCGCGAAATGCCGTTGCGGTTCCGAGATCTTCACCGAGATAGATGACGTGGCGAGCCAGACATCCGAGGTCACGATCGGCTATGACGAAGTTCCGCGATGCCAGAACGCCTGGATCGTTCCGAACCCGATCAGCATTATCGTGTCAATGCAGGCCTCGGATATCACCGAGACGCCGTTCATTAAGTGGAAGCAGTTGATCGTGCGAAGCGTGCTTGAGAACAAGTTTAAGGGCATGACATTGCCTTCGACCGGCACGGAATCGCTTGAACTCCGCTACATCACCGACAGGCAGACCGCAACGCCCGGAGAAGGGGCCGGGATGTTCGATACGGACTACGGCATCTTGGGAAATCAAGCCGACTCAAAGACCGAGCTCGAACTGCTCGAATTCCACCAGGTATGGCTCGACTACGCCGTTTACTGTAACAAGACCTTCAAGAACGACCAGCCACTTTCAGATGGCCGCGTATTAAAAGCGGGACAGCCCATGGGTTCGATGTGGACCAAGGGGATGTACTACGCGAAAGTCGGCGATGCCGTTCTCGATATTTGGAACGAGGACAAGAACAAAAAGTGGGCATCATCGCCCTACGGACTCCGGCCGGGTTCGATGTACGGCACCGGTTCAAGCGTCTGCCTCTCCGATCAGGAACTGCTTAACGACCTGATGCGGCTCAAAATGGCAAACGCCTGGAATAACGGCGTACCCCGCGAGTTTGTTGACCCGTCGATCATTCCAGAAATATCCGCTGACCCGTCGATCCCGACCAATTTCAACGGCGAGGTTGGGATGAAGGACGTTATCGGGCGCGGCTATGCCCAAGCTCCGGCGACTCCGCTCTCAGGCGAGGTCTATGCCATCGTCCAAGAGCAAAAGGACAACATTCAAGGCAAAACCGGAGCAATGTCGGGAACGGGATCGGGCGGACTCTCGGACGCTCAGAAGTGGGGCGATACCGCTACCGCTATCTCGATTAAACGCGACTTGGCCGTCGGACGCTTCTCGCCCGACTTACAGCTTATGGCCGATCAACTCGACCGCGAGCAGGCCTATCAGTTCCTCGAAAACGAAAAAGAATATTTCACCCCGGCTCAGTGGGACGACCTTAAAGGCGAGAACGGAGGCCAGGCCGTCGCAGACTTTCTTGAGTGCGATATTCGCCGCGATCTGAACGTCACGATCTCACCTGGCTCATACATGCCGAAATCCGACGCCCAAGTGCAGTCAAAGGTTGTCGCGATCGCTCAATTCCTTCCCGCTCTGATGCAGACCGGCAATAAAGAACTCGTATCTTACGCCCTCGATGTGTTCGGGATGCCTGAAAACTTGGGCATCTGGAACGCTGACCGCCTACAGGCCAGCCGCGTCGTCGGCAGATTCCAGGAGATATGCGATGTCGTGGTCCAGCAG
The DNA here is from genome assembly GCA_041750855.1 of Pyrinomonadaceae bacterium. Lineage (GTDB taxonomy): Bacteria > Acidobacteriota > Blastocatellia > Pyrinomonadales > Pyrinomonadaceae > OLB17. Next base: position 12,730 of record JBGSYT010000097.1, on the reverse strand, counting down.
AACGGCGACATTCCGCATACGAATCTTGAAGACCCCGCCGTTTTGCAAGCGGTCGAATGGGTCGATCAGCAGGCGAACGTGCCGGTCGATTACTTCCTCGATAACCACGAGGCAATGATCGAATCCTTCCGTGATCTCAGGGCGACGGATGAAGGCCGCGAATGGCCGCATCTGCTTACCGCGTGCGTAAGCCGCCGCGTTCTTGAACATCAGGCCGGTATCGCCAAACAGCAGCAAATGCTTGCCCGTACCGTGATGGCCGCTCAGGAGCCAATGCAGGAAGCCGCCCAAGCCGAGCAACAGGCAGCGGCTGAAGCCCAGAACGCTCAGGCCGAACAACTTGCGAATCAGGAGTCTCAAGCTCAAGAAGCTCAGATGATCGACAAAATGGTCGAATACAACGACCGGGACGAGCAGCGCGAGCACGAAAAAGAATTAACTGCGGCCCAAATCGCGGCGAAAGCCACGGAAAAGGCCGCTCGGAACACAGTCACCGCCCGGTAGCATTACCGGCATAACTTTCTCGTAAGGAGAAGCGATTATATGGCAGACACAGAAACCGCCAACACCCCAGCAGCCGAATCCACCGACTCGTCACCTTCGGTCGTGGAACAGAGCGCTGCCGGCGTTTCCGGAGATCAAAATCAGTCAGCAGGAGAATTCGATAGCGACGTTTCAATCCCGTCGATCGAAGCCGATCCCTGGGCCGATCTTGGCAAGGAAACTACGGAAGAAACGGTTACAGACGACGACGCAAAAACGGCGGACACTAAAGTCGAGCCCGCCGAAGCGGTAAAAACGGAAGATAAGCCAGCGGAAGAAAAGGCCGCCGACGAAGAGGAAAAGTCGATCGAAGACCGCGTTTTGGAGGAGGCATTCGGGGAGAAGAAACCGGATGACGAACCGAAACAGGAAGAATCTAAAGAACCGACCGACAAAGAACTCGACGAGGCCGACCCGCAGGAAATGATCAAGGCCCAGAAGAACGCCAAATCCGAGGCGTGGGCAGAGCGCAACTTCAAACGCGCCGAGGTCATCAGGGAATTTGCTTATTCGGACAAGCCGATCGCCGAGATTGCGGGAAAGTTCAAAGAACTAAACGAATCACGGTACGCGGAACTGTCCCAGACAGCGGCACATGAACTGGTCGATGCGAATCCGGAAGCTACGTTTCAACGTGCCTTCTCGGTCGCAATGTACCAGCGGTTTCCATTCTGGGACCCGAAGACGGCACCCATCCCGACCCTCGAATCGGTCATTCAGGGAATAACCAACCCTTCCGCAAACGACAACGGTAAAGGCGAGCATCCCGACGTAGCATATCCGATCGGTTTCGCTGAAAAGGCGAAGGATCTTGACGCTGCGCTCGGTTTCGATTGGCGCGACCCCGCAAATGACGGCGAATTCTACGACGGACGCGAGCTCGCAATGGCGAAAGTGCTACGCGAAGCCGAAGTCGAGATGAAGGCGTTAGCCGAGAAGCAAAAGCCCGTCGAAAAGCAGGACGAAAAGCCGCCGGAACCAAAAGCACAGGAGTCGCAGTCGAAGTACACCCCGGAACAGCAGGAAAATATCCGGGTGGAACTCGACAAGTCCGTCAACGAATACCGCTCGACCGTCGAAGCTAAGATCCTGCCATGGATCGCAAAGAACACTGGACTGGAGGTATCGCCAGAGGATACACCCGAAATTAAAGCCTTTAAGGAAAATCTGATGCTGCATTATCGCGGCACCGACTACCAAAGGGCTAACAATCAACCGTCAGATTTTGAAGCGTTCGCGACAATGGAATCGAGCGTAGCAGGGCAACTGGAAGAAGTGTACACGCGAGTCGTGGATATGAAACTTCAGGCCACCGTCGCTGCTCAAGAAGGCCGCTCCGCTGATGCCGCAAAGTATCAGGCCGAGGCCGAATCCGAGCGCGTAACGATCATAAATCTGCTGGGAGTTGCTAACAACGAGTTCAAGGCAAAGCGGATCGCTCCGAACCTGAAGCTCATCGGGACCCTCTCGACATCTCTTTCACATAAATCACAAGAAGCCAGCCGACGCGTAGAGGTCACATCCTCTGGCGGCGAGCCCGCGCCTTCGCCCGCTCCACTTAAGCAATACGACACCGCAGATGATATCTGGGGCTCGATGGTGGATGAGGCGAGGGAGGACGATCGCTTACGTGCCTCGGCTTGAGGAGGTGAAACACCATGGCAGCTTATACCAGCACCACAGCGGGACCGATTCTTAAGGAAGAATTCGACAAGCGAGTTGTCCCCGCTATTTCAAAACGAAACACGTTTTTCTCGTGGTTCATGCGTCGCGTCGAAAAAGGCGACATCAACCAACGAGGATATTTCTTCTCCGTCAAGACCCAGCGTAATCAGGGCTACGGCTCGTTGACCAGCGCACAGGAAGGCGGACTTTTACCAAGGGCCGGAGCCCCGGTTCGCCGAAAGGTGAAGGCGGATTACCGCGATCACTTTATCTCAGGCGAACTCACCGGCCGCGTTCAGGACACCGAGACAAAGGCCGCATTGCTCAATCTCTCGAAAGATGCGATGAGCGACGCCGAGGAATCATTCACCACGTTCCAGGACTTCTATATGTTCGGGAACGGCGTAGGATCGCTTGGAGTGATCACGACCGGCTACAGCGGCGGCACCCCGACGCTTTTGACGTTCGCACTTGCTCAGGCGACGCCTTACGGGTCGATGATGCTCCAGGTCGGACAGAGGATCCATTTCCATCACCCGACCACGTTCGTGAAGCTCGAAGGCGGAGCCGTCACGGTCTCAACGGTCGTTTCAAAGGACAACTCTACTGACGTAGTGACCTTTGACGCGGTTCCGACAGACGCGATCGCCGGCAGCATCGCTGTTATCGAGGACACGATCAACCGCGAGACTCAGGGACTCGACTCTCACGTCGGGAACTTTGGCACGACCTGGCTGAATGACGGCGAAACCGGCACTGCCATTAACCGTGCAGCGAACCCGTGGGTAAACGGTAATGTGGTCGATGCTTCAACGGCGGCTCTGTCACCTGACAAGATCGACACCATCGCTTTGCAGACCTCGAACCAGGTAGGCGACGAAAAACCGACTTGGGATTCCGTTATGGTCTCGCACCCAGCCCAGCAGAACCAGTACCGGAAACTCGGCTACACACTAAACCGCGTCGTCAAGGCTTCAGGGAACGAGAAGCTGGACCTTGGTTTCTCCGATGTGTCGCACAACGGAGCGGAATGGCGGGTTTCGTCGCACTGTCCGGCTGACCGCATCTACGGACTCTCTCTGTCGAGCTTCAAGATGCTGATGGTCAAGAAGCCGCAGATGTACGACTTCCAGGGCGGGCCGCTAATCCAGAAACCCGGCACTGACCGTTATTATGACGCTGCTCAATTCGCAGTTTATGCCCGGTACGCACTTGTTGCGACCGAGCCAACGAAGAATTGGGTCATCAAAAACCTTGCGTTCACGGTCGCAGACGTTCGGAGGACTTTGAACTAACCTGACCTTTTGCCGATGGGTATGGACAGCCGTACCCATCGCATTCGTAGGAGGACAACTATATGTCAACAGCAACTATGAGTGCATCGTCCGCGTCCGCTTGGTCAGGGAAATCGTTGGTTGACAACACCTATACCGAGCGACCCGGGCAGATCGTGCTCAACAATAATCTGGGGGCTCTGCACAGTGTCGCCGGACTTAACGCAAACCAGTCGTTAGGCGATGTCTTCGACGTGATGAATCGTGGGACTGCCCCGCTGGTCATTGCGGCGGAAGACACGGCGGCTGCGGCACATAACCGCTTTGTGTCCGCGATCAACATCCCGGCAGGCGGGAAGGCCCGCATCTTCTACAACGGGACTCGCTGGGAGCCGTTCTCGGACGGAGCGAACCTAATCACAAAGGTTGTCGCCTTCGTAGAAAACGCGACAAACACCATTCACACCGGTACGGTTCCGATCCCGCCAGGGGCCATCCTTCACGGCATTCAAGTGCTTAACCCCGTTTTATGGACGGGCGGCGCCGCTGTTATGAAGGTCGGTGACACGGCGGACGACGACGGTTACTTTATCGGCGTCGATCTGAAAGCAACGGACTTGCTTGTCGGAGAAGTGATGGACACGAACCACTCAACGCTTTGGGGCGGCAAAGAGGGAGCATACCTCGTCGCCGCATCAGGACGGCGTGGAGCGGTCTCAGGAAATCTCGGCAAGTATTACGCAGCCGGTTCGAATATTACAGGCATCATTACCGTCACTACCCCGGCAACTACTGTGGGTCGGACGTTTATGATCGTGCAGTATTCGCTCGGAGGCGAGGCGGCGGCCGCAGTGCCGACAGGTCCGTAAGCCGAATTAACCCTTAGCTTGGCGGCTCTGCTCAAGCATCCGCCACATCGAATCTAATGGACAGGAAAACTTACTACGATTACAAACTCGGAAGCGGCGATTGGTGGCGGAAGGATGTTCCGACCGCTAATCCCGCCTTTCAGCGCGGCCTTGACGACCTAGCTGGCATAAACCCGTTCGGCAAGCCCGTCCTCCGTCTCAGTTGGGCCGGAACGCTTCTGCACGATTACACCGAGAAACCGCAACTCAAATACCAAATCACCGCCCGCCACATCGTCGGCTACGACTACATCAAGACCGACGGCACGATCGGCTTCTCGAAAAGCATGAACCTTGCGAAAGATGCCAAGCTGCCTTGGGAATTCCAGCCGCGATTCGAGAACGTGCCGCTTGGCCGCCTGCGATGGGTGGTCGAGGAATGGGAATCTGCCGAATCTCTGCGCGAGAAAGGGCGATTCACAAAACTTCACGACGAATACGGCAACAAAATATTACGAGACCTTCCCGGAGAAGGCGTTTATAACCATTATTTCTGGATTCAGACCCGCGATGGCAAGTATCGCGATCCCGATATGCAGGTATTGACCGCGATTCAGGCGATGTGGGAATACGACATTTCAGTGCGCGAAGCCCAGGCCGGTCTCGATGCTATCGAGTTCAACAACGAACGGACGATCATCTCCGGCCGCGAAGCCAAATCGGTTTGGGCTGGATTGGCACAGGACTAAAACTAAACAAACGACAGGAGAACTTTATGCAGACAGCAACAGCAGCAAAGCCGATCTCGGCCCCGGTCAGGGTGGACCCGGCTCTTCCGCAGGATATGAACGATGCGCGGCCGACCGAGACTCGATACGGATGGACGCCGTTCAAGGACATCAGCCTGGTTGGGCCGGACGGCACAATGAGCCTCTACGTGCAGCCGCACGCCATCGCCAGCGGAGCCTATGACGAAAAAGGGCTGCCGGTAGTAGTGCCGAACCCATATCACCGCGTTCTGCCCAAAGGCCAGCTTATCCCGTTTCCGTCGTTTCCTCAGATCCAATACACACTCTCCGAAGAGCAGCGAGACTCGAAAGGCTCGCCGGTCCCGGTACAGTCAACGCGAATGGCCCCTGCACTTGAGAATATCGTGTCAGTCAGCCGGGACCATTCCGGACAGGGATTCACTGTCCTGCAAGCCTTGCAGGGACTCGACGAAGACACCGCACATCGCATTTTTGCCGTCGTGCAGCCGTTTCAGTACCCGCTTGGCGAGATTGTCGGCGAACTTGAATTCGGAGCGATCGAACGCATCAATTCCCGCGAAGCTATCGTCTTCGAGATCGGCGACGGCGAGTTGTACCACGTCGATCCGCTGGCGACCGACCAGGAACGGGCCATTGCAACACAGTTGGCCGGACAAATGGCAGCCGGAGCAAGCGTCGCCTTTGATTACGCAACCGAGATACTGAACGCGAGTGTGATCAGCATCAACACCCGGCTATCCGGCGGGCAAGGCAAGGTTGGCCCCGACACTCTCGACCGCTATTGCGCAGGACAACTCGGACGCGAGAACGACTTTCCGACCGCGACAGGACGGAATAACGGTTCGCAGAGTGATCCCGCATTCGGGCAGAAGCTCGACTTTCTCGTTGGCCGTGAACAGGAACGCTCGGACAAGGAACGCATTGCAGACCTTGAGCGGCAGATCGCAGAGATGAAGGCGGGACAGACTGCCGTTGCCGAATCTGCCGACTCAACAGAAGCAACGCCAGCCGTAGCAACCGGTGTATGCGGATTCGTCAAGACCGACGGTACAGCCTGCAAGCGAAAAACGCCGAAGGGCGAAAGGTGCGGCGATCACACTGAATCATAATGAACGGCGTCGATATAGTTCAGCGAGTTTACGAAAGGCTTCGCCGCCCGAGCGACGCGGTTCTGCCGTACCAAACAGTCCTAAACGTCGTGGGCGAAACTATCGCCTCGAAGAAATTGGACCTTGCTTTGGGCGACCAGAACTCGCTTGCAACGACTTCCGAATGGTTCACGCCAAGCTATCAGGACTTCGAGTTGCACGACCTCGGACTCGACGACGTGATGCTTCCGATCCGGTTAGAGAAGCGGGCAGCGGACTCTGAATTCGAAACCGGCGACCAAGTGCCCATCGTCAATTATGAAGTGCTGGAAACCTCGATCAACGGAGCGGTATCATTCTATGGCTCGCCGCTTCGGATAGCCTTTCGCGACCCAACAGTTCACATCATCGAGCAGCAGTACCGGCTTATTTACGAGGCGGATTTCAGCGACACCGTTGCTCTGGACTTCAGGGTTCAGCTGCCGAACTACTTCGCGGCGATGATCGGTGCTGAGGCCGCGTATCTGCTGATCGATTTGATCGAAGATACATCCGACGAATGGATGTTGTTCGTTAAGGCGATGACGCCGAAGCTTGAGGCCGAGATAGCACGACAGAACGTGCAGTGGTCCAAGTTTGCGAACCGATTCAAGGGCAAAGCAGTTATACCTAAGCGCACATTCCTAATGAACCGAATGGGGCGTCCGCGAACACGATTCTTTCATCAGTGAGCGAATAAATGCCGGCAGATATTAACAGGGTCAAGACCCGCGTAAACGTAATTCTCAATCTGATGGCTCCGGGCGTGTTCTCGTCCTCTGTTAGCCCGCGCATCAAGAACCGCACGGAAGCAGAGATCGAAGCCATTGTTACTGACGCCGGGCTGATACTGCTTCGCACATTAGCCGAAACCCCGAACGAGTACCGGGCTCCGCTTATCAACGTCGTCGCTCTCACCAACGGACAGTTACTACCCGAACACCAGGGCCAGCCCGCATACGTCGAGATTCAGCGATACAGCGGCGGGCCTTGGACCATCGGAGAAAGGCGGGACTTTCGAAAGATCGAAAGCTATCGCCGGAACCCGTTGAAAATTTACGATGCGACCAACCACGACCAAGTAGGCTCATCCTTAAGCGGCTACTTCGATTCGTGGGAGAAGCGATTCTATTTCACAGGCTTTGCCGCCCGTGCGGGACTCGCTCAAGTTACCCGCGCAAGCGTTCTCGATAAGATACCGGAGATTCTTGAGCCGACGTGGATCAGGCTTGCCGTCGGTGAATCGACAAAGGCCGGAGAAGGGAACTACACCCTTTCGGTGGCGGGGGCATACGGGCAGAAAGGGATGCAAGACCTTGCAGAATTTCAGGCAGGCAAGAGAATTTTCAGCGAGATTTCAGACCCCGAGCCGACGAGCGCGGTACATAGATGATCTTTGACCTCGACACAGCCTTAAAAGCGATCACGGATCGCTACACACCCGAACAGCGTGCCAAAGACGAAACGGTTCGTGTCGGACGCATCGCGGCCTTAAAACCACGCCTTGACCCGAACTCATACGATCAGCGAGTCGCACGGGCAAGGCAGCAAATTACTGCCGTGCTTGAACAGATCGAAATGATCCAAGGCCACCCCGACTCGGAACTGCGAACCCAAAGGGGAATGCAGGCGGCGATGCGATTTGCCGAACTTGTTGCTGAGACCGGCGACTACGAATCAGCGGCGGCCATCGCACCCGATCCCAAGCAATCTCAGTGGTTCGGTGAATTGGCTGAAGCGATCGCACGCCCGGATGGTGCAGTATGCGAGTGCAGCGCCCCGAACACTTCAGTTATTGCCGAAATCCCGTCAGTAAAACACGGGCGATTGATGAAGGTCGAGCGGTGTTCTCAGTGTAAATTCCTCAATGCCAGATAACCAGTACATTCCAAAACTCGCTTCCTGGCAGTGCCGCAGAGGTTACATCTCAAGCGGCCCGAAGGAGATCGACTCTGCCGACTACCTTGATCTTGGCAGCGAGAACGTAATGCTCGCCGGTTCCGGTAAGATCCAAAACTTCAAGGGCATGACGGAACGCGAAGGTCAGGACGGCGGGATCGTTATGCAGACCGTCGCAGAGGCTTATGCGAGTCTCGGCCAAGTATCCGACCTGACAGCCTATGGGAACGTCCTGAACGCTTACAGTGCATTGTTCTATATCGGCAAGGGGCTTCTCAGGCTGCTCGGGGAATCTTTGCTTGTCACCGCGTCCTCGACACTCTCATTGCTCCTCAAACGCAACGGAGTGTACACAGATGCCGAAAGCGGACCGTGGCAGGCGGGATTAGCGGTTCCATCGGCTCCGATCATTCAGGCAGTTGCTCCGCCAGCCGGATTCACCGGAAAGGTGAGCGGAGTTGTTTCGGTCGTGATCTGGCGCATCAGGTCAACCACCGGAGCGGTCTCGATACGATCTGAAGTATCCAACATCGTAGCGGCCACAAATCAAGCCATCGGTGTCACGCTGCCTTTGCCCGACGCGAACGGTCAGGACTATTGGGGAATCGGCGTCACTAAGCACGCAGAAGGCCGCGTAGGGGCTCATTTTGAACTGACGGCAGTGCCGGAATCGGATGTCGCGGAAGAGATCACAAGAAACGACCTTGCAACGAACAATGCCAGCCTCGACGTGACCAGCGCGACGGGCGGGTTCAATTCCGAAATGATCGGATGGGTTGCTGAAATTTCAGGCGGGACCCCGGCGGTTGCTCACTCGTCTTATGTGACTGCTGTTCCGGCTGCAAACACGCTCACCCTTGCGGCGATGCCGCCGACCACTTCGACGGGAGCAACGCTTGTTTTATCGCGAGGCATCGGCGGCTCCGACAGGACGGTTGTTATCGAATGGCGCGACGGCGATCTTGTCGGCAAAGAATTTGCACCAACACGAGACTTTCAACCGCCTGCGGGACTATTCGCCGGGTCTTTGGAAGACGTGCTTTTCGTCGATGGATGCTACGCCGACGCAATAGCCGCGACCACTGGATCGAATCCGGGCTCTGCGATCGCGCCGTCCGAACCGGGCAGGCCCGAAAGCTTCTCACCCGATACCGTTATTTTCACCAATGACACGCCGACTGCATTGATCCGCGGCGACGGGTTGTACTGGCGAACCGGCCGAAACTCCGTGATGGTGATCCGCTACTTGGGCGGCGACAAACCGCTGTCCGTAGAGCCGGTTTGGGAAGGCATAGGTATTCTGCACCAGCATAACGGCTGTCTCGGAGAAGGCGGAAGGCTCTATTTATGGTCGGCAGAAGGAGCGCCAGTCAGAGTTGGCGAGAACGGGCTTCCCGACACCGGGTTTGCCGACGAAGTTGCCGACGACCTTGCGACCTGCACCGATCCCGCAAAGCGAGTTCTGGGCTGGCACGGGCACTTGAAGGCAGTCTGTTTCTGCTATGAGAAGCAGATATGGCCGTACTTTACCAACATCGGCCAGTGGGGAGCTCCGGCGAACCTCGAAGGGCTGATCGACGGCGATTACATTCGCTCCGCCGTGCCCGACTATAACCAGATGCTTCTCACCGATGATCTCGACAATCTCTACGAGTACAATTTGGGCGAAGGGAGTATAGCCAAGATTCGTACAGGGTGGATACGCTCACGCGGAATGCTCGACACCGTTCACTCGGTAGTAGTCGGAGCCCGCTGCGATGACGACGAGATCGATGTAACGATCCGGCTGCTTGCGGACGGCGACGACCAGACCATTGAAAGCGAGATCCCCGTCACTCCGGCCCGAACCGGATACCAGCGGCTTCCCGTTATCTATCCCAACCTTCAGCATTGCGAATCATTTGCAGTCGAGGTCGAGATAGAATCAACGACCGCCACGGGCGATGTTGGGGTCGAGTCAATAGAAGTATTTGGTGAAGGGGATAGCTACCACGGTTAAATGCTGAAAAACGACACAGGCAGCGAATACGGCATATCCGATCTTCGGCGGGAGGTCCGGCTTCTGCTTGACCCTATTAAAGACCAGATCACCGCGCTCGAATCCAACGTCGGCAGTATTCAGTTGGTAGTTGATCAAGGGCCGCCGCAGAGCTTTGCCCCGATCGACAATATCATCGACAATTCGTTCCCGGAATGGTCAAAAGCTGCCTACACAGGTCTCGGGGTATTGCCGGCAGACGCAGGCGACGGCAACCTGGAATGCTACAACTGGTATCGCGAACTCGAAAGCGAGACCGATATCACGCATAACTCCGCTAATGCGATCAAGGCTCCGCAAACTATCGAGCCCGCTCAGCACTCCCTTTGGGCGGCAAACGAAGGAACAAACGACGACATTCCGCGATGGGATAAGGTCAATGGATGGATATCTATGGGCGGCCTTACCGAACGATGGGATGCGTTTCTTCCATTGCCGAATAACCTCGTCAAGCCGGGGCAAACATTTCACTTCCAGATCGAAGCCCGACTCGCATCCGGAGCGTTGCCGTCCGGCTTGCAGATGTACGCAGGGTTTTATGACAACACCGCCGGGCAAAGAAAGTACATTGAGGGCGGATCGTTCACGATCACAGGCTCAATCTTCGGGCTTCAATCGGGATCGACGACGGTTCGATATCAAGTGCTGGCGCGCACGGACTCCGGCGAAGAGGCGATCTCGAACATCCTGGAATTCACGAACGCTCCGTCGGTATTCTCGCAGCAGAATCATCCACGCATCAGCTTCTCAGGCGTCGCAGGCTTTATCGAGTTTGAGATATACCGGCAGATCGGGACCAACTTTGTTCTGCAATTCACGGTAAGAAACGCTATCGAAGGAACCTACTTCGATGTAGGCAACCCGCCGCAGCGAGTGGTCAGTGCGTTTCCGACCATCACCACGACCAAGCCGCGAGCGTATGCGTTGAGCACGACCTTTATGCCTGGCTCGCTGAATGGTTCGGATTTCGTCAGGCAGCCGCTTACGATCTTCGTGCCGACGACCTACAACACGTCAGTTACCGGGCCGGGCCAGCAGTACCTTCGATTTGGCTTCAATGCTCTGGCGGCGGTCGCAGGACAGATCCAGGTGCGGAAATTGGGCCTATCATCCGGCCACGGAGTATGGGCGCGGAGTGCGAACGATAATCGCGAAGGCGTGCGTTCGATGCCGTCTACATCTACGTCCGGACTGCCCGGCGGTTCAGGCGGCGTCAACCCCGACCCGCCACCCCCAGGGGGAGGAGGCTACGTCTGTGTTTTGCTCGACGAAACAACCGTTCGACGCTACACCGACAACGGATTCGAGGACACGAACATCCGGAACCTAACAGATATCGATTATCTCGATACCGGCGGAGCAGTAGCGGGCCGGGTGCGATTCGTGAAGCGCGGATATGCCTCGCGATTGTACCGGATTACGACCGCAAACGGGATGCACTTGCCGTGTACCTTCGATCACCCGATCATCACGAGTTGGGCTGATTTAAGCGGAACGCCCGCAATGGAATTGAAGCGGCGATTTGATGACGGGATCGAGACCATCGTACTCACGAAACCGAATGACACCGTAGAGCCAAGCCGGATCGTGAAAATGACAGAGGAGTTTGGGGATTTCGCAGTCGGAATGCCGGTGATGGACGGTTCGCATATCTGCATCACGAACGGCATCTTGAGCCATAATTTGAAGGAGGACCCGTTAATTATCCAATGATAACCTTATTGCCGCACAACAAATGGGATGAGTTGGGCACTGTGTTTTACGAGCAGTTTGAGCAGTCTGACATTCCTACGAAACACCAAGCCATCATTCCCGCCGAAGTTGACGACGAAAGTGGGCGAGTGCTCAGCTTCGTCGTTCTTGAGCAGCTTTGGCGCATCGGGCAGGTCTGGTCCGAAGGCGGGCATCCCGGTAAATTATTCAAGTTTGTCGAGGCGAATATAGGCGAAGGATCGGTTGTCGGCATCGCTTCCGAGCCTCGGTTTGAGACGTTGTTCAGGAAGTTTCAAATGCACGAAATGAAAGGGAAGCTGTTTAGGCGGGATTTTTGATGATCGACGCGACTCAAAGTGATAGACAGGATTTACCTAATCGTGGTAACTTAGCACGCAGAGAGTTCGCTGAAAAGATTCGCGAACTCAATGCAATTCAAACAGCAATTTCCACGAACTGCGGCGAGGTCGCGGCCGCCTACGATGAGATCGAAACCTTTGTCGAGGTCAGGCTCGACAGGATCAAAAAAGCCCGCAGGATGATGCGGGAAGGCCAAAAGAATTCGCGACGAATCGCGGGACAGTTGGCCGAGATTTCACCACAGGTCTTAGGCGACTAAGGACTGACTACATTTCAGACGATTTATAGGATCGTCCGTTTTATTCGATTTACCGAATAAGCGGCGGTCCTTTTTCTTTTCTTCGGAGGTGGCATTTTGAGCTTTGGTAAAAAGAAAAAACAGCCGGTAGCAGGCGGACAAGACAAAGACGTTGTTGCCGCCGCTCAAGGCATCAAGGAAAAAACGCCGCTCCAGTTGATGATGGAGCAAAGGTCTCAGAAGTTCTTCGATTGG
>JBGSYT010000096.1:0-2242 GCA_041750855.1 Pyrinomonadaceae bacterium | reverse complement strand
CGTTCCCGAAGAAAAGGTTTATTCCAATATTGCCGAGCATGGCAATACGTCTTCGGCATCTATACCGATCGGCATCGATGAATGTATACAGTCAGGTAAGATCAAAGAGGGCAGCCTCGTTCTGCTTACTGCGTTTGGGGGCGGGGTGACCTGGGGCGGAACGGTTATACGATTTTAGAAGGTTGAGCAAAGGATTTATTGAGCAACCTTGAATGTTACGCCCTTGCTGACGCGCGGGCTTCTGCATATGGCGAAAACCGCATATCTTTTTCCGGGTCAGGGATCACAGTACGTTGGCATGGGAAAAGACCTGTTTGATAATTTTACGGCTGCCCGGGAAGTATTCGAAGCGGCAGACGAAGCCTTGGGATTTTCGATGTCGGAACTGTGCTTTTTGGGGGATGAAGCTGAACTTCAGCTCACCGCGAACACACAGCCGGCCCTACTGACCGTTTCTGTTGCCGCTTATCATTCGGCTAGAGCTGAAGGGCTTCCGGAACCGGAATACGTGGCTGGACATAGTCTTGGCGAGTACTCGGCACTCGTTGTGGCCGGGGTAATAGAATTTGCAGATGCGGTTCGGACCGTTCGGAATCGTGGAACGTACATGCAGAAGGCGGTGCCGGTCGGTGTGGGTGCGATGGCCGCCATACTTGGCCTGGATGTTGATGAGGTTTTGGCGGGCTGTATAGAAGCCGCGGAAGGGCAAATCTGCAACGCGGCCAATATCAATTCACGCACGCAGGTAGTGATAGCCGGTAATGCCGAGGCCGTCGACCGGGCATGTGAGCTGCTGAAAGAGAAAGGGGCAAAGAGGGCCATAAAGCTCAGTGTGTCTGCTCCGTTCCACTGCCAGCTGATGCTGCCGGCTCAGGAACGCCTGGCTGCAGTCCTGGCCACGCTGGAATATTCCGAGTTTTTGTTTCCGATAGTACACAATGTTGACGCCGGGATAAGCGATAATTCAACCGATGTAGCGGACAGACTGACCCGACAGGTTTCCTCACCGGTCCGGTGGCTGGAAACGGTTGAAAACCTCAACGCGGCGGGTGTCGAAAAGTTTGTCGAGATAGGCCCGGGCAGAGTGCTCTCGGGGCTCGTCCGCCAGATTGATAAAGAAGCCAAATACGCTAACATTGAAAATACCGAAAGTTTAAGAAATACTTTAGAAACGTCATAAAACAGGAGAAAATTAATGTCAGAAGTTCAGGATAAGATCAAACAGATAATCGTTGACGAACTCGGAGTCGACGAAGCAGAAGTAACGGAAAACGCACGCTTTATTGAAGACCTGGGGGCGGATTCGCTAGACCTCGTCGAATTGGTGATGCGTTTCGAAGAGGAATTCGATATCGAAATTCCCGACGAAGACGCGGAAAAGATCCAAAGCGTTCGCGATGCCTACGCCTATGTCGAACAGCATAAAGCTGCATAGTTGATCATGGTCCATTGATCGTCGTTCGTTGCCTGAACAGATGTTCGACGGCGAACGACGATTCGCGGACGGTCGACGGAAGATTATGAGAAGACGAGTAGTAGTTACGGGGCTCGGGCTGGTCACGCCATGCGGGAACGATGTTCCCTCGACATGGCGCGCGATGATGAACTGCGAGAGCGGGGCCGATTTTATCAAGAAATTTGACGCTGAGAGATATTCGGCCAAGTTCGCGTGCGAGGTTAAAGGGTTTGATGCTCTGAATTTCCTTGATAAAAAGGAAGCCCGGCGAATGGGGGCATTTTCGCATTTCGCAATAGCTGCCTCAGACGAGGCGGTAAAGCACAGCGGCCTCATGATCGACTCATCTAACGATGAGATGGTCGGCACGTATATCAGCTCGGGTATCGGCGATTTCTGGGCCATCGAGCGTGAGCACGAAAAGCTGCTTAATTCAGGCCCTGACCGCGTTTCGCCATTCTTTATTGTTTCGGCTATCGTTAATCTGGCTGCCGGAAATGTATCGATCCGTCAAGGTTCTAAAGGGCCGAATTCCGCAACTGCAACTGCGTGTGCGGCCGGGGCTCACGCAATCGGAGACAGTTTCCGCCTGATCGAACGCGGCGATGCCGACGCAATGATCTGCGGCGGAGCCGAAAGCGCCATTACGCCGATGTCCGTCGCGGGCTTCGCTTCAATGCGGGCTTTGTCTACTCGAAACGGCGACCCAAAGCATGCTTCGCGGCCATTTGATCTCGAACGCGATGGGTTTGTGATCGGCGAGGGTGCGGGAATCATGATCCTCGA
>JBGSYT010000095.1:0-11016 GCA_041750855.1 Pyrinomonadaceae bacterium | reverse complement strand
ACAAGATCGACCACGAATAACAGAAACGTGCAAACAGTGCTCTTGTGTTCACTTTTTGTGCCTGTAATAAAAAGATTTCCCACAGATGGGACAAATGTGATATGATTGAATCGGCTCTGGGCCAGTGTCCGGGCGGGTTGTTTGAAAGTATTCGAGCTGCCGGCGACGCTAAATGTACCGTGTCCCCTTCCGGGGAACCTATTTAGGAGATGTTTTTTGCAGATCCGGTGGGACAAGGGTCGGAGATCACCGTAAGGCTCATTAACGCAATAGATTGCGTGGCCCACAACTTAGTGGGACTGGTGCGGGACACGCGGGACGAGCCGGGCAAACCGCATCGGTCGCCGAGTTGTCTAACGGCTTTGAGGTCACTCTTTTATGGGGTTTGCGGGCCGCATCGGCAAAGGACCGTGTCCCGCGTGGGGTGCATTAATCTACTGTTCTATCAGCACCAGCAGGCGGTCGGCCCAGTCGGAGCGGGCGGCTTTCAGCATCTCGTACTGGGCCTGGGCCATGGCCGTGTTGCCGAGCTTGACGTAGGCACGGCCGAGATTAAAGCGGGCCTTTTCGAGATCGGGGTTGTAGTTGACGGCGGTGCTAAATGCCTCGCTGGCCTCCTCGGTCTTGCCAAGCTCGAACAGGCTTTCGCCGATGAGGTTATAGGTGCGGGCCTCGGGCTTGTAGATCTTGAGCTGCTCAAAGGCGGCGAGCGCATCCGCGTGGCGTTTGAGCTTGACGTAGGCCAGCCCGAGCTTTTCCATCGCGTTGGCGTGGCCGGGATTCAGGGCGAGGGCACGCCGGTAAGCAAGGGCTTCCTCATCCGTGCGGTTCAGCTTTTCGAGGCTCAGCCCCAGGGCATATTGCGTGTCGGGCTTGTCGTCGTCCAGCCTGATCGCCTGCTTATAAGCGTCGGCCGCTTCCTTAAACTGGCCAAGAGCGAAGCTGGAAGCACCGATGTTCACGTGGGCCTCGGCCCAATCGGGACGCAGCTTCGCGGCCTGCTTCGACGCCTTGAGCGCGTCCGGGTGCCGCCCCAAAACGCCGTAGGCATAACCGGCCTGGTACCACGCTTCGGGGTAATTCGCGTCGGTCTCGGCTGCCTTTTCGAAATAGGGCAACGCTCGGGCGAAATCGTCCCGCGATAGCAGGACGACGCCCTGCGAATAAAGCCGCTCGGCTGCCGCACGCTTGTCCCGCTGGGTCGCAACCGCATGTGACGACACGGTTTGCAGGTCGGTAACACGCATCTGCAGGATGCGTTCAGCCGGGACAGCGAAATTCAGGCTCTGCCCTTCAGCCGCCTGAAGCGTCGCAACGCCGATCACCTGGCCGAACATATTGACCACCGGCGAGCCGGATGATCCGGGGCTAATTGGTGCAGTTATTTGAATTATCTTGCCGTAACCTGAGATCTCGCGGACGGCGGACACGATCCCATTAGACACCGAGCCTTCGAGGCCATAGGGGTTGCCGACCACGACGATCGATTCCCCCTCCTGCGGCACGGCACGTGAAATGGGAAGCGGAACAGCCAGGCCAGCCGGCAGATCGACTTGGAGCAATGCGAGGTCGCCCTCGCCGTCGATGGCAAGAATCCCCTTGGCCGGAAATTTCTTGCCGTCCATAAGGTGAACCTCAACGCGGCTCGACCTTTCGATCACATGGCGATTTGTGATGACACGGTTAGGAGATATGAAAAAACCACTTCCTCGCGAAACCGAATTGCCCCGGGCATCAAAGGTCTCGATCGCCACTGCAGAGGGCTTGATCTTCTTGACAAGCTCGGGAAGAAAATCCTGGCCGGCGATCGGCAGGCACAGTGCAAGCCCGATCACCGCGACCGAAACAAAATTTCCAAGAGGAGTCTTCATCAGCGTGGAGAGAATGACCGTCAGTAGATAAGTATATGGGTTCTGGTTCGCATAAACAATAAATTCCGCACACGAACGCCGTATTTAGAGGACTGTGTAGCGATAGCGGGCGGAAAAGTTGGCCGCAGATTTTGGGATGGGGGCGACTCGGGATAGAATCTCGGCATATATGGCAAGAAAGATAGCTCTAGCCGCGGATCACGCCGGCTATGAGGAGAAAGAGAAGGTGAAGGCTTTGCTGACGGAACTTGGCGTCGAATTTGAAGATATGGGCACGACATCGGCCGATTCGGTCGATTACCCGGATTATGCTGTGAAGGTAGGCAAGGCGGTCGCCACCGGCGAGGTGGATCAGGGAGTGTTGGTATGCGGATCGGGCACGGGAATGGCGATCGCGGCGAACAAGGTCCGCGGGGTGAGGGCGGCCGTTGCATGGAGCCCGGATATAGCCCGGCTGGCCCGCGAACACAACGACGCAAATGTGCTCGCACTTCCGGCCCGCTTCCTTGACGATGATCAGGCAAAGGGGATTCTGAAGGCATGGTTCGAGGCCGATTTCGAAGGTGGCCGCCATGAACGGCGAGTGTCGAAAATAACCGAGATAGAAAGTTCCGACGAGCGGTAGAAAATGGTAGGAATCGACGAAATAGGTAGAAATTTGCCGGCACTTATGGCGGCTGCACTGGTTGCGATTCTGTTCGTCCAATCGGGGCTCGATAAGGTCTTTGATCGGAGCGGCAATTTGGAATGGCTCAAGGGCCATTTTTCGAAAACAATTCTCGGGCCTTTTGTTCCCGTGTTGCTCGCCGTGATAACGGTGATGGAGCTTGCCGCCGGCATTCTTGCCGCCGCTGGCATCGGTTATTTTCTCATGACATCGTCCACCGTTTTGATCTTCTGGGCTTCGGTGGTCGCTGCCTTTTCACTGCTAGCCCTTTTCTTCGGGCAGAGAGTCGCAAAGGACTATCCAGGAGCCGCAGTGATCGTGCCCTATTTCATACTGGTCGGTCTGCTTATGTTTTTAACAAGCCCGTTCGCGCGGCCCTAGTCGTCCTTCTCCTCGGGGAAGAAGCAGCAAAACTTAAGAAGCGAAGCTTCAATTGGACATATTTATTGATTTGCGTCTTGCGAGTTCGAAAAAAAACTCTCACGAATGCCACCCGCGATGATCTATCAGGCACACGTACCGCGACCCCCGCTCGACAAGTTCATTGACGTCTTGATCTACTTCGAGCGGCTCGAACAAACCCACACGGTTGATCGGTTTCTGCCCAATGGCGATACCGAAATACTGATCGATTTTCACGACACGCCGCAGTTCATATACGACAACAATACCCTTAAGGAAATACAAGCCTGTAATCATGTCTGGGCCTCGGGCCTGCGGACCGATCCCATCACCATCCCTTCAGGCAACGGAGCGGCAATGATGGTTATCGCTTTCAAGAAAGGTATGGCCGCGCCTTTCTTTCCTTTTCCTATGGAAGAGATCGCCGATTGCGTAGTCGATGCAGATCTGATCTGGGGCAGCGACTTTGCCGACCTGCGTGAAAGATTGCTTGACGAAAGGAATATCGCAATGCGATTTTGGCTGGTCGAAGAATTCCTGCTGGCACGGTTTGCGTCCGTATTGAACATAAATCCTTGCATAGCATTCGCCCTCAATGAGATGACCAAACGGCCCGACAGGATCAGCATAGCGCGAATGAACGAACAGATCGGCTATTCGCAAAAGCATTTCACGGAGATGTTTCGAAAGCACGTCGGCGTGACGCCAAAGTCCTATTTAAAAATAATGCGTTTCCAAAAGGCAATACAAGCGATAGACGCTTCCGACAATATCGAGTGGGATATGATCGCTCAGGAATGCGGCTTTTACGATCAGTCTCACTTCATCAGCGACTTCAAGCACTTCTCCGGCTTTACGCCCGAACAGTACTCAAAGATCCGTTCGCACTACCAGAACTATGTTCCGGTCGGGTAGGTAAATTTTTTCCAATACATCGAATTCACCCGAGGCTAATCTCTTTCCACTATGGAAAACTTTTACATCAATCACATTGCCGTTTTCGTTTGTGCCGTGATGAGTTTGGTCATCGGTGGGTTATGGTGGTCGCCGCTCCTATTTGCGAAAGCGTGGCAAAAAGAGAACGGGCTGACCGACGAACAGCTTGCGAAAGCGAATCCCGCAAAGACATTCGGGCTGACTTTCCTTATCGCATGGGTCATGTCTTACAATTTGGCATTTTTCCTAGGAGCCCCTGGCACGACCTGGCAATGGGGTATTGCTGCCGGGCTCCTTGCCGCTGTCTGGGTGGTCGGGATGTTTATCATAATCGCCCTATTCGAACAGCGCTCGTTCAGGTACATTGCGATCAATTGCGGCTACGTGATCGTATATTTTGCAGTCATCGGACTGATACTCGGGATCTGGAGATAGAAGCCCCAGCTAGTGGCAACTGACCACCGACCACTGAACACTGACTAAAACTATGGCACAAAAAACATCAGGCGAATTTGAGAAGGAATTTATGGATGGCATCCAGGCGGCAACGGGCAAGGACCTGGCGGCCTGGATGAAGGTAATCGACGGTTTCGGCAGCACAAAACGGCCCGAGGTGGTCAATTGGCTAAAGGCCGAGCACGGATTCGGGCACATGAATGCGGCAATGCTCGCGGCGATCCACGCGAACGGCGGAAAGCCCGTTTATCAGAGCACTGACAACCTGCTTGACGCCCAGTTTGCAAAGGCCGCCCAGATGCGGCCGCTCTTTGAAGCGTTTCTCGCATTCGTTAAGAAGCACTTTCCGGCGTCTACCGTGCTTCCTAAGAAAACTTACGTATCCATCCTTGAGAACCGCGAGTTTGCCGCCGTGAATATAAAACCGAAGGAACTCCGGATCGGCCTCGACCTCGGCGACCGGCCTTTCGATGACAAGATCGAGAAAGCGAAGTTAACCGGCCCGATGCCGCGGATCTCGCATATGTTCGTACTAACAGACGCAAATCAGCTCGATGACAGCATCGTCGCGGCTCTAAAGGTATCTTACGGAAGGTGCCATTAGGGTTCAGCCGCCATGTGCCGACTTCGCCCGTTCATTGAGTTCCTCGGGCGTCAGGTCCTTGATATGCGTTGCAAAGCCCCACAAATGTCCGAACGGATCCTTAAAATGCCCCGAGCGGTCGCCATAAAATTGATCGGCTATGGGTTTGATGACCTCTAGCCCCTCGGCTACGGCCTTTTCCGCGAACTTATCCACGTCCTCGACATAAACGTACAGGCTGACCGGCGAGCCTCCGATGGTCTCAGGCCCTACAGCCATCGGCGGGAATTCATCCGCGAGCATAAAGATCGCGTTACCGATCTTCATCTCGGCGTGGCCGACCATTCCGGGCCCGCCGATGCGAAACAGCTCCTCGGCGCCAAATGCACGCTTGTAAAAATCTATCGCTGCCTCCGCGTTTCTACAGATCAGATACGGCGTGATGCCCTCATATCCCTCAGGGATCGGGTTTACCTTTTCAGACATATATTCCTCCGTTTTGTACTGGTTTATGTGAACTTAACCGAACTTACGCCATTCGTCAATGTAAAGGTTCGAGGTTAATATATAAATACGTACAAGTGCAGCATCTCGATTGACCGGCGGCCCGATCCGCCTTGAGGTTATGGAAACGAACGCATATCCCGAAATTCCGCTTGAGGCATGGCGGCCGACCAAGGATACGCTGCACCTTTATTGCCAGATCGTCGGCAAAGTGCGTCTCGCAATGCACCCGAGGCTCAATCATTGGTGGCACGTGCCGTTGTATGTCACGCCACGTGGGCTCTCGACGCACACCATTCCCTTTGGCGGCGGCAATTTTGAGGTCGAGTTCGACTTCAAAGATCACGAGTTGAAGATGCGCACGAGCGACGGTCGTGTTGAGGATTTTGCCTTGTACGACGGCCTGACCGTCGCCGATTTTTATGCAAGTGTGATGGCCAGCCTTGGAAAATTAGGCATTAAGCCCGAGATCAAGGCCGTCCCATACGAGGCTCCGTCAAAAACACCATTCGCTGACGACCGTGAGAACAAGTCGTACGACAAGGAATATGTCGAACGCTTTCACCAGACGTTGGTCGCGGTCGATGATGTATTCGAGGAATTCCGCGGCCATTTTCTCGGCAAATCGACTCCGGTGCATATGTTCTGGCACAGCTTTGACCTCGCCCTGACACGGTTCTCGGGCAAGTCCGCACCGGTCCGCGAGGGTGCGAACCGCGTCGAACGCGAAGCTTACTCGCACGAGGTCATCAGTTTTGGATTTTGGTTTGGCGACGACAACGTCCCGGCACCGGCGTTCTATTCGTACACCGCGCCTGAGCCTGAGGGATTGGCAAATGAGCCGCTCTCTCCCGCCGCAGCAAAATGGGCCGAGTCGAACGGTGCCCACATGGCCATTTTGATGTACGACGACGCCCGGAATGCTGACGATCCACGCACCGCGATACTCGATTTTCTTGAGTCTGCCTATCAGGCCGGCGCAAAACGAGCGGGATTAGACACCGGACAATTTAGCGCCGGCTAGTGCATTTTATTACCACGGCGGCCCCGCGATCGGTCGTGAAACATTTTTTTTTTGACTTATTTAGGAGGTAACAATGAAGTTTGTATTATCGATAGCAGTTTTTGCTTTGTTTACGCAGTTCGGTTTCGGGCAGGCGGCTCCGAGTTTGAAGGTACCGATCCTTAGCCCGCTTACGGTGATCGAGCAGGAAGTCGGGCTCACTAAGGTCAAGCTTAGCTACGCACGTCCGAGCGCCAAGGGCCGGAAGGTATTTGGCGAACTTGTTCCATTTAACGAGATCTGGCGAACCGGCGCCAACGCCTCGACCCAGTTGACCTTTACCGAGGATGTAAAGATCGCGGGTAACGCGCTAAAGGCAGGCACATACGCGCTCTATTCGATACCAGGCGAGAACGAGTGGACGATGATCATTCACACAAATATCAGGCATCGTGCGCTTTCAGGCAATGTTTACAAGCAGGAAGAGGACGCGTTCCGCTTTAAGGCGAAACCGGCCAGGACGTCCGGCTTTATCGAGACGTTTACGATCGCGTTCACCGACATTACGTCTTCATCGATGAACCTGAAGCTGGCATGGGAAAACACGCAGGTTAAGTTCCCGATCGAATTTGACGTGGACGCCCGCGTCGCCGAACAGATCGCCACGCTCGAAAAGGCCGAGGGCGGCATGAGCCCGATGAACTATTTCCTGGCGGCAGAGTACAACTTTCATAATGGCCGCGACCTCGCGAAGGCAGATAAATGGATCTTGACCGCGCTGGAAAAGAGTCCGAAGACTGCGCGATTCGGCCTTCTGAGGGCGAGAATACTCGACAAAGCCGGCAAGCGCGCAGACGCTCTGAAGGTCATCGCCGAAGCGAACGCCTGGGCGAAAGAGGCCAATAACGCCAACTATGTCGATCAGACCCAGCTTTTTTGGGATTCGATAAAGAACTGATTTAGCTCGTTCGACAATTCGGACCGAATCTCTGATCATGAAGGGTTCGTCGTAAAACCGCGGCGATCACGAAATAAATAAGCTCGGCGTCTTCGATAATTTCGCAGCCGCCTGCGAAGTAACGGCGACCGAAAGAAGCTTAGTTGTACCGGGCCATCAGGTAGACGCTGGAGAACGCCCCCGACGTAATCCCAGCTAACGTTCTGATCCTCTGCAAATCGCCCATTTCTTCATCAAAAAAACCGACAACCTTGCCTCTCGAAATTTTAGTAACGAGAAAAAGCGTGGCAGAATTGCTTTGTAATGAGGGAATCTTACATCTCTCGGGCCGTTCCCAGGTTCGCCACTGTATAGAACCAGGTTGAAGGGTGACGGCCAATGAGGGGAACTGTTGTGAACCTCTTTAGCGTTGCCGCCAACATTTTAACAATGAATACTGAAGAAATACGCAAACTCTGTCTCTCGCTTCCGAACACCACCGAAGATGTAAAATGGGGTAAGGACCTATGCTTTTCGATCGGCGGGAAGATGTTCTGCGCGACGGGGCTTGACGATGCCGTTGGCAAGGTCTCATTCAAATGCACGCCGGAAAAGTTCGCCGAACTCGTCGAAAGGCCCGGCATCGTTCCCGCACCTTATGTTGCGAAGTATCATTGGGTCGCCGTCGAAGACCCAAACTCCCTTGGCCCCGAGGAATATGAAGACCTCATCTCGCGATCTTACCTGCTCGTTTACGAAAATTTGCCTCTAAAGCAGCGAAAGAGTTTGGGAAAAACATGATCATAGCCATCGATGGCCCCTCAGGAGCCGGCAAATCCACGCTTGGGAAAATGTTAGCTGCTTCGCTTCGTCTTCTCTATTTGGATACGGGAGCAATGTATCGCGCCGTCGCACTTGCTGTTCTTCGCCGAGAGATCGATCTGGAAGAGAGCGACAGGGTCGCTGCGGTCGCTGGGGACGTTCGGATCGAGCTTCTCGGCGGACCCAATAGCTTGAGAGTTTTGTTGGACGGCGAGGATGTTACTTCGGATATCCGAACTGTACAGATCGCTCGGGCGGCATCAGTCGTATCCACCAATTCGGATGTACGGCACACAATGGTCCAACACCAGCGAAAGTTAGGCCTTTCGGCACCGAACGGGTGCGTACTCGAAGGGCGCGACATAGGATCTGTCGTCTTTCCGTTTGCAAACTTTAAGTTTTTTCTCACTGCTACCCCTGAAGCACGTGCCCGTCGTCGCTTTGAGCAGGACCGGGACCAGGGGCGAGAGATCACTTACGAACAGACCCTTGCCGAAATTAACGAGCGCGACTTGCGCGACGTGTCCCGTCAGGATTCGCCGCTGACCATTCCTGAAAACGCCGTCGTCATCGACACGAGTGAACTTGACCTAACGGAGGTCTTTGAAAAAATGCTCGACGTCGTGCGTGGAAAGGAAAATGAAGCTCCCTAAATTCACTTTCGAGACAGAATCTCGAGTTCTCGCACTGCATGCCATTATTCCCCTGGCAGTAATGCTGCTGTTTGGCATCATTTTCCGCCTCAAGATATGGTTTGACTAGCGAATGGCCACTCGCTAAGATTGTAAGTTGCTTTTTGATATGCTCCCGTAGCTCAGGTGGATAGAGCAACAGCCTTCTAAGCTGTGGGTCGCACGTTCGAGTCGTGCCGGGGGCGAAACGATTGCGGATAGCGGGATCCGGATTTCGGATTCGAAAGCCAGCCTTTCAATCCTAAATCCGTGGCCCCAAGCCTAAAATCGAATTTATGGCGGCTATAGTTCAGGGGTTAGAACGCCAGATTGTGGTTCTGGATGTCGTGGGTTCGATTCCCACTAGCCGCCCCATTCCTTATTTGCATAGACGTTTCCCTCGAGAATAGACCCCGATAGAGTGGCATCCACAAGCCCCATATCAAAGAACGTCAGTAATATGGTAACTCTTAAGGCTTTCCTCATTATTTTGCTTGCTTTTTTGGCGACCATACATGGTCAGCAAGAGGAAACGAAACTTGTCAAAAACGAGGTGTTGATCAAGTTCCACGATGGTATCGGCGAGGATTCCTCACGAGGTGTAATCCGGAAGAATCGGGGCGTAGTACTTGAGAAATTGGGCGATACCGGATGGCAGAGAATTCGATTACCTCATGGCACAACCGTCGCATCCGCGATCGGACGGTTTAGGTTATCGCCGCTCGTCAAATCAGTCCAGCCGAACTTCTATTACAAATTGCAGGCGATCCCGAATGATGCTGACTTTGGCAGCCTTTGGGGATTAGCGAAGATCTCGGCACCGCAGGCCTGGGATGTAAACACGGGGAGCCCAACGGTCGTTATCGCAAACATTGACACGGGAATTAAATACGACCACGAAGATCTTGCCGCGAACATGTGGACCAACACGGGCGAGATACCGAACAACGGAATAGACGACGACGGGAATGGATTTATTGACGACCGGTACGGTTACGACTTTTTCTTCGACGACCCCGACCCCATGGATGAGCACGGCCACGGAACCCACACGGCCGGCACTCTTGGTGCCGTCGGCAACAATTCGGTAGGCGTTACCGGGGTGAACTGGAACGTCCGTGTAATGGCGATCAAGATCTTTGACCACACCGGTTCGGGGACGACGTCGTCGATGCTCATCAATGCGTATAACTACGTGAGAATGATGAAAGAACGGGGCATCAATATAAAGGTCACTAATAATTCCTACGGTGGATGCGACGAGGCTTGTGGGTACGACCAGGCAACTAAAGATGCGATAGACGCATTGGGTAATGCAGGTGTACTTCAGGTCTTTGCCGCCGGCAACGGAAATGCGAACAGCGATGTGAATCCGATGTACCCGGCAGCCTATGACAGTCCCTGGATCATATCCGTAGCGAATTCAACAAGTACCGATGGTCGAAATTCTTCTTCTAATTACGGCCTCGTTAACGTTGACCTTGCGGCACCAGGCACCGCGATATTGAGTACTTGGATGCCTCCTGGAAACTACGGAACCCAATCCGGCACGTCAATGGCCGCGCCTCACGTAGCTGGAGCGGCGGCACTTATTGCTGCCCAACATCCGACCCTTTCACCGGCCTCGATCAAAGCCACGATCCTGAACACAGTGGATCCGCTGGCCCAGTGGAACGGGATTGTTAAAACCGGCGGACGATTAAACCTGGCCCAGGCGATCTCCACGCCAACAGTTTGTGAATATGTTGTTCCAACTGGCCCAATAACGCTTCCAACGAAGGGGGGGCACTTTTCCGTAAACATTGGCTCAGCAGCCAACTGCGACTTTCCGGCGAAGAGCAATGCGAACTGGATCAGGCTCGCGGGTCCGGACTCCTTTTCGGGCAGTGGTACAGCGATTTTTCGGGCAACCGTGAATCCAACCGTTTCACGTTCTGGAACGATCACTGTAGCTGGCCAGCCGATCTCGGTTACCCAGTCAAGGAACTGATTTTCTGAGGATCATGGGTCGATTTCGACTTTAATAATATTAAGAGCGTCTAACGCTTGGTCAATCGCCTTTGATTAAGCCGTTTCAGGCCTTGGTAAGGTTTTGGTCATTTCGATGCATTTGTTGCAATAAACTTGGCAGAAAGTGTATATTTGAAGTTCTTGTCCCTAGCTC
>JBGSYT010000094.1:0-37642 GCA_041750855.1 Pyrinomonadaceae bacterium | reverse complement strand
TGTTGGCTGGTTAGGACTGCTGACGCTGCCTAATACGTTGCTCGCGTTCGGCTCATCGACTCGAACGAGCTGCCCCATTCCATTCGTTATCGCCCGGCGGAGTTTCCCGGCCTGATCGGTTACGGTGGTTGCATCGGCGTCAGATGTGGTTGTGACCGTGCCAGTTGAGTTGGAGTTGGCTCCCCACGGAGCAGGCAATGCCACTCCGGAGAATGTCGAAACCGTGCTGTGGCGGCCGTTGTTTTGTGCTAGGCTGAGCGTCCAGCCCATTGTTTCTTCACCGGTTGCGGCTCCCGACGTAGCCGCTCGGTATGGATTTGAGGTTAGTTGCCCCGAACATACCTCGTCAGGGCCATCGTTGTCATCCCACGGGCAAAGGAAACCTGTGGAGCGGTATCGCGTCTGCACCTTTATGCCGTGCTGTTCGTTGGTTGGGCTCTCGGTCGCGGAATTCTCCAACACTCTTGACAGGCGCACTCGTCCTAGTTGATCAAAGTGCTGTATCGCGACCTTCTTGCCGTCGCCCTCGGATTCGAGATCGGATTTGACTATAATGCGTCGATTCGTATCGTCATATGTCGTTTGCACCCAGCTTTCGAGCGCAGTACCGTAGGCATTCTTCACGATCTTCGGCCTGCCGAGGTCGTCGTAAACCGTGACAACCGATACATCGTTATCCTCATCCGTCGCCGAAATCACCAGCCCGGTGTAATAGTCGTAAGTAGCGGTAGAAGTCCTCTTCACTGAGGAATGATTCGAGGCGACCTCTGTCTTGGTTGGGTATAGGCCGTTCGGCGCATTCGACGGACACGGACTGCTCGTGCTGCCGTCAATACAGCCGTACGTAATTGTTGTCTCGACTTCTTCCGCGTCCGTTGTTTTGATGACGTTTCCGTATTGATCATAATCGACAAGAGTCGAGATCGAGTTCGTGCCGGTCAACGGAATGTTGTAGGCCTGCGAGCTTCCGCCCTTGAAGGAATCCCACGCCTTCGCCTCCTCCAGGTTGCCGCCCTTTGTGTTGCTGCTATTATAATTTGTAAAGTCATAATCAAATTCACTTCTCGACTTCGGCGTAAAGGAGGCGTCTTGAATTTCCACCGACCTCGGCAGACGCAGCAGACGCGGGCTGGATGCTTTAACGTAGATATTCGGATCCGTATCATTGTCGGAGGGCAGTTCCGGCGTGTCGTTGTAATAAGCGGTCTTTGTTATCCGCTTCAGATAGCTTGAAGCCTCGGACGGAACACCATCGGGAAACTCGTCGTTTACGTGCGGCATCCAGTCATACTCCCTGACCTCCGTAACATTGCCGTTCTTGTCATAAGTGAAATCCTTTATCGCGGTCAACGAATACGCGCCGTTAGAATCCTTGACGGATGTAAAAGAGGTCTTTATGTATGCATTGGCTGGCGAGAAGTTCGGGCACGCGCCTGTACAACCATATGGAATGTTCTTCGCCCAGATGTTTTCAACTTTTGTCCCGTCAGAACTTTCTGTTTTATACGTCAGTCCGGCTAATGACCCCGGGGTGAACGTGCTGTGAAAATCCATTTCCGTCCACGACCCGTCCGGATTCACGATGCTCCCGCTTGAATAGCTCGTGCTGTAGTTCCAGATCTCGGTCACGGGGGTTGGAGAACCGTCATATTCGCTGTCATAGGTGAGAGTTTTCTTTACGGGATGATTCATGAATATCGTGTCAAGATGTCCCAATTCTACCGGGCCTTCCGCTCCGTCCATTGCATATTCGTATTCGATCTCGGCACCTGTCGGAAGCTCGACCCCCTTGATCTCTCCCCAGCCCTCAGATTCCTCGTAAAATGGGCCTTCGCTCACGTCGGGAGCGTTGTAGCTGAATACATACTCCCCGCTCCCCAGCTCTTCCGGCATTGTTATCTTTGAAACAACTCGTATTTCTTCCTCGATTTGCCTTACGCCTTCGCCTTCCGGACAGTCCTGCGGGGCATTGCAGGCTTCATAGCTTTTCTGCACCGCGATTGTCTTCCATTCGACCGTCCATACTATCTCTTCACCACCAACGCCAACGGATTTGATTTCATCGATCGATTCATTGACGGCCTTGAACACGGTCCGCTCTAACTGGTCTGTTCTTGAAGTCTCAGTGTATTCAATATAATTGCCGTTCCTGTCGTAGACCCTTTGGTAAGAGGTTGTGTTTACAACCCTCCCGCCGTCGGGCATAAATATTACCCAATCGCTCTCCGATGTCTTTTCTAATCTTAAATAACTGCCGTCCACGCTGAAATATATAAGCGGTTGGGAGTTGGAGGATGGTTGCGAACCGCAATTCTCGAGCAGTCCGTCCGGCCTGACACGGTAAAATCCGTCCGATAACTCATCGGAGTGCCCCAGCGGGATCATCTCACGCGAAGAGCCGTCCGGCATCTTAAGCCTCATTTTCCATACCCATGTCATCTCAGTCCACCAAGGATAAATGGGCCCTGAGCCGCTGTGACAGGAGGGCCACTCGTTTATAGCCCCCTCGATATCGATAGTTGTGAATTTGCTGCGTATATCGAGACGGTTCTCAAATTCCAGACGGTATTTACCCGTATACTGCCATCCAGAATCCTCCTTTAACGCTACAATCGTTGCATCAAATGTAGGGCAAACAAGGACTCCTGGCTCCTCTCCTACCATTGAGCACGACTCGGTGTATTTTCTTAACTTCGCGTTATACTTCTCAAATAATTTACTATTGTAGGTAAGTCCGAATGAAGCGCTCGTTCCCCCGCGTCCTGCCGGCAACACGCCCAAAGGAAAATTCAGCGACAGATTTCCGTTCGTAACGTTTATTGTCTCGAAATTGCTAAACGAGTATGCATTTCCCGTAACCGCCCCTAACTTGCTGCCAGAATCATCAGTTTGACCTAGTGTATCCGTAGCTAATAAATAAAAACACAACACCAAAGTCGGCACGAGCATTGCAAAATAACGTCTGATTCTTATTTGATCTGAGGACCTCATTTCGTTTCTCCTGATAATTTGACGGAACGATCTTTCACCAATTAACAAAATAAAAATCCGGCGGCTACCTCCGATAAAACGCGGGGACAGGTATGTCGTCTTCCTCACCCCATTGAACATAGCGGTACGAAAGATCAAAGCTGTTTCGGATGTACCAGGTACCGTTTGAGGGGCGCCAGACGGTATGGTCGATCCGCCCGTCGCCGTCGTAATCGTTTTGGACGGGAATATCGCCTGTTTGGCCCCAGCCGGATACGGTTACAATCGTGGACGTCGTGCTTTGGCGGACATACCAATAGCCGCCAGAGGCAGCAAAGAGGGCGTAATCGGCCTTGCCGTCGCCGTCGTAGTCGCCGCTGACTGGAACGCCCGACTGGCTCATCGCGATAGTTTGCAGGTCCTCATCGCTGCTGTCGATCGAGTAGAACGTCGAGTTGCTGCTTCGCCAGACTCCGATATCGGCCTTTCCGTCGCCGTCGTAATCGGCAGGGGCGGGAAGGTCCTCCTCGTCAAAATATTCGGAACTCACGGTGTAATAACCGGCAGAACTGCCTTGGATGTACCAGGTGTTGTTTGAAGGACGGTAAACAGCGGCGTCGGTCTTTCCGTCGCCGTCATAATCGGCCTGGGCCGGAAGATCTCCGTCCTCAGCGTATTGAAAAACCACCTGATTGTTGGTGCTGCTGTGGATGATGTACCACGTGACCAAACACTCACATTCACCAGTACCCTGACGGAAGATCGAAAAATCCGTCTTGCCGTCACCGTCATAGTCGCCCGGCACAGGGATGTCACCGTTCTGGCCCCAGCTTGCCGAGTACCAGGTGGTGCCGTCATTTACGTACCACGTTCCATTTGAGGGGCGCCATACCGCCAGATCAGCCGGCGGCGCCGCACTTGCGTTCTTGTCCTCGACCGCCAGGAGACGCGAGCCAGCGTAGATATATTCTTTGGAGAGTTGCGGCGTCGCGGTCGGCGACGGCATCGCCAGCGGATTCCAACTATTCGGAGCGTTCTTCGCAAGCGGCTGGCCGAACCAGCCGGTTCGTTTTCCGCTCACGGCGTCGGTCTTCGGGAACCATCCGTTGTTGGCAAAAACGCCTAGGGTCACAAGCAACGCGAGTGCGAACGCACCACTACCGTAGAGAAGCCTGCGACGGCTTTCCGGCTTCGTGGGGATAAAGGGCATGGGATACTCCTTCTTTTTTAGGGCAAAACAGTTGTTAACGGTTAACGGGAATTCTGGATGGCAAACAATCTATCTTCTTTTCTAGCGGGTTGTCAACAAAAATGTTTGTTAAGCCTCAGGAGGGTGGCAGTAACGTAGTTCTTAGACAGTCCCGCCGTGCTAGGGCAGCTTGAATAAATCGGGGCGGTAAGGATCTGTTCTCAAACGTCATTTACCGCCTCGCATCACGTGTGTTGCCTGACTCAACTACCCTCTGATGCAGCAATGACATCCGGCTCGGGACGGTTCGCCCGCTCGATCGCTTCCATAAGCCGGTACGCCTTGTCCGCTTTGACGCCGTAGAACGTCGCCAAGGATGCCGCGTCCTGCTGGCACAGCCACTCCTCGCTCCGGGTCACCTGGTCGATGCGGATCAGAGACCTCAAGCTCTCCTCGAGGTACTCGCCGACGAGCTCGCCGAGCCAGTCTTTTTTTAAAAGTTCAAGTTGTTTCAGGTACTCCTCGGGGATGTGCTTCCGAATCCTACACACCGTGACCTTGGAAACACCGGTAGCCTTAGCCACCTGCTCGTCGGTCTGGAACTGGCCGGTCAGCAGAGCGGCGATGATCTCTGCCTGCACCTCAGGCGGCGTCTTGATCCCCTTCCCGGTCCTCGATGGCCTCGGTCTTCTTGGCCCCTCGTCTTTATTCACTGCCATGCTTCACCACCTCGATCTCTGATCCAACAGCGCTTTGCGCGGCTTGTACAACCTTCCCTAAACTTTGAGCCTTCTCCCAGTTCATTCATACTTTCACTTCATCAAGCTCTCTTCTTTCTCAACCCGATCAAGCGACTTGTCCGAAATATCCGGGATGTTGAGCGAGTGAGGATGGAGCAATGACATTTACCATGTCAAATGTCATTTGCACTCTGACCCGGTATTGCGTCGTTCGGTCGTCAGTCACAGCAGGTTCCCCCCGGCGGTGTGTCAGGTTGTCGAGGCTGCTGACGGTCCGGATCTTTAACGTGACTCCCGGAGGCGCAGGGGCCGGGCGGGCTTAACGGTTGTCTCCCCGCCTTCGCCGGAGTGGGTTCTATCGATCTGCAACTAAGCAGCGTCGCGAGTCTACCATCCCCTCTCATCCCGGCCTTGGTGTACTGCAAGCGATTTACCGAATCACGCCACCGTGGTTCTGTGTGAACTTATCTCGACACGGTGGAAGCGAGGCCTCCCGGCCCCGCTCGTTCCATTCAATGTATTACGCTTGATCGGGAATGTACATCGCTCTTTTTCGGGCATTCAACGGTGGACGTGTGGGGTGAAAAGAACGCGAAATGATACTTCATATGGTCGGGATGGTCCGGATGCGCCACCGTGTCCCCACGTGCGCAGGACGCGGCATTCAGGCACCGTCCGATCACCCGAACATCATCTGCTCCAGCTTATCAGTGGCCCTCTGCTGCATCGTGGGCAGCACAGGGCTGTAAGTGTCGAGCGTGAGAACGATGGTCGAATGTCCCAAGCGTTCAGCTCCCGTTTTGTTTTTAATTGGAAAAGCTTTTGCGATCTGCTTTTCGGTAAGGCAGCGATTCTTCATGATTGGAGAGTCGGAGGTTCGGGATAAAGCATCTGAGAAAACTTATCTCTCAGACCGATGGCCGTGTAGTAGCTATTTGCCAAAGCGCCGACAAACATCGAAACCCTTGTAGCAAACCCGAAATCGGGCGGAAGGCACGCATCGATTCCGCCACCAATGACGTGCATCAGGATAATTATGACCGGGAGGATGCTGGCGCCCAGCCACGCGACGCTCTGGATATGGGGAAGATCACTGTTACTCAGTGACGCTATTCCGAATTGAGCGGCCTTGATTCCAATGTATAGTACCGCAAAAAAGCCTGCGAGGAGCAGTGCGTAGGCAACGAAGGACATGAGAGTTTTCCCGACTTCTACTGAGTTAGTAAAAAAGAGCAAGTATTCCGGTAGAATAACTTGCTCATAAACGTCGACGGTCACTGGAGATATAAACCAACCCAGCAAAGGCTTAATACAACTAAGGCACCGATAATGCCGAACAGTTCATTTCCACCCAAACTCGTGCCTGCCATAAAGCCGACGAAAATTGCTCCTATCGAGGCACCAACGACTGCATGATTTGAATGCACTAATCGATTTTTTGAAATTTCTCGCGATCGTGTTCGGAACTTCCTATCATTCTGAACGGAAGGATCGCTAAGTCTGTTTACTGAACTCTGTCCCATAAGATCCTCCTTATTAGATGACATTTGGGCGACATTTTGCCGACCACAATCTTCCACCGGGTTCGGCGCCTGCCTTGTCCCGGAGTAAATAGGCACTCGGTGTACGACACCCTGTGCCTCTAAATCCTTAGTAAACTCAAGTGTAGCTCGCTTCACGTCGGGATTCGATTTAGCAACAAACTTTTCTGGCAACGGTGCCAATTGTGTTCCTGGTCCACTCATTTAGTCCTTGTTTCAGCGTTTGCAAACCCTTGCAGTACTATGTTAATCGATCGCAGCGTGTGCAAAAGTGTGTCGGCATATAAAAAAGTTTCCCCGATTACCGGTGAGCCCGTTTCCTCGTCTATGCTAAGCGGCTCTTCGAGGTCTATACTGAGAACTCCTAGGAAATTCCCGCTTTCGCCCTCAAATCCATATGATATAATGGTCCGCACGCTAACCATCATATCACTCAGCTCGCTGATTGTATCACTGTCGATCTTCAGCAACTTGTAATATTTAGCAAATTCTTCCCGGGAACCCTGAAAGTCCGGAAAGCTGGCTAATATTAACTCCTGTCCGTGATTTTCCCATGCATCGCCGGTATGCCCCTCGCCCTTTCGATATTTCGCATGAGACTTTAATGCCGGAGTAATG
Organism: Pyrinomonadaceae bacterium; assembly: GCA_041750855.1. Taxonomy (GTDB): domain Bacteria; phylum Acidobacteriota; class Blastocatellia; order Pyrinomonadales; family Pyrinomonadaceae; genus OLB17. The sequence goes on along the minus strand of JBGSYT010000094.1, from coordinate 30,584 downwards.
ATGTCGTTGTCCCCCTTAGTGTAACGGTACCAGGGCACAATATACTCCGCGTTAAACGGCGACTGCCGAAAAATCGTTATTCGATATTTCTTCACGTCGCAAAAAACCTCATTTCCGAGCTGCTCAAAAAACTCGCGCAACACGGCGGAGCGCGCGTATTCACTATTCCGGCGGCCAACGATCAGGTCAAACCCGATTAAGAAAATAAGAAATGTATAGACGAAAGCGGCAGGGATTGCAATTCGGGGATGAGATCGAAACGTGGCGAGCAGGAAAAAGTACGAAAAAGCAGTCAAAGCGAAGAGCAGGATATCCCTTCGTCGCAGATAACGCAACGCCCACAGCTTTAGCCGATTCAATTGGGAGAAGGGATCAATATTTTTAGAGTTCACATTGATCCCTTTTGTCAATTGGAGTCATTGAAAACTTTTAGGTTCGTGCTACAGCTTACTACACTATTTTGTGGCGCCAGCGAGGCGTCCTCCTACATCTTGTTCTCCTTAAGAGTAGCATAAATATTAACGACGTCAATACACTTATTCGAAGAGGCGTTGCGAAACCGAGTTAGGTACGCTCAAGCCCCATATCCTCCTCTGCCTCCCTTCGCCACAATCCATGGGTCTTCTGAATCTTCTGGAGAAAAGGCCGACGCTGGTCTTTTCCGATCTTGTCCAAAATTCCCTCCAGCTCTAGGTCACGTTATTCTTGAATTTTCTTCAAAACTTCGCTTATCAAAGCAGAAAACGTTCGAAAGACGTTCCGTCTATCCCACCCAACCCGGCGGCTACCCCCAACCCACCCAAAACCAATGATCAGACCAAGCACGAATTATAGACGATTAGCGGCTTTTTTTGAATGACCCATGCGATCGAGTCGGCTTCAATAAACTAATACAGTCCCTGATAGTTTTTTGTAGGGAAATCGTTTCGGCTTTCACGAACTAGGCATCCTTAGTCTGACGTCAGCTAAATTCGCTGCCGCTTATTCCTGATAGTTTTTTCTTTGATTCGGTGCGTTATTTGGCACAGAGAGCTTTGTTAGAAGTTCAATATTAGGAGATACATCTATGTCAATCAGAGCAAATATCGAAGAGGTAATGGATCAGATTGCGGGGGGTAATACGTCTCTCGGGGAAAGTATTCGGGCTAAGGCCGTTGCCGCGATCAAGAACGGCGAGGGCTCGCTCGAATGGGAAACGTACATGAACACTTTCAGCAAATCACCGACTCAGCTCGCCCGCCTGTTGCCTACAGACAACACACTAAACGATTTTGATTTTGACGTCGCCCGAACGTACCTGGTCGGCAATGGCACGTGCGGAGTGGACACGACCGGTTTTCATCTTATCCAGGGTATCAACGACAAGCTGGACGAGAATTTGTAAACATCGTGTTTGATTCGACAACAGAAAAGAATGAACGGTCGCAGGTTGGGCCGCTCACCGTTACAAGCCAAGACGCCCGAAAGCGAAGATGGCAAAAGCTATGTGGCGAGTTTCTGCCGCTTCATGACGACAACTCGCTTTGGCGATACAACCGCCCTTTGTTGCCTTCAGATCCCAATCAGGGCTGGAAGATCCATATTTCGGCGACAATTTTAACGGCTTGCGATGTTCTGATAGCGGTCGGTCCATATTTAATGAAAAGCGGATCGTCGGTCAAAGCAGCCGAGTCACTAGATGTTCTGGCGCGACTCAACGCCGGTCTTGGGCATGGATACAGTCAGGTCGGCAAGTTCATGACCGTTTATCCAATGAATGAAGTTCACTTTCGAGAGCTGGTAAGACATCTATTTGGATTGCTTGGGTCCAACATCGCTGCCCCGACCGTTCCATTCGATTATCGCTACGCGGAAAGCAACATTTACTATAGATATGGCTCGTTTGTCGCGAATGGCTCGACGGAAACGATGCTCCGGTCGCCTGGCGGAGAATTCGTTCCCGATCGTCGCGACGCTCCCGCACCGGGTTGGGCAACACCGCCCTTTGAAGGAGCGACGGATGCTCTTCATACCATTCCATCTTCCCCGCTCTCAACTCAGTATCATGTTTTTAATGTGATCTCACAGCGTGGCAAGGGCGGAGTCTATGAGGCGATTGATATTAAAAGGAAGCCCTCGCGAATCTGCATCATTAAAGAAGGCCGCCGACACGGCGAAACCGCTTGGGACGGTCGCGATGGGCAGTCGCGGGTTGAAAACGAGGCGAAAGTGCTGGCCGATCTACGGGCCAAGGGACTAAATGTTCCGCGAATTTACGATGCGTTCGCGGTGGGCAGTAATTCTTACTTGGTTTTAGAGCAAATTAAAGGGAAGAACCTTCAAAACCTAGTTGCGGGGCGGAAACGGCGGCTGCCACTCGGTCATGCATTATATATATGCAAACAAATCTCACGAGTTTTGGCTGAGATCCATGCGGCCGGGTGGTTTTGGCGAGATTGCAAACCCGCTAATTTACTTATAGAAAAGGACGGCGCGGTTCGTCCTATCGATATTGAGGGCGCGTGTCGCAAAAATGAGCCGGACCATTTGCCTTGGTCGACCCCAAACTTCACAGCTCCCGAAGTATTTTGCCAGGAGACGGCTAACACCAGCTATTCGCACATCGCCGAAGACCTTTTTGCCCTCGGAACCTGCCTTTTCTTCGTGATGGAAAGCAAACTACCGCCTTACAAAGCCCAATGTCAGGCTGACAAGCGGGAGTGCCAAAATAACATTACCGATTGCGCGAGAAACATTCATGAATGCGCGGTGAACAATTGCGAGTGTATATGTGTGATATTCTCGCGGCGAGGCGTTCCGGGGCCAGTAAAACAGGTAATTTTGCGGCTTTTGAGCGGTAATCCAGTTGAAAGACCGAGCGCGGAAGAGGTTTTCGCGGTAATAGATCTAGTTCAGGCCCATTTGGCGAAGAAGGTCAGCAAATCGAACGTCGTCACGGACCGGATCGAATAACGGTTCGACCTTAATTGCCGTCAACGAGCCGTATCTTTCCTTATAGGCCTCATTTAAGTAATGGAATGACTTGTCCTTTTCCCCCAATCCTATATATATGATAGCGATTTCCTGAGCTGGGACATATGTTTCTTCCGCGGTGCGTTCGAGTTCTGCGATCAGATTCAGGGCTTCTTTCCGTCGCCCCATTTTCGCATAGGTATATCCGAGAGCCGCAATACCAAGCATCTTCCTGTCAGCGTAAACTTCCTCAAAAGCTTGTAACGCTTCAGCCTCGCGTCCAGTCATAAGATAAATGTACCCAATGTGAAAGCGGAACTTCGTATCATTCTTATCGGTTATGGTCTGCCGGTTCAGAACCTCCAATGAACGATCGTACTGACGGGCAAAATAGTAGGCCCGGGCGAGATTATATTCGACAAGCGGCGAAAACGGATCGAGTTCCTTCGCTTTTTCAGCCACGGCAATGGATTCCTCTGCACGGCCGGTTATACCGAGCAATCCAGACAACCAATAATGGGCCCCAGCGTTTTCGGGATCGATCTTTATCGCCTGCCGGTATACGCGCTCGGCCTCCGGCCAGTTCCAGTCATGCTTGGTGAGAACAACACCCAACGAGGTGTGGGCTTCGGCGTTCAACGGATCGAGGTCAATCGCCTGTTTTGCCGCAGCCCGGGCTCGAGCAAATGAATCTTTCGGTGACGTCGAACCGTATGCGACGGAACTCATTAGCACGTACGAATCGGCAAGACCCGAATAGGCTCGCGAATAAGTTGGATCAAGGTCGATAGCCTGCTGAAACGCAGCGATCGCCTTTTGAAGATTCTCAGGGTCACGCTTTCGCCAGAGATGCCGGCCGATAAGATTTTGCCGAATCGCTTCGTTATTTCTTGTCTCGCCTTTTGAGTGACCTGAGCGACCCGCCATGGTGAACGCCCGGAACTCTAACCCCGAAAACATCTTGTCTAGAAGCTCGTTTTCCAACGCCGGTATATCTGAAACAGTCAACTCTTGCGATGAAACGCGGAGAAGTCTGCCGTCTGATGCGTCGATCAGCTTAGTTTCGATCGCCAAATTAACATCCGCTCGATAAATACGCCCAGTTAACACCAGATCGGCCTTCACGTTTCGACCGATCGAATTTGCGCTAGAGTTAGCGGCTGTATGTCCGGCAACTTTTGAATAGGCGATAGCTCGAAATCCATTGGTCTCAATAAGCTTTGCACTAAGATTTTCCGGAATTCCGTCAGCAAGATAATCGAACCCGGCGTCCGCTGTCTCGTTTGCAAACGGCAGGATCGCTACGCCATAAACGCGGTCTTCGCGGAGAAAGAAATATGCGCCCGCAACAATCGCCAATACGAAGATCAGCGCAGCAGCGGCCTTCCAATAACGTGCTGGCAATTCGCGGAATGGCGATTCTTTTATGGCTTTAAGCTCGGCTAACAATTCGCCGGCGTTCGAATATCGGTTCTCGCGGTCAGTTTCGATACATTTCTTAATTATTCGCCGTAAGCTCGGACGAATCTGTTTACCAGGGGAACGCTCGAATCCAACTTCACCTCGCAAGATGGCCGTTACCGTTTCGGCATTGCTTTTTCTTTCGAACGGGTGCTCACCGGTAGCGAGTTCAAAAAGCAAAGTGCCGAGACTGAATACATCTGTCCGGAAATCAAGCTCTTCGCCTCTATGCTGTTCGGGTGACATGTATGCAATCGTTCCGAGGATAAGGCCCTTTTTGGTGGCATGGGTCAGTCGATCCGCCGACGTTGCAGGCTTGTTTCGGTCGTGAACGATCTTCTCCAAACCGAAATCGAGCACCCTTACCTCGAAGTTGGTCGTAATAATTACGTTCCCAGGTTTAATGTCGCGATGGATAACCCCATGGTAATGGGCAGCGGCGATAGCATCTACGATTTGGACGGCAATCGGAAATGCTTCGTCGAGCGTAATTCGCTTTTCGCGGAGTAGGGAAGAAAGCGTTTTGCCCTCCACGTACTGCATGACTATGAAATAATGTTCGCCGATCTCCTCAAAGCGATATACCTCGCAGACATTCGGATGTTGAAGCAATGCGACCGCCTGAGCTTCGCGCTTTAGCTGCCTCCTTGCCCATCTGTCGTGGATGAATGCAGAAGAAAGGAATTTGACGGCAACCGGACGGTTTAGCTGCAGATCTTCGGCAAAGTAAACATCGCCCATTCCGCCTTTGCCGAGTTTACGGCCAATCCGAAAAGTACCGATCGTTTGCCCTGTGAACGTAGGTTCTTCATCATCTGCAAAAAGTGAAAGTCCCAGATCTAAAACCGATTCATCCAGAATATCTTCCCCGTTGTCATAAGCGTGCAGAAATGATCGAACTTGGCGAAGAATATGTTCATCGCCGCCACTGACCAGAAAGAGAAAGTGCTCGCGCTCGGCACTCGGCAGATCGAGAGCATCATTGAAGATTATCCGGATTCTCTCCAGATCTTCACTTGTCATCTCGCATCTCATGATATAGCCAGCCCTTCGCCAAGCGCCAATCGCGCATGACGGTGATCTTAGCGACACCGAGAACCTCCGCAACTTCGCCAACTGTCATGCCGCCAAAATAACGCATCTCTACAATGTCGGACATGCGCTGATCGACCACAAACAATTTCGTTAGGGCCTCGTCAAGAGCAAGTACCTCTTTTGATTTAGCTTCGGAGATTACAGCTACGTCGGAAAGCGAAATGTGAATTGCACCACCACCACGCTTTTTCCTTTTGCGATCACGAAGGTGGTTAAGCAATACCCGTCGCATCATTTTTGCAGCGATGGCAAAGAAATGTGAGCGGTTTTTCCAGGTCACGCGTTTTTGGTCAATCAGCCGCACGTAGGCTTCATTGATCAACACCGTGGTGCGCATGGTTTCTCCCGGCTCGATTCGCCGAACGCTTTTTGCGAGGCGACGGAGCTCGCTTTCGATAACCGGGTATAAGTCATCCATAACGTTCTGATCGCCGTTACTCCATTGAACAAGCTTTAACGTGATATTTGTGGAAGTATTCATGTCTGCAAAGAAAAATACAAGCCGGAAGGACCGTCTCGCCGAAAACTTGATAGTCCTCGGTTCGCTTTGGTGCGTGACTATTTGAACGCGACTCACCCAGAATACCTGATGTCCGGTCAAAGCGTTTCAAATCTCGAGAAAAGGGTGGTGCGAGAGTATTTATAGCCCAAGTCTATGTGATTTTGCAAGATTCCAGGATAACGGTACTGAAACCAGACAATTCGAATGAGGGATGACAAATGAGGCACTTGGCAACGGCGGCACCGACCAAAAAAGAATGGACCGGACGACTGGATTGGGCGGAAACGATCAGAAACTGGCTGATGTCGGCTCTTTCGCTGGTATTTATCGTTCTTTACGTGGCCGCGCTCGTCGGCTGGCTCAGGCCAATATCCGATATTACGATGCTTTCCCGTCTCGAACCAATCATCTTCGTGATTATCGGCTATTTCTTAGCCCGCCTGCCCGCCCTACAAAACGAGAAAACGCATCGCGAGGAAATTGATCGGCAGATCAAACGGTCGGACGAAGCATATCAGCTAAAAGAACGAGCGCAATTGAAACTGGAGGCACTGGAGGAGAGGATCGGAAATGCAAGGTCTTTATTGGAACGGGAGATCTCCAAGAGCCAATCGAACGTCTCATGTAGCGACGACTACAAGAGCATCAATGGATCGAATTTGATTGAAGGACGTGCGTTCCTAAATCGTTCAGTAGAAATCGTCAGAAGGTTTTTGGATTCCTCGATATAAAACCAGTATCGAGAAAGGAGGTAATTTTATGGCAGGAGTTTTGCACGGGGCAGTTGTGACAATAGAACAGGCCGCGGCAACGTTGGGTGGTCCCGGGCGTTCAGTGATGAACATCCCTAATTCAATGAGCGTGATGCCGGATTTCAACCATTTTGATTTCGTGTTTCCCGACCTTCAGAGCGACCCGGCGAATCTATTACCCGAAACCCCGCATACCGTTGCTGATCTTAAGCGACTCGGGCAGACAATGCTAGACAACAGTCCTCGTGATGAGCGAAATTCGTCGGGACCAGCCCGCTACACATTACCCGTCGCCGGCGTTCTTTGATCCGGTTTACAAACATTCGAGTATGGGGCGATGCAAGCAAAATCAGCCCATCTCAGTCACTTATTTTTGATTCTAGAGGTAGTTATTATGGCAACAACATCGACAAAAAAGAAACACAAAGGAAAAACTTCGGCACGCGGGACCGATGTGTCAGCGCCACGCGATGGCAAATCGGGCGAACTCATAGATTTTCCGTCGTACTGTTCGATGCCCATAGTTCCGGCAAAGGTACGTTCGTCAACCATGCATCCCGGCCGGTTGGCGCTCATTGTCATGCTGGAAAAGAAGTGGGTGAACGGTACCACACTTCACTATTATTTCTTTGACAAGGAAACTGACGGCCGCACTGTACAGTTCACTGATGGGTCAACCGAGCGCCGTAAATGGACCACAACAAAAGCTGAAAAGGAAGTAGTGCGTAAGGCATTCGACATGTGGAAACGCGTAGGTCTCGGGATCACTTTTGTAGAAGTTAACCGACGTGAGGACGCGGAGATAAGGATTGGATTCGAACGAGACGATGGTGCCTGGTCCTTCGTCGGGAGAGACCTTATTGACCTTGGGCTCGGAGTAAACGAACGAACGATGAATTTTGGCTGGGATCTTACGGCTCATCCCAGTGAATTGGATACAGCAATCCATGAGATCGGACACACGTTGGGTTTTCCACACGAACATCAGAACCCTATCGCCGGTATCGAATGGGATGAAGAAGCTGTGTTCGCCGCCCTTGCACTGCCGCCAAATTCTTGGAGCCGAGAAACAACTTTTCATAACATCATTCGCAAGATCACACCTGACTCAGTTCAAGGTTCGGAATGGGACCCAAATTCGGTTATGCACTACCCGTTCGGGCCCGGTTTAATTAGAAAACCCGAACGATTCAGTGTGACCGGGATCTCGCCCGCGGGCGGGCTTTCCGCTCGTGATAAGAGTTGGGTAAGATCATTCTATCCACCTCTTTCTGATCAACCGGCTGGAACGTTGCAACCCGCGCAATCCCTGAAGCTCGATCTGCTGCCCGGCGGACAAAAGAACTTCCTTATCGAGCCGGTGGTTACACGTCGGTATCAGATCCAGACTTTTGGACCGTCCGATACAGTCAAAGTCTTGTTTGAGAAAGACGGAGAGGATCTTCGCTACATCCTCGGCGAAGATGACAGCGGTCTAGATACAAATGGTGTTCTTGAGGTAAAGCTATTAAGCGGACGCAAGTACGTTCTCAGGGTGAGACTTTCGCATGCGGAGCGGCCCGAAGAAACCGCGATCATGCTGTGGTGATCCGTAGAAGTTTTCATCGATAAGTTGACATACAGGCTTAGGCTTGCTCGGAGAGACACATGGAAGCGAAGAAGAAAAAACGACATAAAATGGTCGCATGGTACGACCCGCGACAGTTGGTGCGGACGGGATGGGAAGTTATCGTTTCCGCGATGTTCGGGAAACATGCGGACAAGCGGGTGATTCAGGCGATCGCTGATACGGGAAGCCTGAAGCCGCGGCTGTATCACGAGGTGCCGTATGAGGGCGGCGAGTTTTGGTTCGATTATATCTCCGATGTCGGCGATGGATTCGATTCGACATATACGGTCGCTTATCATGCGACGCGGCCTTCGCTGAAGCTTTCCGCGAAGGGCTCGAGCGAGACTTATGAAACAAAGCAGGGTGAGCTGCTAGTGTTCGGTGGTGACGAAGTTTACCCGACCGCCGGAGCGAAAGATTATGATGAGCGACTGGTTCACCCGTACAACCTCGCGTTCCCCAAAAAGACCAAGGCGCAGCTAACGAACCTTAATCTAAAACAGCCCGCGGTTTTCGCGATTCCCGGCAATCATGATTGGTACGACAGCCTTGCCGTCTTCATGAATCTTTTCTGCCGGCAGAAAACGTTCTGCGGTTGGAAAACATATCAGAATCGCAGCTATTTTGCAGTAAAGCTTCCGCAAGGGTGGTGGCTGTTCGGGACGGACATGCAGCTTTCGTCATCGCTGGACGACGCACAGATGGATTTTTTCAAAACCATCGTGCGGGACCACATGGGCGCAGACGACCGCATCATTCTCTGTAACGCCGAACCATATTGGATCACTGACAAGATGTACCGCAACGATCCACATTACAACAACCGGAATATGGGATACTTCGAGGGACATCATCTCGATCATCGCGCCGTGATCCATGTTGCCGGCGATCGGCACTACTACCGACATCATGAGGAGGTTTCAAACCGCGGCAAAAAGGTTGATGCTGAGAGCAAAACGAAGAAACATCGATTTGTAGCGGGCGGCGGCGGAGCGTTCCTGCACCCGACTCATCGCGAGGGCGTAGCCGAAATCGGTCGCGATCGGATCTACAGGTTGAAGGCGAGCTATCCCGATGAGCCAACCTCGGTCTGGCTCACGTTTCGAAATCTCCTCTTCCCTTTCCTAAACCTTCAATTCGGATTCGTTACCGGAGCTCTTTATCTACTTACAGCCCAAGCATTCCGTGCGGACCTCAGCAAGTTTGGTCTTTCTGATTGGTGGGCCGCGGTTACCGCGGTCCTTTACGACGCGATCCGAGAACCAATCGCAACTTTCTGGGTAGTCTTGATCGGGATCGCATTTTTCTTCTTTACCGATACGCATTCGAGGTATCTGCGCTTTTTCGCCGGTCCACTGCACGCCCTCGCGCATTTTACGGGCGTGTTCCTGCTTGGATGGGCCGCCGCTTATTGGTTTTCGGATCATCCGACCGTTCCCCGGACCATACTTTCGATCTTGCTTATTTTTGGCGGCGGATATTTAGTCGGCGGATTCATCATGGGTCTCTATCTGCTTATCACGCTGAACATTTTCGGGATACATCACAACGAAGCTTTCTCCTCACTCAGTCTCGAAACCTATAAGAATTTTCTTCGGTTCAAGATCGATGCGGATGGAACACTCACTATATTCCCTGTTGGGATCGATCGGCCCATTAAGCAGTGGGAGGAAGGAGACAAGTCGAACGGTGATCCGGCGTGTGCACCGGCGACGTATCCGATCCCCGATCTGAATAGACCGTTCCTGATCGAGGAGCCGATCAGGTATGAAAAACCGTACTCAACGCCAGACGAATCGAAAACTTCTTCTGTTGCAAAAGAAGCTGCGGCCTTCGAGAAACGTGCGGATGAACTCATCCCGCATGCGGTAAAAATATGAAAGAGCGAGCGGAGAGATTCGACGCCGTGGTGGTTGGGTCGGGATTTGGCGGTTCGGTCGTCACGTATCGTCTCGCCGAGGCGGGTTTTAATGTTTGCCTGCTCGAACGAGGGAAAGCATATCCGCCGAACAGCTTCCCTCGCACGCCGTACGACCTCGGGAAAAACTTTTGGGACCCAAGCGAGGGGTTGTTCGGGATGTTCAACGTGTGGTCGTTCAAGGGATCCGGCGGCCTCGTGTCGGCCGGTTTGGGCGGCGGTTCGCTCATCTACGCGAACGTTCTCGCTCGAAAAGATGAGAAGTGGTTCAAGTACGATCTTCCGGACGGCACCACCCGCGATTGGCCGCTCTCTTATCGCGATCTCGACACGCATTACGCGGCCGTCGAACGAATGATGAACGCCCAGCGATACCCACTCGGACATATGCCTTATTCGGACACACCGAAAACGCGGGCGATGAAGGAAGCTGCATCAGGACTCAATAATCGTGGAACAGTGTGCCACTGGATTCCGCTCAATCTTGCCGTTTCCTTTCGCCGGGACCCGGTGAATTCACCCGACGAAGATTCGTCGGCCAACCAGCCGATCGTCGGAGCGAATCTCGCCGACGCTCGCGAGCACTATCACGAGCACATTCTGAAACGTAGAATGCCGCGATCGACATGTCGCCTGTGCGGCGAGTGCAACATCGGCTGCAATTACGGCAGCAAGAACACGCTCGACTTCACCTACATTACTGAGGCATGGCGCAAGGGTGGAGAGATCCGCCCGTTGAGCGAGGTCAAGCGAATCGCTCGGATCGATGATGGTTATGAGGTCGAATACATTGTGCACGATCCCGACTGCGAGCTCAGAACCTCGACTCCGCGGCGATTTATTAATTGCAGTACGCTGGTGCTTGCGGCCGGCACGTTCGGTACGCCTTTCTTGCTGATGAAAAATGCCGATGGCGTACCCGGGATCAGCAAGGAGCTTGGCAAACGCTATTCGGTGAACGGCGATCTGCTCTCATTTATCCGGAAAAGCATTGAGAAGAAGAATGGTAAGGACGTCCCTCGAAGGATCGATCCGAGTTTGGGCCCGGTCATTACCGGAGCAATCCGCTTTCCCGATGATCTTGACGGCAACGGTAAGCCCGGCCGGGGATTTTACGTGGAGGACGGCGGCCATCCGGCGATGATGAGTTGGCTGGCCGAGATCTCCGGACTTCCCGGCTTTCTCGCCCGCTCTGTTACGTTCTTGAAGCTCGCGGCGAAGTATCGCCTTGGTATCTCGAACGATGCGGATCTCGGGGCGGAGGTCGCTGATCTCCTCGGCGACGCAGAGACGACGTTGAGCACGTTCCCCATCCTGACAATGGGCAGGGACTTTGCTTCTGGAAAGCTTTTTCTAAATGGTGACCGTCTGGATTGCGATTGGAAGATCGACGAATCGAAAAAGTATTTTGATCGCGTCCGTCGAGCGGGCAAGGCGATCGCAGAGGTGCTGCGTGCCGAGTATCAGGACAATCCTTCATACAAATTCAATTTCCGGCAAGTGCTGACCGCTCACCCGCTCGGCGGATGTGCGATGGGCGCGAGCATCAATGAGGCTGTTGTCGATACTAATTGCGAAGTATTTGGCCACCCCGGACTTTTCATTGCGGACGGTTCAGTGATGCCGTCGGCGGTGGGTCCCAACCCGTCGCTAACAATAGCCGCGATCGCCGATCACGCTGCCGACCACATTGTGAACACGAGGAAACGAGGACCATGAACGGAAACGATAATGCGAAGAAGCGATCCGCCGCGTGCCGACGAGCTTTGGATCATCTAGGCCGTGAGCGACAAGGACGAATGGCAATCGGGATTCGTCGCCACATATTTCCAAATCATCGAAACAGCCGCGGTCGGAAACTATCGGGCAATCTTGAAACGCATTGCGAAGAATACCGACGCCATCGCGGCTGCTGCATCGGGTGAGTTTGGCCGGCACATCGGGGTCAAGGAACTAAAGGCGGATATTCCGCTGCATTACCTGATCAACTTCAGCCGCGACCCCGTTGCTGAGGCGGTCAACCTCGGCGTCGAACGCGCACGCGAATTGTGCAGCGACAATCAGATCGCTCTTGCGACGGCGACAACGACTTACCCTACCGACATTCACGAAGCCCACACAAAGGTGAGCTCTACCGAAGAGATGAAGGGATTCGTTTCGTTCGACGAAACTGATTACGAAACCGGCTACGCGCGCGGCAAGGAGAACGGCTCTACCATCATGTTCCGCCTGGCGATCACGGTCGATGGCGTGAACCGTTTCGTTACCAGCCCGCAACACGATACAAAGGGCTCGACGGATACATTGAGTTTGATGAGCTCGGCGGCCGCCTGCCGGTAGGGAGCGGCACGTTCAATCTCTTTGTCGACCAAGAGGATTCGTCACGAAAGGAAATGCTCTATCGCCTCTTCTTCCGGGATTCGGAAGTCTTGTCGATCACCCTCAGCGGATACAAAGATGTGAAGGACCACCCGGTTTCGATCTGTGGGTGGACACGACAACGCTGTTCGTTAGCCTCTTTCGCGGCAATATCTCAGCCGAACAAGAAGCCGCTCTCCGGTCGGATCCAGCCGCCTTTTTTGAAGCCCAACTCGCCACCGGAAAGATCCATATTTATCTCTTTGACTCTCTAAGTCAGCTAACCACTTTCCGAGCCGAAGGCCCGAGCATTTCTGATCGAGCCTCCGCCATGACCCGCTTCGGCCGTCTGTATATGGGCAAGCTTGGGATGTGTATGCGAAAGACATCCTAACCTCCGGCCCTATCTAGTGACTAGAAGTACCAAGACCGTTTTTTATCTCTACGATAATATTTTTCAGATCTGGAGAAACGTTTTCTAGGTTCAGAACATCATCTCCTAACGCCTTGAGAGGCTAATACGCCTCATAAATCCTTGCCGGTCTACGCAGTAACTCCCCAGTATTCCCAAAAATAAGCCAACGTGGTCGAGGGCTGGCACTTCGTCGCCCTGTCTTTACGTGTTCAATATCTGATTAGAGTAAGCAAGATAACCTTTTTAACGCGTTGGGGCGTGTGTATATACAGCGAAGTTTTTTGTAAGAAAACCGCTGGAAATATCAATAAGTCTTAGGACGCGAGTTTGGAGCACAAATCATGAGAGAAGCACCTTTGCCGCGAACTAGAAGGTTGACCGTGATCGCACAGGACCCGGGGGTGACCGGGCCGGACGGACAGGTGTTGACGACGGAGATCGAGATCCCTGCGGAAGAGCTTTCGCCGGGGCCCCGTGGATATCGGGTTCACGTCGTGGACTACGACGCCTCGGCCGATAAGCTGTACGCGTCGACAGCGTATGACCCGCCGCAAGATAATTGCTACGTCGATCCGTTTAAGGAATTTGTCGAGCGTGGCCGCGTGAACGATCTGCTTGACGAGCCGGCATTCCATTCTCAGAACGTTTACGCGATAGTTATGCGGACGCTCGCCCGGTTCGAGTTTGCGCTCGGGCGGCGCGTCAACTGGGGATTCGCCGGCCATCAGCTTTACATCGCTCCGCACGCGTTTGCCGATGCCAACGCATTCTACTCTGAAGACGATCAGGCTCTGGCTTTCGGCTATTTCTTTGTCCCCGGCAAGGCGGACCGCAAGCCGATCTTCACCTGCCTTTCGTTCGATGTAGTCGCGCACGAAACTGCCCACGCCATTCTCGACGGCCTCCACGAACGCTATACGGCTCCCTCATCGGCTGAACAAGCCGGCTTTCACGAAGGCTTTGCGGACATCATCGCGCTTCTCTCGGTCTTTTCGCTGAAGGATGTTGTGCGGAACGTGCTGTTGGGCTTCCGTCCAAAGGGCGGCGACGGCCTGGACATCAAAAATCACCGGATCCCGATCGCGTCGATCACTCGAGATAATCTCGAAGCTTCGCTGCTGTTCGGCTTAGCTGAACAGATGGGAGCGGAACTATCCGGCCTGCGCGGCAGCGCTCTTCGACGTTCGGTAGATATTCCGCCGCTCGATCCCAAATCGAAACCGAAGTCGATTCCGTATCTCGAACGCCGCGAGTTCCGTGAACCGCATCGCTGCGGTGAGGTGCTAGTCGCGGCCGTTCTGAAAGCATTTCTCGAAGTGTGGCTTGCACGGCTCGATCGCTACATCGAATCCGACGACATGATCAAGCAGATCGACGTTTCGATCGTGGTCGACGAAGGTGCGGAAGCCGCAGACCATCTGCTGAACATCGCTATCCGCGGGCTCGATTACATGCCGCCGACCGATATTCGCTTTGCCGACTACTTAAGCGCAATCCTCACCTGCGACCGCGAGACCGTCCCGGATGATTCCAAGTACAGCTACCGAGGAAAGTTGCGAGACGCGTTCGCAGCCTACGGTATCGAGCCCGCCTCTGATCCGGACGGTGACGGATTCTGGCGAATGGTCGACAAGACTTTCCGCTATGACCGCACGCATTTCGATTCGCTGCTTCGCGATCCGAATGAGATCTTTCGCTTTATCTGGGACAACCGTTTCGCGCTCGGCATCGAATCGGCGCTCGACTATCACAGCAAGGCATATATGAAGGTCCAATCAGTACGGCCATGTATCCGCATCGGGCCGGACGGATTCACCGTGCGAGAGACTGTCGCCGAATATGTGCAGATCACCGAACTACGTTTTGATGAGCTCTCAGACGTCGGAATCACAAATGTTAAAGCCGATATCCCGATGGACAAAGAGATCCCGCTCTACGGAAGCGGTACGCTGATCTTTGACGAATACGGCCAGCTGAAATACCACATCAAGAACAGCATCTTCAGCCAAAAGAATCAGGCCCGGCGGATCGAGTATCTATGGCATTCGGGTTACTACAATGATAGATCGTTTACGAAGAGCCTGTTTTCGCGGATGCACCTGGGACGCACGCTCGCGATCAATATCGACACGACGGAGGCATTCTAAACCATGGCGAAACCGGTAAGGATCGAGCTTGTTACCTACAACGTATATTTTGGCGATTGCTTTCTTATTCTGTTTCACTACGATGACGACAACAAGCGTTCGGTATTGATCGATTTCGGAAGCACGGGCAAAGGGAAACCTGACCACGGGGCCGACATTGACGAATCTGACGAACGCTACAAAGACTCGACCGGCGAACGGCTTTTGAATGTCGCTAGAGATATTAAGCAACGCACGGGCGGAAAGCTGAACGTCGTGGTCGCAACGCATCGCCATAAAGACCACATCTACGGATTCGGTCTGAAGGAAGCTGGAAAGGTCATACTCGGGCTCGAGACCGACACCGTCATTCAGCCGTGGACCGAAGATCCGGACGATAACCGCGATCTCAGCAAGAAGACTCACTTGATGGATCCAAAGACATTCAAGGACAACGGGCGCAGAAACTTTGTCGAACTAATCGACGATATGCAGGAAGTCGCCGAGGCGATCGAGGTCGAAGCCCTACACCTGAGCGACAAGGAGTTCTTCCACAAGACGATCGACACGAAGGTCCGCGACCGGATACTCTTTGCGGCAAACGACAATAAGAAGATCAAGAATCTGGCGGCGGTCAAGAATCTGCAGAAGATGCGAGACCCACACTATGTCCACTTTGGCTACGACAAAGTGGACTGGACTACTATCCTGCCCGGCGTGAAGGTTCACATCCTCGGCCCGCCGCGGATTGAGGACTATCCAAAGATCACGACGGCCACCAACACGAGTGACGAGTTTTGGTCGCTGATGGCGATGAACAAGTTCTTTTGGGGCGTGCTTGCGGCGAATAATACCATTTCGCCGGAAGGCACGATCTCGCAGCGGCCGATATTTTCAAAAGAAAAAGAGATCCCGAACAACAAACGTCCGCCCAATCTTCGGTGGTTTATCCGGCGCCTGCGAAATGTACGTGCCGAACAGCTTCTCGGCCTCGTACGTTTCGTCGACCGCGCCCTGAATAACACGAGCGTGATTCTGCTTTTCGAGGTTGGCGATCAGAAACTTCTCTTCCCCGGCGATGCTCAGATCGAGAACTGGCAGTTTCTCCTCGACGCGGCGAACAAAGACGCGAGCCTAAAGGATCTGCTCGAAAAGACGACCATTTATAAGGTTGGGCATCACGGCAGCCGGAATGCGACTCCGCGGTCACTTTGGAAGGATTTCAAAAACAAGACAACGCAAGAATCGAAAAAGTCACGCCTTAAGACAGTGGTCTCGACGATGAAGGGCAAGCATGGCGAATCGGAAGATACGATCGTGCCCCTTCCGAAAATGGTCACCGAAATGAAGGAGCAAAGCAGCTTCATCTCGACGGAAGAGATCGAGGACGGCTTCGCCCATGTGTTTAAGATCCCGATCAAGCAATAAGGAGCCCGCGAATGTCTGAGCCAGAAATAGCTGAAGAAAAACCAAAAGGTTACTTCGCGAAGCTGCGAGCGTACTTTCGAAAATTCTTCGGTTTGCGATCCTATCTCGAACTCGGAAAGGTTCGCTCCCCATTACTTATCTGCTTCGATCACATGTTTAGCGAATACCGCACCGTTCGCTCGCAGATAATAAAAACCGACCCAATTGGGGCCGAGTTCATTGACGGGTTGGAAGGAAGAAGGGAGAAGACACTTTCCTGGAGCGATCTCTATCATTTTCAACTGATCCTTGCAGAAGCATTACCGCGAGAACAGTTGCGAACCAAGATCCCCCGCCTTCGCTTTGACTACCGAAGCGTTGCCGGCGAAAAAGAGTTTGACGACTACATGGCCTCCAAACCGCCGGATCTGCAGAGCCCGCCGCAGCCGACCGATGACACCTCGGAAGCACATTACGAAAAGCTTCTTCGCGACGACCTTAAGGATCTGCTCGGGCGAATGTACCTGGAATACGCGATCCTGCCGGTTCGTGAGGAGAGGTTGACAGATCTTACGTGGATAGCTGCTCGACTTTGCCTCTTTTCGCTTCTTTCTTTACTCGGGATTCTGGCTTTGCTCTTTCTCGTGCCGCTCGCACAGGAGATAAATGAAGCAAAGGGAGACTTCTTCTTTAAGTTCAACGTGCTCGTCAATTCCGAGAGGCTCGCGGCGCTCACGGTCTTTGTCGTAGTTGTTTCGGGAGCGATGGGCGGCTTCGTAAGCGCTCTTCGTCGTATTCAATCCCCGTCGACAGAGGGCGATTCGCTTTACAATCTTTCGCTTCTTTTTCACGGATCCTATTCCGTTTTCGTGGCGCCAATCAGCGGAGCGATCTTCGCGATCATACTTTACCTTTTGTTTACAGCGGGCACGCTAAAGGGAACCTTTTTCCCCGAAATCTATACCCCACCGGGGAAGTACGCAAAGGTAGAATCTGCCGATGTCCATCATCTGACCCCCACACTTTCACCGTCCCTTGGAACGCCAAAGCAAGATGAGATCGCTAGATCCGACGGTTCAGCAGAACAAAACCCCAGTCCGACTCCCACTCCTACGCCGGACGAAAAAGCAACGACCGGCGAGCGGGTGTCAAAGTCTGAACCCGTTCCCGAACAAGGAATGAACGTCTTCGACTTCCTGGCCCGCTCCGGTCCTGGAAGTGGGAAAGATTACGCACTCCTTATCGTGTGGTGCTTCATCGCGGGCTTCGCAGAGAGGTTTGTCCCGGATGCGCTGGACAGGCTGGTACGCGGAAGTTCGACCGGGAAAAGAACGTAAGAAAACCTAAAACTATGAAAACCGATCTAACAAGAAAGCTTTCCGTTACGTTTCTGGCCTGCATACTGGTCCTTTCACAGACCGGCTGCCTCGACCTGGCGGGCTTGCGGAAATTCACAGACGAATCCGTAAAGGCCGGTGCAAAGTTCAAGGATCTCGCTGCCGATAATTACCGATCTTGCGCGGCCGAACTCTATTACCTTGAGGTTCGGGGTAGCGAGTTTGGTTCCATTCGTATATTCGAATCGCCCGATACGTTCCTCGCCACACTCCCTGCCGACCGCCGGGCTGCATGTACGGAAGTCAAAGACGCGTCCGTGAATTTCACCGCGGCAAACAAGATCTTGATGACCTACCTTTACGTAATGGGCCAACTCGCCGGCGACAACGTGGCGAGTGCCGACAAGCAATTCGAAGACGTGAAGACCGCATTGGAAGGTTTGCCCGGAACGAGTCCGCCGGAAATGTCGGCCGCTCTTTCGATCGCGAATACGATCACGAATATCTTTCTCGATGCGCAGCGGCAAAAGGCAATCAAGAAAGGCTTGCTTGAAAGCGACGCAAGTGTGGGGATCGTCACCGACGGCCTTACGAAGTATCTGACCGCGTATGTCACGCGTCTCGAATCGGAGCGAGATTCCTTGAAAGGGATGTATGATTTCGCACTGCGGCACCAAACCACCGCGTCCGCGGCCTCAGCGTCGGCTCTTCTTGTCGTCGCCAGTTCTGCAAACCTCGGCGCCGAAGTACAACGAATAAACGCGAAGATCAAAGCGGCCAAAGCCTATCAGAAAGCGCTTGCGGGTGTTCGTGACGGACACCGGGAACTGTTCCAATTGGCCGGCCGCGGATTCAATAAGAAGGCCGCACTACAGATCGCCCTCAAATATGGGCCGGCCATTCAGGAGAATTACGACGAGATCGTCAAGGCGTTCGATTAGAGATCCAGGAGAATTAACATGCCCGAAGAAAATCTTACATTCGAGCAAGTGCTCGACCTTTCGATAGCGGTCAAAGCAGTCGCAGACGGTATCGCTAATTATCAGCTCGAAAACTTTCAACAACTCAGCACACCCGAAAGGAGAGAACTCACCGAGGTTGAGTTCGAAGTCCGGGACGTTTACCGTGATCTGTTGAACGAAGCAACGCAAGTCGCCTGGGAAGATATGGAGGCCGCTCTGGAGCAGATCGAAGCCTCGACGTCTGCAGTGCGAAAGACCCTTAAGAAGATAACCGCCTTCCGTCGTGCGCTCAGCATAGCGGCCGGAGTGATCGCTATCACCGGTGCGATCGCCACTGCCAAGGCGATCGATGCGGCGAATTCAACCGCTGAGCTTTTGGACCTTTTTAACAAGTTCAAAAAGGAAGACGAGGACGCAAAGAAAGCTGAAGACGACGCCGTAGGCTAACATAGATCGCGTCTAGATAAGCCAAGTACGGCAGCCCTGGCGATCCGATGCCTTGAAGATCGCCTGGGACACCATTGTGCCAACTGATCACCAGGGGATCTTGCGCGTGAAGATATAGCCACGACATCGCCCTTCCTTTGAGGGCCTTGCGGCGGGCTGCTTTGTATTCGACGCCACTCTTGCTATCCGCTCGACGAACGAACCAGCCGCTGCGAAGACAGCGATCCCCGTTTCATTTGAGAAGATCAGCTTGTATCGAGCGACTCCCAGTTCCGTTCGCAGATTCGAAAGGTCACCTTCCAGCTCCTTTTGAAACTGCCGTTCGATCTCCTCCGCGTCCGACTGCGTCACGCCCGGCTTTCGCAGTTTTTTAGACGTACTCATCCACCTTGCCCAAATACCTCACGCGAAAGGCCCTGTAATAGGAGCCCGAAGACTTTGCCTCGCGTTTCCGCATCGCAACATGCTTCGAGATCGGGACATAGTCCGTGTTGAGCAGCGTTATTGAGATCGTTATTAACCTCTCATACGCCGGTGCGACCTGGCTAGCATCTATAGCGACAACATACTCTCCGCCCAGTTCGGCTGTCGCGTACTTTGCGAGCCACGAATTAGCTTCAGTCCGATCGGTTATTTTTCTCTTGGTCGGGCCAGCACACGCATCGGCAAGCAGCGACATCATCATCAATCCCATCGACGGACTCATTTCATAGTTCTTGCGGCGGCGGTCGAATCGGGCAAAGCTTTCGGATTTCAGAAGGTGCCATGTTTCTCCCCCAAGCTTTTGCGGGAAAACCCGGTAGTTCGCCTGCATTGGGTACTTCTACGTATGATCCAGAAATAACCAATACGGCAATCCTTTCTCGATGCCTTATCTCGCCCGCAGGCCGGGACAAGCAAATTCGCAAGGAGTTCAGGTTGGTTGTTTTGGGGGCAGTGCTGCGGCGCTGAATGCCGGTGAGATCTTTCCATCGATCATCAGTTTGAGGTAGATGGAGTAGTTTGAAGGTCGGGGAGATCTGTTGCTTTGAATGTCGGATAGAATTCGGGAGCGAGTTCCTTAGCGTCGGCTGCATCGATGCGGACGATAACGGTCGTTCCGACATTGCCAAGGATTGCGTCGCGCATGCGTGGCTCGAGTTGGGAAAGGTATTGATGCGCGAGCACGAGTGACAGCCGATATTTGCGAAGTTCTGAAAGCATGAAGACGAGGCTTTGGGTCGTGAATTTGTGAAATTCGTCCATGCAGAGGATGAAGTCTCTGCGATCCTCTTCCGGCATGTCGGCCCGACTAATGGCCGCAAGATCAAACCGCGATATCAGCAGCGACCCAAGCAGATTTGCGGTGTCTTCGCCGATAATTCCCTTTGCGAGATTCACGAGAATTATCTTCCCCTCGTCCATTGACCGCCGTAGATTAAGCGGCCGCTTTGGTTCGGTAATGACCCGCCGCAGCAGTGAGTTGGAAAGGAACGCCCCGACCTTGTTCTGAAGCGGGCTGATCGATTGCAGCCGGAAACGATCGGGATGCTTCTCGTATTCGTTGATCCAGAAGTCACGCGTTTCTTCATTCCGGATAAACTTGATGACATTGGCTCTGACTTTGTAGTCCGAAAGCAGCTTGGGAATATCCGTGAACTTTGCGTTTGGGAAATCGAGCACCGATATTCAACCGTTTCTCAGGATATATTCGAGACGCGGCCCCCATGAATCGATCCACAGATGCTTGAACACCTGTGCCAGGCCCGAGGCTGCCAGCGGACGTTTATCAACGTGCATGAACCCGAGCGGGTTGAATCCGTAAGGCGTCTTCGGGTCCGAAATGTCGAAATCGATCACTCGGTCCGACATTTCTGCCGGGATCAACCTTCGCACCTTTTTCACGAGATCGCCATGAGGATTTAGGACCGCGAATCCCTGGCCCTTGCCAACGTCGTCCATCATCAGGGCTTCAAGCAATGTTGACTTACCGGTGCCCGTTTTTCTGATGAGGTACATATGCCCGCGACGATCGGCCCGCTTGATCCCGAAAGGCTGTAGACTTCCGCGAGAATCCGCTTTGGCAAATATTGAAATATCTGATTCGCGTGCGAATGTGCCCATTGGAATAGTTTTGATTACGTTTATTTTGGTTGTGTGCGGCCTCCTTTGATCGGTTGCCATTTGGTGATAAGAATTCGGAGGGAGCGGCCATTGGTCGTCGATGTGATATATCCTTTCTCACGAAGCTCCTGAAGCCACCGGGCCACGGTCCGGTGGCTGTGGCCTGTTTGCTCAGAGGGCGTTTCCAGTCTCCTCAGCACAATACCATCGTTCCGGTTCGCGCTGATCAATAGGTACAAATATAGCCAGATAGCATTTCCCATGGATCGGTGGTGCTTGGCCGTCGGATCGCGAACAGGGCCCGCCCACAGCTGGTGGACGCTCGTGTCACTAGGCGCGGTTGGGGTCGGGGGCGAGCCGAGGAAGCTCGCCCCGGAAAGTTACGAATGCGGGATTTCCATGGAAGTTTTTCGGAAGTTAATGATCTGTGGTGTACAGCACGAAAGCACCAACCGAAGAATCTGTAAAGAGGCAAAACACCCAGACATTTTAGTCTGTCCATCGTGTTATCCACAAACAATCCACTTTTATTATTGGAGCTATTTTATCTTACTTTCGAAAGCCCTGGGCGGGCACAACATTTCTCCTAAGATAAGCGGGAAGAATGGATTTGAAGAGACTTTCGCTAGTCACACTTGACGCATCAGAGATGCCATCTAATATAGAAAGCACGCTTCGCGTGCATCGAAAAAGAATAAACTGTGGATAAAACATATGAGGAAATCCGGACTACAAAAAAGCCCCGGGAGTGGGCCCCTGGGATTCTTCAAATCCCGTTCTCCGAAATGTCCAACAATGGAGGACCGGCTTAAGTGCGATATGTCCACTACAGGAAATAACGCATCATGTCATTTAAATCTTTGTCATTAGATTTTTCTTACTCACTCTTTACCAGAGTGCAGAAACCCGCATCCAGGCATGCAAATGCCAAGCTGCACTTCGTCGGAAGTCCATCCATGAAGCACGTGCAGCCACCCATTCGCTCACAGTCTTGCCGAAGATCGCCCGCCGCTCGTTTAAAGACTTCAGAATTCGATTGAACTTTAGTGCCAGGTGGTGGTATTGGGACACTTGGTGTACAAGCTGATGCAGCAAGGAGGTACAGGAAAAGCACCGTTAAAAGAAGCCCTCCGATCCTTGCTCGTAACTTTTCATTCTTCATAATCTATCTCCTCGACGATCCTTCTGTACGCTGAATAGGATCGCACAGTCAAAATGTGCTTCCATTAGTGACGCACCATTTTCACGTGTTAGGTATCATGACATCCTGTAAATATCGTTGCTGTATAAAGGACCGTGCATCGGCGCGGGATGTTCGCCGCACTTCAAGCCGCCAGGTGGCGGCATCGTCAGGGGACGTGAATGGGGTTCCACCGTCACGAACCTCGCCAAAGTGGCGACTCTATTATTTCTTGCTAATTCCATGATATCCATCGGCTCCAATCGGGGCGTTATCTATAGAAGGTCTAGATTTCCATTTTTTCAGGAAAATCCCTCCCGCCGCTTGCATAGTCCGTTTTCAGGGACTGAGCGGCGCGAGCGATCTTCGGATCGCGGAGTTTTGGGGCGAAAAGGAGAGGTTTTATGGCATTTACGGAAAATTGCAGCATTTTCGGCTCGGTTGACGAGAGAGGGATCAATCTCGTTGTGCGGCATCTCATGCGGCAACGGCCGTCGTTGTTCAACTACGGAACGGAGCTATTCCTTGCCCGTCCCGACCTACTGTGCGAGAAGATCGACGCGACCTCGGACGTGATCAAGCGGGGCAATCCGCTTTTTACGATCGAGGATCCGATCCCCGTCGTCGGGACGGACAACAAGATAGGTCTGCATTTCTGCTTCCAGGTTACGAAAGCAGAGATCGACTTTCACCCTGGGAACGTCATTCAACTCCCACCGGAACTCGGCCCGCCGCTCGCGAAACAGCGGTTCGCGTTCCGGGTCCGCGTTTGCGGCGGTCTCGGCTGCCCGTCATCGAAGCGGTTCGACGGCTTTCAATTGCCGCCGCTTCCCCCCGGGAAAGATCGCCGACGTGACAAAAAACGCCCGGAGCTGCCCCCTGTCCCGCTCCCGGTGGATGGGCTTGACTGTTTCTGCCTGGAGCTGTTTGCAGTCGGGCACGTCGAAGTGGAAGGGCCGAAAGGCAGTCAGCAGTATGTGGTCGGGAAGCTCGACGGTTTGGAGATCGTGGATATCGAACCAAAGGGTCTCGAGAACAGCATCGAATGCTATCTGAAGCTGCTGATTCACCATGTGATCCTCCCGCGCGTGAAGGTCGCCTTGGAGAAGATCTCGTTCGACATCCTCGACGGTCTCGCGACGATAAACCTCTTCGCCACGCCGATCTCGGGAAGCGTTCCGTTCAATCCCGGGGTTGAGGATGACAAGCTTGAGGTATTCATCAACATGGAGGTGTCATGAGCGATATCAACGTTGCTGCCTCAGAAGCAGCCTTTTTGGAACTTTTCGCAGTGCTGCGGGACCGATTCACGTTCGCGGACACGGGCAGCGGCGATTTCGGGCCATTCTCGGCGAGTTACGACATTGCCTTTCACCTGGAGAACGGGGACGTCGACATGCGGAACGACAACACTGTCCGCGTGAAGGAGCTCGACATAGTGTGGGACAGACTGATCTTCGGCCTCGGGTTCGACATCCCCGAAATATGTGTCGGCGGTTGGTGCATCCCGATGCCTTGGCCGATCCCGGACATCTGCCTACCGAAGCTGTGCGTGTTCGATGACGACCCGGACGTCAGCATCGAGATGAACTTGAGCGGCATTATCAGATCGGAGATCTCAGTGACGGCAAGCCCTGTGGTGAAATACTTCATCGATCCAACCCGTTTGCCGGGAATGACAGACCTTGACGCCGAGCTTGCGGGGATCTCGAATAAATGGCAGATCTTCGTAGACCCGGCGACGGTCGACATAGATGTGTTCGACGTCGCCGACATCATAGGCGACCTTCTCGAAGACGCGGTAGACCTAGTCGTCGACGGGCTCCTCGGATGGCTGCCGGGTTGGGCCAAGGACATCATCAAAGCGATCCTCGGGTCGATCATCGATCTGATTCGCGACATACTCGACATACCGGATGACATCGGGGAGTGGCTATCGGACCTGCTTGGTGTCAGCCTTGGGCTCTTCAACGTAATCGTCACATTCGTCGCGGACTATTTCGCCGCGGAGACACCGATCCACGAGCTCGAAGATCCATTCCCGGTCCTCGAACCGGTACCGAGCGTGCCGCTGATACCCGTGAAAATCCCGATCCGGGACCTTTTAGCCAGGATCAATTCCGACGAGATGATCGTCGAAGCAAATGTGGGGGCGTAAAAAAATGAAAGCCAATATCAACCATCATCTATTCAACGAGTTCCCGCTGGACAGCGGGGCCATCACGATGGCCTGCTCCGTCGTGAACAACCTCCCGGAGCCCGGCAACTACGCGTGCAGCGTGATCGCGAAAGACCGGGCCGTATCGCGGTTCCACATCGAGGTGGACGAAAAACACGAAGCTAAACAGTTAGCTATTGATCTCGCGGCTACCCGAGCGGTGAACGCGGAGGCCTGCTCGTGCAAGTCGGAAGCGGCGGCCGGGCAGCATCTCGAACTGAACCCGGCGGGATGGGTTGTCTTTTACGTTTCGCGGGGCGAAGGCGGATACGCGGTGCGAGTGGACGGGAAACTCAAGGCGAATGAAAAGCCTGCCGTCATCGATACACGCAGGCTCACAGCCCCAGGAATGTTTGCCGTGGCGCTTCTCCGCCCGGGGACGCACACGATGACCAACTCTACGGGCGCAAAGGGGAAGATCACGGTCGCGTATCCGGGTTCAAAGAAGGGCGAGCGGTTCAGCAAAGCGAAGCCCGTGGAAGTGAGATGCACGGATAAAGAGTTCGTTCCGAAGGAGGTGACGCTCGAGGCGGCGCAGGGGATCTTCTACCGGATCGAATCGAAGTCTCCCTCGCGGATCCGGATCGAGCTTTCGAAACCGGAAGACGGGCCCGACAAGGACAGGCCGTCCAGCGTTTACCGTTGGCGTCGGCCGCCCGCTCCAAAATCGGCTAAGCCTCAAGCCGCAGCAGCGAGGCCGGCCAAGAAAGTCGCGAAGAAGGCTAAGTGACCAAAACAAGAATCTAACCGCTTAAACCGCGTGGGACCGCGAGCAGAACCATAGCGGATTGGGCGGTGAGCAAGACCGCGAAGTAGAGCATATATTTCGAGTCTCAGCAGCTGATCGGCAGATTTTCATCTCCGGACTTCAGGAAAAATCGATCGGGTGAGCTATCATAATTCAGTTTTTGAGAGTGACCACGATGCTCAGCCGCGGCTATGCATCTCCCGTGGCACGATTCGAAGATCTGCTGGTGAAGCTCGCGGTGAAGATCGTTTCCCGCCGGGGCTCAAGGTCGGCTTTTGCTCCGAGCTTTTGTCGAGGCTGCCACAACAGTATCCACGCTGTTCAGATCGTGAAGTGAATGAGGTATTGAATAATTCTTGTCGTGGACGCACGTATGACTAGTGAAGCTGCGGATAAGCGGAAGAATATCTCTTGAGAAAAAAGTGTGTGACGGCGGGAGAATAAAGCCCGACCCCCTGCTACTTCCTCCATGATATCGTAGAGAGTGACTACCGCTTTGACTCCGGGTGCATAGTCCGGAGGGGCAACCATAACCCATGCGGAAAGCACCTCGCCGAGGCTACTGCCATTGGAAGATCGATATTAAACCTAGTTTGACCGGGGTAAATTTGTCGTGCGAGTTTCTCATTTCATAACTCCTGGGATCCTGCAGAATTCAAATCGGCAAGCGATGGAAGCTCGAATCGAGCTGAACAGTTAAAGGCTTTTGCCGATCAAACGCATCCTCACGTGGGCTATGCAAAAATTCCTGGACAGGTCGCTTATGTCTGTATCCTTGAAGGCTTCATCGCAACCCTTCAGTCGTTAATAGGCTGATCGGCAGAAGTTAAGGACTCTTACCGACCTCCCCCGATAAATATACGTTCATTGAATTTCACAAATTCTCCCGAATTAGTGTCCATCGAGTCGTGGAACGCTTGTTAGGCCGGGCAAACGCAACGAAAAGTCTTTTGAATTTCGAGTCTAATTTTCTTTCAAAAATTTTCGGTCATTAAATAACGCACCGTTTAGAGAAATGAAGTATTAAAAACCTACATATGTTGAAATTTCAGCTATAAGCCATCCTATTAGAGAGAGCTCTGTTCCAATGAAGCCTTGCGAAACCAATTCTTTCCTCTTTACCGTTATTGTCAATTTTCCTAAAGGTCTTTCATCCCTTTTATGTTTTTTGCCTAAAATTATTCTCTTTGCCCGATCTAGCTCAACTATCCGTAGCAAGATTCCTTGCCTCAAATTAATGGTTTTGAAATCACAAAAAAAAGTCATTTAAATAACGATAGTATTTGTCATTCGACGGTGCGTTATTATGTAGACAAACAAAAGTCGGCATAAAGGAGTCCAAATCGCAGGCGGCTTTAACATGGGTTATCAATGAGATCGGGCCCTCCTAGCAAGGAAGTTCGGCTTGCGTCCGTATGCCATGCGATTTTCAGACTGCTTAACAGGAGAAACATATGCCAATGACCGCTATCTGCGCCGTAGGGGGCCAGGCACCAGCTGCTCCACATCATGGATTTGCTACGTTCAACTACGACCAGGCGAATCATCCGGCCTTCGCCCTGATTGGTCCTGCTCCATTAGGGGCTCCTAACGGCCTTTGCCTTTCGCTCACCATGGCATGGCTGAAAAACTGGAAGGATCATCGAAACCCGTATAATCAATTTGTAGGGCCCGGCGGCGGCGGCAACTTAAACGTGTTGAACTACATGGTGGCCATATTTGCCGGGATGGGCGGGCCAGCGGGTTGGCCCGGTCAAACTTCGCACTTCATGACGCTCGCAGTGGGCGCCGGAGGGCTCGGTTTTGCCCCCGTTGGCGGCGGGATGGCCGCTGGGCCCGCGTGGCCGGGAATTGTAAATGGTCTGCAGCATTTGCTCGCAGCCGCCCGCTATTCGATCTTGGTAGCGACAATTGTAGGGGGCGGAACCCATGCTGTTGGAATCTTCCGATCGGGCCAAGCAATTTACTTTTTTGACTGCAACGAGGGCGAGGTCTATTTTCGGAATTCCGACGATTTCATAGACTGGTTTAGAGTCTATAAGAACCCTGGTTTCGGATACGCTGGTTTTGCCGGCCCGAATCTCTGGAACTTTAAGTATAACTAGGTTGGCAGTAGCGCCGAGCCGGCGGGTTTATTTGGTCCAGGAGTAGGTGGCACATCAACAGCGACGGAAACCGCCCTGAGAGTAAGAAACGCACGATTTGTGCGAAACGGCACGCGAGGGAAATCTCAATCTTCCAAAACAGTTTTTCGACAATTGAGCTTCATATGACATAACATTGAGGTATTTAAGGTTCATTACGACAACCGGGTTCCAGCCTCCACTGCCACCGATATCGATACACATCCAACCGGTCGCTAACGAACAGCCTCCCGATGAATTTCCAGTCGATAACTCCCCATTGTCGACGATTGTGACATCGCGACATTCGGTCCAAGAGGTAAACCAACAGACTCGCATCAACCCGCTAGGGTCAATAAAGTTAATCGGATCATTTCCCACATACCCGTATCTGTTGAAACTCTGCGGATCGCCGAGTTCCATTGAGCCGAGATAAGGATCAGGCGAAATGTGCGGTATGCCGGCGATCATTCTCCAGCTTTGCGATGCTCCGAGACCATTCACGCGAACATCAGAAGCAGACAAAACATTGTAACAATTGCAGAGCGAATTTTAGAAACAATTCATTTCATTGGTGTCGTTAACCGACCCTCCGCATCTTAAGCAAAGCGGGAAATAAGCCCAGTGCTGTTACCAAAATGCAGCCGGTCGACGATCTCAAGCAACATCCGGTCAAGGACCTTAAATTTCAAAACCGAAGATTCACATTCGAATGTAATATTGTCGAGGAACTTAAACTCCTCCTCCGATATTCTGGCCATACCAAGAAACTGCATTTCCGATCCAAACATATTTAACGAGAAATCAAAATATCCCGGTTCGGTCGATGGGTTCCATGTCGCACAAAGAAAATTATGAACACTTTCTAGAAAGGGTTGATAAAGTCCATGCCTAATTGAGAGATACTGCAGGCGGTTGGCGACAAAACGCCTATTCTTGCGCCAAAGAGATTCGGCGGGTTGATCCTTAATGCTTGGAAAATCTTCAAGGGACTCGGACTGGACGCGAGCGATCACGCTTTCCTCCAGATCCGGAAGAAACCTTTTCGTTCCCAACACGCTCACGCGATCGGCTTTTATATCTAGTGTTGCCACGATGAACTCGCCAACATAACCGTAGTGTCTGATTCCGCGGATCGCATGCTTATGTCCGATATTTTGCTCTAAGTGGTAAAGCTCATGAAAGAAAAACAAAGCCATCAAGCATTCGTATCTCCATCCGCTATAGCCAAAATGATCTAGTTTGTTCGCGTATTCGTCATCAATAAGAACATTGAATCCAGTGTTAGTTTCTCGGAACTCGATTAAGCATTCAGCTTGCAAATGAACAAACGTAACTTTTATGTTGCGTTTGCCGGGCGGAAAATTATAGAATCCTACATTTGTAAGGCTTAATAGATACTCTGGGGTGTTGTTCAAGAAGTCTTCGAGTTTAGCGATAAACTTTTTTCTTTGGTTAAGCATCGTACGATATCCTTTTGGAAACGACCAAGGCTAAGAAAAAAGGATTGACAACTTGGAGAGAAACTTGGTAAGCTATTGCTGTTGCACATGTTAAACACTGTTGTACATGTGCGACTGTATGTGGCACAAACACATACACGCAGCTTTGCTGCAAATAACTCACACACTCTGTGGGTTGACCCAGGAGGGACGGCCAGTTACATTCACACCATTGAACTATTTCTGTTCGTCCCTTCTGTCCTTTTTACGAAAACGGCCGACCGATTGATTGGCCGAGATCCCGATTCCCTGGAAAAGCATAGAGTTGTCGGGGATCTAGTTGCGCATTATATCTGAATAATCAACCGGAATACAAGATTTCGAAAAATATTTTGACCGCCCCTAGAGGCGGTTTTTTATTTTTCTGTCATATGGCTGGGGTCGGAAGGCGGCGTGTCAAAAAACCTCTCGAAAATTACCGGTATGAAACCTTGATTTCATACTACTTTCTTACCCTCAAACTGGCATGTCAAAAAACTAATGTTTATTGACGCCTACTTTGGAGTTACTACGTCGTCGAAAGCTTTATTTATTGTATTGAACAATTTTTCAGAATTTGAGGCGGTGCCTCTGGGTAGATCTTTCGCGGTTTTCCAGCTGTCAAACCGCTCTAATAATTTTATAAGCACGTTATTCTTATCTAATTCAGAATGTCCATATTTATTCTTTAGTACCATCTCAATTCTTTTTGTAATCATCGAAGAGCCGTCTATGGGCAGATCTTCGCTTTTTATCGTGATGCCGTATGCTTCATTTACCAGTTCAAGGTAAAACTCGGCCGGAAACAGAGCTTCGATTGCGACATCTGTCCCTTTAATGCCAGCAGCTTCGCCTATCATTAATACACGAAACCGATTAGCGTCCTCGTCTGATAACTTTGATAAATAAAGATCGGTGATTTTTTTCTTGGCCTCTTGCCCCGCGGAGTCAGTATCCAAAAGCACGCCGGAATGCCATTTTTGCCCAATAGCAAAAGCTGCATACATTGGTGTATTCGGAGCGCCGTGTGCGGGCCACAGATATATGGAATCAGAAAGCGATGTCCTTCCTTCGGCTCTTAAAATTCCAGACAGCTTATTAATAATTAGTGCATCACTTCCACCTTCAACAATTAGCGTTTTGCGATTGCCAAGTAGTCCGCTCATGTTTCCTGTTAATCCAAGACACATCTCGATCACGGCCATTGGTGCTCTCTGACTGCTAACTACACCGGCTTTTACTGTCACATTGTAAACCTCCCGCAATTAGTACCAGCTAGGAATACACATTTCCGGTTTTGTGTTTGGTGAGATATTCGCTGGGAGGCATGCCTCCCAGCGAATCGTGCGGTCGGTGGTGGTTGTAGATTTCCAGCCACCGCTCCGTCTGT